>NZ_JBNOZL010000004.1:445664-531988 GCF_050311635.1 Isoptericola nanjingensis | reverse complement strand
AGGCCGGGACGGGGCCGCGGTGCTGCGGCCCCGTCCCGGCCTCTCTATCTCGGCGAGTCTCTCTATCTCGCGGGATCAGCCCTGACCGAACTCCGAGTACGGGATCACGTCGTCCTCGGCGGGCGCCGTGACGTCGACCGGCTCGCCCCACTTGCTGAACGTGGACTCGACGACCATCTCCTGCCCCTCGACCTCCATCGTGATGTCGGCCTCCACGGGCAGGCCCCGCGGGTCCACCTTGTAGACCGCGGAGATCTCGCCGAGCTGGTCAGCGGTCGACGCGTCGATGCCCGCCGTGCCGTCCTTCACCTTGGACGGGTCGATCGTGGCCGTGTAGACCTGGGTCTCGACACCGTCGACGGTCTCGGTGCCGGTGTGCTCGAACGAGGTCACGGCGTCCGCCATCGCCTCTGCCTGCGAGGCCGCGTCCATGGACTCCATCGAGTCGATCGTGCCTGCGAGGGCCGGGTCCTTCGCCATGTCCTCAGCGGTCATCGACAGGTACTTGCCCTGGGTCATCTCCCCCATGGACAGGTAGATCGTGCCGTCGAGCAGCACGATGTCCATGTCCATGCCCATGACCGCCATGGACATCTGCATGGTCGTCTCGTCGAACGTCGGGCCGTAGGCCACGTCGGCCGACGTGGTGCTCTCGGTCATCCCCGCCGACTCGGCGAGCTCGCCCGAGTACGTCAGCTCCATGTGCGCGCTCGACGCCTCTTCCTGCGCGGCCTGCATCTGTCCGGCCAGGTCCGTCATCGTCGAGACCGTCGCGATCTTCGCCGCCGGCTCCTCGGCGGCCTGCTCGCCGGCGGCGGGGGCCGCGGGCTCCTCGCTCCCGCAGGCGCTCAGGGCGAGGGCGACCAGGCCCGCCGATGCCAGGGCCACGGTCTTCTGGGGGACGCGCATGATGCTCCTTCTCAGGGAATCGTGAAGTTTCATTGCATCACGGGATGCACTGCACGGTCAGCGGGTCGGACAGCACCGTCGCGGATCGTTGTCGATCCGTGTCCCGCGCCGTCTCGGCCCTAGGACGCCCCCGGGGGAACGGCGAAGGGCCCCTCACGCGCGTCGCGTGAGGGGCCCTTCCCGGGAGCAGAAGCCTCAGTGGGCGTGCTGACCGCGGCTGAACTCGAACACCCAGCCGACGAGCCCGATGACCCCGAGGATGAAGCCGATGTAGAGCACCCACCAGCCCACGGCAAGCCCAAGGAACGCGATCGCGGCGGCGGCGGCGATCACCAGCGGCCACCAGCTCCACGGCGAGTACACGCCCTGGTCGCCGGCGCCCTGCTCGATCTCGCCCTCCTCGTCGTCCTCCGGACGGGGGTCGATACGACGGGCGGTGAGCGCGAGGTAGGCGCCCACCATCGCGACGAGCGCACCCACCAGCGGGATGCCGAGGTAGCCGACCGGCTCCTGGAAGTGCGTGACGAAGCCGTAGATCACTCCGACGAGCACGAAGAACGGGGCGAGGAACAGGAAGAGCTTGATCTCGATCTTCACTTGCGGTTCTCCCCCTCGTCGTCGATCACGGTGGTGGTCGACTGGGCAGCCGACGACTGCGCGCTGTCGCGACGCTCCTCGACCAGCTGCTGGTGCCCGCGCCGGTCCGGGTCACCGTAGACCTGGACCAGAGGCCCGTGGCCCGGCGCCTGCTCCATCGCCGCGACCTCGGGGTGGTGCAGGTCGAAGGCCGGCGACTCCGAGCGGATGCGCGGCAGCGAGGTGAAGTTGTGCCGCGGCGGCGGGCAGCTGGTGGCCCACTCGAGGGAGCGGCCGTAGCCCCACGGGTCGTCGACGGTGACCTTCGGCGCGTTCCGCCAGGTCGTGTACACGTTCCACAGGAACGGCAGCGTGGAGGCCGCCAGGATGAACGCGCCGATGGTCGACACCTGGTTCTCCCAGGTGAAGCCCTCCTCGGGCATGTAGTCGGCGTACCGACGGGCCATGCCCTCGACGCCCAGCCAGTGCTGGATGAGGAACGTCATGTGGAAGCCGATGAACAGCAGCCAGAAGTGGATCTTGCCGAGCCGCTCGTTGAGCATCCGGCCCGTGAACTTCGGCCACCAGAAGTAGAAGCCGGCGAACATCGCGAACACCACGGTGCCGAAGACCACGTAGTGGAAGTGCGCCACCACGAAGTACGAGTCGGACAGGTGGAAGTCCAGGGCGGGGCTGGACAGGATGATGCCCGTCAGGCCGCCGAAGAGGAAGGTCACGAGGAAGCCGATCGACCACAGCATCGGTGTCTCGAACGTGAGCTTCCCGCGCCACATCGTGCCGATCCAGTTGAAGAACTTCACACCGGTCGGGATGGCGATCAGCATCGTCATGAAGGCGAAGAACGGCAGGAGCACCGCGCCGGTCACGTACATGTGGTGGGCCCACACCGTCACGGACAGCGCCGCGATCGCGATCGTCGCGTAGATCAGGCCCTTGTAGCCGAAGATCGGCTTGCGGCTGAAGACCGGGAAGATCTCCGACACGATGCCGAAGAACGGCAGCGCGATGATGTACACCTCGGGGTGGCCGAAGAACCAGAACAGGTGCTGCCAGAGGATCGCCCCGCCGTTCTCGGGGTTGAAGACCTGCGCCCCGAGACGACGGTCGGCGCCCAGCGCGAAGAGCGCGGAGGCCAGCGGCGGGAAGGCCATCAGCACGAGGAGGCTCGTGACGAGCGTGTTCCACGTGAAGATCGGCATCCGGAACATGGTCATGCCCGGCGCGCGCATCGTGATGATCGTGGTGATGAAGTTGACGGCACCGAGGATGGTGCCGAAGCCAGCCAGCGCGAGGCCGAACACCCAGAGGTCTCCGCCTAGCCCTGGACTGAACGTCGTGTTCGACAACGGTGCGTACGCGAACCAGCCGAACGACGCGGCGCCCTGCGGGGTGAAGAAGCCCGCCGCCGCGATGAGGCCACCGAAGAGGAACAGCCAGTACGCGAACATGTTGAGCCGCGGGAACGCGACGTCGGGCGCGCCGATCTGCAGGGGCATGATCACGTTGGCGAAGCCCGCGAACAGGGGTGTCGCGAACAGCAGCAGCATGATCGTGCCGTGCATCGTGAAGAGCTGGTTGTACTGCTCCTTGCTCTGCACCACCTGCAGGCCGGGCATGAACAGCTCGGCGCGGATGAGCAGGGCGAGGATGCCTCCCACCGCGAACCAGATGAACGACGTGATGAGGTACAGGTAGCCGATCGTCTTGTGGTCGGTGGAGGTGATCCACTTGACCACGGTGCGACCGAGGTTCTGGCGCTTCGGCGCGAGACCGGGGATGACCTCGACGTCGTGCGCGGGGGCAGTCGTGGCCGCCATCAGTTCTCGACCTCCGGGAGGGTGTCTTCCTGCGGGAAGTTCGCGTCGTGCTGCTGGCGGTTCAGGTCGAGCCCGAGCTCGCCGGTCTGGCCAGCGGCCTCGAGGTCGGCCATGTGGGCGTCGTACTCCGCCTGCGAGACGACCTTGACGTTGAAGAGCATCCCGGAGTGGAACTCGCCGCAGAGCTCGGCGCACTTGCCGGCGTACGTGCCCTCACGGGTCGGGGTGACCTGGAAGGTGTTGGTCCGGCCCGGGATCATGTCCTGCTTGTACAGGAAGGCGGGGATCCAGAACGAGTGGATGACGTCGCGGGAGTCCAGCGTGAACTCGACCGTCTGGTCGACCGGGAGGTACAGCGTCGGGACGTCCTTCGACGTGCCCGGGGCACCGTCGACCTCGTCGTCGATCGTCTGGCCGCCGACGTCGAGCAGGTGCTGCCCGGAGTCGTAGACGTCGGAGTCCAGGTAGTTGAAGTCCCAGCTCCACTGCTTGCCGATGACCTGGATGTTCACGTCCGGCTCGGCGCTGGTGTCCTGCACGGCCGACATGTCGCGGTCCGTGTAGAAGAACAGGACGAGGATCATGATCGTCGGCACGGCCGTGTACATGATCTCGAGCGGCATGTGGTAGCGCGTCTGGATCGGGAGCTGGTGGTCGTCCCGGCGCTTGCGGTACGCCGCGACGCACCACAGCATCAGGCCCCACGTGATCACACCGACGATCAGCGCCGCGATCCAGGAGCCGACCCAGAGGTTCGTGATTCGCTCGGTCTGGTTGGTCACCTCCCCGTCGGCGTAGCCGGGCAGGTATCCGCGCTTGACGGAGTCGCTGGCACAACCGGAGGCCAACACGGCGACGGCGCCGGCGATAGCCGTCGCGCGCAGGATGACCCGCCGGGTGCGGGTGGGGCTCTTCGAGTGCAAGGGAGGCCTTTCACGTCACGTCCTGCCCGACCGCCACGGCCCCTCTGGGCAACAGGCACGCGGACAGGACCTTCGTCCTCGATGAGGTGCAGCCTAGCGCGCCCGGAGCAGGTTCGACGCCGCAAAAGCACCCTCGGGGCGTGACTCTTTCCGCACGGGACGTCCACAACTCCTTCTTGCACACAGACCCCAGGAGAGTGTCAGATCGATCCTCGGGAGTGTCAGATCCTCCGGACCGTCCCGGACCCCGACCGACCGGACCTCGACGCCCCGAAGATGGCACGATCGTGCCCCGGGCGCGCAATCCGCGCCCGCCCGACGCGCCTCGACACGGCATCGGGACGCACGTCAGCCCCCACGGAGCACGCCTGTGACCGACACCACCGAGCCGACCGGGAACCACTCCCCCGCGGCGCCGCCCACGGCGTCCGCCTCGCGGGTGCACCTGGACAACGGCGGCGGCGCCCCGCTGCACCCGCTCGCGCGGCAGGCCCTCCTGCAGGCGCTCGACGACGGCTGGGCCGACCCGCACCGCCTGCACACGGAGGGACGCAGGGCGGCGCGCCTCCTCGACGGCGCGCGGGAGGCGGTCGCCGCAGTCCTGGGGGCGCGTACGGAGGAGGTGCGCTTCACGGCCGGACACGCGTCCGCGCTGCGCGACGCCCTGGTGGGCACCGCGAAGGCCCGGCGCCGCGCGGGCGGGGACGTCGTCGTGGGCGGCACCGAGCGCGCGGCGGTGCTGCACGCGGCAGCCGCCGCCGCACAGGCCCAGGAGGGCGAGCGCGCGGTGGTCGGCGTCGACCGCCACGGTCGCGTCGACGCGGACGCCTTCGCGGACCGCGTCGCGCGCCCCGGCGTCGCGCTCGCGGCGCTCCAGCACGCCAACGGCGAGGTGGGCACGCGGCAGCCGCTGAGCACCGTGCACGAGGCCACCCGGGCCGCGGGGGTGCCGCTCCTCGTGGACGCGGGCGCATCGCTGGGCCACGACGTCGTGCCCGACGCCTGGGACCTCCTCGCCGCCCACCCGGCCGACTGGGGCGGGCCCGCCGGGGTGGGTGTGCTCGCTGTGCGTCAGCGCGTGCGGGCCGTCCCACCCGCGCCTGAGGACGCCGACCCCTGGGCGCCCGGCGGGGTGAGCGTGCCCGCCGTGTTCGCCGCCGCCGTGGCCCTGCAGGCCACGGAGGCCGACCGCGCCGCGCAGGACGAGCGGCGCCGGCTCCTCACGCAGCGCGTGCGGGAGGCGGCCGCAGCCGTCCCCGACGTCGAGGTGGTGGGCGAGCCGGACGACCGGCTCCCCCACGTCGTCACGTTCTCGTGCCTGTACGTCGACGGCGAGGCGCTCGTGACGGAGCTGGACCGGGCGGGCTTCGCCGTCGGCTCCGGCTCCGCCTGCACCGCGAGCACCCTGGAGCCGTCGCACGTGCTCGCGGCGATGGGGGTGCTCACGCACGGCAACGTGCGGATCGCCCTCGACCGGTCGACCACCGAGGACGACGTCGACCGCTTCCTGGCCGTCCTGCCGGGCGCCGTGCGGCGGGTGCGCGACGTGCTCGGGGTGGGCGGGCTGTGAGCGCCGGCGACGCCGTGGTCGTCGACGCCCGCGGCCTGCGCTGCCCGCTGCCCGTGATCCGGCTGGCCGCGGCGTCCCGCGACCTGCCCGCCGGGACGCTCGTGACCGTGCTGTCGACCGACCCGGCGGCCCGGCACGACGTGCCCGCCTGGGCCCGGATGCGGGGGCACGCGACCGTCGCCGAGGCGGAGGTGACCCCGGACGAGGGAGCAGACGGAGGCACCAGGTGCGTGTGGTCGCTCACCGTGCGGCTGGGCGCCGACTCCTGAGCCGCGACGACACCCGGCCCGCCACGACGACGGCCCGGCCACCCCGTGGGGGCGGCCGGGCCGTCGAGGTCGCTCAGCGGTTCAGCTGAAGGAACCGCCGCAGGCGCAGGAGCTGCCGGCGTTCGGGTTGTCGATCGTGAAGCCCTGCTTCTCGATGGTGTCCGCGAAGTCGATCTTCGCGCCCTCGAGGTAGGGCACGCTCATGCGGTCCACGACGACCTCGACGCCGTCGAAGTCGCGCAGGGCGTCGCCGTCGAGGAGACGCTCGTCGAAGTAGAGCTGGTAGATGAGGCCGGAACAGCCGCCGGGCTGGACGGCCACCCGCAGACGGAGGTCGTCGCGGCCCTCCTGCTCGAGCAGGCTGCGAACCTTGTCGGCGGCGACGTCGGACAGGTCCACGGCGTGCGTGGCGATCTCGGTGGTGTCGGTCATGCTTCCTCCAACAGGCGGACCGGTACGGCTGTTCCCGATCCTACGCGCGAATTCCGTGGGCGCGATGACGCGGGTCACAGGCGCGGCGCGGCAGCCGTCGAGGTCGTGGCGGTCATGCCCAGGACGGCGCCCAGGTCCGCGCCACGCGCGCGGTCGCCGGCACGGCGTCGGCCCCCGTCTCGTGCACGCCGCTCACCCCGGCCCCGGACCACTCGCGCCGCGACACCTCGCTGCGCCCGGCCAGCACCACGACCGGGACGGCGTGCGGCGCGGCGGCCGCCACGGCGGCGGGGACGCTCCCCTCGCGCAGGGTCGTGCCGTCCAGCACGGGGACGTGCACGACGACGAGGTCGGCCTCCGCGGCCGGGCCGGTGAGCGGCCCCTCCTCCGGCCCCGCGACGCTCGACAGCCCGAGGGCGTCCAGGGGGACGAACACGCCCGCGAGCGCCGGTCGGGCCTCCCCGGGCGGCATCGTGTCGGACGGGGTGCCGGGCAGGACGACGGCGGTCACGTCGCACGACGGTGCGGCCTCCCGCCACGCCGTCGCGAGCGCGGGGGCCAGAGGGCCGGCGTCCTCGCCGACGCAGAGCAGCACCTGCATGCCGCGATCGTGGCACACCCGGCGGCGCCGCGGACGCTCGACGTCCCGGACGCGACGCCGGCGGAGACGCGGACGCACGGCGCGCCGCGCGCGGGCGCTGTGGAAATATGGGCGCGTGACCACCCTGCTGAACGACACCGCGGGCACCTCGACCGGCACCACGGCCGGTTTCGCCGAGCCCGCACCCTCCGCGCTGCTGCTCCTCGGCCAGGGCCGCGACCTCGCCTCCGAGCGGGGCGTCGAGTGCACCGGGGCGCTGCCGTCGCCGTCGGACCCGGACCTGGTGGAGCGGGCCCGCGCCGCGCGGGCCGCCCTGGGCGAGCGCGCGTTCGTGCTCGGGCACCACTACCAGCGCGACGAGGTCATCGACTTCGCCGACGTCACCGGGGACTCCTTCAAGCTCGCGCGCGAGGCCGCCGCCCGCCCCGAGGCGGAGTTCGTCCTGTTCTGCGGCGTGCACTTCATGGCCGAGAGCGCCGACATCCTCACGTCGGACGCGCAGCAGGTCGTGCTGCCCGACCTCGCCGCGGGCTGCTCCATGGCGGACATGGCCGAGATCGGCCAGGTCGAGGAGGCGTGGGCGGTGCTGCAGGACGTCGGGATCGCCGACGACACCGTGCCCGTCACCTACATGAACTCGTCCGCCGCGATCAAGGCGTTCACCGGCCGCCACGGCGGCACCGTCTGCACGTCGTCGAACGCGCAGGTCGCGCTGCGCTGGGCGTTCGACCGGGTGGGCGGCGTGGAGGGCACCGGCAAGGTGCTGTTCCTGCCGGACCAGCACCTGGGCCGCAACACCGCCGTCCTCCAGCTCGGCCTGAGCCTGGACGACTGCGTGGTCTACGACCCGCGCAAGCCGCTCGGCGGCCTCACCGAGCAGCAGCTGCGCGA
Source organism: Isoptericola nanjingensis (assembly GCF_050311635.1). Taxonomy (NCBI): domain Bacteria; kingdom Bacillati; phylum Actinomycetota; class Actinomycetes; order Micrococcales; family Promicromonosporaceae; genus Isoptericola; species Isoptericola nanjingensis. The sequence goes on along the minus strand of NZ_JBNOZL010000004.1, from coordinate 523,979 downwards.
CGCGCGCGTGATCCTGTGGCGGGGGCACTGCTCGGTGCACGGGCGCTTCTCCGCGCGCAACGTCGAGGACGTCCGGGCGAGGGTGCCCGGCGTGACGGTGATGGCCCACCCGGAGTGCAAGCACGAGGTGATCACCGCGGCGGACCAGGTGGGGTCCACCGAGTTCATCATCAAGGCCCTCGACGCCGCCGAGCCCGGCAGCTCCTGGGCGATCGGCACCGAGCTCAACCTGGTGCGCCGTCTCGCCAAGGCGCACCCTGACAAGCAGGTGCACTACCTGGACTCGACCGTGTGCTTCTGCTCGACCATGAACCGCATCGACCTCCCGCACCTGGTGTGGGCGATGGAGTCGCTGGTCGAGGGACGCGTGGTCAACCGGATCGTGGTCGACGCCGACGACGCCCACTGGGCCCGCGTAGCGCTCGACCAGATGCTGGCGCTGCCCGGGATCTGACATGACCGTGGGGCCGCGACGGCCCTGACGACGCAGGAGAAGGCATGAGCACCGACGGCGGGCTCCACATCGGCATCCTCGTGTTCGACGACGCGGAGGAGCTCGACGTCGTCGGGCCGTTCGAGGTCCTCGCGGCCTGGGAGCAGCACTCGAGCACCGAGTCGGGGCCGAAGCCGCACGTGAGCACCTTCTCGCGCGACGGCGACGGCGTGCGCCTCGCCAAGGGCCTGCGGCTCGTGCCCGCCCGCTCCGCGGACGACGTCGGCCCGCTGCACGTGCTGGTCTACCCGGGCGGCTGGGGCACCCGCGCCATGATGGCCGACCCGACCCACCTGGAGTGGCTGCGGCAGGTGCGCGTGCAGACGCCGGTCCTCGCGAGCGTGTGCACGGGCGCCTTGGTGCTCGCGGCGGCGGGACTGCTCGCCGGCCGGCCGGCGACGACGCACCGCGACCACTACGACGAGCTGGCGGAGATCGACCCGAGCGTCGTCGTGGACACCGAGGCGAGGTTCGTCGACGACGGGGACGTCGTGACCGCGGCCGGCGTCTCGGCCGGGATCGACATGGCCCTGCACCTGGTGGCCCGGCTCGAGTCGCCCGAGGTGGCGCGCGCGGTGCGCCGGGGGATCCAGTACGACCCCGCTCCCCCGGTCTGACCCGCGGGTCGTCCGCGCGCGCGGCCGGGCGAACGGTATCTGATACCGCCGGTCGCCGATATAGCCTGCGCGGGTGACTCGAATGATCCAGCTCACCTGGGCGTCCCTGCGCCCCCGCAAGCCGGTGCCCGGCCAGGGCCTGCTCGACCCGTCCGTGACGCGCATGCGCGTGCACCCCGGCGACCTCGACCTGTACCTGCACGTCAACAACGGCTCGTACCTGCAGATGATGGACGTGGCACGGTCCAACTTCATCGCCGACCTCGACGGCTTCGCCAAGATCGGCGACCGCAGGTGGTACCCGGTGGTCGCGGCGTCGACGATGACGTACAAGCGCTCCCTGAAGCTGGGCGACCGGTTCGAGATCACCACGCGCGTGCTCGGCTGGGACGAGCGCGTGATCTACATCGAGCAGGTCTTCACGTGCCGCGGCCAGCTCTACGGCCGCGGCTACGTGGCCGGCCGGTTCCTCGGCCCGGGGAACGCCCGGGTCCCCGCGCCGGACGTCGTCGCGCTCATGGGCCCGGAGGCTCCGGCGCAGAGCCCCGACCTGCCCGACGACGTCGCCGCCTGGGCCCGGGCGCTCGACGTCGCGCACCGGGACCCCGACCGGGCCTGACGCGCGTGGGCGGCAGCGCGCGCCGTCAGTGGAACGTCGTCGCGTAGTAGGTCTGCCGGTCCACGGTCTCGACCGTGACGTCCTGCGTGCGCTCGAGACGGCGGCGCAGGTTGTCGGCGAACCGCAGCGAGTCGTCGTTGAAGCGGGACACGTCGTACGCGCACACGACCCGGTGCTCGGCGAGGTGGGCGACCAGCGCGTCGATCATGTCCATGAACGTGCGCGTGGCGCGCCGGCCGGGGTGCGCGAGGGTGAAGCCGATGTACCAGACCGCGCCGCGCGCCGCGTGCTCCGGGTAGCGGGCCGCGAAGAACTCCGGGCTCACCCACGGCACCGCGGCCAGGTCCGTCGCGAGCGTCGTCAGGCCGACCGACTCCCCGGCACGGTCGTGCGCGAGGAGCTTCAGCACGCGCGGGTCGGCCATCTCCTCGTCGAACTCCTCGCGGTGCAGCACGTGGCGGGCCGCGGCGCGCGTGCGCAGCGGCTCGAACGCCTCCAGGTAGAGGCGCCAGAAGTCCTCGGCGACCTCACCGGTCACGGTGTGCTCGAACGTGACGTCAGCGCGCACGGCCCAGCTCCTCCCACCCGGCCCGACGGAACGTCGCCACGACGACGGCGCAGACGGGGAGCGTCTCGCAGGCCAGGCCGGTGATCCGCCGCCCCTCCTGGTGGTACGCGCCCCCGCGGATCGCGGACAGGTCGTCCAGGCTGTGCGTGAGGTCCGTCTCGACCTGCTCGTGCGACGGACCGTCGTGCTCGACGAAGAGCCCGGCGCCGCTGCCGTCGTCGCGCCGCGACCACGCGACCCCGGCCCAGGCCTCGTGGCCGGGCAGCGAGGCATGACCGGCGGCGTACACGCAGTACAGCGCGTCGCCGTGCTCACCCCGGAGCTGGTCGCGCCCGTCCACCTCCAGGACCCCGCTGCCCGGTGGCACGACGGAGCTCAGCCGCACGAGGTTGAAGTCACCCACCCCGGCGGCGACGAGGGCCGCGTCGAAGGCTGCGAGCGTCGTGCGGCCCGTCCCGGTGCCGGTGCTTACGCGGATGGTCAGGGGCTCGGTCATGTGGTCCTCGGGGTCGGGCGGTCGGCGGACCCGTCGACGGTACGTCCCGCGGCGGCGTCCAGGAGGTCCAGGACGGGGCGCAGGACCGCGTCCGGCGCCTCCCGCCCCTTGGTGAGGAAGACGGTACTGCCCAGGCGGAGGTCCTCCCGCTCGGCCGGACCGACCTCGGCGCCCGAGTAGACGACGAGCGGGGTCCGGTGCAGGCGGCCGCTGCGTCGCAGGTCCGCCACGAGGTCGTGCCCGGTGCCGTCGGGCAGGCGCAGGTCGAGCAGCACCAGGTGCGGCTCCCCGCCGTCGTCGAGGGCGGCGCGCGCCTCGGCCAGGCCACGGGCCGGCGTCACGACCAGGCCCGCGCTCTCCAGGACGGTTGTCAGGACGGCCCGGAGGTCGTCGTCGTCCTCGACCACGAGGACGCGCTCGTGGTGTGGGCGCAGCAGGACGACCTCGCGGACGGTCGCCGCGAGGCGGGCGGGGTCGACGGGCTTGACGAGCCAGCCGTCCGCGAGCGCTGCTGCCTCCCGGGCGTCCGACGGGGCGGTGCCCGACACGACGACCACCGGCAGCTCGGCGGTGGCCGCCGAGAGACGCAGCTGCCGGAGCACCTCGGCGCCGTCCGTCCCGGGCATCGCCAGGTCCAGCACGATCGCGTCGGGGGCCTCCGCCTCGACGGCCTCGAGCGCCGCGCGCCCGTCGGTCACCCCGATGACGACGTACCCGCGGGCCTCCAGCACGGCGCGCAGCACGTCGACCACGTACGGGTCGTCGTCGACGACGACGACCCGGGTGCCCGTCGCGACGGCCGCCCCCACGAGCGACGGCTCGGACGCCGCCGTCGACGCGGCGTCGGACGCCGCCCTCGGCGCCCCGGTGCGGGACGGTGCGGGCTCGACCACGCGCGGCAGGGTCAGCCGGAAGCTGGAGCCGTGCCCGTCCCCGTCGCTCTCGGCCCACATCCGCCCGCCGTGCCGCTCGACGATGCTGCGGGCGATGGCCAGGCCCAGCCCCGTGCCGCCGCGCTCGCGCGCGTCCGAGGCGTCCACCTGCTCGAAGCGGCGGAAGACGGTCTCGAGCTTGTCCGGCGGGATCCCCCGCCCCTCGTCGTCGACGCGCACCTCGACGAGGTCCCCCACCGGCCGGGCGGACACCCGCACGGTGCTGCCTCGCGGCGAGAACTTCACGGCGTTGCTGAGCAGGTTGGTCAGGGTCTGGACGATGCGCTCGCCGTCGACGCGCACCAGCTCGGGGCCGTCGTCCGGCGACAGGGTCACCCCGGCGTCGTCGGCCTGGATCGAGACCTGCTCCACCGCGGCGGCGACGAGGCCGTCGAGCCGGTGCTCGGCGAGCTCGAGCTGTGTCGTCCCCGCGTCCATGCGCTCGACGTCGAGGATGTCGTCCACGAGCCGGCCCAGCCGCTCGCTGCTCGTGAGGGCGATGTGCACCATGCGGGCGGCCTGGTCGGAGGACCGGTCGAGCACCCCGCTGTCGAGCAGCCCCAGCGCGCCGCGGATCGAGGTGAGCGGGGTGCGCAGCTCGTGGCTCACGACGGAGACGAACTCGTCCTTGATGCGCTCCACCTCGCGCCGCTCGGAGATGTCGCGGAACACGACGACGGCGCCGCTGATCGCGTCGTCCGTGCGCAGAGGGCTGGCGGCGACCTCGACCGGGACGTCCTTGCCGTCGGGCCGGCGGTAGACGTCCTGCTCCGCGGTCGCGGTGAGCCCGTCGCGCACGGCCTCGGTGATGTAGCAGCCCGCCGCCGGGTACGGGGTGCCGTCCTCGGCCGGCGCGTGGAAGGTCTCGTGCGCGTCGCGTCCCACCAGGTCGGCCGCCGCCACGCCCAGCGTCCGGGCACCGGCGTCGTTGACGAAGGTGATGCGCCCGCTCGAGTCGACGCCGTAGATCCCGTCGGCGACGGACTCGAGGGTGCGCTCCCGCTCGCTCGCCAACGCGCGCAGCTGCGCGGTGCGTTCCTCGACGCGCCGCTCCAGCCCGTGGCGCAGCGACTCGTTGTCGACGACGACGAGGATCTGGCGGACCGCGACCGCGACCAGCACGGCCGCCCAGAGCGCGTTCGCCACCCACGGGAACTCGTCGTTCGCCTGCCCCACGCGCACGAGCGCCGCCGTGAGGAAGAGCCCGAAGGTGATGACGGTGCCGAGGACGGGCGAGCCGTCGGTCCGCTGGCTGGTCACGGGGCTGCCCGATGCCGCCGGGTGCCGGGCGGCGACCGCGATGGCGAGATAGCCGCCCACCCACCCGACGTCGACAGGGCTGCCGAACGTGAAGCCCCCCTCGGCCGTGAGGAGCGCGAACGCGACGTCGGCCACGGCGTAGAGGACGAACCCGATGCCGACGAGGCCCAGGGGCACCCGTTCGGCCGCGGGCGACCGGGTGAGGACGAGGACGGCCAGCGTCGCCAGGAGCGCGTCCACGACCGGCAGCGCGTACGCGGTGAGCGCCGGCTCGGCCTCGAAGCCGCCGGTGCCCGCCAGGGCGACGCTGAAGACCGCGATGTACAGGACCGAGCCTCCGACGACCACGCTGTCGAGCAGCATGCGGACCAGCTCGTGACCGCGCGGTCGCACGGTCGGGAACAGCGCCATCCCCACCACGCCGAGCAGGAGCGCCGCGATGTAGGCCGTGTCGCCGGTCTCCGGGTCGCCCACCAGACCCGCGTACACGTTGCCGAGGAGGCCGACCGCGCCGCCCAGGGACAGCAGTCCCCACGCACGGCGTCGACGCCCCGTCGAGCGCGCCGCGCGCCAGCCGCAGCTCAGCGCCGCGACCACGCCGGCCGCTGCGATGGCGCCGCGAGAGATCGCAGCCTGCGCGGCCTGGTCCAGGGGGCCCGCCAGGAGCACGACCAGGGCCAGCACCAGCACCGCCGCGACCCAGCACCAGCGCACGAACCTCGCGTACGCCCGCGCCGTCGCCTGTCGCGAGTCCCCCATGGGCCCGAGGGTAGGAGAGGTTCGCGCGCTCCGCTCCCGATGCCGACGCCCGGAGCGACGAAAGGCGTCCTCGCGTGTCGGGGGGTACCGTCGTGCGGAATCGGAGAAGGGCACTGACAGGAGGCGCAGCACGTGGCGACGGGGGGCCGACGCGTGGTGGTCATCGACGACGATCCGTCGATCAGGGAGGTGGCAGCCGTCGCGCTGTCCGCCGTCGGGGGGCACGAGGTGCACACGGCCGGCGACGGCACGGAAGGCCTGGACGTGGCGCGGCGCGTGCGCCCGGACGTGATCCTCCTGGACGTCATGATGCCCGTGCACGACGGGCCGACCGTCCTCGGCCGGCTGCGTGCCGTCCCCGAGCTGCGCGAGGTACCGGTGGTGTTCCTCACCGCGAAGGTCGGTAGCCAGGACATCTCGCGGCTCGACGGCCTGGGTGCGACCGGCGTGCTGACGAAGCCCTTCGACCCGCTGAAGCTGTCCTCCGACCTCGCTGACGTGCTGGGTTGGGACGCGTGACCGGCTCGCCCGGCACGCCGCACGGCCGACCGAGGACCGGGTCGGACGGCGGGAGCGCACCGGGCCCTGTCGGCGACGGGCTCGACGACGCGGGTCTCGACGACGCGATCGCCGCCCTCGGGCGGCGCGCGCGCGAACGCAACCGGGGACGGGCACGGCGGCTCACCGAGCTCCTCGCGACGGCCGAGACCCGGGACGACCCCGTGGTCCGCGAGGAGGCCGTACGGCTCTGCCACACGATGGCGGGCTCGGCCGCGACGTTCGGCGAGGTAGGGCTCTCCGAGGCGGCCGGGCGGCTCGAGGCGGCCCTGAGCACGGGCGTCGACGCCGACGTCCCGGTCGCTCTCGACGTCCTCCGCGCGGCGGCCGGGGTGAGCTGAGGCTGCGGCGCGTCAGCCGGCCGCGTCGGTCACCAGGGCGCGCGCCTCGTCCGCCGCGGACCTGACGGCCGCGTCCCCCGCCCCGCGGCCGCCGGCGAGCTCGTCGAGCTCGGCGACGAGCTCGACCGCCGCGGCGGGGTCCCCGGCGCGCACCGCGAGCTCGGCGAGGTAGGCCAGCGCGGGCGCGAGCTCGCCGGCGGGCGAGGAACCGTCCGCCGCCCGGGCGCGGCGGACGGCGCCGCCCAGGAGCTTGCGGGCCTGGGCGACGTCGCCGTGCGAGTCCCCGACGACGACGGCGTTCTCCAGCGCTCGCGCCAGCGGGCCGCCGCCTCCCGTCGTCCAGGTGGTCGTGCCGCCCTCCCCCGCGACGACCGGCGCGTCGGGCAGCCGGGTGACCCGCACCCAGTTGCCGGCCGGGTCGATCAGGCTGAACCCGCTGAGCCCCCCGTTGTTCGCCCTCTTCCGCGGCCGGGTCACCCGGGGCGCACCGGACAAGGGCAACCGACCGAACAGCGTGCGCAGACCGGCGGCGAACGACTCGTAGACCGGCGCGGTGTCGGGCACCGCCACGACGCACGTCGAGTGGCTCTGCTCCGGGTCCCAGCCCGGCATCCCGTAGTACTGCAGCTGGAGGCCACCCCGACCGAAGGCCACGATCGGGTTGGGCCGGCGCTGCCGGTAGGTGACCTCCAGGCCGAGCGCCGTCCAGAAGGCGACCAGCTCGTCGAGGTCGGCCTCGTCACCGCCGCAGGGCAGCAGCGGCACCATGATCGCCGCGGCGAGCGCGTCCTCGAAGCCGTCCTCGGAGCCGTCCTCGGAGCCCGGGGGCGTCGCGTCGTCCCGCGTCATCTCGCGGTCCCTCAGCCCTCGAGGTCCGCGACCCGGCGCAGGAGGAGCGCCTCGGCCAGCACGACCTTGCGCAGCTCGCCCAGGTGCACCGACTCGTCGGCGCCGTGCGCGCGGGAGTCCGGGTCCTCGACGCCGGTGACGAGCACGGCGGCCTCGGGGAAGAACTCCAGCAGGTCGGCGATGAACGGGATGGAGCCGCCGACGCCGATGTCCACCGGGTCCGTGCCCCAGGCCGCCGCGAAGGCCGCCCGCGCGGCGCGCATCGCCGCCGAGTCGTCCGCGGCGTGGAAGGCCCGCCCCTGCTCGCCCGGCCGCCACGTGACCCGTGCGCCGAACGGCGCGTGCGTCTCGAGGTGGGCGCGCAGCGCGTCCTCCGCCGCCTGCGGCTCCTGCCCCGGCGGGATGCGCAGCGACAGCTTCGCGGCCGCGCGGGGCGCGATCGTGTTGGACGCGTGCGCGAGGCTCGTGGCGTCGATGCCGATCACCGAGAGCGCCGGCTTGGACCACAGCCGGCCGGCGATGGTGCCCTCGCCCGCGAGCGCGACGCCGTCGAGCACCGAGGAGTCGGCACGGAATGCCGCCTCGTCGTAGTCGACCTCCGGCTCCGGGGCGCTGACCAGGCCCGCCACCGCGACGCTGCCGGCGTCGTCGTGCAGGGTGGAGATCAGGCGGGCGAGGAGCGTGTTCGCGTCGAGCACGGGGCCGCCGAACATGCCCGAGTGCACGGCGTGGCCCAGCGCCTCGACCTCGACGACGCCGTCGACCAGGCCGCGCAGCGAGGTGGTGAGCGCGGGCACGCCCACCTTCCAGTTCGTCGAGTCGGCGACCACGATGACGTCCGCCGCGAGCAGCTCGCGGTGGTCGGCGAGGAACTGGCGGAAGCTCGGGGACCCCGACTCCTCCTCGCCCTCGACGAACACGGTGATCCCGACGGGCAGGTCGCCGCCGCCCTCCTCCGCGAGGGCGGCCAGGGCGCGCAGCGCGCCGACGTGCGCGACCAGCCCCGCCTTGTCGTCCGCGGCGCCGCGGCCGTACAGCCGCTCGCCCACCTGGACCGGCTCGAACGGGTCGGTCGCCCACGCGGCGGCGTCGCCGGGCGGCTGGACGTCGTGGTGCGCGTACAGCAGCACGGTCGGGGCGCCCTCGGGCGCGGGACGGCGCGCGACGACGGCGGGCGCCCCGGGCGTCCCGTCGGGGCGGGCCGAGCGCAGGATCCGCACGTCGGGCAGCCCCGCGTCGCGCAGCAGCGCGGCGACGGCGTCGGCGCTCGCCGCGACGTGCGCCTGGTCGAAGGCCGCGGCCGAGACGCTCGGGATGCGCACGAGACGCTCGAGGTCGGCCTGCAGGGCGGGGAACTGCCGCTCGACGTGCGCGCGCAGGGTGGTGGCGTCGTCGAGGTGCTGGGCGTTGCCGGGGGTGTCTGTCACGCGGCTCACGCTACCTGCGCGCTCGACTACTCTGGGAGCGTGTTCTCCCGCAACAAGCCCGACGCGACGCCGTCGTCCCCCGGCTCCACCGACCCCGTCGACGCGGCCGCCGAGATCGAGAAGGCCGGCACGCCCGGCGGCAAGGGCCGCCCCACGCCCAAGCGCAGCGTGTCCGAGGCCGCGAACAAGCGCCCTCTGGTGCCCGACGACCGCAAGGCCGCGACCAGGGCGGCGCGGGAGAAGGCGCGCGAGCAGCGCAACCTCGAGTACAAGGCGATGCAGACCGGCGACGAGCGCCACCTGCCCCCGCGCGACAAGGGCCCGCTGAAGCGGTACGTGCGCGACTACGTCGACGCGCGCTGGAACCTCGGCGAGTTCTTCCTGCCCGTCGCCTTCGCCTTCATCGTCCTGAACTTCATCTTCATGCAGAACGTGACGATGGCGGCGGTCGTGCTGATGCTGCTGTACGCCGTCGTGCTGCTCACCATCGCCGACGCGTTCCTGCTGTGGCGAGGGTTGCGGAAGCGGCTGCGGGCGAAGTTCGGCGAGGTGCCGAAGGGCACGATGATGTACGCCGTCATGCGCGCGTTCCAGATCCGCCGCTCGCGCCTGCCCAAGCCGTCGTCGAAGAAGCACGGCGTCTGGCCGGAGTGACCCAGCGCCGCGCCTAGGGTGGGTGCATGGTCAACTACCGGTACCTCGGCAACAGCGGTCTGAAGATCTCCGAGATCACCTACGGCAACTGGCTCACCCACGGTTCGCAGGTCGAGAACGACGTCGCCACGCAGTGCGTGCGCGCCGCGCTCGACGCGGGCATCACGACGTTCGACACCGCGGACGTCTACGCGAACACGAAGGCCGAGCAGGTGCTCGGCGACGCGCTCGCGGGCGAGCGTCGCGAGTCGCTCGAGATCTTCACCAAGGTGTACTGGCCGACCGGACCGGGCGGCCCCAACGACACGGGCCTGTCGCGCAAGCACGTCATGGAGTCGATCAACGGCTCTCTGAAGCGCCTCGGCACGGACTACGTCGACCTCTACCAGGCGCACCGCTACGACACCGAGACGCCGCTCGAGGAGACGATGCAGGCGTTCGCCGACATCGTCCGCCAGGGCAAGGCCCTGTACATCGGCGTCTCCGAGTGGACGGCGGACCAGATCCGCGCCGGCGCGGCCCTGGCGAAGCAGCTGGGTTTCCAGCTCATCTCCTCCCAGCCGCAGTACTCCATGCTGTGGCGGGTCATCGAGGACGAGGTCGTGCCCGCCTCGCAGGAGTGCGGGCTGTCGCAGATCGTCTGGTCGCCGATGGCGCAGGGCGTGCTGTCCGGGAAGTACGTGCCCGGGCAGCCGCTGCCGGCCGGGTCGCGCGCGACCGACGAGAAGGGCGGCGCGTCGAGCATCCGCCGCTTCCTCGACGACGACGTGCTCACGCGCGTGCAGGGCCTGCGCCCCGTCGCCGACGAGCTGGGCCTCTCGATGGCGCAGCTCGCTGTCGCGTGGGTGTTGCAGAACGACAACGTCGCGGCGGCCCTCGTCGGCGCCTCCCGGCCCGAGCAGGTCGCGGAGAACGTCAAGGCCTCGGGCGTGACGATCCCGGCCGAGCTCCTGGCGACGATCGACGACGTCCTGGGCGACGTCGTCGTCCGCGACCCGGCCAAGACCGCCGAGAACGCGCCGCAGACCCGCGTGGCCTGACCGGCCCGCGGTCCCCGGCGGGACCGACGTCGCGGTGGGTCCTCGTCCTGAGACGCGACGACGACCCACCGCGACGTCGACGCTACGGTGCCGTCGTGCCCTCCCCGACCGTCCGCCCCGCCCGCGCCGCCGACGCCGACGCCCTGTGGCCGCTGGCCCGCGACTTCGCGACCAGCTTCCGGCCCCGGCGGGACGCCTTCGACCGCACGCTCGCCGCGCTCCTCGCCCGGGACGACACCCTGCTCGCCGTCGCCACGGACCCGGCGGGCGACGACGTCCCGCGCGGCTATCTCCTCGCGAGCACGCACCTCACCTTCCTCGCGAACGGCCCGGTCTGCTGGGTCGAAGAGGTCATGGTCGCCCCGGCGCACCGCGGCCGCGGGCTCGGCGCCGCGCTCATGGCCCACGCCGAGCGGTGGGCGACGGTGCGCGGCGCGGCCTACGTCTCCCTGGCGAGCCGGCGCGCGGGCGGCTTCTACGAGACCCTCGGCTACGACGCCTCCGCCACCTTCTACCGCCGCACCCTGCCGTCCGGCGGACGAACCGTCGCGCCCTGACGGCCGACGGCGCGAACGATCGCGTGCCGGACGCTGTGCCGGTCAGTGGTCGCGGTGCTCCCGGGCGACGGTGTCGAGCGCGCGGGCGATCCCGCGTGCGCGCCGCGCGACGTCGTTGTCGGCGTCGGTGGGCCGCTGGCTCGTCGCGCCGGCGGAGCGGACGGCGGGCGCGCCGGCTCCCGTGAGGCCCGCCGGCACCAGCCACCGCCAGCGCACGGTCGCCTGCACCACGGGGCCGACGCCCAGCGCGAAGGCCACCGTGGCCCAGCCGAACGTCCCGCCGAGCAGGATTCCTGCGAGCACGACGACGACCTCGATGGCGGTGCGCACCAGCCGCACCGACCCGCCGGTGCGCTGCACGAGTCCGGTCATGAGCCCGTCGCGCGGGCCCGGGCCGAGCCGCACGCCGATGTAGGCGGCGGTCGCCACGCCGTTGAGGACGATGCCGCCGAAGGCGAGCGCCACGCGGGCGACCGGGCCCGGGTCGGGCACGAGCCACGCCGTGGCCGCGAGGCAGGGCCCGATCGCCAGGCTGATGACGGCCACGTTCGCCACCGTGCCGATGCCGGGCCGCTGGCGCAGCGGGACCCAGGCGAGCAGCACGAGCACGGACGTCAGCGCGACGACCGTGCCGAACCCCAGGCCCGTGCTGCGCACCAGGCCCTGGTGCAGCACGTCCCACGGCATGCCGCCCTGGCCCGCGTGCAGCATCATCGCCATCGACCACGTGAAGCCCAGCAGCCCGAGGACGAGCTGCGTCCCGCGGCGGACGGGCCCCCAGGGCACCGCCGGGGCCACGGCGGGCACGGCGGCGTCGTCGGGCGCGGTGGTCCCCGCGGTCACGGGCGGCGCCGCGGACGTGGCCCGAGGCGCTCCGGGGCGCGGGCTGCGCGCCGTCTGCCGGCGGAGAGGGCGGCGCGGCAGGCGGCGCGCGGGTCGGCGGGACGGACGGCGGACAGGGCGGGCGGTCGTGCTCATGCTCCCACCCTCCGCGCCAATGGCCTTGCAATCCATATCCATTGGGGCGACAGTGGCCCCGTGACCGTCGTCTCCCCACCTTCTGCCACGTCCACGCCGCCCGCCGTCCGGCAGCTCTCCCCTGCCGCCACCGCGCGTCTGCTCGGCGACTGGCGCGCGGGAGGGCCGGCCTACCTCGCACTGTCGGACGCCCTGCGCGCCGCGGTGCTCTCCGGTAGCCTGCCGCCGCTCACCCGGGTACCCAGCGAGCGCGAGCTGGCGACGGCGCTGCGGGTCTCGCGCACGACGACGTCCGGCGCCTACGCCCGCCTGCGCGAGCTCGGCTTCCTCGCGAGCCGCGTCGGCTCCGGCACCGTCACGACACTCCCCCGCGGGGCCGGCGCGACGCGCGGGGGCGTGCCGGTCGCGGCGGGCGACGCCCCCACGGACCCGCACGGCGACACACCCCCCGAGGCCCCCGTCGACCTGGCTCAGGCGACCCCGTCGGCCACCTCCGCCCTGCACGACGCCTACACCGCGGCCCTCGAGGTGCTGCCCGGGTACCTGGCCACCGGCGGCTACGCCCACCTCGGCGTCGAGGCGCTGCGGTCGGCGATCGCCGACCGCTACACGGCACGCGGCGTGCCGACCACGCCGGACCAGATCCTGGTCACCACGGGCGCCCAACAGGCGATCTCCGTGCTCACCGCCGCGTTCGTCGGGCGCGGCGAGACCACGGTCGTCGAGTCGCCCACGTACTTCCACGCCCTGGAACCCACGCGACGGTTCGGCGGACGGGTCGTCGGCGTCCCCGTCGGCGACGTCGAGACGCTCGCGTCGGCGGTGCGTCGCACCCGCCCCCGGCTCGTCTACCTCGTGCCGGACTTCCACAACCCCACCGGCACGACGATGTCGGCCGAGGCGCGGGCGGCGGTGCGCGACCTCGCGCACCGCACGGGCACGACCGTCGTCGGCGACGAGACCCTGACCGACCTGGCCCTCGACCCCGGCGCGCAGGTATCGGAGCCGTTCGCGGGCGACGGCACCTCCCCGCACGTCGTGACGATCGGCTCCGCGTCGAAGTCGTTCTGGGGCGGGGTGCGCGTCGGCTGGGTCCGCGCCGACCCCCAGGTGGTGCGCCGGCTGGCGCGCGTGCGCGAGTCGGCCGACATCGCCACCCCGGTGCTCGAGCAGCTCGCCGTCGTGGAGCTGCTGCGCCGTGCCGACGCGATCCTGCCCGGCCGCGTCGCCGAGCTGCGGGCGCGCCGCGACCTGCTCGTCGACCTGGTCCGCGACGCCCTGCCGGACTGGCGCGTACGCGTGCCGGCGGGCGGGCTCTGCCTCTGGGTCGACCTGGGTCGACCGCTCGCGCAGGCGCTCGCGGCCGCCGCGGTGCACCACGGCGTCCTCGTCACGCCCGGGCCCGCGTTCACCCCGGACCGCTCGTCGCGCGACCGCGTGCGTCTCACGTTCACGCGCGAGCCCGACCAGCTCGCGACCGCCGTCCCGCGGCTCGCCCGGGCCTGGGCGCAGGTGGCACCGGGCAGCTGATGCTGATGGCGCGACGCCCGCGGTGGTGCCGTCAGACCGACGGCAGCACCACACCGGGGGTCGCCTGCGCCCCGTCGTGCAGCAGGCGGGCGAGGGTCGCTCCGCCGGCAGCCAGCTCCCGCCAGTGCTCGCCGAGCCACTGCTCGGCGTCGTACTGCGTGGTGAAGACCGGGCTCGGGACGCTCAGCACGCGCCCCTCGGCGTCGTCCAGCGCCCACTCCCAGTGCGCCCGGATCACGCGGCGCTCCCGGTGGAGCCGTTGCCACGGTCGATGCTGCCGGCCGCGACGGACCCGCGGGTGCGCGTCAGGGCGCGGTTGACCCGCGCCGGCCAGAACGGGCCGGAGTAGATGAACGACGTGTACCCCTGGGTCAGGTCGGCGCCGGCGCGCAGGTACGCGCGCACGTCGTCGGCGCTCGAGATCCCGCCGACGCCGATGATCGCCGGGTCGGGCCCGAGGCGCTCGCGCAGCCGGGCGACGACCTGCAGCCCGCGCTCCAGGAGCGGCGGGCCGGACAGGCCGCCGGGGCCGCGGTCGTGCCCGATGGTCGTGTTCACGGCGACGACGCCGTCCAGGCCGAGGTCGGTGACGAGCCCCGCCACGGCGTCGACGTCCGCGTCCGCGAGGTCGGGGGCGATCTTCACCAGGAGCGGTACCCGGCGGGTGCCCGCGGCGGCGGTGGCCTCGTCGGCCGCGGCCCGGGCCGCGGTGAGGATGGGGCGCAGCTCGGCGGTGGTCTGCAGGTCGCGCAGGCCGGGGGTGTTCGGGGACGACACGTTCACCACGAGGTAGTCGGCCCACGGGGCGAGCTCGCGGGCGCAGGCGGCGTAGTCGTCGGCCGCGGCCTCCGCGGGCGTCGTCTTGTTCTTGCCGATGTTCGCGCCGACGACGACGGCCCGGCCCGCGGGCGTGGCCCGCAGCTCGCGGAGCCGCGCGGCCGCGGCGGGGGCGCCGTCGTTGTTGAAGCCCATGCGGTTGCGGATGCCCCGCACGTCGAGCTCGCGCCACATGCGCGGCGCCTCGTTGCCGGGCTGCGGGCGCGGGGTGACCGTGCCGATCTCCACGAAACCGAACCCGAGCATGGTCAGGCCCCGGATCGCACGGGCGTTCTTGTCGAACCCGCCCGCCAGCCCGAAGGGCGCGGGCACGGTGCGGCCGAGCACCTCGATGCTGCCCGGCCCGCCGCTGCCCCGGCCCAGGTACGGCGCGAGGGCGCCCTGGACGACATCCCGCAGGACGGGGACGCGTCCGGCGAGCGAGATGGCGCCGAACGCGAGCTCGTGCGCCCGTTCGGGGTCCATCCGGCGGAAGACGCCGTTGAACAGCAGGGTGTACGGGCTCATCGGACCTCCGGGTCGGGGGCTGCGGGCTCGGTGGGCTCGGGCGTGGCCGGTGCCGCCGCTGCGCCGTCGTCACCGCTCGTACCGCGCGGGCGGGTGCGCCACAGCCACCACAGCCCCACGAACGGCAGCACGAGCGGCACGTAACCGTAGCCCTGGCCGAAGCCGGACCACACGGTCGTCTCGCCGAAGACGTCGGGCGAGACGGCCGAGGCCGCCCCGACCGCGAGGACGCCCACGGCCTCGAAGCCGACGGTCACCCAGGCGACGACGCGCCAGCGGGGCCCGCCCTTGGCGAGGGCGACGGTGGCCAGCACGTACACGACGGCGGACAGCGTGGACAGGGAGTAGGCGACGGGCGCCTCGGAGAACTTGGTGGCCAGCTCGTACGACGACCGGCCGATCGCGGCGAAGGCGAGGATGCCGTAGACGGTGACGAGCAGCCGGCCGAAGCCGGAGCCGGTTCGGCGCGCGCCCGCGGCGGGTGCGGGGTCGGTGCCGCTCATGCCGCCCCCCAGATCTGCCACAGGCGCCAGTCGAGGAAGCCCACGGTGAGAGCGGCCACCGCCAGGACGACCGACGACCACTTGGTGCGCTCCGCGAACGCCCAGATGGCGGCCACCGGCAGCACGACGAGGGCCGTGGCGACGTACCCCCAGAACAGGGGTCCGTCGACCGGGTGGTCGCGGGTGACCATGAGGACGCCGGCCACCACCGCCTGCACGACGACGAGCGCCTCGACCACGGCGGCGCCGATGAGCTGCTTGAGGATCACGGCGCGGTCCTGGACGACGAACCACAACGCCCACCCGGCGAGCGCGGCGCACGCCAGCAGGACGACGATGAGCAGGGGAAGGACCACGCCCGCAGACTACCGGCCGTCGGCCGCCCGACGGCGGCCGCGGGACGGCGATAGCATCGGCGCGTGGCAGACCTCACCCTCACCGGCAAGAATCCCAGCTCTCTCAAGGTCGACGTCCTCGTCGTCGGCACCTGCTCCACCTCGGACGGCGTCGCCGTCGTCGCGGACCAGCTCCCCGAGGCGTTCGTGCGCCAGATCGAGACCCTCGCGCCCCGCCTCGGCGTCACCGGCGCCCGCGACGAGGTGCGGCGCGTGCCCGCCGGCGACGGCGTGTCGGCCGGCGTCGTCGTCCTCGCCGGGCTCGGCGAGCGCGCGGCCGACGGCACCTTCCCGCACGAGGTGCTGCGGTCCGCCGCCGGCGCCGCCACCCGCGAGCTCGCCGGCACCGACACGGCCGCCCTCGCGCTGCCCGCGGTGGACGAGGACGAGCTCGGGGCCGTCGTCGAGGGGGCGCTG
This sequence comes from Isoptericola nanjingensis, assembly GCF_050311635.1. Taxonomy (NCBI): domain Bacteria; kingdom Bacillati; phylum Actinomycetota; class Actinomycetes; order Micrococcales; family Promicromonosporaceae; genus Isoptericola; species Isoptericola nanjingensis. The sequence goes on along the minus strand of NZ_JBNOZL010000004.1, from coordinate 507,642 downwards.
CTCGGCGCGTACTCCTACACGCGGTACCGCACGGGCAAGGACACCAAGGGCGCCGTCGGCAGCATCCAGGTCGTGACGACGTTCGCGCGCTCGGGCCGGGCCAAGGCCGCGGTCGCGCGCGCCGAGGTGCTCGCCGCGGCGGTGCACGGCACGCGCGACCTGGTCAACGACGCCCCCAACGAGCTGTTCCCGGCCGCCTTCGCCGACGCCGCCAAGGCCGCGGCCAAGGGCGTCAAGGGCATCAGGATCACGGTGCTCGACGACAAGCAGCTCGCCGCGGGCGGGTACGGCGGGCTCGTGGGCGTCGGCCAGGGCTCGTCGCGCGGGCCGCGCCTCGTCAAGCTCTCGTACACGCCGGCCAAGGCCACCGAGAAGGTCGCCATCGTCGGCAAGGGCATCACGTTCGACACGGGCGGCATCTCGCTCAAGCCGCCGGCCAGCATGCCGACGATGAAGTCCGACATGGCCGGCGCCGCCGCGGTGCTGCACACGGTCCTGGCGGCCGCGCGCCTCGGCCTGCCGGTCGCCGTCACCGGGTACCTCTGCCTCGCGGAGAACATGCCGGGCGGCAACGCACAGCGTCCCGCCGACGTCATCACGATCCGCGGCGGCAAGACCGTCGAGGTCACGAACACCGACGCCGAGGGCCGCCTCGTCATGGCGGACGGCCTGGTCGCCGCCGTCGAGGACGGGCACGACGTCGTCCTGGACATCGCGACCCTCACCGGCGCGCAGATGGTCGCGCTCGGCAACCGCACCTCCGGCGTCATGGGCACCGACGCGGTGCGCGACGAGGTCAAGGCCGCCGCCGACGCCGCGGGCGAGGCGTTCTGGCCGATGCCGATGCCGGCGGAGCTCAAGGCCGGCCTGAGGTCGACCGTCGCGGACATGGTCAACTCCGCCCCCAGCCGCTGGGGCGGCATGCTCTTCGCCGCGCACTTCCTCGCCGAGTTCGTCGGCGACACCCCGTGGGCGCACCTCGACATCGCCGGCCCGTCGTACAACGAGGGCTCGTCGTTCGGGTACACCCCCGCCGGCGGCACGGGCGTCGGCGTGCGCACGATGCTCGCCTTCCTCGAGGGTCGCGCCGGCGCCTGACGCGCCCCACGACCCGGCCGGACGACGACGGCGCCCGGCCGCGCCCCACGGGGTGGCCGGGCGCCGTCGTCCGCTCGTCAGGGGGCGACGGCCACGGCCCAGCGGAACGCGTTCGCGAGGCGGTACCCGCCGCCGGGTACCCGGAACGGCGACGCCGCGGCCACGACGACCGGCGCGAGCGCGGCCGTCGTGGCCTCGTCCTCGCCGAGCAGGACGCCGCGCACCAGGCGGTCGTCGTCGGGCGCGGTCCACGGCACGTCGACGATCCCCGCCCCCACGACGTCGAACCCCGCGCCGACGAGGGCGGACTCCAGCCCGCCCGCAGCGCGCAGCGGGCCGTCGGGCGGCACCTCCTCCTCGTACGCCTCCGCGACGGCGCGCTCGACGACGTCGAGGTCGTTGCGCGCCCCCTCGGCCCAGTTCGCGATCGCCACCCGGCCGCCCGGGACCAGCACGCGGGCGACCTCGGCCAGGGCGTCGTCGACGTCGTCGGCGAACTGGAGGGCGTTGACCGCGAGGACCGCGTCGAAGGTGCCGTCCTCGAACGGCAGGTGCTCGACGTCGCCGTCCCGGACCGTCGCACCGGGGTTCCGCTCGCGAGCCGTCCGCGCCATCGCCGGGGCGGGGTCGACACCTGCGGCGACGACGCCGGCGCGCACCAGGTGCCCGACCAGCTCGCCCGTGCCGCACCCGACGTCGAGGACACGCGTCCCCTTCCCGACCTGCGCGGCCGTCAGCAGCGACGGCCAGACCGGTGCCGCGAACGAGCCCCACAGCTCGGCCCACCCGGCGGCCACCGCCGACCAGCGCTCACCGCCCCCGCCGTCCATGACTCCCGGGTCTCCTCCGTCACCCACGCGCCGCGGCTCAGGCCTTGCGGCGCTGCGCCGACGTCCAGTCCCGCATGCGTTGCGGGTATCCGGTGAAGCGCACGTTGTAGACCGGGATGCCCAGCGACCGCGCCACCTCGAACCCCGTGCGCTCGTCCGGCACGCGGCGTCGCGTCCACTCGCCCGTGGTCGCCACGAGGAGGACGGTGGTGGGCGTCTGCGCGTTCGGCGGCTCCACGTACGCCTCCACCCCTACCCGGGTGCGCACGAACTCCTGCAGGTACGCGATCGTCTCGCCCCGCGATCCCGACGACGACGGTGCGCCGGGGGCCGGCGACGACGACCTGCCCAGCAGGCGTCCCAGCGAGGTCCTGAGCGACATGGCGCGAGACTACCGCCGTCGTGGGCATCGTGGTCGGGAGGCCGCCCGGAGGTGTCCTGGAGGTCATGCGGCGGTCAGGTGTACCCAGCGTCACACCAACCCGGACCCCCGAACGATTGGGGCGACCCCCGTGGAGGTGACAAGATGGCAGGCAGTGACCAGAACGCGGCAACCCCAGATGTCGCGGGCCGGCAAACCGGCTCGCCTCGGCTCGTCGCCTGACCCACTGATCGAAGGAGACTCCACAGGTCATGTCTGAGAACGTGCAGCTCCCTGCACTCGGCGAGTCCGTCACCGAGGGCACCGTCACCCGATGGCTCAAGGCCGTCGGCGACACCGTCGCCGTCGACGAGCCCCTGCTGGAGGTCTCGACCGACAAGGTCGACACGGAGATCCCCTCGCCGGTCGCCGGCGTGCTCGAGCAGATCCTCGTCGAGGAGGACGAGACCGTCGAGGTCGGCGCCACCCTCGCCGTCGTCGGCGACGGCTCCGGTGCCGGTGGCGGCGACGCGGCCCCGGCCGCCGAGGCCCCCGCCGCCGAGGCCGAGGCGCCCGCGGAGCCCGAGCAGCCCGCCGCCCCGGCCGAGCCCGCCCCGACCCCCGAGACCCCCGCACCCGCCGCCGAGGCCCCTGCTGCCGAGGCACCCGCCGCCGGTGGCGGCGAGGGCACCGAGGTGACGCTGCCCGCCCTGGGCGAGTCCGTCACCGAGGGCACCGTGACCCGCTGGCTCAAGGCCGTCGGCGACTCGGTCGAGGTCGACGAGCCCCTGCTCGAGGTGTCGACCGACAAGGTCGACACCGAGATCCCGTCCCCCGTGGCCGGGACGGTGCAGAAGCTCCTGGTGGACGAGGACGAGACGGTCGAGGTCGGCGCCGTGCTGGCGGTCGTCGGCTCCGGCGCGGCCCCCGCTGCCGAGAAGCCCGCCGAGCCCTCCCCGGCCAAGGCCCCCGAGCCCGTCGGTGCGCCCTCGAAGCCCGAGGAGCCCGCCCCCGCGCCCGAGAAGCCGGCCGAGGAGAAGCCTGCCGCCGTGGAGAAGCCCGCTCCGGCCCCGCAGGAGCCGGCCCAGCCGGAGCCCGCCGCCGAGAAGCCGGCGCAGTCCGCCCCGGGCAAGGGTTCCTACCTCACGCCGCTGGTGCGCAAACTCGCCGCGGAGAAGGGCGTGGACGTCTCGAGCCTCCAGGGCACGGGCGTCGGCGGCCGTATCCGCAAGGAGGACGTGCTCGCCGCCGCCGAGAAGGCCGCCGCCCCGGCTCCGGCCGCCGCCGCGCCTGCCGCCGCCCCGGCCGCCAAGGCTCCGGCCACGCTGCCGGTCTCCCCGCTGCGCGGTACGACCGAGAAGATGTCCCGCCTGCGCAAGATCGTCGCCGAGCGCATGGTCGAGGCCCTGCACACGCAGGCCCAGCTCACGACCGTGGTCGAGGTGGACGTCACCAAGGTCGCCAAGCTGCGCGCGAAGGCCAAGGAGTCGTTCAAGGCCCGCGAGGGTGCGAACCTCACCTACCTGCCGTTCTACACGCTGGCCGCGGTCGAGGCTCTCAAGGCGTTCCCCAAGATCAACGCCTCGATCGACCAGGACAAGGGCGAGATCACCTACCACCCCGCGGAGAACGTCGGCATCGCCGTCGACACCGAGCGCGGCCTGGTGGTCCCGGTCATCAAGAACGCCGGCGACCTGAACCTGGCGGGCATCGCCCGCCAGATCGGCGACCTGGGCGCCCGCACGCGCGCCAACAAGGTCGGCCCGGACGAGCTCTCCGGCGCCACGTTCACGATCACGAACACCGGCTCGGGCGGTGCGCTCATCGACACGCCGATCGTCCCCGGGGGCCAGGTCGCGATCCTCGGCACCGGCACGATCACCAAGAAGCCGGCCGTCGTGACGGGTCCGGACGGCGAGGAGACCATCGCCATCCGCCAGTTCGCGTACCTGTTCCTCTCCTACGACCACCGCCTGGTCGACGGTGCGGACGCCGCGCGCTTCCTCACCGCCATCAAGGCACGCATCGAGGAGGGCGCGTTCGAGGCCGAGGTCGGTCTCTGACCTCGCCCCGTCCCTGACCGACGAAGGGCGTCCCGGCTGCGGCCGGGACGCCCTTCGTCGTCCCACGGGAGACGCGGCTCAGGAGACCTCGGTGACCCGCCAGCCGTCCGGCGTCCAGGCGAGCCGCAACGTCGCGGTGCGCACGTCCGTCGCGGGCACGGCGGTGACGGTGCCGTCGGCGGCCACCTGCTCGTGCGCCGTCACGGCATAGCGCACCACGACGTCCGCCGAGTCGTCCGCCGAGTCGTCCGCCGAGCCGCCGGCTCCGGACCCCTCCGGACGGGCGTCCTCCACCCTCGCCTCGGCTCCGCGCACCCGGGTGCCCGCCCGCGCGGCGTCCTCGAGCAGGGCCGCGTCCGCAACGTGCGCCGGCGACCCGGGCACGTCCACCGTCCCCCACCGCGCCGGGTCCGCGTCCGGGTCCGCGATCAGGGAGACCCGCCGACGGGTGAGCTCCGCGGCCGCGGCGCCGGGGTCGGCCCGGTCCCGCGTGGGGTCCAGTGTCGTGCTGCGGTCGGTCTCCGGGATGTCGTCGCCGACCGGCATCGGCGCGGCCGCCGGTGACGCGCCGACCGACGCGACGCCGGTCGCGCCCGACCTGCCCGCGCCGTCGTCGGGCGACCGGACCTGGACCGCGACCGCCGACAGGACCGCCACCGTGGCCACCGCGCCGGCCAGGCCGAGCACGCGTCGCGCGGTCCCGGCGCGGCGCGGGGCGGTCGCGCGCCGCGCGGACCTGCTCGCCGGGCGGCCGGCACTGCTCCCGTCGGCGCGCCGGACCGCCCGCCTCCGGGACGCGCGGGCGGGCGCCTCCTCCGCCGCCGCCGGCACGGCGGACCGCCGGCCCAGCGCCGCGGCCGCCAGCGCCGCGGGCTCCGGGAGCCGCACCGGCTCGGCGGCGACGACCGCGTCCGCCTGGGCCGCGAGGGTGCCCGCCTCCGGACGCACCCTCGCGTCGGGTGCCGCCGCCGGGGCCAGCACGGCGCGCAGCGCGGCCGCGTCGTCGTCGCTGCGGTCGCGGAGCAGGTCGGCGACGAGCGTCGCGAGCGCGTGCACGTCCGCCGCTTCCGCCTCGGCGGGGTCGCTCACGACCCCTCCGGCACCGCCGGCACCGACGACGTCGCCCGCGTCGGCCCGCGGGCGCAGGAGCGCTCCGCCTCCGGGGTCGAGCACCACGTCGTGCGCGCCCACGCTCCCCTGCCGCAGCCCTGCGCTGTGCAGTGCGGCGAGCCCGCGCGCCACGGCGACGAGGACACCCGCCGCCTCCCGCGACGTCAGGCGCCCGCGGACGGCGAGCACGGTGGGCAGGTCGGTCGCGGCGCCGCCGCGCCGCACGGCCAGGGTCCCGTCGTCGCGCACGTCGACGGCCACCACGGGCTCGACGCACGGGTGCCGGAGCGCCGAGAGCGCGCGCACCCGCCCCAGGAGGGCGTCGCGGGCGCCGGCGTCGGTCGGGATCGGCAGCGTCTGGGTGGCCACGGAGCCATCGAACACCTTCGCGGCCGCCCGGCGTCGCCGTCATCCACAGGCCGCGTCAGAGGGTGAGGCGACGCCCCTCGCGCGCCGACACCCGGGCGGCGTCCAGCACCTCGGCGGTGCGCACGGCGTCGGCCGGGTCGACGGGCGCGGGCTCGTCCCCGTGCAGCCACGGCCCCAGCGCCCGGTAGAAGTCGGCGTGGCCGCCCGGTGCCGCGGGCACGGCGCGCCGGTCGCGGCCGCGTGCGAGCCAGCCCACCGAGCCCTCGGGCGCGTCGTCGTCGAGCGCCTCGAGCGGGGAGGCGTCCTGCTCGAAGGTCGTCACCAGGTAGGCGCCCGCCGACCCGAGCACGCGGGTCCGGGGGCCGGGCGCCCCCACGACGGACCCCGCCCAGAGCCGGGACACGACGGCGTGCGGGCTCGCCGCGCGGCCGCCGCCGGCCTCATGCTCCAGGACGAGGAAGACGTCGTCCTCGGTGGGCGTGGTGAGCCTGCGGGTCTGCGCCCAGACGGACCGGACGCGGCCGAACAGCTGGGTCGCCGAGTCCACCAGGTGCGGGCCGAGGTCGAGCAGCAGCCCTCCGCCGACCGGGTCGTTCTCCTTCCACCGCTGACGCGGGACGGGCCGCCAGCGCTCCCATCGACGCTCGAACGTGTGCACGTCACCGAGCTCCCCGGAATCGATCAGGCTCGCCAGGGTGAGCTGCTCGGGGTCCCAGCGCCGGTTCTGGAAGACCGTGAACGGCGTGCCGGTGGCGGCCGCCTCCTCGACGACGGCGCGCGCCTGGTGCGCGTCCAGGCCGATCGGCTTGTCGAGCACGAACGGGATCTCCGCGCGGGCGAGGGCGGCGGCCTGCTCCGCGTGCAGGGTCGTGGGGCTCGCGACCACGACGAGGTCGTAGGCACGGCGGGCGGCGATCAGCTCGTCGAGGTCCGACACCAACCGGGCTCCCGGCCAGTCCCCCGCGGCCTGGTTGCGCCGGCCGGGGTCGCGCGTCACGACCGCCGTCACCGGCAGCCCCGCCTCCGCCGCGAGGCGGGCGTGGATCTCCCGGCCCGCTCCCCCGTACCCGACGATCGCCAGGCGCGGCGGCGGTGCCGCCGTCACGCCGTCGGTCGCGCCCGCCTCTGCCGCCTCGTCCGTGACCATGGCGTCCATCGTGCCCGACGCCGCGCCCCTCGCCCCGGCACCGCCCCGGCGAGCCACGCCGCCGGCGGGTGGTGACCATCCGGCACCTCCCGTAGACCGGGGGTGGGTCGGCACGCGACCCACGGGAGAGCCGGAGGGAGCCACGACGATGGCGACACGACTGAACCAGCCGGGTCTGGACCAGGCCCGGGCCCTGGTGCGCGAGGGTCGGGTGGTGCGCGACGAGCGCGACGACTGGAGCGAGCACGTTCCGAGCACGGACGCCGAGAACCGCTTCGTCGACCGCGAGGGCTGGACCGAGTTCCGGCACTGGCACCTCGGCGTGGACGACGACGAGAAACCCGAGTCGAAGCAGGCGGTGTCGTTCCCCTACGGCGACCTGTCGAAGGTCCACCGGTGCGCCGTGGTGTCGCTGGAGAGCCGGGCCGGGCAGTACGACCACGGTGACATCCGCGACGCTGCCCGCGCCCTGCTGGAGCTCATCGACTCGACGGCGTGACGGCGCGCTCCGGCGCGCGCGTGCCGCGGCCCAGGCGCGACGGCCACCAGACCCGGTCGCCGACGTCGTGCACGAGCGCCGGGACGAGCAGGCTGCGCACGACGAGCGTGTCCACGAGCACGCCGAACGCGACGATGACGGCGAGCTGGGCGAGGAACAGCAGCGGGATGACGCCCAGGGCCGCGAACGTCGCGGCGAGCACCACGCCAGCCGACGTGATGACCGAGCCGGTGACGGCCAGCCCGCGCAGCACCCCTCGTCGCGTGCCGACCCGCAGGCTCTCCTCGCGCACGCGCGTCATGAGGAAGATCGAGTAGTCGACCCCCAGCGCCACGAGGAAGCAGAAGGCGTACAGCGGCACAGCCGGGTCCGCGCCCGGGAAGTCGAGCACGTGGTTGAACACGACCGCCGAGACGCCGAGGGCGAACCCGAACGACAGCACGTTCGCGGCCATGAGCAGCACGGCGGCGAGGACCGACCGGAGCAGCAGCACGAGGATCAGGAGGATCACGGCGAGGACGACGGGCACGATCACGCGCAGGTCGTGCTGGCCGGCGAGCTGCGTGTCCAGACGCTCCGCGGCCGCGCCGCCCACCAGCGCGTCCGGGCTGACGTCGTGCACCGCCGTGCGCAGGTCGGCCACCGCCTCGACGGCCGCCTGGCTGTCGGACGGCGCCTCCGTGGTGACGTCGACGCGCACCTGCCCGTCGACGACCAGCGGGTCGCCCTCGGCCGGCATCCCCGGCGCGGTGGCCGGCTGGTCGGTGACGACGGTCGCCGCCGTGATCCCGTCGGAGCCCTCGGCCGCCTCCACGACGGCGTCGGCGTCCGCCTCGGGGGCGATGACGATCGCGGGCTGCGCGGACACGCCCTCGAAGTGGCGGGTGAGCACCTCCTCGCCGTCCACGGAGTCGACCTGTGTGAGGAACACCTCCGAGTCGCCCGTGCCGTTCGCGTCGAGCGTCGGGACGAACGCCGCCCCGGCCGCGAGGACGACGGCGGTGACGACCCACACGACGCGGTCGTGCCGCCCCACGAAGCCGGCGACGCGCGACCACACGCCGTGCCCGGCGACCTCCACGTGCGTGTCGTCGGCCGTGTCACCAGCCGTGTCACCGGCCGTGCCACCGGTCGTGTCACCGCCCGGGTCACCGACCGTGTCACCGGTCGGGTCGACCGGCTCCGGGGCGTCGGGCGCGTCGGAGTGCTTGCCGACCGCGTGCGGCACCCGAGGCCAGAACACCCACCGGGCCCGCCGTCCGCCGACGAGGAGCATCGCCGGCAGCAGGGTCGTCGCCGACAGGAACGCGGCGACGATGCCGATGGCGGCGACCGGGCCCAGGCTGCGGTTCGACGAGAGGTCGGACAGCAGGAGGCACAGCAGCCCGACGATCACCGTGCCCGCGCTGGCCGCGATCGGCTCGATCGAGGCGCGGACGGCCCGGCGCATCGCGGTGTACGGGGAGCTGGTGGCCCGCAGCTCCTCGCGGTACCGGGCCACCAGGAGCAGGGCGTAGTCGACGGAGGCGCCCACCACGAGGATCGACAGGATGCCCTGCGACTGGCCGTTCAGCGTCAGCACGTCGTTCGCGGCGAGGTGGTAGACCGCCAGTCCCGCGAGGCACAGGGCCAGGACCGCCGTGAGGATCACGACGAACGGCAGGAACGGCGAGCGGTAGACGAGCGCGAGGATCACCAGGACGGCGCCGAGGGCCACGAGCAGCAGCACGGTGTCGATCGCACCGAACGCGCTCACCAGGTCCGCGACGAAGCCCGCGGGTCCGGTCACCCAGGCGTCGAGACCGGTACCGGCGAGGCCGCCGTCGGAGGCGTCCGCGGCGGCGAGCGCCCGGAGGGCCGCGACCGCGAGCTCGGAGCCGCTCGTCTCGTCGGCGCCGACGTCCTCGGAGGCCTGCGCGGCGTCGAGCGAGACGACGACGAGCGCGGCCTGCCCGTCCTCGGACGGCACCACGACGGGGTCGGCGATGCTGAGGTCTCCCACCGTGCGCGGCTCGTCGCCCGACGTCCCCTCGAGCGGGGCGTCGGCGATCGAGTCCGCGAACGCCTGGACGTCGGCGAGCTGCTCCCTCGTCAGCTCGGACCCGTCCGAGGTCTCTGCCACGACCAGGGCGGGCAGCGTCTCGGAGTCGGTGAACTCCTCGGCCAGGGCGGCGGCCTGCGTGGACTCGGCGCTCGCGGGCAGGAAGGCCGCGTCGTCGTTGGTCTGGACGCTGCTCAGGCTGCCCTGGGCCTGCCCCCCGAACGCGCCGATCGCGAGCCAGACCCCGATCGCTGCCAGAATGACGAGGCCCCGCAGCAGACCTCGACCCCGATTGCCCCGCGCCCGATTACTCAGCATGCTGAGTATTCTGAGGGCGGACCAGGGAGGAAGCAAGTGCAGCACGACGAAGCGCGTGACGCCGCGGCAGCGCCCGGCACCGCACCCCACGCGTGGCCCGACCCGGTCGACCCCACCAGCGACGACCCGGGCCAGTGGCCCACCGGCCGGCTGCTGTTCACCGTCGTGCGCCGCATCGAGCACGACTGGAACGCCCACCTCGCCGGCTGGAACCTCAACCACGCGGGCTTCCCCGTGCTGCTGCACCTGTTCGCCGGGCCCAGGACGCAGCGCGAGCTCGCGACGCTCAACGGCGTCACCGAGCAGACGATGAGCCGCATCGTGGCGAGGCTGGAGCGCGCCGGCTACGTCACCCGCGGCGCGGACCCCCGCGACCGGCGCCGCCGCGCCGTCGCGGTCACCGACACCGGCCGCCGCGCAGCTGCCGAGGCCGGCCGGCTGCAGCCGGCGGAGGACCTCACCGCCCGCGGGCTCGCCGACGACGACGTGGGCCGGCTGCGTGAGATCCTCGTCACCCTCGTGCGGGCGCAGCGCGACGCCGACGACTGACCGCACGGCAAAGGACTAGCCTCGGCCGGGTGGACGTGATGACGCTGCCCGGACTGACCGACTACCACGAGGCGTGGGAGCTCCAGCGCCGCGTGCACGCCGACGTCGTCGCCGGCGACCGCCCCGACACGCTGATCGTCGTGGAGCACCCCGACGTCTACACGGCCGGGCGGCGCACCCACCGCGACGAGCGCCCCACCGACGGCACACCCGTCGTCGACGTCGACCGCGGCGGCAAGATCACCTGGCACGGCCCCGGGCAGCAGGTGGTCTACCCGATCCTGCGGCTCGCCGAGCCCATCGACGTCGTTGCGTACGTCCGGGCGCTCGAGGAGGCCGTCATGGAGGTGTGCGCCGGGTTCGGTCTCGCGACGATCCGGGTCGAGGACCGGACCGGCGTCTGGTTCGCCGCCGACGGCGACCGCCTCGAGCGCAAGGTCTGCGCCATCGGCGTCCGCACCGCCAAGGGCGTGACGATGCACGGCATCGCGCTCAACTGCGACCCCGACCTGAGCCGGTTCGACAGCATCGTGCCGTGCGGCATCACCGACGCCGACGTCACCTCGCTGACCATCGAGACCGCTCGGCACGTCACGCTCGACGACGTCCGCGCGCCGCTCGTCGACGCCCTCGCCCGCCACCTCGACCCGCTGCGCGCCGCACCCACGTCGGCCGTCGCCGCGCCGGGTGTTGCTGAGGTCACGTCCACACGGTGAGCAGGTCGCGGCGCCGGGACGCGCCGCTCACGTACTCTGACGAGGTCCGGCGGTCAGGGTCCGCACAGGCCAGTCACGCCGGACGTCCACCTGCTCGACGACGACCGGGAGACACCCGTGACGATCGCACCCGAGGGCCGCCGCATGCTGCGCATCGAGGCCCGCAACGCCGCCACCCCCATCGAGAAGAAGCCCGAGTGGATCAAGACGAAGGCCACGATGGGCCCCGAGTACCGGGAGCTCAAGGGCCTGGTCAAGGGCGAGGGCCTGCACACGGTGTGCGAGGAGGCGGGCTGTCCCAACATCTTCGAGTGCTGGGAGGACCGCGAGGCCACGTTCCTCATCGGCGGTGACCAGTGCACCCGACGCTGCGACTTCTGCCAGATCGACACGGGCAAGCCGGCCGACTTCGACGCGGACGAGCCGCGCCGTGTCGCCGAGTCCGTGCGGACGATGGGCCTGAAGTACTCGACGATCACCGGCGTCGCGCGCGACGACCTCGCCGACGGCGGCGCCTGGCTGTACGCCGAGACCGTGCGGCAGATCCACGCGCTCAACCCGGGCACGGGTGTCGAGCTCCTCATCCCCGACTTCAACGCGATCCCCGAGCTGCTCGACGTCGTCAACGAGTCGCGGCCCGAGGTCATGGCGCACAACGTCGAGACCGTGCCGCGCATCTTCAAGCAGATCCGCCCCGCGTTCCGCTACGAGCGCTCGCTGTCCGTGCTCACCCGGGCGCGCGAGGCCGGCCTGGTCACCAAGTCGAACCTCATCCTCGGCATGGGCGAGACGATCGACGAGGCCCGCGACGCGCTGCAGGACCTGCACGACGCCGGCTGCGACCTCGTGACGATCACGCAGTACCTGCGCCCGTCGCTGCGCCACCACCCGGTGGACCGCTGGGTGCGCCCGGAGGAGTTCGTCGAGCTCTCCGAGGCGGCCGAGGAGATGGGCTTCCTGGGCGTCATGGCCGGGCCGCTGGTGCGCTCCTCGTACCGCGCCGGCCGCCTGTGGGGTCAGGCGATGACGCGCCGCGGCCTGCCCATCCCGCAGTCGCTGGCGCACCTCGCGGAGCCGACGACGTCGCGCCAGGAGGCCGCGAGCCTCCTTGCCCCGCGAGCCCACTAGACTTGACGACCATGGCCCGCACCAAGTCCGACGCCGGCGCGCCCGCTGACGCCACCGGCAAGCAGAAGAAGCCCAAGAAGCAGCGCTGGTACCACCAGGTGTGGGCCGCGTACCAGATGACGCGCAAGCAGGACCCCACGGTGACGTGGCTGCTCCTCGGCGTGTTCGTCGGGATCCTCGCGGTCGTCGCCGCGATCGTGCTGCTGCTCGACCTGCCGACCGGCTTCCAGATCCTGTACATCGTCGTCCTCGGCCTCCCGTTCGCGGCGCTGGGCGCGATGTTCGTCCTGACCCGCAAGGCCGAGAAGGCCGCATACACCCAGATCGAGGGCCAGCCCGGCGCCGCCCGTGCGGCGCTCGGCACCGTCCGCGGCGGGTGGGAGTTCGCGGACGAGCCGGTCGCGATCAACCCGCGCACCCAGGACTTCGTGTTCCGCGGCGTCGGGCGACCGGGGGTCGTCCTCGTCTCCGAGGGCCCGTCGCACCGGGTGCAGCGCCTGCTCGAGGACGAGCGCCGCAAGACGGCGCGCGTGCTGCCGAACGTGCCGATCACCCTCATCCAGGTCGGCAACGAGGAGGGGCAGGTCCCGCTGCCCAAGGTCGCCAAGAAGGTGCAGAAGCTCAAGCGGAGCCTCACCAAGCCCGAGGCGGAGCAGGTCAAGAAGCGCCTCAAGGCGCTCGGCGGCGCGCGCCTGCCGATCCCCAAGGGCGTCGACCCGATGCGGGCGCGCCCGGACCGCAAGGGGCTCAAGGGCCGCTGACCGGCGCCGCTCCCACGAGATCGACCCACCCGCCGCGAGAACGACCCACCGAGGGTCGACGTCGCGACGGGTGGGTCGATCTCGTTGCGCCCGGTGTGGTCGTGGCGGCGTCAGCGGCGGACGAGGACGGTGCCGGCAGCACGGTCGTGCAGGCCGCGCCCGTCGCGGTCCCACACGACGGCGGGGATCACGAGGCACAGCAGCAGGGTGCGCACCGCACCGCGCGCGAAGCCCGGCGCGACGCCGTCGGGGGCGCCCAGGGTGCGCACCTGCATGCCCAGGAGGCGGTGGCCGAGGGTGAAGCCGACGGTGCTGACCAGCAGCAGGTTCTCGAGGGCGAAGACACCGAGGGTGACCCACGAGTTCAGCTCGGCGAACGACACCGGGCTCGTCACCAGGTAGGCGATCAGCGTCGCCACCGCCCAGTCGACGACGAGGGCCACGGCCCGACGTCCGAGCCGCGCGAGCGACCCGGGGCCGGCGTCGGGGAGGCCCAGGCGTCCGCCGCTACCGGCCGCGTCCCGACGCCCGCCCTCGAGCCACGACCCGACGTCTTCTCTCGAGATGTCCTCCGGCGATGCCATGCGTCAAGGCTACGCGGCGCCGGGAGCGCGACCGCCGTAACGTGTTGGAAACAATCGCGCCATGCCGGAGAAACGCCGTCACCCTACGGTCGTGGACGTCGAGCGGCGAGCACAGGCCCGTCGCGCCCGTCCTTCGGAACCGTCCGGCGGCACCGACCGAACGGCACCATCCACGCAAGGAGTGCATGCATGTTCACGAACGCCGAGGAGGCCATCGCCTTCACCCGTCGCGAGGGGGTGGAGTTCATCGACGTCCGCTTCATCGACCTGCCGGGCGTGATGCAGCACTTCAACATCCCCGTGGAGCAGTTCTCGGAGGACTCCTTCACCGAGGGCCTCATGTTCGACGGTTCGTCGATCCGCGGCTTCCAGGCGATCCACGAGTCGGACATGAAGCTCGTGCCGGACGTCACCACGGCGTACCTGGACCCGTTCCGCAAGCGCAAGACGCTCATCGTCAACTTCTCCATCGTGGACCCGTTCACGGACGAGCCGTACTCGCGCGACCCGCGCACGATCGCCGCCAAGGCCGAGGCGTACCTGAAGTCGACCGGCATCGCGGACACCGCGTTCTTCGCGCCCGAGGCCGAGTTCTACGTCTTCGACGACGTCCGCTTCTCGACGAACCAGCACGAGAGCTTCTACAGCGTCGACTCCGTCGAGGCCGCGTGGAACACCGGGCGCGAGGAGGAGGGCGGCAACCTCGGGTACAAGACCCGCTACAAGGGCGGCTACTTCCCCGTCTCCCCCAACGACCAGTTCGCCGACCTGCGCGACGAGATGTGCGCGGTCCTGGCCGAGGTCGGGCTCGATGTCGAGCGCGCGCACCACGAGGTGGGCACCGCCGGCCAGCAGGAGATCAACTACCGGTTCAACACCCTGCTGCACTCGGCCGACGACCTGATGAAGTTCAAGTACGTCATCAAGAACGTCGCCTGGCAGCACGGCAAGACCGTCACCTTCATGCCGAAGCCGATCTTCGGCGACAACGGCTCGGGCATGCACTCGCACCAGTCGCTGTGGCTGAACGGCGAGCCGCTGTTCTACGACGAGAAGGGCTACGGCGGCCTGTCCGACACGGCCCGCTGGTACATCGGCGGCCTGCTCAAGCACGCCCCGTCGCTGCTGGCCTTCACCAACCCGTCGGTGAACTCCTACCGCCGCCTGGTGCCCGGCTACGAGGCCCCGGTCAACCTGGTCTACTCGGCCCGCAACCGCTCCGCGTGCATCCGCATCCCGGTGACCGGCTCCTCGCCGAAGGCCAAGCGCGTCGAGTTCCGCGTGCCGGACCCGACGGCCAACCCGTACCTCGCGTTCGCCGCGCAGCTCCTCGCGGGCATCGACGGCATCAAGAACCGCATCGAGCCGCCGGCGCCGATCGACAAGGACCTGTACGAGCTGCCCCCCGAGGAGCACGCGCAGATCGCCCAGGTGCCCGCGTCCCTCGAGGAGGCCCTCGACAACCTCGAGCGCGACCACGAGTTCCTCACGCAGGGCGACGTCTTCTCCGAGGACCTCATCGCCACCTGGATCGACTACAAGCGCAGCAACGAGATCGACCCGATCCGCCTGCGCCCGCACCCGCACGAGTTCGAGCTCTACTACGACATCTGATCGGCGGCCCTGCGAGGGCCTGCTGACGTCGCCCGGACGGCGGCCCACCCTTCGGGGCGGGCCGCCGTTCGGCGTCACCGGAGACGCGGACGGGTGCAGGACCGGGCCGTCCGCTGCCGTCAGGGCATATGCCCGATCGGTGGTACCCGCCCGTCCGTCGGCCGGTCCCGCCCGCAGCGGGCGCAGAGCAGGTACTGGGAGTCCTCGTTCTGGCGCCGCTGCCACTTGTGCATGCCGAGCATGCAACGCACGTCCTTCATGACGTGCTCCCCTCGACGACGCGGACGTGGCGACGGCCGCCACGGGTCGCAAGTCCCAGGCTAGGCCGCGGTCGGCCGGCTCGACAGCCGCGCGACGGCTCCTGCGCGATGCCCCCTACCGCCGGGTGACCGCGCCCGCCCACAGCCAGACGAAGCCCTCCCGACCATGGGAGTCGATGTAGCGCACATGCACCTGCGCGTCGGTCCAGGCGGTCGCCTCGCCGTCGACGAGCTGCTCGCCGGACTGGCGCGACGTGATCCAGGCCCGCACGGGGATCCCGCGCTCGGGGCGCGTGACGTGCGCGCCGTCGCGCGACCGCCCCGGCGCGCCCTCCGCCGCGTCGCGCAGCGGCACCCTGTCGACCGCGCCCGACGACCCGCCGGCCTCGTCTCGTCGCCTGCTTCCCACGCGAGCAGGATAGCCCCGATTCGAACATGTGTTCTACCCGCGGCGCGGTGCCATCTACTCCGCCTGCTCCACCTCCCGGGTCGCGGCCGCGAGCGCGGCGTCGCCGGGCACGTAGCCGTCGACGTGCCGCTCGGGCACGCCGTCGTAGGCGCTGAGCGGCCGGATGAGCGCGTTCGAGGCGAGCGGCTCCTGGACGTGCGCCGTCCAGCCCGCGATGCGCGAGGCGACGAATCTCGGGGTGAGCAGCTCCGTGTCGAAGCCGATGAGGTGGTAGGCCGGGCCGGACGGGTCGTACCGCACCGAGAAGGACATGCACCGGGTGGCCAGGATGATCCCGCTGCTGCACGGTCGCGACGAGCGAGCTCGGCGCCAGACCTGGCGGCGTCCAGGGTCGCCGCGGAGGAGGTGACCTCCCGCTCGTGAGCCCGTCGCCCGCCCTGGGGAACCCGAGGCGGACGGCGGCTCAGGCCTGCGGCTCGTCGGTGGCCGCCGCCTCGCCCTCGGCACCGTGCTCGGCACCGTGCTCGGACCCGTGCTCGGACCCGTGCTTCTTCCCGAAGGGCAGCACGTGCATGACGGCGACGACGACGGCGCCCACGATCACGCCGACCAGGGCGGAGAAGAACGTGTTGACCAGCCAGCCGAGGAACCCGCCGATGCCGGGCACGGCGTGCGCGACGGCCTCCTCGAGGTGGTGCACGAACTCGTAGGGCGCGTGCCACCCGAGCTCGTCGGTGCCGGTCAGCAGGATGTGGCCGCCGACCCACAGCATCGCGACGGTCCCCACGACGGAGATCACCGCGAGCACCTTGGGCATCCCGGTCACGAGGGCACGTCCGACGCGCTGGCTGCCCCGGGAGTCGCGGCCCGCGAGCGCCAGGCCCATGTCGTCCATCCGGACGATGAGGCCGACGACGCCGTAGACGATCACGGTGATGGCGAGCGCGACGACCAGCAGGATGACCAGCCGCGAGAAGAACGGCTCGTGCGCCACCTCGTTGAGGGCGATGACCATGATCTCGGCGGACAGGATGAGGTCGGTGCGCACGGCGCCGGCGACGAGGCTCTTCTCCGCGTCCGGTCCCACCGTCGCGGCAGGCTTGTCGTGCCCCTCGTGACCGCGCAGGCGCCCCCAGATCTTCTCGGCGCCCTCGAAGGCCAGGTACGTGCCGCCCAGCATGAGGATCGGGGTGAGCAGCCACGGCGCCCACTGGCTGAGGATCAGCGCCACCGGGAGGATGTAGAACACTTTGTTCCGGATCGAGCCCCAGGCGATCTTCTTGACGATGGGGATCTCACGGTTCGCGGCGACGCCGTGCACGTACTGCGGCGTCACGGCCGTGTCGTCGACGACGACGCCCGCGGCCTTCGCCGTCGCCTTCGCGGCGGCGGCGCCGACGTCGTCGAGCGAGGCGGCGGCGAGCTTGGCGATCGCCGCGACGTCGTCGAGCAGCCCGAGCAGGCCGGCGCTCACGCCACCGCTCCCGAGGGTCGGCGGCGAGCGGTCGGCGCGCCCGCGGGCGACGGCGATGACATCAGCATGGACATATCGTGCCGCATGCCGCGGCGCAGGGAGACCCGCGCTCGGCAGCGCATCACTCCTCGCCGTAGAAGACGCGCTCCACGACCGTGCGGGCGCGTCGGGCGGTGCGGAGGTAGAGCTCCTCGAGCTCTCCCCCGGTGCCCACGTCGCCGAGCAGGGCGGCGACGCCGGCCAGGTCGCGCGAGTCGTGCGGCAGCCGGTCGGTCTGCGCTCCCGTGGTGCGCCCGGACCAGAGCACGACGGCGGACCGCACGCGCGAGGCGAGCACCCACGCGTCGCGCAGCTGAGCGGCGTCCTCGGGGTCCAGGAGGCCCGCCGCGGTCGCGGCGTCGAGCGCCGCGACCGTGCCGGTCGTGCGCAGTGCCGGCACCTCGCCCGCGTGCTGCAGCTGGAGCAGCTGCGCCGTCCACTCGACGTCCGCGACGCCGCCGCGCCCGAGCTTGAGATGGCGCGCCGGGTCCGCGCCCCGGGGCAGCCGCTCCGCCTCGACCCGCGCCTTGATCCGCCGCACCTCCCGCAGGCGGGCGTCGTCGAGCCCGCCGGCCGGATAGCGCAGCGGGTCCACGAGCGCCTCGAACCGGGAACCCAGCGAGCCCGCTCCGCCGGCGTCGCCCGCCACCGGCCGGGCACGCAGCAGCGCCTGGGCCTCCCACACGCTCGACCACCGCCCGTAGTACTCGGCGTACGAGTCGAGGGTGCGCACGAGGGGCCCCTGCCGGCCCTCCGGGCGCAGGTCCGCGTCCACCGGCAGGGTCGGCTCCGGGCCGACCTCCGACAGCAGCGCGCGCAGGCGCGTCGCGGCGCGCGTGGCGAAGTCCTGCGCGAGCTGCGGCGCGGCGCCCGGCACCGGCTCGTGCACGAACATCACGTCGGCGTCCGAGCCGTACCCCATCTCGCGTCCGCCGAGCCGCCCCATCGCGACGACGAGCAACCGGGTGGGGTTCGCCTCCGACGACTCGCCCAGCCCGAGCTCGGTGCGCGCCGCGTGCTCGGCGGCGCGCAGGCCACCGGCCAGGACCATGTCCGCGGCGTCCGAGACCGCGGCCGCGGCGTCCACGGGCGGCAGCAGGCCGAGGACCTCGGCGGCCCCGGTCCGGGCCAGCTCGCGACGGCGCAGGGCCCGCAGCCGCTGGGCGGCGGACGTCGGCTCGTCGGCCCGCGTGAGGATGGCGTCCGCCTCCGCGGCCAGCCGCTGCGGGCCACGGGGCTCGAGGCCCGACGTGTCCGCGAGCCAGCGCACCGACTCGGGCGACCGTGCCAGGGCGTCGGCGAGGTACGTCGACGAGGCCAGCAGCCGGCTCAGGTGATAGGCGGCGTTCTCGGAGTCGCGCAGCAGCCGCAGGTACCAGGGCGTGGCGCCCAGCTCGTCGGACAGCTTGCGGAACGCCAGCAGCCCGCCGTCCGGGTCGGCGCCCTCGGCGAACCAGCCGAGCAGCACCGGCAGCAGCTGCCGCTGCAGCGCCGCCCGGCGCGACGTGCCCGACGTCAGCGCCACGACGTGCCGCATCGCGCCCTCGGGGTCGCGGTAGCCGACGGCGGCGAACCGCTCGCGCGCGACGTCCGGGGACAGCGACAGCTCGGCGTCCGACAGCTGCGCCGAGGCCGGCAGCAGCGGCCGGTAGAAGACCTCCTCGTGCAGGGCGCGCACCTCGCGACGCGTCGCCCGCCACCGCTCCAGCAGTCCCTTCGCGCCCTCGGCGCGCATGCCGAGCGACCGCGCGAGGCGGCGCAGGTCCCCCTCCGCGGTGGGCAGCAGGTGCGTCCGTCGCAGCCGGAACAGCTGCACGCGGTGCTCCAGCGCGCGCAGGAACCGGTAGCAGACCGCCATCCGCGCGGCGTGCTCGCGCCCGACGTACCCGCCGGCGGCCAGGGCGGCGAGCGCGGACAGCGTGTGGGGCGAGCGGATCTTCGGGTCCGCGCGACCGTGCACGAGCTGCAGCAGCTGCACGGTGAACTCGACGTCGCGCAGGCCGCCCTTGCCCAGCTTGATCTGCCGGTCCGCCTCGGCGGCGGGGACGTGCTGCTCGACGCGGCGGCGCATCGCCCGGGCGTCCTCGACGAAGTGCTCGCGATGGACGGCCGACCAGATGAACGGGTCGACGGCCGCCCGGTAGTCGCGGCCCAACCCCGCGTCGCCGGCCACGGGGCGCGCCTTGAGCAGGGCCTGGAACTCCCACGTCTCCGCCCAGCGCTCGTAGTACGCGAGATGGCTCGCCAGCGTGCGTACCAGGGGCCCTTGCGCGCCCTCGGGCCGCAGCGCGGCGTCGACCGGCCACAGGGCGGGCTCCGCGGAGGTGGCTGAGCACACGCGCTGCAGCCCGGACGCGAGACGGGTGCCGACGGCGAGCGCCGTCTCCTCGTCGAGGACGCCCCCGTCCGGCAGCTCGCCCGGCTCGCACACGTACACGACGTCGACGTCGGAGACGTAGTTCAGCTCGCGCCCGCCGGTCTTGCCCATGCCCAGGACGGCGAGCCGCACGCCCGCGCCGTGGTCGTCCAGCTCGGCCCGCGCGACGGCGAGCGCGGCCTCCAGGGCGGCCGACGCCAGGTCGGCGAGCGCCGCCCCGACGACGGGCATGCGGGTCAGCGGCTCGCTCGCGGTGAGGTCGTCGGCGGCCAGCGCCAGCAGCCGGGCGCGGTAGGCCCGGCGCAGCGCGTCCGTGGTGGTCGCCGCGCCCGCGTCCGGCCAGCCGACGCCCGGGCCGGCATCCGGGTCGGCCGCGACCGGCACCGCGGCGGCCGGGTCGGCGCCCACGGCGCGCAGCAGCGCGGCGCGCACCTCGGCCGGGCCCGCCACGGTGCGCGGGCCGGGGTCGCCGCCGTCCTCTCCCTCGCCGTCGCCGTCGCCGTCGCCGTCGATGTCGATGTCGATGTCGATGTCGTCCGTGTCGAGCGCCGCCCCGTCGGGCACCGCGAGGACGTCGAGCAGCTCGGGACGGCGCACGACCTCGTCGCCCAGGGCCGACGACGCCCCCAGCACGGCCAGGAGGCGGGTGCGCGCCCGCGGCGGGGCGCCCTCGTCGAGCAGCGCCCCGAGCCGCTCGCGGGCATCGGGGTGCTCCGCGAGCCGCACCAGCTGCAGGAGCGCGAGGTCCGGGTCGGCGCAGGTCCCGACCGCCGCCAGGAGCGCGTCCGCACGACCGGGCTCCGCGAGGGCCTCCTGCAGCGCCGGGTCGGACCAGAGCGACGCCGACCTGGTGAGGTCAGCGAAGCCCGCGTGCAGCAGCCGGCTCGTGAGGGTCGGCGGGCGGGCGGTCACAGGTTCTGCAGGAACCGGCGCAGCTCGTAGGGCGTGACCTGCGCGCGGTAGGCGTCCCACTCCTGCCGCTTGTTGCGCAGGACGAAGTCGTAGACGTGCTCCCCGAGCGTCTCCGCCACCAGCTCGGAACGCTCCATGAGCTCGATCGCCTCGTCGAGCGACTGCGGCAGCGGGGCGATGCCGAGGGCACGCCGCTCGCGGTCCGTCAGCTCCCAGACGTCGTCCCCCGTGGCCTCCGGCAGCTCGTAGCCGTGCTCGATGCCCTTGAGACCGGCGGCGAGCAGCACCGCGAACGCGAGGTACGGGTTCGCCGCCGAGTCGAGCGCCCGGTACTCCACGCGGGCGGAGTTGCCCTTGCCCGGCTTGTACATGGGCACGCGCACGAGGGCGGACCGGTTGTTGTGGCCCCAGCAGATGTAGCTGGGCGCCTCGGCGCCGCCCCACAGCCGCTTGTACGAGTTGACGTACTGGTTGGTCACGGCCGTGATCTCGGCGGCGTGCACCAGCAGGCCGGCGATGAACTGCCGGGCCGTCTTCGAGAGCTCGAACTGGGCGCCCGGCTCGTGGAAGGCGTTCTGGTCGTCCTCGAACAGCGACAGGTGCGTGTGCATCCCCGAGCCCGGCTGGTCGGCCATCGGCTTGGGCATGAACGACGCGAACACGCCCTGCTCGAGCGCGACCTCCTTGACCACCGTGCGGAAGGTCATGAGGTTGTCCGCCGTGGTCAGCGCGTCGGCGTACCGCAGGTCGATCTCGTTCTGACCCGGCCCGGCCTCGTGGTGGGAGAACTCCACCGAGATGCCCATCGACTCGAGCATCGTGATCGCGGCCCGGCGGAAGTCGTGCGTGCTGCCGCGGGCCAGGTGGTCGAAGTAGCCCCCGTTGTCGACCGGGACCAAGGGGTCCTCCGGCGCCGCGAGCTGGTTGAACAGGTAGAACTCGACCTCGGGGTGCGTGTAGAAGGTGAACCCCCGGTCGCTGGCCTTGGCAAGCTGCCGCTTGAGCACGTTGCGCGAGTCCGCCAGCGAGGGCTCGCCGTCCGGCGTGAGGATGTCGCAGAACATGCGGCCCGTGCCGTGCCGCTCGCCGCGCCAGGGCAGCACCTGGAACGTCGTGGGGTCGGGCTTGGCGATCATGTCCGCCTCGTAGACCCGCGTCAGCCCCTCGATGGAGCTGCCGTCGAACCCGATGCCCTCCGTGAACGCCTGCTCGAGCTCGGCCGGGGCGACCGCCACCGACTTCAGCACCCCGAGCACGTCGGTGAACCAGAGCCGGATGAAGCGGATGTCGCGCTCCTCGACCGTGCGGAGCACGAACTCCTGCTGCCTGTCCATGAGCCCATCCTGCCCGAGAAGTGTTAACGGGGTATGTCCTGGCACCTCCCCTGCGCGCGCCGGGCCCCGACCTGGACGGATACCCGGTACCGCGCGCCGGAGGCATAGGCTGGCCGCCATGTCCAACCCCGGTCACGACGCCGCCGCCGACGTCGCCGCAGCCCCCTCGCCCGCCGCCGACCTCACGCGCCCCCGCCGCGTCCGGGTCCACCACCTGGCCGAGGCCAAGGAGCGCGGGGAGAAGCTCACGATGCTCACGGCCTACGACGCCGTGACGGCACGGATCTTCGACGCCGCGGGTCTCGACCTGCTGCTCGTCGGCGACTCGATCGGCAACACCATGCACGGGCACGCGACCACGCTGCCGGTCACCCTCGACGACATGATCCCGCCGGCCCGCGCCGTCGCCCGGGCCGCCGAGCACGCGCTCGTCGTCGTCGACCTGCCGTTCGGCACCTACGAGGCCGGGCCGGAGCAGGCCCTCGCCTCCGCGGTGCGGGTCATGAAGGAGACCGGCGCCGCCGCGATCAAGCTCGAGGGCGGCCGCCGGTCGGCGGCCCAGATCCGCGCGCTCACCGACGCCGGCATCCCCGTCGTCGGCCACCTCGGCTTCACGCCGCAGTCGGAGAACATCCTCGGCGGCCCGCGGGTCCAGGGCCGGGGCGACGACGCCGCGGAGGCGCTGTGCGAGGACGCGCTCGCCGTGCAGGAGGCCGGGGCGGTCGCCGTCGTGCTGGAGATGGTGCCGGTGGAGGTCGCCGCGCGCGCCACCGAGATCCTGCGCATCCCGACCATCGGCATCGGCGCGGGCCCGCGCGTCGACGGGCAGGTGCTGGTCTGGACCGACATGGCCGGGATGACGGACTGGTCGCCGCGGTTCGCGCGCCGGTTCGCCGAGGTCGGAAACCTGCTGCGCCAGGCGGCGCAGGACTACGCCGCCGAGGTGCGCGGGGGCACGTTCCCCGACGCCGCCCACTCCTTCGAGCGCTAGCCCGGCATCAGGCGGCGCCGGGGTCGCCCGTCAGGGCGCGCATCGCCGCCGCGACCCGGCCGGCGGCGGCGTCGGGAACCGCCGTCGAGGCCTCCTCGAGGATCAGCAGCCTCGCTCCCGGGATCTCGCGGGCGAGCACCTCCCCGTTCCCGACCGGGAAGAACGGGTCGCGGCGGCCGTGCACCACGAGCGTCGGGACCGCGACGTCGCCGAGCCGCTCGCGCCAGCGAGGCGTGCAGTCGAGGGCGGCGAAGACCATGCCCTGCTGGTTGGCCGCGTGCACCGCCGGCGCCGTCCCCGGCGTGCGGTCCCAGACCCGACCGGCGACCACGCGCGCCGCGGCAGGGTCGTCGCCGAGGATCTCGGCGCCTCGGGCGGCGTGCTCGGCCACGGCGTCCCGGTCGGACCAGTCCGGCTCCGCCAGCGCGAACAGCCGCCCCATCGCCCCGCCGTCGTGGTCGGGCAGGTCGTCGTCGACCGGGCCCGGCGCGACCGGGCGCGTGCCGACCAGGGTCAGCGCCGCGAACGCCTCCGGGTGGTCGAGCGCGGCGACCTGGGCGACCATCCCACCCACGCCGATGCCCGCCAGGTGCGCGGGCCGGTCGTCGAGCTCCCGGGCGAGCGCCGCGGCGTCGGTCGCGAGGTCGCGCAGCGTGTAGGCCGGCGCCACGGGGTCCGCGGTCGTGGACGCCCCGGCGTCGCGCAGGTCGTACCGCACCACGTGGCGTCCGCCGCGGGCGAGCGCCGCGCAGAGCGCGTCGGGCCAGGAGAGCATCGTCGTCCCGCCCGCGCAGAGCACCAGGGGGTCCGCCTCGTCGCCGAAGTGCGCCACGCCGTGCGTGACGCCGTTCGCCTCGATCGTCGTCGTCATGCGGGGCCGACCCCGGTCGGGGCGGGGACTCATCGGTGCGCCGCGCGGGGCTCCGCCGTCAGTCCTTCCCGCGCCAGTCGGCGTCCTCGCCCTCCCACTCGTCGTTGCGTCGCTGGGCCGAGTCCAGGGCGTTGCGGGCCGCCTCGCGCGAGGGGTAGGGGCCCATGCGGTGGCTCCAGCTGGAGCGGTCGCGGCTCTCCTCGACCTCACCGGTCTTGGTGTTGTACCAGTACTGCGCCGGGCTTGTGTCGCTCATAGGACGATCCTGCATCAAGATGGGGCCCATGGTGGAGGCAGCGCAGCCGGTCGCGTTCGGCATCGACATCGGCGGGTCGGGCATCAAGGGGGCGCCGGTCGACCTGGCGACGGGTGAGTTCGCGGACGAGCGGCGCCGCATCCCGACCCCGGAGAGGTCCACCCCGGACGCCGTGGCCGGCGTGCTCGCCGAGCTCGTCGACTCGTTCGAGCTGCCGCCCCACGTGCCGGTCGGCGTCGCCTTCCCCGCCCCGATGGACCACGGCGTCGTCCGGTTCATCGCCAACCTGCACAAGTCGTGGAAGGGCGTCGACCTGCCCGCGCTGGCCAGCGAGGCCACGGGCCGGCACGTGACCGCCGTCAACGACGCCGACGCCGCCGGCGTCGGCGAGCAGCGGTACGGCGCCGCCCAGGGGCGCGACGGCGTCGTCCTCGTGGTCACGCTCGGCACCGGCATCGGCTCGGCGCTGCTCGTGGACGGCGTGCTCGTGCCGAACACGGAGCTGGGCCACCTCGAGATCGACGGGCACGACGCCGAGTCGCGGGCCGCCGAGTCCGCCCGCGAGCGCCACGACCTGTCGTGGCACGAGTGGGCCGCGCGGCTGCAGCGCTACTTCGAGACGGTCGAGATGCTCCTCGCGCCCGAGCTCATCGTCGTCGGCGGCGGCGTGAGCAAGCACCACGAGAAGTTCCTGCCCCTGCTGAACCTGCGGGCGCCGATCATCCCCGCCACCCTGCGCAACCGCGCGGGGATCGTCGGCGCCGCCGCGCTCGCCGCCAGCGGTCGCGACCACTGACGCGCTGCTGACGCTCCGTCGTCCGCCCTCAGCCGGCGAGGCTGTGCGGCGCGGCGGGGGTCGGTGCCGTCGGGGTCACGGGACGGTCGAGGACGGTCGCGTCCGGGGGGACGTCGAGATCGAGCATCCGCAGCACGTCGAGGACCGCGGCCGGCGGCCGGTGCAGCGACACCCGCAGGCCCTCGTCCCGGCCGATCCGGCAGAGCTGGACGAGGAAGGCGACGCCGGCGGAGTCGATGAACGTCACCCGCGACGTGTCGACGACGACGGGGAGGTCGCGCTCGAACGCCCTCGCGAGCGCCGCGCTCGCCTCGTTGCGCAGGGCGATGTCGATCTCGCCCCACATGTCCACCACGCTCACGTCGGTCCGCTCCACCAGGGCGATCCCCCCGGCCTGCGCCTCGTCGGTGAAAGTCACTGCCACACCTTCGTCCCACGTCCTGCGTCCCTGCGCGCCTCGGGCTCGAGCGCTGCGATCCGGACTCGCGACCTCGTCGTCGCGACGCCCGCCACGCTACACCTCTCCCAACCCGGAACGGAACCTCGGCATAGGAACTCTTTACGCACTGTTCACAGACGCGGAACCCTCGGGTCGGCCCCCGCCCCGCCTGCAGCGGGCTACGGACCCCGAGCGTGCCATGACCTCCGCCTCCACGCTCGGCACGCCCGGGTACGGCACCATGACGGGGTGCGTGCGACATCGCGGGACGACGGCGTCTGGTTCACCCTGCGGGACGACGCCTCGAAAGCAGCGCAGGAGGCCGCGATCCGGGCGGCGCTGAGCGCGCAGCGAGACCGTCTGGAGCGGGTGGAGATCGACGTTCTCTCGGACGATGAGTGGCCCGGCGAGGCGTGCGCCGCCGTCCGCGTCGCGGAGGCCCGCCTCGCCGCGCAGCGACGGCGCAGCACGTCGCTCACCCTCGACCCCCGGTCCGACGAAGACCTCGGCCTCGCGATGGCCCTCGCACCGCACAGCATCGGCGGTTCGGCGACCGACGACACCGGCGCGCTCGTCTGGGACGCCAACGACACCGGGACGAGCGCGGCGTTCCGGCTCGCCTCGTCCGAGGTGGCGGCGGTGCGCGCCGCCGTGGAGCGAGCCGGCGGGGGGCGCGACGACGTGGTCACGCTCGTGAGCCACCACCTGGGACGCCGGAGGCTCGGCTATGACGTCGTGGGCGCCACGGCACCGGGCGAGGAGGCCTTCATCGTCCACCGCGAGGACGACGGGACCGTGATCCTGACACTGCGCTCGCTCACCCGGCCCGGCCGAGGGTTGTGGCGGGTGCTCTTCCCCGCGATCCTCGTGGCCCAGCGGCTCTACCGCCGTCGGTACCTGCGCGCGCTCGTTCCGACCGCGCCGGGTGCCGGGCAGCAGGACTCTGCGGACGGGTGAAGTTTCGCGCCCGGCCGCGCCGCTGTGGGAGCGCTTCCCTATCGTGTGCTCCGGGCCGGCACCGACGCACGCCTCCTGACGATCCGGGCAGCGGACACGCCTGCCCGACACCGACCGCGACCGGCTGCACGCGGATCCTCTGGCGACCATCGACTCCCTGAGAGGCCATGCCATGAGCGACACGACCGGAACCACCGCGCCCGACACCGTCGTCCTCGTCCACGGACTGTGGATGACACCCCGCAGCTGGGAGGGCTGGGTCCAGCACTACCAGCAGAAGGGCCTGACCGTCGTGACGCCCGCCTACCCCGGGTTCGAGATCGAGGTCGAGGCCCTCCGTGAGAACCCCGAGGTCATCGCCGACCTCACCGTCCCCGAGACCGTCGAGCACCTCGCCGGCATCATCACCGCCCTGGACCGGCCGCCGATCATCATGGGCCACTCCTTCGGGGGCGCCCTGACCCAGATCCTCCTGGCCCGGGGCCTCGGCGCCGCCGGGGTGGTCATCGACTCCGCCCCGACCGAGGGCGTGCGGGTCAACCCGCCGTCGCAGGCGAGGTCGCTCTTCCCCGCGCTCAAGAACCCCGCGAACCGGCACCGTGCCGTCGGGTTCACCCCCGAGGAGTTCCACTACGCGTTCACCAACACCCTCTCGGAGGAGGAGTCCCGGGCGGTGTGGGAGCGCTACGCGATCCCGGCCCCGGGGCGCTGGGTGTGGGACTACGGCCTCATCGCCAACTTCAAGCCCGGCCATCAGGAGACCTGGGTGGACTTCGGCACCGACCGCGCGCCGCTCCTGTTCATCGGGGGCGAGCTCGACCACATCATGCCGCCGTCGGTGAACCGGTCGAACGCCAAGCACTGGGAGAAGTCGCCGGCCGTCACCGAGTACTACGAGTTCGCGGGCCGGGACCACTGGACCTGCGCCGCGCCGGGCTGGGAAGCGGTCGCCGACCACGCCCTCGCCTGGGCCTTCGAGCACGCGCAGGGGGCCGAGCGGGCCACGGCCTGACGCCCGACGCGCGGGCGGACGCGCCGGGGGCGGCCCCCCGGCGTGTCAGGGCCGCTTGGTAGAACCGTGAGGTCGGCTCCCGACGGCGGAGCCGGCCTCGCGACGACCAGGAGCCCCCATGCCCCATCCGTCCAGCGACGTCCAGGCGTTCGAGTGCCGCGCCACCGACGCCGACCTCGACGACCTGCGCGCGCGGCTCGCCGCGGCACGGCTGCCGGAGCCCGAGACGGTCCGCCGCCCCGCGCCCGACCCGCGCCGGTGGGACCAGGGGGTCCCCCTCGCCGACCTCGTGGACGTCGTCGACCACTGGCGCACCGGGTACGACTGGCGGGCGTTCGAGAGTCGCCTCGAGGAGATCGGCCAGTTCCGCACGACCGTCGACGGCCTGGGCATCCACTTCCTGCACCGCCGGTCCCCGCGCGCGGACGCCACGCCGCTGATCCTGACCCACGGCTGGCCCGGCAGCGTCGCCGAGTTCGTCGACGTGGTGGACGAGCTGGCCGCCCCGCCGGACGCGGGCGCGCCGGCGTTCCACGTCGTCGTCCCGTCACTGCCCGGCTTCGGCTACAGCGACAGGCCGGCCGTCGCCGGATGGGGCGTCGAGAAGACCGCGGCCGCGTGGGTGGAGCTGATGGGACGGCTCGGCTACGACGAGTTCCTCGCCCACGGCGGCGACTGGGGCGGCAACGTCACCGCGGTCCTCGGCGGGAGGTTCCCCGCGCACGTGCTCGGCATCCACACCACGCTGGCACTCCCACCGCCCGGGATGACGACGGACGGTCTGACGGGCGAGGAGCGCCGGCACGCCGAGGAGACCCGTGACTTCTGGCTCCACCACCGGGCGTACGCGACGCAGCAGGCGACCCGGCCGCAGACCATCGGCTACTCGCTCGTCGACTCGCCGGTCGGCCTGCTCGCCTGGCTCCTCGACAAGTTCGCCGAGTGGTCCGACACCGAGGACAGCCCGTTCGAGACGATCTCCCGGGACAGGATCCTCGACGACGTCACCCTGTACTGGCTGACCCGGACCGGCGCCTCGGCCGCCCGCATCTACGCCGAGAGCCCCGGCTCCCTGGACCCCGACCTGCGGGTGGACGTCCCCTGCGCCATGACCATGTACCCCGGCGACATCGAGTCGCGCACCCCGCGCGCCTGGGCCGAGCAGCGCTACCGGCGTATCGTCCGGTGGACCGAGCCCGAGCACGGCGGGCACTTCCCGTCGCTGGAGGTCCCCGACTACTTCGTCAAGGACCTGCAGGACGGCCTCTCGGCGGTGCTGGCCGCGAGCAGATGAGGGCGGACGAGCCGGTCTGTACGCCGGGTTCTGTCCCCGTGCCCGGTTACCCCGGCACGGGCGACGGTCATCCATCTAGGCCCTGCGTTGCCGCAGGGCTCGAGCGGTCTACCCGGGAGCATCGGGCGGGCAACCCTCGAACGCTCCCTGTCTGACCTTGCTCCAGGTGGGGTTTACCGAGCCACGACCGTCACCGGCCGCGCTGGTGGTCTCTTACACCACCGTTTCACCCTTACCGCCACCGGTCGCCCGGCGACGGCGGTCTGCTTTCTGTGGCACTGTCCCGCGGGTCGCCCCGGGTGGCCGTTAGCCACCACCTTGCCCTTCGGAGCCCGGACGTTCCTCGGCGACGACACCCGAGGGTGCCGCCGACGCGACCGTCCGACCGACTCGTCCGCGCCGCACAGTCTATGCGGGTCCGGCCCGCGTTCTCGCCAGCGGCGTCAGACGTCGACCTTGTAGCTCAACGCCAGCTCGTCGCCCGACCGTCCGCGGATGCCCCAGCTTTCGGCCGGCGACTCGAGGACGACGAGCTCGACGTCGTCCGTCGCGACGCCCAGCGCGGGTGCGACGTCCTCGTAGACGCGACGGATCAGCTCGCGCTTCGCCTCCCGGGTGCGGCCGGTGAACGCGACGATCTCGATCATCAGGTAGTCGTCGGAGCGGGGGGCGACGAGGTCGCCGTCGTCGAGCAGCAGGAACCGGTGGAACCGCTTGTCCTCGGGGATCTGCCAGGCCCCGACCAGCGCCGCGTGCAGCGCGTCGGAGACCTCCGCGCGCCGCTGACCCCACACCCGTCGGTTGCCGTAGATCTTCACCTGGACCATGCCCGACGACGATAGCGGTGACCGACGGCACTGTCACCGGGAGGTCCGCGCCCCGAGACCCGACCGTAGGGTGTCCGGGTGCTGATCTGCCTGCCGCCCTCCGAGGGCAAGACGCCCGCGCCCGACGGCGCCGCCCCGGTCGACCTGACGCGGCTCACGGGGGCCGAGCAGCTCACCGACCGACGCCGTTCCGTGCTCGACGCCCTCGCCGCGGTGAGCGCGCGGCCGGAGGCGACCGAGATCCTCGGGGTGGGCGCGTCGCTCGCCGCGGAGGTCGCGCGCAACACCGAGCTCAAGGACGCGCCGACGGCGCCCGCCTCCCACGTCTACACGGGCGTGCTGTACGCCGCGGCCGGCCTGGCCGACCTGCCCGACGACGCCGCCCGCCGCGCCGCCGCCGACGTCCGGGTCTTCTCCGGCCTGTGGGGCGCCGTCTCCCCCGCCGACCACATCCCGGCGTACCGGCTCTCGATGGGCGTGGACCTGCCCGGCGTCGGGAAGCTCGCCACGGCCTGGCGCGCCGACCTGGCCGCCGCCCTGGACACGCGGGCCGCGGGCGACGTCGTCGTCGACTGCCGCTCGGCCGCCTACCTCGCCGCCTGGAAGCCGGCGACCACGGGCGACGCCGCGGCAGACTGGGTGACCGTCCGGGTGGTGCGCGAGGCGGACGGGAAGCGCACCGTCGTGTCGCACAACGCCAAGCACACGCGCGGCGTGCTCACGGGCCACCTGCTGCGCCGCTCCGGCCCCGCCCCCACGAGCGCGGCGGAGCTGCTGGACGCCGCGCGAGAGCTCGACGGGCAGGTCATCGGCACCGAGGTGGGGACCGGGCTGTCGTACCGGATGGTCGAGGCGACGCTGCACGACGCCGCCACCCGCCGCGGGCCGCGCACGCTCGAGGTCGTCATCGCCTGACGGGCGGGTCGTCGGCCACCCGGCGACACTGGCCGCATGGCCTACGACGAGGACCTCGCCGAGCGCGTGCGCGACGCCGTCGCGGAACGAGCCGCGTTCACCGAGCAGCGGATGTTCGGCGGGCTCGCCTTCATGGTGCACACCCACATGGCGGTCGCGGTGGGCGACGACGGGCTGATGGTGCACGTCGGCACCGACGGCCACGCGGCCGCGCTCGCCGACGGCGCGCACGAGGTACGGATGGGCCAGCGGGTCATGCGCGGCTGGGCCGGCGTGCCGGCGTCGGTCGACGAGGACGCGCTGCGGCGATGGGTCTCCCGCGGCGTCGACCTCGCCCTCGCGCTGCCGCCCAAGGCGCCCAAGGCACCGAAGGGATAGCCGTCAGACGTCGGTCGGGAACCCGGTCGCCGTCAGGTCTGCGAGGGCGGGCTCGCCGTCGTCCCCGCGACCGAACCGGAGCACGGTGAGCGAGGCGGGCGGCACGTGCAGCCGACGCCAGGACGACGCGGGCGCGCCGAACGCTCGGCCCACCAGCGCCCGGACGACGACGAGGTGCGTCACGACGACGGTCGTGACGGTGGGGTCGTCCGCGGCGACGACGTCCCCCAGCCCGGCCCACGCCCGCTCGCCGACGTCCGCGTACGACTCACCGCCGGGCGCCGGGCCCGCGCCGGCCGACCAGGCGGCGCGCTCGCCGGGCCACCGGGCCGTGATCTGCTCGGGGGTCAGCCCCTCCCAGGCGCCGAAGTCGCACTCGGTGAACCGCCCGTCGGGTCGGGCGTGCTGCCCGATGCGCCGTCCGACGGCCGCGGCGGTCTCCAGCGTGCGCGCCGTGGGCGACGCGACGAGCGCACCGGCGCGAGGCAGCTCGGGCCACAGGTCCTTGCCGACCCGGAACACGGCGTCGGCCGCGCGGGCGGCCTGCGTGCGGCCCCGCGTCGTGAGCGACGGCCCGGGGACACCCCCTCCGCAGGAGGCACGGGCCTCCGTCAGGGGGGTCGCGCCGTGCCGGACCAGCACGACCGTGCGCAGGTCGGCGCCCCCCACCGGGCTCGCCCCGGACCGACCGGCCATCAGGCCCCCGCGGCCTCGTCCGTCTGGCGCACGAGGATGCGCCCGCACTCCTCGCACCGCACGACCTGCTCGGGCGCCGCCGCCTTGGCGGCGGCGAGGTCACGCGGGTTGAGGTCGAGGCGGCAGCCCTCGCACCGGCCCCCGCGCAGCGCCGCGGCGCCGACGCCGCCGAGCTGGGCGCGCAGCTTGTCGTACAGGGCGAGGAGGCCGGCGTCGAGCCAGGCCGCGGTCGCCTCCCGCTCCGCCTTGACCTTCGACCCGGTCGCGTTGATCTCGGCCCAGGCCTCGTCGCGCTCGGCGGTGGCCTTCGCCTTCGCCGCCTCGAGCTCGGCGTGCGCCGACTCCACCTCGGCCAGCGAGCCCTGGTGCGCCTCCAGGCGCTCCATGACCTCGATCTCCGCGTCCTCGAGCACCGACTGGCGGCGGGCGAGCGACTCGAGCTCGCTCACCAGGGCCTGGGAGTCCTTCGCCGACAGGGCGCCGGAGTCCAGCTTCTGCTGGTCCCGCTCGGCGCGCGTGCGCACCTGGGCGACGTCGGACTCCGCCTTGGCGAGCTCGCGCTCCAGGTCGGCCACGGCCGTGCGCGAGTCGACGAGCGAGGTGTGCAGGTCGCCGATGCGGCCGTCGAGCTCCGCGATGGTCGCCAGCGCCGGGTGGTTGCGGCGCTGGTGGACGAGCTGCTGCAGCCGGGTGTCGAGGGCCTGGACCTCGAGCAGTCGGCGCTGGTCCTCGGGGGGTGCAGTGGCCACGGGCGGGTCCTCTCGCAGTGATTCAGCTGGTGGGGCGGTCGGTCGCGCGCACGCTGCTCGCCACCCGCGCGGTCCACGGGTCGGTGCCGATCGTGCTCACCCTCGTGGTCACCGTACCTTCTCCGGAACCGTCTCCGGTCTCCCCTCCGGCCCGCTCCCCGAGCCGCGCCAGGACGTCGTCGGCGGCGTACGCGAGCCACGGCCACTCGCTCGCGAAGTGGGCCACGTCCACGAGGAACGGCGTCGCCGCGCCGGTGGAGGTCCGGGACTCGAAGTCGGCCCGCTCCCGCAGCTCCGACGCGGGGTGGTGGCGCAGGTCCGCGGTCACGTACACGTCGACGGCGGCGGCGCGGACGGCGTCGAACAGCGAGTCCCCGGATCCGCCCACCACGGCGGCGGTCGCGACCGGGGCGTCGAGGTCGCCGGCGACGCGCACGCCCTGCGCCGTCGCCGGCAGCACGGCCGCGACGTGCTCGGCGAACGCGCCCAGCGTCGTGGGCTCGGCGAGCCGGCCGACCCGCCCGATCCCCCGGACCGCACCGGCATCGACGCCGTCGGGCCCCACGACCAGCGGGCTCCGGTCGGTGATGCCGACGAGATCGGCGAGCGCGTCCGCGACGCCGCGCGGGGCGGCGTCGGCGTTGGTGTGCGCCACGTACAGGCCGCAGCCCGCGCGCAGGAGCCGGTGCACCACGTCGCCCTTGAACGTCGTCGCCGCGACCGAGTGCACGGGCCGCAGGAACAGCGGGTGGTGCGTGACGAGCAGGTCCGCGCCCCAGGCGACCGCCTCGTCGATCACTGCGGCCACCGGGTCGACGGCGAACAGGATCTTGCGCACCGGCGCAGCGGGGTCCCCCACCACCAGGCCGACGGCGTCCCAGCCCTCCGCCGTCGACGGCGGGTACAGGTCCTCGAGGGCGGCGACGACGTCGTGCAGCCTCGGCGGATTCTCCGGGGTGCGCGGTGCCGCGGTGTCTGTGGTCCCGATGGTCATGGCACCGACCCTAGAGCCGGGGCCGGTCACTTGGCGTCGGCGTAGGAGTCGACCGCCGCGACGGTGAGCGGGAAGTCGACCGGGAAGTCCCCGAACAGCAGGCGGCCCGCCTCCTCGGCAGCGGCGCGCACCTCGGCGGCGACCACGTCGGCGAGCTCGCGCGGAGCGTGCACCACCACCTCGTCGTGCAGGAAGAACGCGAGGTGCGGGCGGTCGGCGAACGGGGCGGGCGCCAGGCCCGGCCGCGCGCCGTCCGCGACCCCGAGCGCCCAGAGCCGACGACGGATCGACGCGAGCCAGCACAGCGCCCACTCCGCCGCGGTGCCCTGCACCACGAAGTTGCGGGTGAACCGCCCCCACGACCGGGTGGCGGACCGGGCGCGGGCCGCGGCGTCGGCCCCCGCGTCGTCGGCGAACGCGCCCGCCTGCGCCTCGTCCCACGCGGAGCCCGGGGCCGGGGACGACCGGCCGAGCCACGTCGTCACGACGCCCCCGCGCTCCCCCGTGCGGGCGGCCTCCTCCACCAGCGCGATCGCCCGCGGGTACTCCCGCCCCAACCGCGGCAGCACCTGGGCGCTCGCCCCGGTGGTGCCCCCGTACATCGCGCCGAGCATGCCCACCTTGGCCAACTCCCGGGTGGGCACCGCCCCGGACGCGACGATGCCGGCGTAGAGGTCGCCGGCGCGGCCCGCCGTCGCCATGGCCTCGTCACCCGCCATGCCCGCCAGGACGCGCGGCTCGAGCTGCGCGACGTCCGCCACGACGAGGCACCAGCCCGGGTCGGCGACCACCGCCCGTCGCACGCCCTTCGGCAGCTGCAGCGCCCCGCCGCCGGTGGACGCCCAGCGGCCGGTCACCACGCCGCCCACCACGTACTCGGTGCGGAACCGGCCGTCGGTCACCCACTCGTCGAGCCAGTGCCAGCCGTTCGCCGTGAGCAGGCGGTAGAGATTCTTGTACTCCAGCAGCGGCGCGACGACGGGGTGGTCGAGCTTTTCCAGCTCCCACTTGCGCAGGCTGCGCGTCCCGACGCCGGCGTACTGCATCGCCTTGAGCAGGTCAGGGTGCGAGTCGGGGTTGAGCGACGGCGGAGCGTCGAGGGCCGTGCGGATCTGTCGCGCGAGCTCCTCGAGCCGCGCGGGACGCTGCCCCTCGGGCGGCCGGGGACCGAGCGCGTCGGTGAGGATCGCGTCGTGCACGTCCGCGCGCCACGGCAGCCCGGCGTGGTGCATCTCGGCCGCGACCAGCGCACCCGCCGACTCCCCCGCCGCGAGCAGCCGCAGCCGCCCGGGTGCCGACGAGCCGCGCACCGCGTCCTCCTGGCGCCGCAGCTCCGCCACCGGGTCGACCGCCCCGGCGCCCTGCGGGACCGGGGCGGACCGCTCCGGCGCCGCGAGGTCGAAGAGCGCCTCGCCCTGCGGCACGCGGCGGGCGCCCACCGGCGGCGCCGCGCCCGCCGGCGTCGGGGTCATCGCGTCCCACGCGCCGACCCCCGCCGCCGCGAGCTCCGAGCCCGCGGTGGCCGTGGAGTGCCGCAGGATGCGGTGCACGAGCCGCAGGTCGTGCGACCGCTCCACGCGGACGCCCGCCCGCAGCAGGCCGGGGTACCAGCGGTTCGTGTCGTCCCACGTCCAGCGCGGCACGGCCGCACCGCCGTGCACCCCGCCCTCCGCATCGGCCACGAGCGCGGGGAGGTCCGCGGCGGGCACGGCGCGCTGCGTACCGTCGTGCAGGCGGACCGTGCCGCCGGGCTCTCGGGTCAGGACGACGTGCACGCCGCCATCCTGCCGTGCGCCACCGACGCACGATCGACGCGCCGCACCCGCGCCGCTCGCCGCGCGACGAGACCGTCGATATGGTGCGCTGGCCGGGGTCGGCGCACCCGGCCGCCCACCCGCGCCCGAGGAGGACCGCATGACGACCGAGCAGCCCGTCGAGAGCGTCGAGACCGTCGACGTCGTGGTGATCGGCACCGGCCCGGGCGGGGAGGACGCGACCGGCCGGCTGGCCCGCGCGGGGCTCGACGTCGTGGCCGTCGAGGCGCGCCTCGTCGGCGGCGAGTGCCCGTACTTCGGCTGCATCCCCACGAAGATGATGGTGCGCGCGTCGGACGCGCTCGCCGAGGCCCGCCGCGCGGCCACGCTGGCCGGGCGGGTCGACGTCGCGCCGGACTGGGCGCCCGTCGCGGCGCGCGTGCGCGACGAGGCGACCGCCGACTGGGACGACACCGCCGCCGTCGAGCGCCTGGAGAAGGCGGGCGCCCGCGTCGTGCGCGGCCGCGGCCGCCTGGTGGGCCCGGGCGAGGTCGCCGTGGCGACCGCGGACGGCGAGCGCCGCTTCCGCGCGACGCGCGGCGTCCTGCTCAACCCCGGCACCGAGCCCGCGGTGCCGCCGGTCGACGGCCTGGCCGACACCCCCTACTGGACCAACCGCGACGCCGTGCGCGCCACGGAGGCGCCGGCGTCGCTCACCGTGCTGGGCGGCGGCGCCATCGGCTGCGAGCTGGCGCAGGTCTTCGCCCGGTTCGGCACGGCCGTCGAGGTGGTCGAGGCGGGCCCGCGCCTGCTGGCGCTCGACGAGCCCGAGGCGAGCGCGCTCCTCGCCGGCCGCTTCGCCGCCGAGGGCATCGGCGTGCGTACGGACGCGAAGGTCTCGTCGGTCTCGCACGACGGCGGCGGGTTCACCCTGACCCTCGGCGACGGCACCCAGCTGGTCTCCGAGCGGCTGCTGGTCGCCGCGGGCCGGCGCACCGACCTGAAGGCGCTGGGCGTCGCGACCGTCGGCATCGACGACTCGGGCCGCACGATCCCCGTCGACGACCGGATGCGCGCGGCGGACGGCGTCTGGGTCATCGGGGACGTCACGGGCAAGGGGGCGTTCACGCACGTGTCGATGTACCAGGCGCGCATCGCCGCCGCGGACATCCTCGCGGCCGGGGGCGGCGACGGCGACGGCGCGGAGCGGGCCGACTACCGCGCCGTCCCGCACGTGACGTTCACCGACCCGGAGATCGGCGGCGTCGGGCTCACGGAGGCCGCCGCCCGCGACGCCGGGTTGACGGTGCGCACCGGCCTCACCGACCTCGCGGCGTCGTCGCGAGGGTTCGTGCACGGGCCCGGCAACGAGGGCCTCATCAAGCTGGTCGAGGACGCGCACGCCGGTGTGCTCGTCGGCGCGACGGCCGCCGGACCGGCCGGCGGCGAGATCCTCGCCGTCCTCACGCTCGCCGTGCAGGCGCGGGTACCGGTCAGCGAGCTGCGGCACCTGATCTACGCGTACCCCACGTTCCACCGCGCGATCGAGAGCGCGCTGGCGGACCTCCAGGAGGCGTGACCGGGCACACTGCAGCACGCGCGGCCACCACTTATCCTGTGATGGCCCATGACTGAAATGACCGAGTTCGCCGCCCCGATGCCCTCCCGCCCAGGCCTCCGCCTCGACGCCCCGCACTCGCCGCGGTGCCCGGCATGACGCCGAAAGACCCGGCCGACGAGCCGGCGGGCGGGCACGTCGTGCTCGGCGGGAAGTACGTGCTGGGGGACATCCTCGGCACGGGTGGCACGTACACCGTGTACGAGGCCTCGCGCCTGCCCGGCGAATCAGACGAGACGGGCGACGCGACGAGCGACGAGACCCCGCTCCTCGTCAAGGTGCTCCACCCGCACCTGGTCGACGACGAGGCGGCGCGCGCCAGCCTCGCCCGCGAGGTGGCGGCGTCTGACCTGATGGACCATCCGGGCGTCTCGAAGGTCCTCGACACCGGGGAGGACGAGGTCGCGGGCGCGAACGTCCCCTGGCTGCTCATGCGACGCCTGCCAGGCACTCCCCTGTCGGAGCTGGCGGCCGGCACCGGCATGCCCTGGCCCGAGGCGCTCACCGTGGTGGCCGGGCTGCTGGACGGCCTCGCGGCCGTCCACGAGGCCGGGCTGGTGCACCGCGACGTCGGCCCGCGCAACGTGGTGGTCGACCGGCACGACGACGGCAGCATGACCGTCGGTCTGCTGGACCTGGGCCTCACCGCGCCCGGCGGAGGCGACGGCGACGGCGAGCGCGTCGCCGGCTCGGCGTCGTACATGTCCCCCGAGCAGGCGCAGGGTCGGCCGCTCGACGGCCGCAGCGACCTGTACTCGGTCGGGGCGCTCGCCTACTTCGCGCTCACGGGCCATCCCCCGTACGAGCGTGCCCGGCCGGGCGACGTCCTGCTCGCCCACGTCGGGGCGCCCGTGCCCGCGCCGTCGGCCCGCCGCCCCGCCGTGCCGTCCGCCGTGGACCGGTTCGTCGCCCGCGCGATGGCGAAGAGCCCTGCCCGGCGGTTCCCGACCGCGAGCGCGATGGGCCAGACCGTCGCCACGCTGCTCGGCGGAGCGCCGCCGGCGTGGGCCGCGCCCGCCACGGTAGGGCCGGAGACCCCCGACGGCGACCAGACCATGACGATGGGCCAGATCGCCGCCGAGGACCCGCACCGGACCGCGGCGATCGGCGCCGCCGGCCTCGCGGCCGCCGCAGCGGCGGGCGCCGAGGCGGAGCTCCAGCGCACCCGGATGCTCGGTGCCGTCGACGCGACCGAGGCTCTGACACCGGACGACGGTGCGCCGACGGAGCCCCTCGCGACCTCCGGCGACGAGCCGACCGAGGTGCTGGGCGACCCACCGCCCGAGCCGCCCGCGGACACCCCCGTCGGCGGGGTGCCCGCGGCCGAGGAGCCCGAGCCGTCCCGCCGGCGTCGGATCCTCCTGATCGTCCTGGCCGCGATCCTGGTCGCTGCCCTCGGTGCGGGGGCCTTCTGGCTCTTCGGCGACACCGACGGCAGCGGCCCGGTCGCGCCGGTCACCCACAGCCCGTCGCCGTCGTCCACCCCGTCTCCGACGCGCAGCACGACCGCCCCCACGACACAGGCGCCGGCCGAGCCGACGTCGCGCCCCGACCGGACGTCGACGCCCACCCCGACCAGCACGCCCACTCCCAGCGAGACGCCGTCGGAGACTCCGACGCCCACCGAGACGCCCACGTCGACGCCCACGCCGACGGACGAGC
Source organism: Isoptericola nanjingensis (assembly GCF_050311635.1). Lineage (NCBI taxonomy): Bacteria > Bacillati > Actinomycetota > Actinomycetes > Micrococcales > Promicromonosporaceae > Isoptericola > Isoptericola nanjingensis. The sequence goes on along the minus strand of NZ_JBNOZL010000004.1, from coordinate 469,440 downwards.
CCACCTCGACACCCACGCCGACGGACGAGCCGACGGACGACCCCACGCCCACCGAGGAGCCGACCGAGCCGGAGCCGGACCCCACCGACGAGGAGACCACGCCGCCGGCGGAGCCCGACCCCACCGACGGTCCCGTCGACAACGCCGGCGGGTCGACGTCGAAACCCACGCCCTGACCTGCTGACTCCCTGACTCCCAGGAACCGCATAGGCGCGCGATCGTCGCGTCCCAGGTGCGCTCCCTGGCCTCCGGATCACGCGCCGCCTGCCTGGCGGCACCGATCCAGGGAGTCGAGGGTGTTGCTCCAACGCTCACGGTCGTCCGTGACCTCACCGTCGTCGGGGGGACCCCGACGACCCGCCGGCCCGCCGCGGTCGCGTGGCCCTGCGGCTGCGCGGGCGCCGCCCCGGGCTGGTGACCCTTCGGGCGGGGGCGCCCGCGCGGCCGGACCCACCCACAGGCCTCAGTAGCCCCGCAAGCTCCGTCGCAGGGGGCAGTCGAACGGGTCGCGGGCGGCCAGCCCGACGCGGTTGAGATAGCCGACGACGATGGCGTACGACCGCACCAGTCCGGTCTCGGTGTACGGGAGGCCGTTCGCGGCGCAGTGCTCGCGCACCAGGAGACGGGCCCGCGCCAGGTGCGGGCGGGGCATGCTCGGGAACAGGTGGTGCTCGACCTGGTGGTTGAGGCCGCCCATGAGCGCGCTCATCCAGGCGCCGCCGCGGATGTTCCGTGAGGTGAGCACCTGCTTGGACAGGAAGTCGAGGCGGCTTCCCTCGGGGACCATCGGCATGCCCTTGTGGTTGGGCGCGAACGACGCCCCCATGTACACGCCGAACACGGCGAGCTGGACGCCGAGGAAGGCGGACGCCATGCCGAACGGCAGCCACCAGAACACGACCGCCGTGGCGAGGACCAGCCGCAGGCCGATGGTCACGAGCTCGCGCACGCGAGCGCCCCGGTCGGCGTCGGTGCCGTGCAGGAGCGAGCGCACCGACGTCAGGTGCAGGTTGAGGCCCTCGAGCGTGAGGAGGGGGAAGAACAGCCAGCCCTGGTAGCGCGTGACCAGCGCGAGCAGGCCGCGGTGCTCGCGGGCGCCCTCCTCGGTGAACACGATCGTGTCGTTCGCGACGTCCGGGTCCTTGCCCACGTGGTTCGGGTTCGCGTGGTGGCGGGTGTGCTTCGACATCCACCACGAGTAGCTGATGCCCACGACGACGTTCGCCACGACGCGACCGACCCGGTCGTTGACGGGCCCGGTCGCGAAGACCTGCCGGTGCGCGGCCTCGTGCGCGAGGAACGCGAACTGCGTGAGGATCAGCCCGAGCGCGCCGGCGACGAGCAGCTGGAGCCACGAGTCGCCGAGCAGCACGAACCCGCTGGCCGCGGCCCCGAGCGCCAGGACGAGCAGCCCACCCGTCCGCAGGTAGTAGCCGTACGCGCGCCGCAGCAGCCCGGCCTCGCGCACGGTGCGGGACAACGCGCTGTAGGAGCTGGTGTGAGGGGCGCCGGAGAGCCTGGCGGCTGCCGCCGAGCCGTCGACGACGGTGGCTGTGGTCATCTGGTCCTCGCAGAGATCGAGGTCGACTTCCCAGCCGTGGGGTGAGCGGTCACTCGATCGTGCGGATGTCTCGAGCCTACGGGGTCAGCGGCTCAGGACAAGGGGGCTGTCCCCCCGAGCGCGCTCCCGTCCGGCACGGTCAACGCGCCTCGACGGTCGACGCGCCCGCGCCGACCCGCCGGTTCCAGGCCGTGACCGCGGCGTCGAGCCGCGCCCTCGCCGTCAGGTAGCGCGAGAGGTCGATCGCCAGGCCCCCGTCGACGACGGAGACCACGTCCTCCACGGCCCATTGCGCGGCCGCGAGCTCGCCGAGCAGGTCGTGGCGTCGGCCCGGCCTGGAGGTCAGGGCGTCGTGGGTCACGGTGCGCCTCCCTCCACGGCGCGGCGGGTCATGCGCCGCGGTGCAGGCGACGACGCAGCTGGGTGATGCGGACGGTGCCGATGATCAGGGCGATGATGCCGACGCCGACACCCGCGATGAGGAGGGCGACGGCGAGCGGGACGGTGCCCTGCATGCCCAGGAAGGAGACCAGGACCAGCTGGGTGTTCTGCAGCATGAAGACGATCAGTGCGACCAGCAGCAGGGCCGCGACGCAGATGCCGACCCAGACGGCTCCGGCGCGGCTCCGCGGCGCCCTCCCGGGGAGCTCGCCGCTGCTCGTGCGGGTGACTCGGGGAGCCCGGGTCGTGCCGGTCACCTTCCTGCTGGGGTTGCCGTTGGTCGCAGAGGCGAGCGGCGGGGTGGGGGTCGGGGTGGTGGCCATGACGGCCTCCTCGCTTCTCCGGACCCACGTACCTCAGGTGGGGGACGGTCGTCCCGGATACCTCGACTGTACGCGCCATTCGCCCCGTTCGGGCGAAAGTCCGCTACCGCCCGAGCTGCGCCGCCAGGGGGCACTCGAACGGGTCGCGCGCCCTGTGGTCGACGTCGTTGAGGTAACCGACGACGATCCGGTAGGAGACGAAGAAGCCGACCTCGGTGTACGTGACCCCGAGGGTGGAGCAGTACTCCCGCACGAGCGGCTGCACGCGCCGGAGGTTCGGCCGCGGCATGCCCGGGAACAGGTGGTGCTCGATCTGCCGGTTGAGGCCGCCCATGAAGAAATCGACGACGACGTTCCCCCGGATGTTGCGGGACATCAGCACCTGCCGACGCAGGAAGTCGACCTCCGCGTCCGCCGGGACGATCGGCATCCCCTTGTGGTTGGGCGCGAAGGCCCCGCCCAGGAGGACGCCGAACAGGCCGAGCTGGACGGCGAGGAAGGCGCCCGCCATCGCGGGCGGCAGCAGGAGCGCGAGGACGGCGACGTTCAGGACCAGGCGGGTCAGCAGGACCGGGACCTCGACGCCGCGGTGGACGACCGGACCACGGCCCAGCACCGTGCGCACGCTCGCCACGTGCAGGTTGAGTCCCTCGAGCGCCAGCAGCGGGAAGAAGAACCAGCCCTGCCTGCGGGCGAACCACCGGCGCCACCCGTGCCGGCTCGCGAGGACCGCCGGCGTGAACGCGATGACCCCGGGTGAGATGTCCGGGTCGTGCCCCTCGCGGTTCGGCGCCTCGTGGTGCGCGTTGTGCTTCGCGGTCCACCACACGTGACTCAGCCCCACGAACGCGTTCGCCAGCACGCGGCCGGTCCAGTCGTTCCAGGCCCGCGAGCGGAAGATCTGCCGGTGCGAGCTGTCGTGCCCGAGGAACGCCAGCTGTGCCAGGACGACGGCCAGGGCCGCGGCGAGCACGAGCTGCCACCAGGTGTCGCCCAGCAGCACCACCCCGGCCCACACCAGGGCGAACGCGACGACCGTCACGACCAGCCGCGACCAGTAGTAGGCGTAGCGGCGGCTGTGGAGGCCGGAGTCCCGCACGACCTTGGCCAAGGCGGCGTAGTCCCTCGTGACGCGCCTCGCGGGGCGACGGACGCCGTGGGGTGCAGGGGCCGGCGCGGGGGTCGGAAGGTCACTCGAAACGGACACGGTCTGCCTCAGCCTTCACCCGGGCGGCGCGCACCGCTTCCGCCTCGCTCCACCGCACCCGCTCGTCGTCGCGCCGTTCACGGGCCGTCACGACCTGCTCCTCCACGTCTCGGAGGAGCGCCGCGACCTGGGAGGCGAGACCGCTCGCGAGCGTCGCCAGGTTCGTCCCCGAGATCTCCAGGCGGCGGTCCGCGACCTTGAGCCCCACCCCCGGGTACCCGCGCGCCGCCAGCGTGGACCGGGCGTCCGGCCCCTCGATCAGCGCGCGTTCCTCCGGGGCGACCTGGCGCGAGAAGATCGCGGCGACCGTGTAGCGCTCCGGCTCGGCGTCCGTGCCGAGCTCGTGCGGGAGGGCGGAGTCGAGGATGCCGCGCAGGAAGAGACCGCCCGCGGGCGTGTCGGCCCCGGAAGCTGTGGCTGCGTCGCGGTCGGTGTCGTCGGGCTCGTAGCCGCCGTCGTCGTCCCAGCGCGCCTCGGACGCCATCTCGTCGGTGCCGGAGGACCGAACCTCCGTCGGCGAGCCGTCGTGATCGGCCTCGTGCGGGCCGATCCGTCGATCACCCACCTCTTCACTGTACGCCCCCTCGGAGGCCGCTCCGGCCACCCGTGCCGAGAAGCTCGTCGCCGCGGCTCCGCCGTATGCTGCCCCTGTGACCCTGACCGAGTTCCTGACCGCACGGCTGGACGAGGACGAGGCGAGGGCGACGGCCGCCGCGCTCCGACGGCGCGAAGGTCCCGACGCGACATCGTCGAGCGAGCTCGATCGGGCGTTCACTCCGGCGCGGCTGCAGGCAGAGGTCGAGGCCAAGCGCCAGCTCGTCCATCTTGCCTACGAGGCGACCGGCCTCGACATGGACAAGGACCTCGACCGGGACGTCGACGCACGGGAGGTCAGCGGCATCGAGTTCGTGGGCGAGCGCATGCTCCGGGCCCTCGCGCTCCCCTACGCCGACCACGCCGACTACCGCGAGGCCTGGCGGCTCTAGCGAGCGCCGACGGCGCACGGGACGGGAGCGGGCAGCTCGACGTGCGGCCCGCTCCGGCCCGTCAGGCGGCCAGCCCTCGCCGGTAGCGCAGGCGTCGCACGAGCCTGGGCCCCGAACGGACCGTGTCGTGGACGCCGTCGTGCTCCCACCCCTGCCGCTCGTAGAAGGCGCGCGCACGCGCGTTGTCCTCGAGCACCCACAACGCCGCATGGAGATATCCCCCCGCAGTGGCGGCGTCGACGGCCGCACGCAGGAGCGACGTGCCGGCGCCGCTGCGCCAGCTCGACGGGACCGTGTACAGAGCTCCGATCTCCGCCACCTGCGCCGGGTCGAGATCGAGGTCCTCGCTCGGGTACCACCGGACGTAGCCGAGGATGTCGTTCTTGTCGCCCTCGCCGTCCTCGACCAGGCACAGGGTGTTCGCGCGATCTCCGTCGCGCTCGCCGAGCCGGTCCACCCACCTCTCGCGCAGGGTCTCCAGCCGGAGCCCGGCGAGCTCGGCGGGATCGAGCACGTCCTGGAACGCCGCAGTCCACGACCGGAGCTCCACCATGGCGAGGCTCTCGAGGTCGCTGGTCAGGGCAGCCCGGCTGATGCGGGTGTTCGACGTCACGGTGCGCGAGTCTGCCACGGCGCGTCCCACCGCCCGGAACCGCGGGCTGTCGGGGTCCGGACGTGTCCCGCCCGGGTTCGGTGGCGGCTCTGGTGTGCCCCGGCGTGCCGGAGCCATTCGACCGGGTCGGGCGTTGCGACGCCGCGCGGTCTCCGCGAATGCCTGCGAGGCTTGGCCCGGTTCTGGACCGATGTGTGTCTGTCGAGCAGAGGGAGTCGGGATGCGCGTACGTCCTCGGGCATGGGTGGGTCTGGCCGTGTGGGTCCTGTACGGCGTGGTGGTGGTCGTGCTGCAGAAGTCCAGCGGCGTCCCCTACACCGACTTCGGTGACTCGCCGTCGAACCTGTGGCGCGGTGCCGTCGTGTCGCTGGTCGTCGGGGCCGCGGTCCTTGCCGTGGTCACGACGTGGCTGGGCTGGTGGCGGCCCGCGCTGCACGAGCGCCGCACCACGAAGGCGAAGTGGACGGTCATCGCGCCGGGACTGCTCGCGGTGGCCGTGATCGGCAACCTCGCGGGCACGACGTGGTCGGCGGTGAGCCTGGACTTCGTGCTCGCCGCCCTGGCGCTGGGAGTCTTCGTCGGGTTCACCGAGGAGCTGACCACCCGCGGCGTCCTGCTCGTGGGACTGCGCGGCAGCGTCGCCGAGGTCTGGGCCGTCCTGATCTCGAGCCTGTGCTTCGGCCTGATGCACGGGATCAACATCTTCCTCGGGCAGTCGGTCGCCGCCACCGTGCCGCAGATCGGCCAGGCGTTCCTGCACGGGCTGACGTTCTACATCCTGCGCCGGGTGATCGGTTCCCTGATCGGGGCCATGGTCCTGCACGGCGCGTGGGACTTCTCGGTGTTCAGCCTCGAGCAGGCCGGCGGGTCGAACCCGCTGGCGGTGCTGGCGATCGTGGCCGGCGTGCTGGCACTGATCTTCTTCTGGTTCGCCGCCCGCGACGCTCACGAAGCCGTCGGAGACCGGGCACCCGATCCCGCAGCGGCGAAGGCCTGAACCCGGGAGATGAACAGCATGCCGGTCGATCCTCCGGGCACCACCAGCACACGGGACGAGGCCGAGGACGTGCGCGTCAGGCCCACCGTTCTCGTCGGCCTCGCCGTGGTCGCGACCTACGCCGTCCTCATCACGATCGACGACCTGCTGCCCGGCGGCAGCGACGGCGAGATCACCGATCCCGCTCTCGCGTTCCTGCGCACGCACGTCCTGCCCCTGACGATCATCGCCGTCCTGCTGGTCGTGTTCGTGCGCCGCGCGGGCTGGTGGGCTCCCGTCTGGCACGAGACTCCCCGTCAGCGGGTGCCGCGGTGGTGGTGGGCGTTCCCGGCCGTCTATCTGGTGGTCATCGCCGGGAACCTCAGCCAGGTCGACTGGACCCAGGCCCTCACCTATCTCCTGGTCGTGGCGGCCGGTACGCTCCTGGTCGGGTTCACCGAGGAGCTCGCACTGCGCGGGATCCTGCTCACCGGCGCCCGCGGCTCGTGGTCCGAGCTGCCCACATTCTTCCTGACGTGCCTGGTGTTCGGAGCACTGCACACCCTGAACCTGCTGCACGGCGCCCCGCTGGTCCCCACCCTCATCCAGGTCGCCGTCACGTCGTTCCTCGGCGCCGTCTACTACGCCGTCCGGCGCGCCGCCGGCGGCCTGTGGCTCGCCATCGCGCTCCACTTCCTGGCCGACTTCGCGCTCTACGCAGCCGGCTACTCGGACTCCAGCAATGGCAATCCGCCCCTGTGGGGCGCCATGGCGCTGACGCTCCTCGGGGTGCTGAGCATTCCGCTCATCGTGTCGGTCGCCCGCCAGGCGCGACGGCCACGCTGAACCACGACGGTTCCGCGACGTCACCGAGCCTGCGAATGGCAGCCGACCCACTGCCACCACCTCAGGATCCTCACCGTGCGGGCCAGCTCACGCGAGCGCAGCTTGACCGCTGGCCGCCTGCTTCTCCTCCGCGCTGGGCGCTCACCCGGGAGTGTCCGATGGACGGTTGCGACAGAGGCATGGGCGGCCCCGGCGCTGGTGGGTGACTCGGCGATCCGGTCACGGCGCGGCGATGTCGAGGGACTTCTCCTTGAACTTGGTGGCGATCGCGGCCCGCATGAGTCGGTTGGTGAGGTTGTTGCTGGTGACCTTGGACATGACGTTGCGGGTGGCGAGGTCACGTCGGGTCTGGGGCACGAACATGGACAGTCCGTCGGTGCGACCTGAGCGCTGCTGGACGTCGACGAAGGGGCGCAGGCGCTGCTCCCACTCGCGCAGGGCGCGGGTGGTGTTGCCGGGGTTGCGAGCGAGCGTGGTGCCGAGCAGGTCGGCGCCGGCCAGGCCCAGGGAGGCGCCCATGCCGGAGTAGAGGGTGAGGCACCAGGCGGAGTCGCCGACGAGGACGACGCGGTCGGTGTGCCAGGTGGGCATGTCGACCTGGTGGACGGAGTCGAAGAGGCTGTCGTCGGCGGCTTCGAACTGCTCGAAGAGGTTCTCGAGGATCGGGCCCGCCGGTTCAGGGCCGTAGGCGGCTCGCAGGGACTCGATGGGAGTCCGGCGGAACTCGGCGTCCTCGTCGTCGGTGCGGTAGGAGAACAGCACGCCGGGTGCGTGGTCGGCGAAGGGGAACACCCAGGCCGAGCGCCCTTCTTCGGCGAGGGTCAGCCCGTCGGTGGGCCGGAATCCGGGCACCTGTTCCTTGAGGAGGGTCGCGCCGATGATGTGGTTGAGCGGGCGCAGCAGCTGGGAGTCGGGCCCGAATGACAGTCGGCGGACGGTCGAGCGCAGGCCGTCGGCGCCGACCACGAGGTCGAACCGTTCGGTGGTCTCGGTCGTGGCCCAGCCGGTGCCGGCGCCGGTGGTGGTGCGCAGCGTGACGTCGACGCCGTCGTCGTGCTCGTCGATCGCGACCGGGGTGGTGCCGTACCGGATCTCTGTGGTGGCGGCGATCTGGGGGAAGAGGGCGGCCTCGATGTCGCCGCGCATGATGAGGCGCGGGTCGCCGGGCAGGTCGCCGTATCCCATGCTCGGCCGACGTCGCTCGCCGGACCGGTCGACGTCGTACGTCTTGCCGTCCGGGTCGGCGCGGTTGCCGATCGCGTCCAGCACGCCCATGCGCTGCGCCGTCGCGCGGCCGGTCTCGAACAGGCCGACGAAGTAGCCGGCCGGGCGGCGTTCGGGCGCGCGCTCCACGAGCAACGGCTCCCAGCCGACCTCTCGCAGCCGCATGGCCGTGGCCAGTCCAGCGATACCCATCCCGACGACCAGTGCTCGCGGTGCGCTCATTTCTCATCCTCCCAATAAGCGGAGACCAACTCTCCGTTTCCGCGACGGAGCGTACCACGAACCGGAGAGCAAGTCTCCGTTTCGCGGCTAGGATGGGATGCATGAGCACGCCATCAGCCCCGGACGCCAGGCCGTTGCGCGCGGACGCCGAGCGCAATCGTCAGCGCCTGATCGCTTCCGCCCGTGACCTGTTCGCGAGCCGCGGGCTCGACGTCACGCTCGACGACGTCGCACGGCACGCGGGCGTGGGCGTGGGCACGGCCTACCGGCGGTTCGCGAACCGCAGCGAGCTCGTCGCGGCCGTCCTGGACACCGCGGTGCAGCGTGTGGTCGAGCGCGCGGAACAGGCCCTCGTGCTCGACGACCCGTGGGAGGCGTTCGAGCAGTTCTTCCTCGCGGCGACCGCCGACTTCGCCGAGAACCGCGGTCTGCGGCAGATCCTCCTCGAGGGCGGCCATGGCACCGGCGTCGCGTTCGACATCGCGAGCGAGCGACTCTCGCCCGCCGTCGAAGGGCTCATCGTTCGCGCCCAGGAAGCCGGGCAGCTGCGCACGGACCTCGAGCCGTCGGACTTTCCGCTGATCCAGCTCATGCTCGGCGCGGTCACCGAGCGCAGCCGCGACGTCGCGCCCGACCTGTGGCGGCGCTACGTCACCCTCTTCCTGGACGGCCTACGAACACGGCGCGAGTTCCCCACCCCGCTCGCCGCACCCGCGCTCACCAACGACGAGTTCGACCGCAGCCTCACCTAGCGGAGGGTCTGCATGGCCCTGTGGAGGTAGGGCGGTCCGCTCAAGTCCACGAGCGGTCGGCGCAACGATGCAGGTCAGGGCTACAAGACAAGGGGTGGTGGGCCCGGAGGGACTCGAACCCCCGACATCCACGGTGTAAGCGTGGCGCTCTGACCAGCTGAGCTACAGGCCCTGGGCAGCGCAGCAAAGAATACCCGGCGAGGGGCGCCCCACCGGACACCTGCGCACCCCTGCTCCGAGTCAGATCTCGGCGAGCGCCTCGCGGTATGCCTCGAGGTCCCGCCGTTGGCCACGCGGGTTGACGACCGACCACCGCACGATCCCGTCGGCATCGACGAGGAAGGTGCCGCGCAGCGCGTGGCCGCTCGTGGGGTCGAAGACGCCGTAGGCGTCGGCGACGGCGCCGTGGGGCCAGAAGTCGCTGAGCAGGTCGAAGCCGAAGCCCTCCTGCTCGTGCCAGGCCTTGAGCGTGAAGACCGGGTCGGTGGAGACGGCCAGCAGGCGCACCCCGGCCGCCTCGAAATCCTCGATGTTGTCGCGCAGCTCGCACAGCTCACCGGTGCAGATGCCCGAGAACGCGAACGGGAAGAACACGAGCAGCACCGCCTCGCCGCGCAGGTCGGCGAGGTGCACGGGAGTGCCGTGCGTGTCCGGCAGCGTGAAGTCGGGCGCGGGGTCGCCCGCACGCCACCGCACCTCGGGGGCCGTGCTCGTCACCAGGTCAGCGTCCGCGGCCGCGGTTGGCCAGCTTTGTGGCCGACCAGTCGGGCGCGACGGCGAACGTGCTCGTGGCGTGCAGGCCGGCGGTGGTCGCGGCCTCCTGGATCTCGTCGTGGCCGACGTGGCCGTCGCGACCCGGCTTCGGCGTCAGCAGCCAGATGAGGCCGCCGTCGTCGAGCACCGTCAGGACGTCGACGAGCATGTCCGTGAGGTCGCCGTCCTCGTCGCGCCACCACGCGATGACGCCGTCGGTGACGTCGTCGTAGTCCTCGTCGACCAGCTCGCTGCCGACCGCGGCCTCGACCTCGGCCCGCAGCGCGTCGTCGACGTCGTCTCCCCACCCGAACTCCTGCACGACCTGCCCGGGCGTGAACCCGAATCGAGCTGCCGGGGATTCCGCCTGCTTACCCACTTTGGACCTTCGTTCCTCTCCGTCTGACCATCACCGACGCGTACGGACGCGCGCGGGGCGCACGTCTGTGTGTGCGCCAACGTAGTCCACCGGAAGGACGTCCGCCCGGCAACCCCCGCCCGCCCGTGGTTTGCTCGGAGCGGGGCTGCACAGTGACCTCGGCAACATCGGCGACCCGCGGCATGACGTAGATCACGGATCCTTGACCGCCCGATGGTGTTCCCCCGGCCCGTCTGGGGACACAATGAGTGATGACCACCCGTTCGGGGGCCGCACCGCCGCGACCACGCGACGCGGTGCCTTCACGACGGGATGCCTGACACGGACCGGGGCGGCGACCATGTGCCGCACGCCGTCCGAAGATGAGAGAGGTTGCTGGTGGCTTCGTACGACGAGACCGGACCGTTGATCAACGGCCTGCTCAGCGCCGTCCCGGACATCGACCCCGCCGAGACCGGCGAGTGGGTCGAGTCGTTCGACGGTCTGATCGACGACAAGGGCGGCCCGCGGGCGCGCTACGTCATGCTCAACCTGCTGCGTCGCGCGCGGGAGCGCAACGTGCATATCCCCGCGACCGTGGCGACGCCGTACGTCAACACGATCGCCGTGCACGACGAGCCGTACTTCCCGGGCGACGAGGCGATGGAGCGCCGCTACCGCTCCTGGATCCGCTGGAACGCGGCCGTCATGGTGACGCGCGCCCAGCGCCCCGAGATCTCCGTGGGCGGCCACATCTCCTCCTACGCGTCGGTCGCGACGCTGTACGAGGTGGGCCTGAACCACTTCTTCCGCGGCAAGGACCACCCGGGCGGCGGCGACCAGGTGTACTTCCAGGGGCACTCCTCCCCCGGCCAGTACGCCCGCAGCTTCCTCGAGGGCCGCATGTCGGCCGAGACGCTCGACGGGTTCCGCCAGGAGAAGTCGCACGCCGGAGGCGGCCTCCCCTCGTACCCGCACCCGCGCATGCTGCCGGACTTCTGGGAGTTCCCGACCGTCTCGATGGGCCTCGGCCCGGCCTCGGCGATCTACCAGGCCTGGACCAACAAGTACCTGCACAACCGCGGCATCAAGGACACGAGCCAGCAGGACGTCTGGGCGTTCCTGGGCGACGGCGAGATGGACGAGCCCGAGTCGCGCGGCATGCTGCAGCAGGCGGCGCACCAGCAGCTCGACAACCTGACGTTCGTCGTGAACTGCAACCTGCAGCGCCTCGACGGTCCGGTCCGCGGAAACGGCAAGATCATGCAGGAGCTGGAGGCCCAGTTCAAGGGCGCCGGCTGGAACGTCATCAAGGTCGTCTGGGGCCGTGAGTGGGACGCCCTGCTCAACGCGGACAAGGACCGCGCCCTGGTCAACCTCATGAACGCCACGCCCGACGGCGACTACCAGACGTACCGCGCGGAGTCCGGCGCGTTCATCCGTGAGCACTTCTTCGGCCGCGACCCGCGGACCAAGGCGCTCGTCGAGAACATGACCGACGACGACATCTGGAACATGAAGCGCGGCGGTCACGACTACCGCAAGATCTACGCGGCGTACTCCGCGGCCCGCGCCCACACCGGCCAGCCGACGGTCATCCTCGCGCAGACGGTCAAGGGCTACGCCCTCGGCTCCAGCTTCGCCGGCCGCAACGCCACGCACCAGATGAAGAAGGTCAAGAACTCCGACCTCAAGGCGCTGCGCGACAACCTGCACATCCCGCTGACGGACGAGCAGATCGACGCCGACCCGTACCTGCCCCCGTACTACCACCCGGGCATGGACGACGAGGCGATCCAGTACATGCTGGAGCGCCGTCGCCACCTGGGCGGCTTCGTGCCCGAGCGCCGCTCGACGCCGAAGCCGCTGACGCTGCCGGAGCCGAAGGCCTACGAGATCCTCAAGAAGGGCTCGGGCACGCAGCACGTCGCCAGCACGATGGCCTTCGTGCGCCTGCTCAAGGACCTCATCAAGGACAAGGAGTTCGGCAAGCGCGTCGTGCCGATCATCCCCGACGAGGCCCGCACGTTCGGTCTGGACGCGATCTTCCCCAGCGCCAAGATCTTCAACACGCAGGGGCAGAACTACCTCGCCGTGGACCGTGAGCTCATGCTGAGCTACAAGGAGTCCGAGTCGGGGCAGATCATGCACACGGGCATCAACGAGGCCGGCTCCGCCGCGGCCTTCCAGTCCGTCGGCACGTCGTACGCGACGCACGGCGAGGCCATGGTGCCGGTCTACATCTTCTACTCGATGTTCGGCTTCCAGCGGACCGGCGACCAGTTCTGGGCGGCCGGCGACCAGCTCGCCCGCGGCTTCATCATCGGCGCCACCGCCGGTCGCACCACCCTGACCGGTGAGGGTCTGCAGCACGCCGACGGCCACTCGCCGCTCATCGCCGGCACCAACACGGCGATGGTGCAGTACGACCCGGCGTACGGCTACGAGATCCGCCACATCATGCGCGACGGCATCGAGCGCATGTACGGCGACGGCTCCGACGGCCGCGACCAGAACGTCATGTACTACCTCACGGTGTACAACGAGCCGATGATCCAGCCGGCGGAGCCGGAGGAGGTGGACGTCGACGGCATCCTCCGCGGCATCCACCGGATCGCGACGTCCGACGTCGAGGGACCCAAGGCGCAGCTCCTCGCCTCCGGCGTGGGCGTGCCGTGGGCGCTCGAGGCGCAGCAGCTCCTCGCGGAGGACTGGGGCGTGTCGGCCGACGTGTGGTCGGTGACCAGCTGGAACGAGCTGCGTCGTGACGCGCTCGCCGCGGAGAAGGACGCGCTGGTCGACCCGACGGCCGAGCCGCGCGTCCCGTACCTGACGCAGAAGCTGTCGGGCGCCCAGGGACCGTTCGTCGCGACCAGCGACTACGACCACCTGGTGCCGGACCAGATCCGCGCCTGGGTCCCGGGCGACTACGCGGTGCTCGGTGCGGACGGCTTCGGCTTCTCCGACACCCGCGCGGCCGCGCGGCGCTTCTTCCTCATCGACGGCCCGTCGATGGTCGTGAAGACGCTGCAGCAGCTCGCCCGCCGCGGCGAGGTCCCGGCCGACGTCGTCGCCAAGGCGGTGGAGAAGTACCGCCTGCTCGACGTCAACGCCGGCACGTCCGGCGTCGCGGGCGGCGACAGCTGACGTCACGCCGCACAGCACGAAGGCCCCGAGCCGCACGGCTCGGGGCCTTCGTGCTGTCCCCGGCGGAATCGTCGGGGCGACGTCGGCGAGGTGCTACGTCGGCGAGGTCTGCTCGCGGGCCGCGACGACGCGGTCCAGCTCCGCCCGCAGCTCGGCCGTGCCGGGGTGCTGCGCGAGCGACTCCAGGTGCTGGCGCGCCTCCGTGACGCGCCCCGCCTCGAGCGCGGCGAGGACGAGCTGGCGCCCCACCTCGGGGGTGTGCTCGCGGGCGCGCCAGTGCCCGATGCCGAGACCGAGCGCCTCGGTCGCCATGCCGGCCTCGCGCAGGATCGCCAGGCCCTCGGCCAGGGCCTCGCCGCCAGGGTCTCGTTCGGCGGCGGTGGCGAGCCGGCGGGCCGCGCCCTCCGGGTCGTCGGCCACGGACAGGCGTCCGAGCTCGAGCAACGGGCGCCAGCCGCGCGGATGTCCGGCGAGCTCCTCCGCGAGCGACCACACGGCGAGGTCGGCGGCCCGCTGCAGCGCGGCCTCGTCGGAGGGTGCCGTGAGCGGGTCCTCGGCGTTGGGCGACTCGGCCGCCCGTCGGCGCACGATCTCCGCGAGCGCGCGGAAGGCCGGCGCGTCGTTCGGGTCGTCGGTGAGGATCGCCCGCAGGGCGTCCTCGGACTGCCTGTCCCCGCGCTCCCGCGACGACGACGGGCGGCGCGCCGCGACCGTGGAGGCGGAGAACGGCCGGCGCAGCAGCTGCCGGAGCCGGGGCATGAGGGCCATGGACCGACACTATCCAATGACCCTCGCCGCGGCCGGGGCCCCGCTCCGCCCGTCCGGACGTTTGTGCACTCCCCACAACCACGCCCGTATCCTCGACCCATGACGAGCAGCGGCACGCCGACCTCCACGACCGACGGGACCGCCGTCCCGGAGGGCGGCACGGACGGCGCACCCGTCTCCCGGGGCGAGAACGTGCAGCGCGTGCGCGAGGGCATGGGGCTGCTCACCTCGACCGCGATGCGCCGCCTCGAGGAGGAGGTGCACTGGTACCGGCACCTCCCGGCGGAGGACCGGTCGTACGTGGCCCTGGTCGCGCAGTCCGGCATCAACGCCTTCGTGAGCTGGTTCGCCGAGCCCACGCCCACCCCGCACGGCGTGGGCGAGATGTTCGCCGCCGCGCCGCCCGAGCTCACGCGCTCCATCTCCCTGCAGCACACGCTGCAGCTCGTGCGCCTCATGGTCGACGTCGTGGAGCAGCACTCGGACGAGATCGCGGCCCCCGGGTACGAGCGGGAGCTACGGGAGGCGGTCCTGCGCTACTCCCGCGAGATCGCCTTCTCGGCCGCCGAGGTGTACGCCCGCGCCGCCGAGGTGCGCGGCGCGTGGGACGCCCGTCTCGAGGCCCTGGTCGTGGACGCGCTGGTGCGTGGCGACGGCGACGACTCGCTCCGCTCGCGGGTGTCGGCGCTCGGGTGGAGCGGCCGTGGCCAGGCGCTCGTGATGGTGGGCGAGGCGACGACGCGGCTCGACGACGTCCGCACGGCCGAGCTCCGGCGGCTCGCCCGCCGCGCGGCCGGCGACGCCCTGGTCGGCATCCACGGCGACCGGCTGGTGCTCGTGCTGGGCGGCGAGGGCGACCTGGTCGCCGCCGCCACGTCCCTCCTGGACCGCTTCGGTCCCGGGCCCGTGGTGATCGGCGGCGTCGTGCCCGACGTCTCCGACGCGGCGGCGTCCGCGGCCGCCGCCCTCGCCGGTCTGGCCGCGGCACCCGCGTGGCCGCAGGCGCCGCGCCCCGTCCTCGCCGACGAGATCCTGCCGGAACGCGTGCTGACCGGCGACGTCACCGCACGCCGCACCCTCGTGGCCCAGGCCTACCGCCCCCTGCAGGAGGCGTCGGGCTCGGTGCTCGAGACCCTGTCCGCGTACCTGGGCACGGGCCGGTCGCTCGAGGCCGCCGCACGCCGCCTGTACGTGCACCCGAACACGGTCCGCTACCGGCTGCGCAAGGTCTCCGAGATCACCGGCTGGGACCCGCTCGACGCCCGCGAGTCGTTCGTCCTCCAGATCGCCCTGGCCCTCGGGCAGCTCGAGGGGGACCCGGGCGTCGTCTGAGTACCCGCCCTCTTGGAGGATTCCCACAATCGCTTTCGACGAGGTTCGTGCGCGTCGCGACGACGCACCCCCCGCGCGAGGTGACACCGTGGGCACGTGCTCGCCGTCGTCTGCCCTGGACAGGGCTCTCAGACCCCCGGGATGCTCAGCCCCTGGCTGGAGCTGCCCGGCACCGCCGACCTGCTCGACTCCTTCTCGGCCGCGGCCGGGACCGACCTCGCCCAGCACGGGACGACGTCGGACGCGGACACGATCCGCGACACGGCCGTGGCCCAGCCGCTGATCGTCTCGTCGTCGCTCCTCGCCCTGCGCGCCATCCTCGACGGCCGTCCCACGACCGAGGTCGTGGACGTCACCGCGGGCCACTCGGTCGGCGAGCTCAGCGCCGCAGCCGTCGCGGGCGCGCTCGACGACGCCGGCGCCGTCGGGCTGGTCTCGCACCGCGCCCGCGCGATGGCGGAGGCCGCCGCGGCCGCGCCGTCCGGCATGAGCGCCGTCGTCGGCGGCGACCCGGACGAGGTCCTGGCCGCGATCGAGGCGGCCGGCCTGTTCCCCGCGAACGTCAACGGGGGAAGCCAGGTCGTGGCCGCCGGCGACCCGGAGCGCCTCACCGCACTGGCCGCCGACCCGCCGACCCGCGCACGCGTCATCCCGCTGCAGGTCGCGGGCGCGTTCCACACCCCGTTCATGGAGTCGGCCCGCGTCGCCTTCGAGCAGGTCGCGACCGGCTGGCTCGCCACCGACCCGCGCCTCCCGCTGCTCTCGGACGCCGACGGCGCCACCTACGACACGCTCGCGGCCGGCTCCCACGGGCACGGCACCGCCACGGACGTCCTCGCGCGCCTCGCCGCGCAGGTCACCGCCCCGGTGCGCTGGGACCTGTGCCAGGCGACGCTCGCGGATCGCGGCGTCACCGGCATCCTCGAGCTCGCCCCGGGCGGCGTCCTCACGGGCCTGGCCAAGCGCGCGCTCAAGGGCGTCGAGTCCGTCGCCGTGAAGTCCCCCGACGACGTCGAGGCGGCGCGCGACCTCATCGCGCGCCACTCGGTCGTGGGCGGCGCGGGGGCGTCCGCGTGACCGACGGGTCCAGCGGCGCGCGCCGCGCGCTCCGCCAGGCCGAGCCGGTCCGCTTCTCGCGGATCCTGGCGGTCGCCGGCGAGCGGGGCGAGCGCGTCGTGACGAACGACGACGTCGCCGGCCCGATCGACTCCTCCGACGAGTGGATCCGCCAGCGCACCGGCATCGTCACCCGGCGGTACGCCGCCGCGGACGTCGACGTGCTAGACCTGGCCGAGGCGGCCGCCCGCAAGGCGCTCGACGCCGCCGGGATCACGGGCGCCGACGTGGACGTGGTGATCCTGTCGACGGTGACGTACTTCCACCAGACCCCGGCGGGTGCCGCCGTCCTGGCGGAGCGCCTCGGCGCCACCCCTGCCGCCGCCTACGACGTCTCGGCCGCCTGCGCCGGCTACGCGTACGGGATCGGCCAGGCGGACGCTCTCGTGCGGTCGGGCGCCGCCCGGCACGTGCTGGTGATCGGCGCCGAGAAGATGTCCGACTTCGTCGACCCGACCGACCGCTCCATCTCGTTCCTGCTGGGCGACGGCGCGGGCGCGGCCGTCGTCGGGCCGTCGGACACCCCCGGCATCGGTCCGACGGTGTGGGGCTCGGACGGCGCGAAGTCGCAGGCCATCTCGCAGACGCGCGGCTGGGCGGACCTGCGGGCGGAGCCGTCGGCCGGCTGGCCGACGCTGCGCCAGGACGGCCCGACCGTCTTCAAGTGGGCCAGCTTCCAGATGGCCCCGATCGCGGCGAAGGCGATGGCGGAGGCGGGCGTCGAGCCCGAGGACGTCCAGGTCTTCGTGCCGCACCAGGCGAACATGCGCATCATCGACCAGCTCGTCAAGCAGCTCCGGCTGCCGGACAGCGTCGTCGTCGCGCGTGACATCGCCGACACCGGCAACACGTCCGCCGCGTCGATCCCGCTCGCCACGGAGCGGCTGCTCGCCGAGGGGCAGGCCCGCTCGGGCGACCTGGCCCTGCAGATCGGCTTCGGCGCGGGCCTCGTCTACGCGGCCCAGGTCGTGGTGCTGCCCTAGCCTCTGGTGCGACCCTGGCACTCGGTCGCGCGACAGGTCGCGCGACCGGCCGCCCGGGGTCGTGACCGACCCCCGTGGTGCGGGACAATCGCACCGCAACACCCCACGGTGCCGGACGGCCGGTACCCCGTTTCAAGGAGAGACGCACCCCATGGCTTACACCTCCCAGGAGATCCTCGAGGGCCTCGCCGAGATCGTCGCCGAGGAGACCGGTCTGCCCACGGACGCGGTCGTGTCGGAGAAGTCGTTCACGGACGACCTCGACATCGACTCGCTGTCGATGATGACGATCGTGACCCACGCCGAGGACAAGTTCGGCGTCCGCATCCCCGACGACGAGGTCAAGAACCTCACCACGGTCGGCGACGCCGTCTCGTACATCGAGGGTGCGCAGGCCGCGTGACGCCGCGGGGCGCTCGCCCCGCCGCGCGGGCGGGCCGGTGAACCCCGGCCCGCCCGGCAACCTGAACCAGCCGTTCCCGCTCTCACCTCAGGAGTGACCCACCCATGACTGCCGCACCCGCCTCGCGCGACGTCGTCGTCACCGGCCTCGGCGCCACCACCCCGCTCGGTGGCGACGCCCCCAGCACCTGGGCTGCCGCCCTCGCGGGAGAGTCGGGCGCGCGCACCCTCGACAACGACTGGGCGGAGAGGTACGGGATCCCCGTCACCTTCGCCGCCACCATCAAGGTCAACCCCGACCAGGTGCTGTCCCGGCCCGAGACCAAGCGCATGGACCCGTCCACGCAGTACGCGATGGTCGCCGCGCGCGAGGCCTGGCAGGACGCCGGCGCCCCCGAGGTCGACGGCGAGCGGCTGGGCGCCGTGGTCTCCTCCGGCATCGGCGGCATCTGGACCACGCTGGACGGCTGGGACACGCTCCAGGAGCGCGGCGCCCGCCGCATGCTCCCGATGACCGTCCCGATGCTCATGCCGAACTCTCCCGCGGCCTACGTGTCGCTCGAGTTCGGCGCGAAGGCCGGGGCCCACGCCCTCGTGTCCGCCTGCGCGTCGGGCGCCGAGGCGATCGGCTACGGCGTCGACATGATCCGCGCCGGCCGCGCCGACGTCGTCGTGTGCGGCGGCACCGAGGCGACGATCCACCCGATGCCCATCGCGGCCTTCGCGGCGTCCCGCACGCTGTCGCTGCGCAACGACGACCCGCAGGGCGCCTCCCGCCCGTACGACGTCGACCGCGACGGCTTCGTCATCGGCGAGGGCGCCGCGATCGTGGTGCTGGAGAGCGCCGAGCACGCGGCCGCCCGCGGGGCCCGCGTCTACGCGAAGATCGCCGGCGTCGGGCTCTCCGCCGACGCCTTCCACATCACCTCCCCGGACCCCGAGGGCACCGGGCAGGTCTCCGCGATGCGCCGTTCGCTCGAGGACGCGGGCGTCACCGCCCGCGACGTCGTGCACGTCAACGCGCACGCCACGTCCACCAAGGTCGGCGACCTCACGGAGACCGCGTCGATCCGTACCCTCATGGGAGGCGAGGCCGACCACGTGCGGCTCTCGGCCACCAAGTCCATGACGGGCCACCTGCTGGGCGGCGCCGGCGCGCTCGAGACGCTCTTCACCGTCATGGCGGTGCACGAGCGGCTCGCCCCGCCCACGATCAACGTGGCCAACCCGGACCCCGAGCTCCAGGTGCCGCTGGTGCGGGCCACCCCGGAGAAGTTGCCCGACGGCGACATCGTCGCGCTCAACAACTCGTTCGGCTTCGGCGGCCACAACGTCGCCCTCACGGTGACGAGCGCCTGAGAGGTCCGCTCCGCCCGCGTCGCACCGTCCGCAACACCTGTCCCTGATGCCCGGAGTCGTCGTCCGGGTCGGTTTGTCCCTCGTGATGCCTGCGTGATCCGGGCAACCTATGTTGGCGCCCGAGGCCACCAACGTCGGTGAGCCGCAGTGAAGGTCCGAGGGGGAGACCAGTGGCACGTGCGCGCCGTCATGCGAAGCAGGGTCGATCGACAGCTCACGGGAACGGGGCGGCTCCCCCGCAACGATCCCGACGGCGCGGCGACGCTCTGCGAAACCTCACCGCCGGTGTGACCTCAGCAGCCGTGCTCGGGGCGCTCGCCTTCGCGGGCGCTCCGAGCGCGGCCGCCGTGCCTACCGACGCGTCGGAGTCCCTGGGCAAGTTCCTCGGCGGTGACGTGGTCCTCGGGAACGTGGACCTCGACTCGATCGCCGAGGTGGAGGGGGCCGACGCCGCGTACCCGTCGGGCACCTCTCCGGACACCAACCCGCTCGCAGCCGACGTGCTCAACACGCTCGACGTCGACCTCACCGACACGCTCCAGCTCGTCGGCCCGGGCGGCATCGTGGAGCTCGGTGCGGTGAACCAGTACGCCGGCGCCGACGAGGACGGCTCCACCTCCGCCTCGGGCGCCGTGACCGACCAGGGCGCCATCTCGTTGGGCGGCTCGGAGCAGTTCCCGGCCGACGCCACCGTGTCGTTGACCCCGCTGGTGCCCGAGGCCCTGCGCGACTCCACCGTCTCGCAGCTCGACCTGTCCCTCGGCGCGCTCTCCGCGACGGCCCAGGCCGAGCCCGGCTCCGACCCGACCGGCGACTACCAGATCGCGGGCGCGACCCTTGACCTCACCAGCCCCCTCGTCGGCAACGTCTACACCCAGCTGCAGAACGCCATCACCCCGGTGCAGTCGTCGCTCGACGGTCTTGAGGGCACGCTCACCACGGCGCTCGACGGCCTGATCAACGTCAATCTGGCCGTCGCGCGCTCGACCGGTGCCGTAGACGTCGCGGTCCCGGACCTCACGCAGGCGCTGCCCACCGGTTTCGTGGGCGACGGCGCCGTCCAGGTCAACCTCGAGACCGGCGAGGTCAGGGTCGACCTCGAGCAGCTGCTCGCGGACGACCCGGACCTGCCCGACCTCGACGAGCTGCCGGCGAACTACGAGATCCTCAACGGCGACGTGGTCGCTGCGATCTCCGACGCCGTCACCAGCACGATCACGTCGGTCGTGCAGGACGTCGCCGACGGCGTGCACGCCGCCGTCGAGGCCACCGCCGTCAGCGTGGACATCGACTTCCAGGTGTTCTCCGTGCTCACGTGGACGGACGTCCTGAGCCTCGACCTCGACGCCAGCCTCGCGGAGATCGACGCCGGCACCGCCACCGCGGACATCGACGTCCTCGGCAGCACCGCGCTCGTCAACACCCTGCTCGGCGCTCTAGGGCTCGGCTCCACGCAGGCGCTCGCGTCTGCGGTCGTCAACGCCCTCCTCGCGCCGGTCGGTGCGGTGTTCACCCTCCTCGACACGATGGAGAGCACGCTCGACGGCATCACGGGGCCCCTAGCGACGGAGGTCGTCGGCCCGGTCCTCGACGTCCTCACCGGCGTCGTGTCGCTCACGGGCAACGTGCAGGAGCAGCCGGGAGACCTCCCCGACCACGACCCGTCGGGGGCAACCTCGTTCACGGAACGCGCGCTGTCGGTGCGCCTGCTCTCGCTCGGCACCGGCGACGACCTGGCCACCGTCAACCTCGCGTCGGCGACCGTCCGCGCCGTGGCGGCACCGACGATCGCCGCCGACCCGGCGACGGTCCAGGCCGATGCCCGGACGACGATCACCGGCGCCGGCTTCGCGCCCGAGACGCCGCTGACCGTCCAGCTCACCGACGCAACCACGGGCGACCCCGTCGGCGACCCGGTCTCCGTCACGTCGGACGGCGACGGAGCGTTCAGCGTTCCGCTGCCGGTCGGTGCGGACACCGCGCCGGCCGACTACACAGTCACGGCGACCGGCGACCCGTCCGGCGTCGTCCCGTCCGCCCCGCTCACGGTCACCGCCGCGCCGAGCATCGCCGCCGACCCCGGCACCGTCCCGGCCGGCGGCAGCACCACCATCACCGGCGAGAGCTTCACGCCCGCGGGCGACGTCACCGTCCAGCTCGTCGACGAGAACGGTGACGCCGTGGGAGACCCGGTCGCCACGACCGCCGACGACGCGGGCGCCGTCGAGGTCGCCCTGCCCACCGGTGCGGGCACCGCCCCGGGCGCGTACACCGTCGTCGCCACGGACGCGGGGACCGGTGCGACCGCGGAGGCGGACCTCGCCGTGACCGCGGCCCCCGCGATCACGCTCGACCCGACGACCGTGACGCCGGGCGGGACCACGACGGTGACCGGGACCGGGTTCACCCCCGGGTCCGAGGTCTCCGTCCAGCTCACGGACGAGAGCGGCGAGCCCGTCGGCGACCCGATCACCACCACGGCCACCGACGCGGGCGCCATCGGGGTCCCGTTCGTCGTCCCCGCCGATGCCGCGACGGGCGACTACTCCGTGGCCGCCGCGGACGTCACGGATGCCACCGCCACGGCGGA
Source organism: Isoptericola nanjingensis (assembly GCF_050311635.1). Taxonomy (NCBI): domain Bacteria; kingdom Bacillati; phylum Actinomycetota; class Actinomycetes; order Micrococcales; family Promicromonosporaceae; genus Isoptericola; species Isoptericola nanjingensis. The sequence goes on along the minus strand of NZ_JBNOZL010000004.1, from coordinate 447,481 downwards.
CCTCGCGGTCATCGACCCCGCCGTCACCACCGACCCGGGCACCGTCCCGGCCGGCGGCACCACCGCCGTCACCGGCACCGGCTTCACGCCGGGCGGGGAGGTCACCGTCCAGCTCACGGGCCCCGGTGATACCCCGGTCGGCGAGCCGGTCACGACGACGGCCACGGAGGCGGGAGCCATCGAGGTCGCCCTTCCGACGGCTCCAGGCACGGCCCCGGGGACGTACGCGGTGGTCGCGACCGACGTCTCCGGCCTCACCGCCGAGGTCCCGCTCGAGGTCACCGAGGCGCCGACCATCGTCGTCGACCCCGGCACGGTCCCGGCGGGCGGCACCACCACGGTCACCGGCGACGGGTTCACGCCCGGAGGCGAGGTGACCCTGCAGCTCACCGACGCCGACGGCGACCCGGTCGGCGACCCCGTCACCACGGCCGCCGGGGACGACGGCGCCATCGAGGTCGACGTCCCCGTACCGGCCGACACCACGCCGGGCGACCTCGCCGTCGTCGCCACAGACCCCTCGGGCGCCACGGCCGAGGCCCCGCTCGAGGTCACCGAGGCGCCGACCATCGTCGCCGACCCGGGCACCGTCCCGGCAGGCGGCACCACCACCGTCACCGGCGACGGGTTCACGCCCGGAGGCGAGGTGACCCTGCAGCTCACCGACGCCGCGGGCGACCCGGTGGGTTCCCCGGTGACCGTGGCGGCCGGGCCGGGCGGCGAGGTCAGCACTCCCCTGACGGTGCCGTCGGGCACGCCGAGCGGCCCCACCACCGTCGTCGCCACCGACGCCACGGGCGCCACGGCCGACGCCCCGCTCGCCGTCACCGGGCCGCCCTCGGTCGCCGTCGACCCCGGCACCGTCCCGGCCGGCGGTACCACGACCGTCACCGGCGGGGGCTTCACGCCGGGCGAGGACGTGACCGTGCAGCTCACGGACGAGGACGGCGAACCGGTCGGCGACGCGGTCACCACGACCGCCACCGACGCGGGCACGATCGAGGTGGATCTCACCGTTCCGGCCGACGCCGAGCCGGGCGATCACACGGTCGTGGCCACCGACTCCTCCGGCGCCACGGCCGACGCCCCGCTCACGGTCACCGCGGCACCGACCGTCGCCGTCGACCCTGGCACCGTGCCGGCCGGCGGCACCACCACCGTCACCGGCGCCGGCTTCACGCCCGGCGAGGACGTCACCGTCCAGCTCACCGACGACGCCGGGAACCCGGTCGGCAGCCCTGTCACCACCACCGCCGGGGACGACGGCACCATCAGCGCCGGCCTCCCGGTCCCGGCCGACACCACACCCGGTGACTTCACGGTCGTCGCCTCCGACGTCACGGGGGCCGCCGCAGAGGCGCCACTGACGGTCACCGCCGCCCCCGCCCTCGTGGCCGATCCCGGCACCGTGCCCGCCGGCGGCGCCACCACGGTGACGGGCACCGGCTTCACGCCGGGGTCGGACGTCGCCGTGCAGCTCACCGACCCTGACGGGGAGCCGCTCGGTAGCCCGATCACGGTGACGGCGGGCGACGACGGCGGCTTCGAGGTCGACGTCCCCGTCCCGGCCGACGCCGAGCCCGGTGACCACTCCGTGGTGGCGCAGGACGTCAGCGGAGCGACGGCCGAGGCCCCGCTCGTGGTCACGTCCGCCCCGACGATCGCCGTCGACCCGGGCACCGTGCCCGCCGGCGGCTCCACCACGGTCACCGGCGACGGGTTCACCCCCGGCGAGGACATCACCGTGCAGCTCACGGACGCCGACGGCGACCCGGTCGGCGAGCCCGTCACCACCACCGCCGGGGACGACGGCGCCA
>NZ_JBNOZL010000004.1:0-445564 GCF_050311635.1 Isoptericola nanjingensis | reverse complement strand
TCAGCGTCGACCTCCCGGTCCCGGCCGACACCACCCCCGGTGACCTCACCGTCGTCGCCACCGACTCCTCCGGCGCCACGGCCGAGGCCCCGCTCGAGGTCACCGAGGCGCCGACCATCGTCGTCGACCCGGGCACGGTCCCGGCGGGCGGCACCACCACCGTCACCGGGGAGGGCTTCACCCCCGGCGAGGACATCACCGTCCAGCTCACCGACGCGGACGGCGACCCGGTCGGCGAGCCCGTCACCACCACCGCCGGGGACGACGGCGCCATCAGCGTCGACCTCCCGGTCCCGGCCGACACCACCCCCGGTGACCTCACCGTCGTCGCCACCGACTCCTCCGGCGCCGCCGCCGAGGCCCCGCTCGAGGTCACCGCGGCCCCGACGATCGCCGCCGACCCCGGCACGATCACGGCGGGCGACGCCACCACCGTGTCCGGCGACGGGTTCACGCACGGAGGCGAGGTGAGCGTCCAGCTCACCGACGCCGACGGCGACCCGGTCGGCAGCCCCGTCACCACCACCGCCGACGACGACGGCGCCATCAGCGTCGACCTCCCGGTCCCGGCCGACACCGCCCCAGGTGACCTCACCGTCGTCGCGACCGACTCCTCCGGGGCGGCGGCGGAGGCCCCGCTCGTCGTGCACGCTCCCGAGCGGCCGACGCTCACCGCCGACCCCGGCAGCGTCCCGGCCGGCGGCACGACGACCGTGTCCGGCGGCGGCTTCGTCCCGGGCGACGCGGTCACGGTGCAGCTCGAGGACGCCGCGGGCGCGCCGGTGGGCGACGCGATCGACGTCGTCGTCGGTCCGGACGGCACCTTCACGGTCGTCCTCCCCGTGCCGGACGACGCCACCCCCGGCAACCACACGGTCGTCGCGACGACCTCCGACGGCGGCACGGTGGAGGCGGACCTGATCGTCACCGTGGGCGCGCCGCAGGAGCCGATCATCGACGTCGACCCGGGCTCCGCCGCCCCCGGCGACACCGTGACGGTCACCTGCGACGGGTTCGGCGGCGGCACCGTGAGCGTCCAGCTCGTGGGGCCGGACGGGGAGCCGGTCGGCGACCCCGTCGAGTGCGTGCCCGGTGACGACGGGAGCGGCACGGTCGAGCTGCCGGTGCCGGACGACGCCGAGCCCGGCGACCACACCGTGGTCGGCACGGGCCCCGACGGCACGACCGCCGAGGCGCCGCTGACCGTCACGGATCCCGGGACCGCACCCGGCGAGCGCGAGCTGCGCGCCTGGTTCTCCGAGGACGTGGTCGGCCGTGGCGACGTCCAGACGTTCCAGGCCTCCGGGTTCGACCCGGGCGAGCAGGTACGGGCCGTCGTCGCGTCCGAGCCGGTGAACCTGCCGGTCACGGTGGCGGACGCCGACGGGGTCGCGACCTGGACGTTCGACGTCCCGGCGGACTTCGAGCTCGGCATCCACACCGGCACCGCCACGAGCGTCGAGGCGGGCGACTCCGCCGCGGCGACGTTCCGCGTGGTCCTCACGGACGCCGGGCTCGACCCCGAGTCCGGCGGCGCCCCCGGCGCGCCGGACGCCGGACCCACCACGCCAGGTGCCGGCACCCTGCCCCGCACGGGCCCAGGGGACCTGCTCGCGCTGAGCCTGCTCGCGCTGCTGCTCCTCACTGCGGGTGCGGCGACCGTGGCGACGACGCGGCGACGGGCGACGCCGAAGGGCTGACCGCCCGCGGGCACGACGACGCCCCGTCACCTCCCAGGAGGTGGCGGGGCGTCGTCGTGCGTGTCGTGGGTCCGCTCAGCCCACGCGGTGCAGCCAGCGCACGGGAGCGCCGGCGCCGGCGTAGCGGAAGGGCTCGAGCTCGTCGTCCCAGGCGGTGCCCAGGGCGAGGTCGAGCGCATCGCGCACGCCGCGGCCGTCGTGCGCGGACTCCATCGCGGCCCGGACACGATCCTCCGGGACGACGACGTTGCCGTGCACGTCGGTCATGGCGTGGAAGATGCCGAGGTCGGGCGTGTGCGACCACCGTGCGCCGTCGGCGCCGTGGCTCGCCTCCTCCGTCACCTCGTAGCGCAGGTGGTCCCAGCCCCGCAGGGCAGAGGCCAGCCGGGCACCCGTTCCCTGGGCGCCCTGCCACGAGTACTCGGCACGGTAAAGTCCGCGCCCCGCCGGCTGGGCAGTCCAGTCCAGCGACACGCGTCCCCCGAGCACGTTGCCCGCCGCCCACTCGAGGTGAGGGCAGAGCGCACGGGGTGCCGAGTGCACGAACAGCACACCGCGAGTGATCGCACCAGCCATGTTGTCCTCCCTGGTTCCGAGGTCCGTCTTCCCCTACGTCCTCGAACCGGTGGGCCTGCTGGTCGGCGAACTCTGACGGTGTGTCGTCTTGACACATCCTGCCCGATGGCGGGCGAGGGTGCGAGAGGAAACGCAGACTTCATGCTTCCTCTTGAGCACCCCTTGAGGAACTCAGAGGCGCTCGCGCAGCTCCCGCATGGCCTTCTTGCGCGCCGTGCGCTCGAGGCGGTCCAGGTAGAGCTTGCCGTCCAGGTGGTCGCACTCGTGCTGGAGGCAGCGCGCCATGAGGCCGGTGCCCTCGACCACGAGCTCGTTGCCGTCGACGTCCATGCCGACGACGCGGGCGTACCACGCACGGGTGGTGGGGTACCAGAGCCCCGGCACCGACAGGCAGCCCTCGTCGCCGTCCTGGGTCTCCTCCGAGAGGTCCACGATGCGCGGGTTGAGCACGTAGCCGATCTCGTCGTCGACGTTCCAGGAGAACGCCCGCAGGCTCACGCCGATCTGGTTGGCCGCGAGGCCCGCCCGGCCGTCGGCGTCGACGGTCTCGACGAGGTCCTCCACGAGGGAGCGGACTCGATCGTCCACGGTGGTGATCTCGTCGCAGGGTGTGCGCAGCACGGGGTCGGGCAGCACCCGGATCTCTCGCATCGCCATGGCCCGCATTCTCCCACGTCGTGAGCCGGTGGAGGCGCCGAATATCACGGTTTGATAACGTGCCGAGCGATGCTACGACCGATGACCGAGTCAACCACGCCCCCCGCCCCCGCACCGGGGCGGGCAGCCGCCCCCGCTGCGGGACGCCCGCGCCTCGCCGCCCTCGACGGGATGCGGTTCGTCGCGGCCATGGCCGTGCTCGCCTACCACTATCTCGCCGTCAACCACTCGGCCTGGGGCCCGCGCACCGACGAGGCGTTCCCGAACCTCCAGCCCGTCGCCGTCTTCGGGTCCTTCGGGGTCCAGCTCTTCTTCGTGGTCAGCGGGTTCGTCATCCTCATGTCCGCCTGGGGCCGCGACGTCCGGTCCTTCACCGCCTCGCGCGTGGGCCGCCTCTTCCCGGCGTACTGGCTGTCCGTGGCCGCCGTCGTGCTGCTGCTCGTGGTCGTCGCACCCGGCCACAAGGAGGTCGGCATCCCCGAGACGGCGGCGAACCTCACGATGGTCCAGCGCGCGTTCGGGGTGCAGGACATCGAGACCGTCTACTGGACCCTGTGGGCCGAGCTGCGCTTCTACGTCCTCGTCGGCGTGCTGCTCGCCTTCGGGATGACCCGCAACCGGCTCGTGGCCTTCGCCGCCGTGTGGCCCGTGCTCGCGGCCGTGGCGGTCCAGTCGGGCAGCACGCTCTGGATCACCGTGCTGGTGGGCACCGACGCCCCGCTGTTCGCCGGGGGCATGATGCTCTACCTGCTGACCAAGGAGCGCCGCTCGCTGGTGCTGTGGCTCGTGCTCGCGCTCAACATCGCCCTGGCCGGCGTGATCTCCGGCCACAGCCAGGCGTTGCGGATCGCCCACAGCACCGACGTCACCATCAGCCCCCAGACCTCCTGGGTCGCCATCCTGGTCTGCTTCGCCCTGGTCGCGCTGGTGTCGCTCACCCGCCTCAACCGGCTGTCGTGGAAGTGGCTCACCCTCGTCGGCGCCCTGACGTACCCGCTGTACCTGCTGCACTCCTCGTGGGGCCAGTGGCTCATCGGCAAGGCGAGCCCGCACGCGCCGGCGGCCGTGACGTTCGCCGTCGTCACCGTCGTCATGCTCGCCGCCGCCTACCTCGTGCACCGGTTCGTGGAGCGGCCGTTCGGCCCGCGCCTGAAGCGTGCCGTCGCGCGCGACCTCGAGCGCGCCGGACGCGCCCTCGGCCACGCGCCGGCCAGGACGACCCGCGCTCAGGCCCCCGAGGCGGAACCGGTCTCGTCCAGGTAGGCCTCCAGCACGTCGCGCAGCACCAGCGCCTGGTTGTGCTCCCTGTCGCGCGCCGAGAACACCAGCGTCAGGCGCCGGTCCCCCGCGCCCAGCCCCGCCAGCTCCGGAACCTCCGGGTTGTCCACGAGCTCGGCGCGGTAGCGGCGTTCGAACTCCTCGAACCGGTCCGGGTCGTGGTGGAACCAGGTGCGCAGGTCCGTCGACGGCGCGACCTCCTTGCACCAGCGGTCGAGGTGGGCGTGCTCCTGGGAGATCCCGCGCGGCCAGAGCCGGTCCACGAGGACCCGCGCGCCGTCGTCCGGGGCCGGCTCCTCGTACACGCGCTTGACGGTGATGGTCACTCACCCATGACACCGCGGCACGGGGGCCACCGCACGCCCCGGCCACCGCGCCGGTATGCTCGCCGCGCGCCCCGTTAGCTCAGCTGGTCAGAGCAGTCGACTCATAATCGATCGGTCGCCGGTTCAAGCCCGGCACGGGGCACTCCGAGACGGCGACGCCGGCAACAGAGCGACGAAGGTGGATGTGTGAGTATCAGCTCGGGTGGGGCCACCCTCGAGGACGGTGGCAGCACGTGGATCGTCTGGGGTGAGGTCGACGTCGCCGTCGCCCAGGACGTCGGCGACACGCTCAAGGCGTCCCTGGACGGACGACCCAAGACGATCGACCTCCGCCGGGTCACCTTCCTCGACTCGTCCGGCCTGCGGCTCCTCCTGCTCGGAGGGACCGCCGAGGAGGGGCCGCTGCTCGTCGGCGCCCCGGCCGCCGTCCGCGACGTCATCACCCTCACCGGTCTCGAGCACACGGTCCGGTTCGCCGAGCCCGACAGCACGCCGACCTCCGGCGACGACGACTCCTGACCCATCCCGCCGCCCTCACCCCGGCGGCCGCCTGACCTCGCGCTGACCTCTGGAGGAGAACCCTTGGACGACACCGTCATCCCGTCCGTCGTGTCCGGCGTGCCGATGGCACCGCCGCCACCGGGGTACGCCCCGGTCGCGGAATGGGTCCTCGCCGACTCCGAGGAGCTCAGCCGGCTGCGGTCCGCCCTCGCCCGCATCGTCGGCCCCTCGGGCGACGGTGCCACCGCGATGCACGACACCGCGGAGAAGATCGTCCTGATCGCCTCCGAGCTGGCGACGAACGCCCTTCTGCACGGTCTTCCGCCGACCGTCGTCCGCCTGCTGCGTGACGAGCGCACCTGGCTCCTCGACGTCGTCGACCACGACGTCGCCGGGGTGCCGGCCGTCGACGGCGACCGCCCCCCGGGCCACGGCGGGCTCGGCCTCCTCATCGCCGAGCGCCTGTCGGCGCGCGTGGGGTGGTACACCTCCGGCCCGGCAAAGCACGTGTGGGCGTCCTTCCCGTTGAACCACCCCGGCTGACCTGCGAAGAGGCGGTGACGAGGCGCACTCGAGCCGCTATCCTCCAGGGCCATGCTCCGCGTGCTGCCGATGCTGGCCTACCTCGCGCTCGTCGTCTACGCCCTCGTCGACGTCGTCCAGTCCGACGAGGAGGACGGCGGCGGCATCCAGAAGGGCTTCTGGATCCTCATCGTCCTGCTGCTCCCGTTCGCCGGGTCGATCGCGTGGCTCGTCGTGAGCCGCAGGGTCCGCGCGAACCGCGGGCCCGCGCCGCGGACCGGGTACCCCGCCGGGCCCGTGCCGCCGGCGCAGTACCCGGGGCGTCGGCGCACGTGGGAGACGGACGAGACCGCCGCCGCCGAGCCCGACGACGACCCGGAGATGCGCTGGCTGCTGGAGCAGGCGCGGCTCAAGCACGAGCGCGAGCAGGCCGCGCGGGACGCACCCCGTCCGGTCGACGACGAAGGACGCACCGCAGCGGGCTGATCACACCGGGAGCGGGACGACCGCCCTCGCTCAGCCCGCCCAGCGCTGGAAGGCGTCGTCGAGCATCGGCACGGCCGTCGCCGCCAGGGCCGCCACGTCCGCCTCGGGCGCCGGCCGCGACTCGACGACCACCAGCCACCCCTCGGGGACACCAGGGACCGCGCACCGCACATCCACACCGGGCACCTCCGGCGCGGTCGAGTGGACGTCGCACGGCGACACCTCCGGAGGCAGCGCGATCGACCCGGGCGGGTAGGTGAGCACGGTGACGGAGATCCCGGGCGCCGAGTAGGTCGCCGACGAGTTCTCCTCCCCGACGACGACGTCGTACGGCTCGAGGTCCGGGACGTCGAGCACGTACGGACGGGTCAGCGCAGCCTGCGCCTCCTGCCACGACGCCTGCTCGGCCGCGCGGTGCGAGAGCCACCCGGCGACACCGAGCACGACGAGGACGAGCACGCCCGCGAGCCTCCAGGCCCGTGGCAGCGCCAGTGCGGCCACCGCGCCGGCGAGCAGGGCGGCCACCGCGCCCACGAGGACGGGCGGCGCCGGAGCGAACAGCGACGGAGCGAGCGAGTGCACGGCCCACGCCACGGTCGCGACGACCGGCGCGAGTCCGCCCACTCCCCCGGCGCTCGGGCTCGCCGACCGCATCACGGCCCGGCAGACCCAGGAGGCCAGGCCGACCGGCACCGCCAGCAGCAGGAGGCCCGCTCCCCCGACGCCGGTGCTCAGCGCCGCCACCACGAAGACGTAGTACACGAACGGGAGCGACAGGGCGGTCGTCGCCACGACGACCAGCAGGCGTGTCGCCGGTGCCGGGGGCGACGGGGTCGCCACCGTGCTCCCTGTCCCCGTCTGCGGCCGCGTCGGCGTCATGCGCACATCCTGCCGGGCTGCCGCCACCGCGACCAACGGTTCGGCCGTCGTGGTTCGCCGACGACCCGCGGACGGCGGCCGGATCGATACGGTGGCGCCATGTGGTTCCGCCGCTCCCCTCTGCCCGACGACGTCCGTCGCACGCTCCCCCTGGCCCGGGGGGAGCGCGTCCTCGCGTCCGCGCAGCTCCCCGACGACCGGTGGGCCGTGGCGACGACGGCGGACCTCGTCGTCGTCGGACTGGGCGTCGGCGAGGTCGTGACGCGGCGCCCGTGGTGCGACGTCGACCGCGGCGTGTTCGACCCCGAGCGGTCCGAGCTGGCGATCGAGTGGGTGGACGCCGCCCCGGACACCGTGCTGCGGCTCGTGGACGCGGAGCGCACGTCGTTCCCCCAGGCCCTGCGGGAACGCGTCCAGTGGTCGGTCGTGCTGGCCGAGACGGTGGCGGTGCCCGGCGGCGACGTGAAGGTCGCCGTCCGGCGGACGGCGGACGGCGAGCTCTTCTCGCAGGCGATCGCCGGGCAAGGCGTCGATCTCGACGACCCGCGGGTCGCCCGAGTGGTGGACGCCACGGAGTCCAGGGTCCGGGGAGCGTCCGGACTACCCGTGTGAGCCTGGTAGTGTTCTTCCCGGTTCGAAGGCCACCGGCCGGACGACCACGCGATCCCGCGTAGCTCAGCTGGCAGAGCATCCGACTGTTAATCGGACGGTCGTTGGTTCAAGTCCAACCGCGGGAGCATCGAGAAAGGCCCCTGACCTGCAGTGCAGGACAGGGGCCTTCGTCGTGCCCGGTCAGAGGGTCAGCAGGCGCTCCATCAGGTGCGGGGTGAGCGGCGCGTCGGTGGCGAGGACCACGCGGGTGCGCGCTCCGGGCACGTCGGGGTATCCGGCGTACCGGCCGCGCAGGTCGCACACCGTCTGGCCGCGGCCGGGGCCGGCGGTGGCGTCGACGACGACCGGGACGCGCGGCGCGAGCGTCGGCGTCACGCCGCCGGTCGCGATCGCGGCGGCCAGCGGGTCGTGCAGGGCCGAGCAGCGGCGGCCGAGCGTGTCCACGTGGAACCCGAAGTACAGGTCGAGCACCTCCCCCAGCCACGGGGCCAGCGCCGTGCCCGCCTCGAGCAGCGCCTTGCGGTCGGACTCCTCGAGCACGTCGGCCATCGTGACGTCGAGCGGCACGAGGGTGACGTCCCAGTCGGCCGCGAGCACCTCGGCGGCCGCCTCCGGGTCCTTCGCGATGTTCGCCTCGGCGACCGGCGTCACGTTCCCCGGGTGCAGGGCCGCCCCGCCCATGATCGTCAGGTCCCGGACACGCGCCGGGAGCGTCGGGTCGGCGCGGAGCGCGAGGGCGAGGTTGGTGAGCGGACCGACGGCGACGACGCGCAGGGCGCCGGAGTGCTCGTGCGACAGGCGGAGCAGCAGCTCGACCGCCGACTCCCCCGCGACCTCCCGCCCGGACGGCGGCAGCGCGACGTCACCCACGCCGTTGCGGCCGTGCACCGACGGCGCGCCGCCGTCGTAGCTGCCCGCCAGCGGGTCATGGGCCCCCACGGCGACAGGGACGTCGGGCCGGCCCGCGAGCGCCAGCAGGTCGAGCGTGTTGACGGCGCCCTGCCGGGCGTCGATGTTGCCGCTGACGCTCCCGACACCGACCAGGTCGGCCTCGGGCGAGGCGAGCAGGTAGGCGAGCGCGAGCGAGTCGTCGACACCGGTGTCGCAGTCGAGGTACAGCGGGGTGGCGGAGAGGCCGGGCAGGGTCACGGGGCGTCCTTCGAGATCGTGGGGATACGCCCCCAGTCTCTCGCAGTCGACCGGCGGGTACCGGGAATACCCGCCACGGCCTGCGGGCTTGTGCCTCACGTGCCCACGACCGGTCATGTCTCTGTCGGCCTGCGCTCCGAGCGCGGCCCCATTCTGCTGTCGCTGATGCTCTCGACGGCGCTCGTCGCGCTCGACGCCACGATCATCGCCACGGCGTCGGCGACCATCGCGCGAGAGCTGGGCGGGTTCGACCAGCTGCCCTGGCTGTTCTCCACGTACCTGCTCGCCCAGGCCGTGAGCACCCCGGTGTTCGGGCGGCTGGCCGACGTGCTCGGCCGCAAGCGGCTGATGCTCGTCGGTGTCGCGCTGTTCTTCGCGGGGTCGGTGCTCGCCGGCGCGGCCCCGACGATGGGCGTGCTGATCGCCGGGCGTGTGGTGCAGGGGCTCGGCGCGGGGGCCGTCATGCCGGTGTCGATGACGATCGCCGCGGACATCTACACGCTGGAGGAGCGGGCGAAGACCCAGGGCTACCTCGCGTCCGTGTGGGCGATCTCCGCCGTCGTCGGGCCGACGCTCGGCGGCGTGTTCTCCCAGTTCACGAGCTGGCGCTGGATCTTCTGGGTGAACATCCCGCTGTGCGCGCTCGCCGCCTGGATGCTGGCCCGCCGGTACCACGAGGCCCCGCGCACCGGCGAGCGCGAGCCGATCGACTACCTCGGCGCCGCGCTCCTCGCGGGCGGCAGCACGATGCTGCTGCTCGGCCTCCTCGAGGGCGGCACGCGGTGGGGCTGGGGCTCGCTGCCGTCGGTCGTGGTCTTCTCCGTCGCGGTGCTGCTGCTCGCCGCGTTCGGCGTGCAGGCGCGCCGCACGAGGCACCCGATCGTGGACCTCGCCATCCTGCGCCGCCGGGTGGTGGGCGTGTCGACCGCGGTCTCGCTGCTCGTGGGCGTCGTCGTGCTCGGCCTGTCGACGTACGTGCCGATCTACGCCCAGGGCGTGCTGGGCACCGGACCGCTCGTCGCGGGCTTCGCGCTCGCCGCGATGACCGTGGGCTGGCCGCTCTCCGCGTCCAACGCGGGCCGCCTCTACCTGCGCATCGGCTTCCGGTACACGGCGATGATCGGTACGTCGCTCGTCGTGGTGGGCACGGCGCTCACGCTGCTGCTCGCGTCCGGCTCGTCGGTGGTCGCCGTCGCGGGCGCGTGCTTCGTCATCGGCGCGGGCATGGGCCTGACCGCCGTACCCACGCTCATCGCCGCGCAGTCGCAGGCGTCGTTCACCGAGCGCGGCGCGGTGACGGGCACCAACATGTTCGCGCGCTCTCTCGGCTCCGCCGTGGGCGTCGCCGTCTGCGGCGCGATCGTCAACGCGCGCACGACCCTCGGCCCGGACGGCACGCCGGTGGGCCCGGGCCTGATGTCCGCGATCCACCTCGTCTTCGTGCTCCTGGTGGCCGTGGCCGTGGTGCTGGTGGTGCTCGCCGCGCTCATGCCCGCCGACCTGCAGTCGGCCCGCGAGCGCCGCGCCCGCGCCGAGGCCGCCGCCTGACCCCTCGCGGCAGGGCGGGAGGAGTCCACCCCCGTGCCGCGGACGCCGCGGCCGGAACGGCACCGAAAACGCCTGGAGGGGACGCGGCGGCCGCTGCTAGCCTGCCGGAGGCCGTGCGAGTCGGAGCAAGGAGGTGGTACCGGTGAACGTATCGACACAGGTGCTCCTCCGCGGAGTCATGGTCGGGCGATAGGTCGTCCGGGAGCGCCGTTCGCTCAGCACTCCCGAGAGGCACGACCATGAACGTCACACCCAGCTCGACACCGGGCTCGACACCGGGCGCCGCGCTGGCCTTCACCGCCGAGCAGCAGCTCGACGACGGCGTCCTCGAGCGCCGCTTCACCCTCGACGGCATCCCCGGCATCCTCTGGACGCCGCCGTCCGCCACGTCGTCGGACCCCGCTCCCCTGATCCTGCTCGGCCAGCCCGGCGGACTCGGCACGGACCGGATGTACCCCCGGCTGGTGGGTCGCGCCCGGCACGCCGCGTCCGACGGCATCGCGACGGTCGCCCTGGAGGGACCCGGCAGCGGCGGCCGGCCGCCGCTCCCCGGCGCCGACCAGGCGCGAGCGGACCTGCGGACGGCCCTCACGGCCGGCGAGCCGGTCTCCGACGACGTCGTCGACCGGCTCGTCCTCCCGCTGGTCGACCAGGCTGTCCCGGAATGGCGGCGCGCTCTCGACGCGCTCCTCGCCCTGCCCGAGCTCGGCGGGCCCGTCGGGTACTCGGGCGGCGTGATCGCCGTCGGCGTCCGGCTGGCGGTGGTCGAGCCCCGCGTCGTCGCGGCCGGGCTCTTCGCCGGGAGCTACGTGCCCCGGGCCACGTTCGAGGAGGCGCGACGCGTCACGATCCCCGTGCACGTGCTGCTGCAGTGGGACGACGAGGGCAACGACCGCCAGGCGGCCCTGGACCTGTTCGACGCCTTCGGCTCGACGGAGAAGACGCTGCAGGCCAACCTGGGCGGCCACACCGGCGTCCCGGCGTACGCCGGCGAGGACGCGGGGCGGTTCTTCGCGCGGCACCTGAGGTGATGTCCGGGCTCCCGTCCGCCGGCCGCTACGGTCGGCGGACGGGAGTCCTGTCGGCGCGGAGGCCGCAGACCGTGCTCGAGACCGACCGGCTGCTCCTTCGCCCGTGGCGCGTCGCGGAGGCGATCGTCCAGCGCCAGCTGTGGGAAGAGCGCGTCCCGCCGCACCGACGCCTCGACGAGGCGGGCCGGCCCACGCTCGACCAGATGACGGCGTCGCGACGGAGGCCGCGGGTGCTGGCCGAGGTGGGCTTCGTGGCGTCCGGCCGCGCGGAGCCGGACGCCGTCCACGGCGACTCGCTGTTCCTGACGAGGAGCCTGTGACCGTCCAGGGAGGACGTCAGGACTCGCTGCGCTCCCGCAGCGTGCGTCGCTGCTGCTCGATGGCGAGCAGGTCGGTGAACGCCTGCTGGTAGGCCGCCGGGTCCTTCTCCTGGTCGAGCCGCTGCAGGCGGCTCTTCGCGTCCGCGATCCGGCGCGTGAGGCCGAGGTCCACGAGGGCGCGCACGACGTCGGCCACGTACGCCCCGATGACCGCCTCGCGGTCCTCGGGCACGGGCGCGACCGCGAGCTCCGTGACCAGCGGCACGACCGTCTCGGGCGCCTGCTCGGTCACGGTCTCCACCCACCGGCCACCGCCCACCTCACGGCCGGCCGCGACTCCGCCCGCGGCGCGCACGGCGTCGTGCACCGCGCGCCAGGCGGGGACGCCGAACGCGTCCTCCCCGAGCTCGTCGAACGACGCCGGCACGTGCTGCGGGTACTGCAGGACGACGATCAGCGCCTGTCGCTCCAGCCGGGCCACCGGGTCGCGCGGGTCGGGCGCGGCGAGGACGGGCGTCGCTGGGACCGCCTCGGGCTCGGGGCGCGCGTCCCGGCGCTGGTCCTGGCGCTGGTCCTGGCGCGAGCCGCGCGACGGCGCGGTGGCGGCCCGGGCGACCTCCCGGCGGACGTCCTCCGTGTCGATGCCGATCCAGCGCGCGAGGGAGCGTGAGTACCCGAGCTGCATCGACCGGTCGCGGATCCCGGCGACCAGCGGCGCGGCCGCGCGCAGCGCCCCCACGCGCCCCTCGACCGTGTCGAGGTCGAACGTGTCGAGCGTGGTGCGGATGACGAACTCGAAGAGCGGCTGGCGCCCGTCGACCAGCGCCCGCACGGCCTCGGGGCCGCGGGCCATGCGCAGCTCGCACGGGTCCATGCCGCCGGGCTCGACGGCGACGAAGGTCTGGGCGTGGAACCGCTGGTCCTCGCCGAACGCGCGCACGGCGGCCTTCTGCCCGGCGGCGTCGCCGTCGAACGTGAAGATCACCTCGCCGCCCAGCGAGGCCCCCGACGCGAGCTGCAGGCCGCCGCCGGCCGTGGTGTCACCGAGCAGCCGGCGCACCACCTTGGCGTGGTCGCCGCCGAACGCGGTGCCGCAGGTCGCCACCGCCGAGTCCACCCCGGACAGGTGGGCGGCCATGACGTCCGTGTAGCCCTCGACGATCACGACGCGCTTGCCCTGCGCGATCGACTTCTTGGCCAGGTCGATCCCGTACAGGACCTGGGACTTCTTGTAGAGCGACGTCTCGGGGGTGTTGAGGTACTTCGGCCCCTGGTCGTCGTCGTACAGGCGGCGCGCGCCGAAGCCGATCACCGCTCCCGTGACGTCGCGGATGGGCCACACGAGGCGGCCGCGGAACCGGTCGTAGATGCCGCGCTGGCCCTGGCTGACCAGCCCGGACGCGACGAGCTCCGGCTGCGTGAAGCCCCGTCCCTGCAGGTGGCGCAGCAGCGCGTCCCAGCCGGTCGGGGCGTAGCCCACGCCGAAGTGCTCGGCGTCGGCGCGGTCGAAGCTGCGCTCGGCGAGGAACGCCCGCCCGGCCTGCGCCCCCGGGCCGAAGAGCTGCTCGGAGTAGAACTCTGCGGCCACCTTGTGCGCCTCGATCAGGCGCTGCCGCCTGCCCGGCTCCTCGCGCGGGCCGCGGTCGGCGGCGGCGCCGGTGCGGGAGTCCTCGTAGCGCAGCTGCACGCCCGCGCGGTCGGCGAGGAACTCGACGGCGTCGGTGAACCCCATCCCGTCGATCTTCTGGACGAACGAGATGACGTCGCCGCCCTCGCCGCAGCCGAAGCAGTGCCAGCGCCCGACGCCCGGCCGGACGTGGAACGACGGCGTGCGCTCGTCGTGGAAGGGGCACAGACCCTTGAGGGAGCCGACGCCGGCGGGCTTGAGGGTGACGTGGGCGGAGACGATCTCCTCGATCCGTGCGCGTTCGCGTACAGCCTCCACGTCCTCGCGCTTGATCAGTCCCGCCACGGCCCTGAGTCTATGCGCGCCCGGCGGCGACCAGGTCGGAGATCCCCGGGGCCGGGCGGGCGGCGGGACCGAGGGCCGCCGCGAGCGCTGCGCGGGAGGCGGCGCACCGGCGGGCGTAGGCGGCCGGCGGCGTCCCGAGGGCGCGCGCGAAGTCGGCGCTCAGGTGCGCCTGGTCGTAGTAGCCGACGGCGGCGGCGACCTCGGCGAGAGGGCGGCCGGGGTCGGCGGCGACCAGGTCCGCGGCGAGGTGGACCCGGTGGCGCTGCAGCACCCACTTGGGGCTGACGCCGACCCAGTCGGCGAAGAGCCGCTGCAGCGAGCGGGGCGTGGTGCCCACCAGGTCCGCGAGGTCCGCGACCCCGGCGTCCGGACCCAGCTCCCCCGCGACCACCGCGCCGAGCACGCGGGCGACGCGGTCGAGGGCGAGCGCCGACCGCGGCGTCCGGCACCCGGCGGCCGCGGCCCGCAGCACCGGGGTGACGGCCGCGACCGCCGCGGCGTCGTCGCCCGCCCGCGCGGCGTCCACCGCCCGGCGGCCGGCGGCCTCGACGTCGTGCGCGGTCGGTCCGCGCGTGCCCGACAGCGCGGCGGCGGCCGGCGCGACGAGGCCCGCGCGCAGGACGTCCGGACCTCCGAGCAGCACCCGCAGCGCGCCCGGGCGCAGCTTGGTGCCCAGCACCGCGCCCGATCCCCGCAGCGTCCGCGAGAACAGTCCGCCGGGGATCCCGTGCACGGCGAACCCGTCGACCTCGGCCACCACGTTGGCGTTGGGGTGCGGGATCACGACCTGCGTGAACTCGGCCCCGGGCGGCAGGTCCCAGCGGACCACCCAGTGCCGCTCCACCAGGTCCGCCAGGTCGGGCGCCGGGTCGAGGCGCACGAGCGTGAACCCGCCGCGGGCCGCGGCCGGGTCGACCAGCCCGCGGGTGGTCGCCGTCGGGCGCTGTTCGAACACCTGTCGCATTCCTCCAAGACTGCACCCACCCGCCGACACCAGCATGGGAACGCACGCCGGGACCGCCCGGACGCACGCTGGAGGGAGAGCCATGGACCTGTCACCGCTGCACCCGAACCTCACGGTCGCCGACCCGCGCGCCGCCATCGACTTCTACGTCGCCGGCCTGGGCGCCGAGGTGATCGACACCATCACCGCGGGCGACGCGATCATCCACTCCGACCTGCGGATCTCCACCGCCGCCGGCTCGTCCACGTTCACCGTCGCCGCCGCGTTCCCGGCCGAGGGGGCGGTGGCGCCCGAGCCGGACGGCCCGACCACCGGCTCGTTCACGCTGAACGTGGACGACGCCGACGCCGCGCACGCCCGTGCGGTCGCCGCGGGCGCGACGAGCACGCAGGAGCCCGGCGACTGGTTCCCGGGCTTCCGGCAGGCGGCCGTGCGCTGCCCGGCCGGGCACCGGTGGTTCTTCGCCCAGGTGGCCGACGACGTCACGTCCGAGGACGTCCAGCGCGCCAGCGACGCGTGGATGGCCGAGCAGTCCTGACGACCGACGGAGTCAGTCCTGCCGCACGAGCCGCTCGTGCCACTGCAGGGCCGAGACGTCGGTGAGCGACGCGACCTGGTCGACGACGACGCGCAGCCGCGCATCGTCGTCGGCCGCGGCGCGCCAGTCGGCGGCGAACGGCGTCTCCAGGACGTCGGGGGCGCGGTCGGCCAGGACGTGGACGAGCTCGCCGACGATCTCGCGCTGGGCGCCGTACACCGGCTCGGACTCGCGCGGCGCCATGACGTAGGCGACCGCGACGCCCTTGAGCGCCAGGATCTCGTCCGCCGTCTCCTGCGGCACGACGAGCCGCGCCACGTAGCGGGTGAGCGGGCCGTCGCCGAACACCTCGCGCGTCGCGTCCTGGGCCGCCCCGCTGAACCGGCCGATGAGCTGGCTGGTCGCGTCCTTGAGCCGGGCGAGCGCCCGGCGGGAGCCGTCGAAGTCCGTCACCAGGTAGCCGGTGTCGCGCAGCCGGCACAGCGCCGCGTCGATCGCGTCGGGCTCGTGCCAGCTCCCGTACCAGGCGCGCACGTGCGCGGCGACGCGCGCCCGCTCGTCCGCGTCGTCGAGCACCCGCAGGTCGAGCCGGCCGCCCACGACCGCGTCCTCGACGTCGTGCACCGAATAGCTGATGTCGTCGGCGAGGTCCATGACCTGCGCCTCCATGCACCGCACCCGGCTGCCGAGCGCCCCGCGCCGCAGCCACTTGAAGACCGGCCGGTCGTCCGGGTAGACGCCGAACTTCGGCGTCGGGGCGCCGTCCGGGCGCGCGGGGCCGGTGCCGAACGCCCAGGGATACTTCACGCTGGCGTCCAGGCTCGCGCGCGTGAGGTTGAGGCCCCGCGGCGAGCCGTCGCCGGCGAAGATCTTGGGTTCCAGCCGCGTGAGCAGCCGCAACGTCTGCGCGTTGCCCTCGAAGCCGCCGATGCCCTCCGCGACCTCGGCGAGCGCCCGCTCGCCGTTGTGCCCGAACGGCGGGTGGCCGAGGTCGTGCGTGAGGCACGCGGTGTCCACGAGGTCCGGGTCGCAGCCGAGCGCGCGCCCCATCTCCCGCCCCACCTGGGCCACCTCGAGCGAGTGCGTCAGCCGCGTGCGCACGAAGTCGTCGCTGCCGGGCCCCAGCACCTGCGTCTTCGCACCCAGACGACGCAAACCCGAGGAGTGCACGACGCGGGCGCGGTCGCGCTCGAACGCCGTCCGGTGCTTCGACTTGGGCGGCTCGGGGTACCAGCGCTCGGTGTCCTGGTCCGTGTACGAGCCGAGCCACTCCTCGCCCGTGTCCGGGCGCGCCGCCGGACCCAGCACGTCGGCGTCGAATGCGCCCTGCTCGAACGTCTGCACGGGGGCAGCCTAGCGAGCCCCGCCGACGCCCCGACTCACGACGCCGCGACGACCCGACCGCGGTAGACCGCCGTCCGCAGCTCCTGCTCCCACTCCGCGTACCGGGGCATGCCCCGCTCGCGCGCGACGGCGAGCTCGGTCTCGACGTCGTAGGGCACGCGCACGTGCTGGACGCCGAACGGCGCAGGGTCCGGAGAGTCCGGCACGCCCTCGAGGATCACGTACACCGGGGTCGGGTCGTCCAGCGGGTTGCCCACGCTCCCGGTGTTGAACAGCGTGCGGCCGTGCCGCGTCTGGAGGTACGCGTCGTGCACGTCGCCGTACCCCACGACCGCGGGCTCCGGCCCCGGCCCGGTGAGGTTTGTCGCGGCGAACATGCCTGCGAACTCCTCCGGCGTGTGGTGGAAGTGCACGCGCGTGTGCACGCTCGTGGCCGACGCGTGGAACAGCCGCACGCGGCGTCCCGACAGCAGCAAGTCATGGCTCAAGGGCTTGTCGCCGAGCCACGCGAGCTGGTCCGGTCGCAGCTCGTCGCGCCACCACACCATCTCCGCCGGCGCATCGTCCTCGAGGTGCGGCAGGAAGTCGTCCCAGTTGCCGCGGACGTCCGCCTCGCACACCTCGCGCAGGAGGTCGACGACGGCGCTGCCCCGCGGCCCCTTGCCCGCGTCGTCGCCGAGGTTGACCACCCGGGTGATGCCGCGGGCCCCGACGTCTGCGAGCACGGCCTCCAGCGCGCCGAGGTTGCCGTGGACGTCGGAGATGACGGCGATGCGGTCCAGGTCACGGTCCAGGTCGTGGGGCACGCTCCGATGCTGCCACGACCGCCCGCGCGGACCATGCACCTGTGCACGTTCTGAGCGCTCAGAGGGTGCACAGGTGCATGGTCGCCGTCAGGCGAGGCGGACGACGGCGACGCCCGGCCCGTCGCCGTCGACGGCCAGGCCGTCCGCTGTCGCGCGCACGGGGAGGCCGCCGTACAGCACCTCCGGCTCCGCGCCGGGCGCGAGCAGGTGTCCCGGCAGGCGCACGCCCGGCCACGGCGCCCGGGCCAGCACCACGAGCACGCGCTCGTGAGGCGTCTCGCGCAGGTAGGCCACGGCGTCGTCGTGCACGGCGGCCCAGCGCAGGCCGCCGTCGCGCAGGGCGCCGGACGACGAGCGCAGCGCGGACAGGCTCCGGTAGACGTCCAGCGTCGCGGCGTCCCACCGCGGGCCGCCGCCGCGCGCGGCCTGGTCCCACGCCATCGTGGTGCGGGCGTGCTCCCCGTTCGTGCCGGTGGCGCCCACCTCGTCGCCCGCGAACACGACCGGCGCGCCCGGGTAGGTGAACAGCAGCGTCGCCGCGACCTCGACCAGCTCCCGCGAGCCGACGATCGAGCGCAGCCGCGGCGTGTCGTGCGAGCCCAGCATGTTCCACTGCGTGGCTGCCACCTGCCAGGGCACCAGGGCCGCGACCTCGCGCATCGTCTCCACCATGGCGGCCGCCGGACGGCGCGGCACCGGCACGGGAAGGTCGAGGAAGGACACGTCCGAGCCCTCGGGCACCAGCCACGACCAGGCCGGGCGCGTGAACCCCGCGTAGTTCATGGTCGCGTGCCACCCGTCGCCGGCGAGGTCCCCGGCGGCGTCGTGGAAGTGCTCGGCGACCAGCGCGCCGTCGGGACGCTCCGCGAGGATGCGCTCGCGCAGCGCCCGCGCGACGGCGTGCGTGCGGTCCGCGCTCCCCCGCCGCCCGGTCATGTTGGCCACGTCCACGCGCCACCCGTCGAGGGCGAACGGCTCGCGCAGGTACCGGGCGATCACGGCGTCCTCCCCGGTGACCATGCGCCGCCACGTCTCGTCGGCCGCCCAGTCGAGCTTGGGCAGCGACCCGTGCCCGAGCCAGCCGACGTACGGGTCCCCGCCGTCCGGCCGCACGACGTCGGGCCCGCCGTCGTCCCACAGGTACAGCCCGCGCTCGGGCGAGGCCGGGTCCTCGAGCGCCCGGGCGAACCACTCGTGCCCGTCTCCGGTGTGGTTGGTCGTCACGTCGCCCATGAGGCGCATCCCGCGGTCGTGCACGGCCCGGGCCAGGCGCGCGTACGCGGCGTCGCCGCCGAGCAGCGGGTCGACGTGGTCGAAGGTCGCCGCGTCGTAGCGGTGGTTCGACCGGCCCGGGAAGACCGGCGTCAGGTAGAGGGTGCGCACGCCGAGCGCCTGGAGGTGGTCGAGGTGCAGGGCGACGCCGTCGAGGTCGCCGCCGAAGAGCTGCGTGCCGGCCAGCGGCCCGGAGCCGGCGGGCTCGTCGTCCCACGCGGCGGGCACGGCCCATCCCGGGACGTCCCGGCCGTCGGCCGCTGCGGAGCGCGCGAAGCGGTCGGGGAAGACCTGATAGGCGAGCCCGTCACGCAGCCACCCGGGCGCCGGCGCGTGGGTGGTGAGGCGGAAGCTCGCGGCGTCGGGCACCTCGCGGTCGTGCACCCCGCGCCCGTCGAGCCACCGGTAGCCGCCCGGCACGTCGAGGAAGAAGCGGTACGAGGTCACCGGGTGGTGCACGACGACGTCGGCCGCGTACCAGTCCTCGTGCGCGTCGCCGCCGTCGCGGCGGGCGGGCAGCAGGCGGGGCTCGCCGTCGCGCACGGTCCGGATGCGGACGTCGCGCACGCCCGCCCCCTTCGGCACCCGCACGCGCACGGTGACCTCGTCGCCGAGCGCCGGCGTCGCGGTCGGGGCGAACAGCGCGGAGCCGTCGTGGTGGGGCGCGTCCAGGAGGGCGCGGACGGCGCCCGGGGCGGTGCTCGGAGCGGTGGTCGGGGTGGCGTGCGTGGTCATGTCGTCCTCTCGTCGGTCCGGCGGGCTGCCCGCCCGACCGACGCGGGACGACGGTCAGTGGCGGCGGCGCCCGATCGCCCACCCGGCGGCGAGCGCGATGGCGATCCCGACGACCTGACCGCCGAGGATCACCCTGTTGAGGTCCAGCACCGGCTGGTAGCGCGTTCCCTCGGCCGAGACCACGAAGACGCCCAGCGGCTTGACGCGCAGCCCGTAGCCGCCGCCTCCGCCGCCGCCCTCGCCGTGCCCCTCGCCGTGGGCCTCGCCCTGCAGCTCGCCCTTGGCGTCGCCCTGCGCCTCGCCCGACGCGTCGCCGCGCGCGGACCCGCTGCCGCGCGGCGCGTCGGCGGCCTCCGTCGTGGCGGTGGACTCGTCGGAGGCGGCGTCGGCCCCGCCCGAGCCGACGCTGAACGACCGGCGCCAGCCCGGGGCGCTGCCGTCGCCCTTGCCCTGGCCGGTGCCGCGGCCGGAGCCGCTGCCCGACCCGGTGCCGGCGCCGTTCGCGGACCCGTTGCCCGCGCCGCCGCCGGAGCCGGTGCCGATGCCGCCCCACACCTTGGCGACGGGGATGATCAGCTGGCCCTGGTGCTCGTAGGGCTCGCCGTACGCACGGCGCACGGAGAACGAGTCGTCGGCGGCGTCGGTGAGCCGCGCGAGGTCCGGGGAGTAGGAGCGCGAGTCGTCGGTCATGACGCCCAGGCTAGGACCGTGCTGTGACGGCCGCCACAAGGATCGCGGGTGGATCGCAGGTCGATCCGCGCGAACCTCGCGGCGGCCGCCCGTCAGCCCTTGACGGAGCCCGCCGTCAGGCCGCCCACGATGTACTTCTGCAGGAAGAGGAACAGCGCGAGCACGGGGATCGCCGACAGGACGGCACCCGCCGCGAAGAGGCCCCAGTTGGCCTCGAGCAGCGACGACACCCAGCCGTACAGCCCCACCGCGAGCGTCCAGTTCGACTCCGACTGGAGCACCACCCGGGCGATGATGAACTCGCCGAACGTGCTGATGAAGCTCAGCAGCGCCACGACGGCGAGGATCGGCGTCACGAGGCGCAGGATGATCGTCCAGTACACCTGGGCGTGCGAGGCGCCGTCGATCTTGGCCGCCTCGTCGAGCTCCCGCGGCACGGTGTTGAAGAACCCGTACATGAGGAACGTGTTCACGCCCAGCGCGCCACCGAGGTAGACGCAGATCAGCGCGAGCTTGGAGTTCAGGCCCAGCGCCGGGACGACCTCGCCGAGGGAGATGAGCAGCAGGAAGATCGCGACGAACGCGAGCATCTGCGGGAACATCTGGATGATCAGCAGCGACGTGAGGCCGAGGCGGCGTCCGGCGAACCGGAAGCGCGAGAACGCGTACGCCGCGGCCGCACCCATGAGCACCGTGCCCACGGCCGTCGCGACGCCGATGACGAGCGTGTTGCCCATCCACGTCCAGAACCTGGTGTCGCCCAGCTCGGCGTAGTTCACGCCGCTGACCTGCGCGAACAGCTCGTTCGACCCGGTGAGGGTGCCGGTGGGCGACAGCGAGGCGGACACCACGTAGACGATCGGGAAGACGGCGTACAGCACCGCCAGCACTCCGACGACGTGCCGCCAGCCCAGCTCCCGGGCCCAGCGGCCCGGCTTCATGCGGTGCCGCAGCACCTGCTGCCCCGTGCCCGGCGCCGCGGTCCCACGGCGCGAGCCCGCGCGGTCGGTCGACGTCGTCATCAGCTCAGCTCCTCGAGCTTGCGGGTCTGGCGGAACGCGATGGCGGAGATGACCCCGACCACCACGAAGATCACGATGGACAGCGCGCTCGCGAGGCCGTAGTCGCGCGGCGCCGAGCCGTCGAGCCCGGACACGTTGTAGACCATCGAGATGAGGATGTCCGTGTGCCCGAGCGGCACCGACGCGTCGTCGAACCGCGGCCCGCCGCCCGTCAGCATCTTGATCAGGGTGAAGTTGTTGAAGTTGAAGGCGAAGCTCGAGATGAGCAGCGGGGCCGTGGCCACCAGCA
This sequence comes from Isoptericola nanjingensis, assembly GCF_050311635.1. NCBI lineage: Bacteria > Bacillati > Actinomycetota > Actinomycetes > Micrococcales > Promicromonosporaceae > Isoptericola > Isoptericola nanjingensis. The sequence continues at coordinate 424,347 of NZ_JBNOZL010000004.1, read as the reverse complement.
GCAGCGGCATCGTGATCGAGCGCCACGTGCGCCACTTGCCCGCGCCGTCGATGCGGGCCGCCTCGTACACGTCGCCCGGCAGCGACTGCAGCGCCCCCGTGCAGATGAGGAACATGTACGGGAAGCCGAGCCAGAGGTTGACCCCGAGCACCGACAGCTTCGCCAGCCACGGGTCCGTGAGCCACGGGATCGCGGCCCCGCCGAGCAGCACCTGGTTGATCACGCCGAAGCTCTTGTTGAGCATGCCGGACCACAGCAGGGCCGCGAGGAACCCCGGCATCGCGTACGGCAGGATCATCAGGGTCCGGTAGACCTTGCGCCCCCGCAGGCGCGGGTCGTTGAAGACCATCGCGAGGAACATGCCCAGCGCGAACGTCGTCACCACGGACAGCACCGCGAACGCGAACGTCCACAGCAGGATCTTGACGAAGGGGCCCGCGTACCGCTCGTCGCCGAACGCCGTCGCGAAGTTCTCGAAGCCCACCGTGACCCGCCAGCCGACGGGCAGCGTCTCGCCGTCGGCGGACTCGAACTGCCCGTCGTCGTTCGGCGTGTACACCACGCCGGTCGACGTGTCGGTCATCGTGTCGGCGGCCTCGTCGTACTCCAGCACCGGCTGGAAGACGTAGCCCGTCCGGGCGTCCTGGGTGCGCACCGAGCCGTCGGCGGCGTCGTCGGACACCGGCACCCGCAGCGTGGTGACCTCGTCCTGCCGTTGCAGCACGGTCGCGCGGTCGAGCACCGTCCAGCCCGGCACCTCGGTCACCGCGCCGGCGTCGATCGTCGCGTCAGGAGCGGCCACGAGCGGCTCCTCGGCGGTGCCGACCTCCGCGGCGCCGTCCTCGACGACGGCGAAGCCGAGCTCGCCGTCCCCGTCCTCGACGACCGTCAGCGGCAGGGCGGGCGAGCCCTCGACGCGACGCTCGTTCTGCACCAGGAGGGCGTCGACCGCCTGCTCCTTGGTGGAGTTGTGGCCGTCGCCGTAGTTGGTGAACGCCACGTAGCCGGTGTAGCCGACGACGTACACCTGGTAGACGAGCAGGAACGCCAGCCCCGGCAGGATGTACTTCAGCGGCAGCGCGCGCTTGGTGAAGTACACCCAGTTCGCGGCGACGAGCAGCGCCACCATGGCCGCGAGGATCCCCCACGACCCGGCACGCCACGCGGCGAGGACGCCGAAGACGCCGAGCGCGTCCACGAGCGCGATGAGCACGAGCTTGACGGCGAAGCCGGCTCCGGAGAACGTCCCGGAGCCGGCCTCGGCGCCCTTGTAGCGGGCACGCGACATCAGCCGAGCGCACCCTCGATGTCGGAGACCATCTTGTTCCAGGCCTTGACCGGGTCGTCGGCCTTGCCCGAGATGATGCTCGCCTCGGTGACACCCCAGAAGGACCAGACCGAGCCCATCTCCGGGATGGACGGCATCGGCACGGCGGAGGCGCCGACCTCGCGGAAGCCCGCGACCAGCGGGTCCTCGGACGCCGCGTCAGCGGCCTCGACCAGCGCCGGCGGGCGACCGCCGGCCTCGAACAGCGCCGTCTGCGCCTCCGGCGTCGACATGTAGTTGACGAGGAAGTCGTTCGCGAGCAGGGCGTTCTTGCTCTGCGCGCTCACGTAGAAGCCCTGGACGCCGACGAACGGCTGCGCGGGCTGGTCGCCCGGCGCCGGGATCGGGTCGACGGCGAGGTCGAGGTCCTTGAACTGCTCGAGCATCCACGGACCGCCGATGACGAACGGCGACTGGCCCTTGGCGAACGCCTCGACCGCGATGTCGTACGAGATGTCGATGCTGAGGTTGCCCTCGTCGCCCTGCTCGCCGAGCCACGTGGCGAACGCCTCGCCGTTCTCGCCGCCGAGGGCGAGCTCCGGCCGGTACGAGCCGTCGTCGTTCTGCTCGAAGACCGGCGCGCCGAACGACGTCTGGAACGGGTAGTACGTGTAGGGGTCGCCCTTGTCGCCGTCCGACTGGATGAGGAACGGGAACTTGGTGCCGGCCTTCTTCCCCGCGGCGACCATGTCGTCGTAGGTCTTCGGCGCCTCGGGCGCGAGCTCCGTGTTGCGGATGAGCGCGATGTTCTCGATCGCGTACGGCAGGCCGTAGACCTGGCCGTCCTGCGTGAACGCCTGCACCGACACCGGGATGAAGTCGCCCGCCTTGTCGCCGAGCTCGATCGGCGCGACGACGCCGTTCGCGGTGAACTCGCCGAGCCAGTCGTGGGCGCCGACGGTGATGTCGGGGCCCTCGCCCGTGGGGACCTGCGCGAGGAAGTCGGCGCGGATGTCCTCGAAGTTCTTCTGGACGATCTCGACGTCGACGCCGGACTCCGCCTCGTACGCCTCGGCGGCCGTCGTCACCGCGGCCTCGCGTGTCTCGTCGACCCAGACCGTCAGCGAGCCCGAGGCCGAGGGCTTGGCGCTCGCGTCCGCGTCCGCGCTCGAGTCGCCGCTCGGCTCGCCGCTGCCGCACGCCGTCAGGGCCAGGGTGGTGGCCAGGGCCGAGGCGAGAAGGATGCTCCTTCGCATCGTGGTTACTCCCAGCTGTCATCGGTGGACGGCCCACGCGACGCGCTCGTCGCGGGGCCCTTGATGCCCACAACGTACGGACCGTTGCAGCGGTATGCAAGATCTTGCGATAACTTTTCAGCAACGCGCGGCAACAAGGAGGCGACGCGCAGGCGACCGGCGGCCGACCCGCCGGCGTCCCACCCCAGGACGAGGAGGTCCCGTGTCCCCTACGATTCCTCGGGTGCGAACCCGACTGAGCGACCTGGCGGAGCAGGCAGGCGTGTCGACGGCCACCGTGTCCCGCGTGCTCAACGGCAAGCCGGGCGTGGCCAGCTCCACCCGGCAGGCCGTGCTCGCCGCGCTCGACGTCCTCGGGTACGAGCGCCCCTCGGTGCTGCGCGGCCGTTCCGCGGGCCTCGTCGGCCTCATCGTCCCCGAGCTCACCAACCCGGTCTTCCCGGCCTTCGCGCAGGCGATCGAGTCGATCCTCGCGCAGCGCGGTTACACGCCGTTGCTGTGCACGCAGGCGCCGGGCGGCACCACCGAGGACGAGTACGTCAGCACCCTGGTGGACCACTCCGTCGACGGCATCGTCTTCGTCTCCGGCCTGCACGCGGACACCCGCGCGGACCACACCCGCTACTCGATGCTGCGCAGCCAGGGCGTGCCGATCGTGCTGGTCAACGGCTACGCGCCGGGGATCGACGCGCCGTTCGTCTCGCCCGACGACGCCGCGAGCGTGGACGTCGCGGTGCAGCACCTGGTCACCCTGGGCCACCGCACGATCGGCCTCGCGATCGGCCCCGAGCGGTACGTCCCCTCGCGGCGCAAGCTCGCCGCGTTCCTCGCCGCGCTCGTGCGGCACGGCCTGGCCGACGACGAGGCCGCAGCCCGGGAGCACGTGCGTTCCAGCCTGTACACGCTCGAGGGCGGGCAGGCCGCGGCCGCCGAGCTCCTCGACGCCGGGCACACGGCCGTCGTCTGCGCCTCCGACCTCATGGCGCTCGGCGCCGTGCGGGCCGCGCGGTCGCGCGGGCTGTCGGTGCCCGACGACGTCTCGGTCGTCGGGTACGACGACGCGCCGCTCATCGCGTTCACCGAGCCGCCTCTGACCACCGTCCGGCAGCCCGTCGAGGCCATGGCGAGGGCCACCGTGAGCGCGCTCCTCACCGAGATCCAGGGCGAGCGGGCCACGCGCACCGAGCTGCTGTTCGCGCCGGAGCTGGTCGTGCGGGGCTCCACGGGGGCCGCGCCGAAGGGCTGAGGGGTCGCATTTTCGGGGTCGTTGCTGCAACTCTTGCAGCAACGCTTACACTCGACGGTCTGACACGGATCGACCGACCGTGCCGACCCCGACCCCGATCAGGTGAGGAAGCCAGCGATGACCTCCACCCAGCCCGCACCCGTCCCGACGTCGACCGACGACACAGGTGACGACACGGGCGGCCTGCTCCGCACCGGCGCCGTCGTCCACGCCGGGAGCGGCGACGCGCGGCAGTGGTGGCGCGACGCCGTGATCTACCAGGTCTACCCGCGCTCGTTCGCCGACGCGAACGGCGACGGCATCGGCGACATCCCCGGCGTGACGGCGCGGCTGGACCACCTCGAGACGCTCGGCGTCGACGCCGTCTGGCTGTCCCCGTTCTACCGCTCCCCGCAGAACGACGCGGGCTACGACGTCGCCGACTACCGCGACGTCGACCCCCTGTTCGGCACCCTCGCCGACTTCGACGACCTGCTCGCCGGCGCCCACGCCCGCGGCATCCGCGTGATCGTCGACCTCGTGCCGAACCACACCTCCGACCAGCACGCCTGGTTCCAGGAGGCGCTGACCGCCGCCCCCGGCTCCCCCGAGCGCGCGCGGTACATGTTCCGCGACGGCCGCGGCGCCGACGGCTCGCAGGAGCCGAACAACTGGCAGTCGATCTTCGGCGGCCCCGCCTGGACGCGCGTCACCGGGCCCGACGGCGCGCCAGGGCAGTGGTACCTGCACCTGTTCGACTCGACGCAGCCCGACCTCGACTGGACCAACCCCGAGGTGCGCTCCGAGTTCGAGGACGTGCTGCGCTTCTGGCTCGACCGGGGCGTGGACGGGTTCCGCGTCGACGTCGCGCACGGCATGATCAAGGCCGACGGCCTGCCCGACTGGGACGGCCACGTGGAGATGGTCGCCGGCTCGGCCGACGACGCCGCCGACGACGACGCGGCCGTGACCGATCCCGGCGCCCCCGAGGACGGCTCCACGGGCGCCGGCAACCAGGGCCCGATGTTCGACCAGGACGGCGTGCACGAGATCTACCGCGCCTGGCACCGGGTGCTCGCCGAGTACGACGGCGAGCGCTGCCTCGTCGCCGAGGCGTGGGTCGAGCCGCTCAGCCGCCTCGCCCGCTACGTGCGCCCGGACGAGATGCACCAGGCGTTCAACTTCTCGTTCCTCACCACCGGCTGGGACGCCGCCGCCCTGCGCACCGTCGTCGAGGCGTCGTACCGGGCGAACGACGAGGTCGGCGCGCCCACCACCTGGGTGCTGTCCAACCACGACGTCGTGCGGCACCCGTCGCGGCTCGGCTCCGCCGACCCGTCCCTCAAGGTCAACGGCGTCTTCGCCACCGACCCGCAGCCCGACGAGGAGCTCGGCCTGCGCCGCGCCCGCGCCGCCAGCCTGCTCATGCTCGGCCTGCCCGGGTCCGCCTACCTCTTCCAGGGCGAGGAGCTCGGCCTGCCCGAGCACACCTCCCTGCCGAACGAGGTCCGCCAGGACCCGGGGCACTTCCGCACCGGCGGCGCCGAGGCGGGCCGCGACGGCTGCCGCGTGCCGCTGCCGTGGGCGGCCGACGCCCCCGGCTACGGCTTCGGGCCCGCCGGCGAGCCGTGGCTGCCGCAGCCCGCGTCGTTCGCGCGCTACGCCGCCGACGCGCAGTACGGCGTCGCGGGCTCGACGTTCGAGACGTACCGCGCCGCGCTCGCGCTGCGCAAGGCCGAGGGCCTGGGCCAGGGCGCGCTCGCGTGGCTGGACGCCTGGGCCGACTCGACGCACGTCGTCGCGCTGCGCAACCAGGACGTCGTCGTGCTGGCGAACCTCGGCGCCGAGCCGGTGCTCCTGCCCCGCGGCGCCGAGGTGCTGCTCGCCTCCGGCCCGGTCATGACCGACCGCTCCGCCGACCCGCAGACGCGCGTCCCCGCCGACACCACGGTCTGGCTCCGCGCCTGACCGCGAGATAGAGAGCCCTGATCCGCGAGATAGAGAGGTCCCCTCGCCGAGATAGAGAGGGTGCGAACCGCGGCGACCACGGTTCGCACCCTCTCTATCTCGGCGAGGGGACCTCTCTATCTCGCGGGGTCAGCCGCCGCTGACGCTCAGCTCGGCCTCGCGCAGCTTGGCCTCGAACTCGGCGTCGAGCTCGCGGGAGTCGAGCCAGCCGTACGGCAGGTGCGGCTGCTTCGGCGAGCCGGCGCGGCCGCGTGGCCCCTCGGCGTCCTCGCCCGGGTAGCCCTGCTCGAGGTCGAGGGCGTCGAGGCGCTCGCGCAGCTCGGCCAGCGTGGAGACCATCGCGAGCGCGTGCCGCGCCTCTCCCCCGACGACGTAGCCCTTGAGATACCAGGCCATGTGCTTGCGCAGGTCGCGCATCCCCTTGCCCTCGTCGCCGTCGAAGTAGTCGATCATCAGCTCGCCGTGGCGGTAGATCGTGTCGGCGACCTCGCGCAGGCCGGGGCGCACCCGCGTCGTCGTGCCGTGGAACGCGGCGGCGAGGTCGGCGAAGAGCCACGGCCGGCCCTGGCAGCCGCGCCCGACGACGACGCCGTCGGCCCCGGTCTCGCGGACCATGCGCAGCGCGTCCTCGGCGGACCAGATGTCGCCGTTGCCGAGCACGGGGACGCTGCGCACCTCCTCCTTGAGCCGCGCGATCGCGGTCCAGTCGGCGGTGCCCGAGTAGTACTCGGCGGCGGTGCGCGCGTGCAGGGCCACCGCGGCGACGCCGAGCGACTCCGCGATGCGACCGGCCTCGAGGTACGTGAGGTGGTCGTCGTCGATGCCCTTGCGCATCTTCACGGTGACCGGGACGCCGTGCGGCTCCGCCGCCTCGACGGCCGCCCGCACGATGTCGGTGAAGAGCTGCCGCTTCCACGGGAGCGCCGAGCCGCCGCCCTTGCGCGTCACCTTGGGCACGGGGCAGCCGAAGTTGAGGTCGACGTGGTCGGCCCGGTCCTCGCCGGCGATGATCCGCACCGCGGCGCCGACGGTGGCCGGGTCGACGCCGTAGACCTGGGCGGAGCGAGGCGTCTCGTCGTCGCCGAAGGTCACGATCCGCAGCGACTCGACGTTCCGCTCCACGAGGGCGCGGCTGGTCACCATCTCCGCCACGTAGAGCCCAGGGTCGTGGCCCTGCGACGCGCCGGCCTCGCGGCACAGGGTGCGGAACGCGCGGTTGGTGACGCCGGCCATCGGCGCCAGCACCACCGGGGTGTCCACGGTGATCGGCCCGATCTGCAGCGGCGGCAGGACGCGCTCGGCGGCGGGCTCGCCCGTGCCGAGGTCGCCGGACGCGGGCGTGCTGACGGGATCGAGGGTGGAAGTCACGTCCCCCATTGTCGCAAACCACCGCCGCGCCCCCGCGGTCAGGTTCGTCACCCCCCTCGGGGCCGGCCCCGCAGGGGTGGTCAGAGCCAGCCGTTGTCCTGCGCGATCCGCACGGCCTCGGACCGCGTCCGCGCGCCGGTCTTGCCCATCGCCGCCGACAGGTAGTTGCGCACGGTGCCCTCGGAGAGGAACGCCTCCGCCGCCACCTGCGCGACCGTGCCGCCGTCGGCCGCGAGCGCCAGCACGTGCCGCTCGCGCTCGGTGAGCGGGCTCGCCCCCACGGCCAGGGACGCGACGGCGAGGTCGGGGTCGACGGCGCGCAGCCCGGCGTGCACGCGGCGGACGGCGTCGGCGAGCTGGTCGGCGGGCGTGTCCTTGACGACGAACCCGCTCGCGCCGGCGTCGAGCGCGCGGCGCAGGTAGCCGGGCCGGCCGAACGTGGTCACGACGAGCGAGCGGCACTCCGGCAGCTCACGGCGCAGCGCCGCCGCGGCCGCGATGCCGTCGAGGCCGGGCATCTCGACGTCGAGCAGGGCGACGTCGGCGGCGGACGCCCGCGCGGCGTCGAGCACCTCGTCGCCGCGCCCCACCTGGGCCACGACCTCCAGGTCGGTCTCGAGGTCGAGCAGGGCAGCGAGGGCTCCGCGCACGAGTGCCTGGTCGTCGGCGAGCAGCAGTCGGATCACGGGACGATCCTGGCATCGCCCGGCCCTGGTCCGGGACGGACCGTGACGGCGAGACGGAACCCTCCGAGCGGGCTCGGCCCGGTCTCGAGCACGGCGCCGGCGTCCCGAGCCCGCGCCGTGAGTCCCGTCAGCCCGTTCCCGCCGTCCGTGCGGCCCTCCGGACCGCCACCGCCGTCGTCGTCGACGGCCAGGCGGTCCGCCGCGACGGTCACCACGACCCGGGCGGCCCCGGAGTGCCGCAGCACGTTGGTGGTGCCCTCGCGCAGCACCCACGCGAAGAGCTCGCGGTGCTCGGCGGGGACGCCGTCGACGGCGCCCGGGAGGTCCGCCTCGATCCCCGCCGCGTCGAGCGCGGAGCGGGCCGTGGCCAGCTCGCCGGCGAGGGTCACCTGCCGAGACCCGGCGACCATGCCGCGCACGTCCGCGAGCGCCCCGCGTGCCAGGTCCTGGATGTCGGCCACCTCGCTCGTGGCACGTTCCTCGGGCGCCGTGGCCGGACGGTCGGCGGCGGCGGCGCGCAGCAGCTTCGCCGCGAGCTCCGCCTTGACGGAGATGACCGTGAGCGAGTGGCCGAGGACGTCGTGCATGTCCCGGGCGATGCGCTCGCGCTCGCGGGCGACGGCCAGGTCGGCGAGCTCCTGCTGGGCGGCGATCAGCCGTCGGTTGCGGTCGATGACCTGCATGAACCCGTAGACGGCAGCGCTCGCCAGGACGACGGCGAGGGCGTTGCCGTCCTCCGTCGCCCAGCCGGGCAGCACGCGTGGCAGCACGAGCATGACCACGATGCTCGCCGCCACGATCCACAGGGCGGCACGCCCTCCGAGGGAGTAGATCGCGGTGACGCACACGAAGACGAGGCCCACGAGGCCGTGCTCCTGTGCGGCGAGGCACGACAGGCCGACGCACGCGACCTGCACCACGACCAGCACGACGGCGGTGCGGCGTGGCACCCGACCACGGCGCTGCAGCGTGAGGACGGTCCCGGCGAAGATGACGGCCACGCCGAGCACGCCGAGCACGCCGACGACGCGCAGGGCGAGGGGCCCGGCGTCGAGCGCCGCCGTGAACGGCTCCGCCAGGAAGACGACCCAGACGACCGACACGAACAGGCCGACGCGCCGCCTCGTCCAGGGCGGCACGCCCGGGGACGCGGGGCCGGACGCGAGACCGCGCGCGGGCTCGGCGGGCGGCACGGTGGGGGATGTCGAGGTCACGTCCCCCACCGTGCCACGGCCGCCCGGCGCGGCGGCGGAGCGCGTGCTCACACCCGCGCCGTGTCCTTGCGGAACCGCCAGGCGGCGCCGACGGAGAAGATCGCCGCCCAGGCGAGGACGTTCACGACGGCCGTGACGCCGAGGTCGCCGCCGAGGGGCGCGTGCACCAGCTCGGCCAGCCCGTACGTCGGGAAGAACTGCGCCACGGTGGCCCACCAGCCGTCGCCCAGCGGCACGAACAGGCCGCCGGCGAAGGAGAGGAGCGCGAGCAGCGGGCCGAGGATCTGCATGACGTTCTCCGCGGGCAGCAGGTACCCCATGAACAGGCCGAAGGCGGCGAAGACCAGCGAGCCCACCCAGGCGAGCACGGCGCACAGTACCCAGGCGCCTGCCGCCATCTGTGCCCCGGTGAACGCGGCCACCACGAGGGTGAGCAGGACGGAGGCGGCGCCCAGCACCATCGACCCGGCGAGCTTGACCGCGACGTAGGCGGCGGGCCGCAGCGGCGTCAGGCGCAGCTGCCGGGTCCAGCCCTGCGCTCGCTCCACGGACACGCTCGCCCCGCCGCCCGTCGCGGTGACCATCGCCCCGTACAGCGCCATCGACACGGCGATCCAGGCGGTGACGTTGCCGTGGCCCGTGCTCTGGTCCTGGTAGTCGCCCTGCAGCCCGAAGACGAGGAAGAGGACGGGCGGCATGACCATGGAGAAGATGAGGGTGCGCCGGTTGCGCAGCGAGCGCCGCAGCTCGACGGCGAGGTAGGCGCGCACCGCGGTCGAGGTGCGGAGGCGCGGTCGCGACGCCGGGGCGGCAGCGGTGCCCGAGGTCGTGCCCAAGGTCGTGCCCCGGGTCGAGGTGGCGCTCATCGGTGGGCTCCGTCCGTGGTCGTGGCTGCGGTGGCGGTGAGGGCGACGAACGCGTCCTCGAGGTTCTCGGACGCGACCTCGAGGTCGCGCGCGGGGGTCTGCGTCAGCAGGAAGCGGGCGACGACGTCGGAGTCGGGGGTGCGCACCACGAGCCGGGCGCCGCGGTGGTCGATGGCGTCCACGGCGGGCATCGCTCGCAGGCGCGCGGCGACGGCGGCGCGCTCGCCCTCGTCGTCGATCCGCGCGCTCACCGTGCGGCCGGACGCGAGGCTCCGCACCTCGGCGGTGGAGCCGTCGGCGACGACCCGGCCCTGGCTGACCAGCACGACGCGGTCCGCGTACGTGTCGGCCTCCTCCAGGTAGTGGGTGGCGAACACGACGGTGCGGCCGGCGGCCGCGTCGGCGCGGATGGCGGCCCAGAACTCGCGGCGGCCCTCCACGTCCATGCCGGTCGTGGGCTCGTCGAGGAGGAGCAGGTCGGGCTCGCTGACCAGCGCCATCGCGAACCGGAGGCGCTGCTGCTGGCCGCCGGAGCACTTGCCCACCATGCGGTCGGCGAGGTCGGCGCGCTCCAGGTACGGCAGGGGCGAGCCGGTGCGGCCGAACAGCGCGGCGGTGAGGGCGACGGTCTCCCCCACGGTGATGTCGCGCAGCAGCCCGCCGGTCTGCATGACGGCGGCCACGCGCCCGGCGGCGATCGCGTCGGCCGGGTCGGCGCCGAACACCTGCACGGTGCCGGAGGTCGGGGCGCTCAGGCCGAGGACCATGTCGATCGTGCTGGTCTTGCCGGCGCCGTTGGGGCCGAGGAAGGCCACCACCTCGCCGGGGGCGATCTCCAGGTCGATGCCGTCGACCGCCCGGACAGGTCCGGAGGGCGACGGGAACTCCTTGCGCAGCCCGCGCAGGCTCAGCGCGGGGGTGCTCGCGGTGTGCGAGCCGGTCGTCGAGGTCATGCCTCGATCGTCGTCGCGTGGCGCCCTGACCTGCAGGGTCGCGTGTCACGACGTGGCCATGACATCTGTCATGGCCACGTCGCGACGGGAGCGTCAGCCGAAGTTCACGCCCTGGGCCAGGGGCAGCTCGGTGGAGTAGTTCACGGTGTTGGTCACGCGGCGCATGTACTGCTTCCACGAGTCGGAGCCGGACTCGCGGCCGCCGCCGGTGGACTTCTCGCCGCCGAACGCGCCGCCGATCTCCGCCCCGGAGGTGCCGATGTTGACGTTGACGATGCCGCAGTCGGAGCCGACCTCGGACAGGAACGTCTCCGCCTCGCGGACGTCGAGCGTGAAGATCGCGCTGCTCAGCCCCTGCGGGACGTCGTTGTGCAGCGCGATGGCCTCCTCGAGCGTCTCGTAGGTGAGCACGTAGAGGATCGGCGCGAACGTCTCCCGGCGCACGACGCCCGTCTGCCCCGGCATCCGCACCAGCGCGGGGGAGACGTACGCGGCGCCCGGTGCGCCGTCGACGTCCACCGCCGCTCCCCCGACGACGACCGTACCGCCGTCGGCCCGGGCCTCGTCGAGGGCGGCGAGCATCCGGTCGCGGGCGCCCGCGTCGGTGAGCGGCCCGACGAGCGTGCCGTCGGCGCGCGGGTCGCCGATCGGGAGCCCGGCGTAGACGGGCTCGAGGCGGGCGACGAGGTCGTCGACCACCGACGAGTGCACGATGAGCCGCCGCAGGGAGGTGCACCGCTGCCCGGCGGTGCCGGCCGCGGCGAAGACGATGCCGCGCACCGCGAGGTCGAGGTCCGCGGACGGCGCGACGACCGCCGCGTTGTTCCCGCCGAGCTCCAGCAGGTACCGGCCGCCGCGCCCGGCGACGACCGGCGCCACCTGCTGGCCCATGCGCTCCGAGCCGGTGGCCGACAGCAGCGCGACGCGCCGGTCCGCGACGAGCGCCTCGCCCGCGTCCCGGGCACCGAGCACCACCTGGCTCACCGCCTCCGGGAAGCCCGCCTCCGCCAGCGCGCGGCGCAGCAGCGCATTCGACGCGAGCGCGCTCAGCGGCGTCTTCTCGCTCGGCTTCCACACCACGGTGTCGCCGCAGACCAGCGCGACCGCGGTGTTCCACGACCACACCGCGACCGGGAAGTTGAACGCGCTCACGACGCCCACGACGCCGAGCGGGTGCCACTGCTCCATGAGGCGGTGGCCGGGGCGCTCGGACGGCATCGTGCGCCCGCCGAGGGACCGCGACAGGCCCACGGCGTAGTCGCAGACGTCGATCATCTCCTGCACCTCACCGAGCGCCTCGGAGGTGATCTTGCCGGCCTCGATGGTCACGAGCTCGGCCAGGTCCGCCTTGTGCTCGGTGAGCAGCTCGCCGAGTCGCCGCACGACGCCGCCGCGCACCGGGCCGGGCACGGAGCGCCAGGTGCGGAACGCCTCCGCGGCGGCGGTGATCGCGGCATCGACGTCGGCCGCTCCCGCCTCCGGGAGGGTCAGCAGCGCCTCGCCGGCCAGCGGCGAGACGACGGGCAGCCCGCCCCCGGCGGGGGCGGCGGGGACGTCGGCCCCAATGCGGGACAGGGCCGCGAGCGCGGCGTCGCGCAGCTCGGCCGTGAGCGTGCTGGAGGTCTGGGTAGTCATGCCTGGGCTCCCTGCTGGGTGGAGGAGTTCTCACGGTGGGTGGGGTCGACGCCGAGGCGGTGGGCCGCGCGGTCGCGCGACGCCGCCACCTGCGCGGCGTACAGGTCGAAGGGGTCGAACAGCTCGCGGCCGACGGCGCCGGCCATCCAGTCGGCGTCGCGCTCCTCGCCGGCCTGGCTGGCGTCCTTGGAGCCCTCCTCGGTGAGGTTCGACTGGAAGATCCCGGCGGCGGAGCGGGGCAGGAAGTCCTCGTAGACGATCGGCTCGCGGGTCACGGTCCCGCCGTCGCCGACCTCGTAGGTGAAGTACGCCAGGCCCTGCCGGGCGAGCCCGGCCTCGGTGTCCGGGAAGGTGCGGCGCCACACGTCGGGCGTCGCGCCCTCCACGACGGCGGCGTCGTACCGCGCCCGCCCCTCGCGGGTCAGCGCGATCCCGCGCGCCTCGACCTCGCCGAACCGCACGCGCAGGGAGTCCTGCACGACCTCGCCGTCCGGGGTGCGGAACGTCCTCGGCTCCGCCAGCGCGCGGAACGACGTCTGCCGCAGCAGCACGTCCGGCCCCTCCCACAGCGGCGGGCCCTGGATGGCGTCGATCATCGTGATGCCGCGCGCCTCCATGCGGGCGTACAGGTCGTCGATGTCGAGCACGCGCGGCGTGAGGTGGTTGATGTGGGTGGACGGCACGCCGCCGATGTCCGCCGCCACGGCGGACACGGCCTCCAGCTCCCGGTACCAGGCCTGGTCGACCGGCTCGCGCCCCAGCTCGAACGCGGCGGTGGCCAGGCGCAGGAACTCCGCGGCGTCGGCGGCGGACAGGCCGCCGTCGGCCTCCGCCCGGTCCGCGAGCGCCAGCAGCTCGGGCCCGAACAGCGACCGCCTCGTCAGGAAGGTGTCGAGCCGCGCCTGGAGGTCGGCGCTGAAGAACCGCCGGTCGGACGGCACCAGCATGGACGTGAAGACGCGGAACGGGTTGCGGGCCAGCTCGGCGCGGTCGATCGGTCGGAACGCCGTCGAGATGACGGGCACGGAGGACGACGACGCGTCGCGCAGGTCGTAGAACCCCACCGGGTGCATCCCCATCGCGCCGAAGATCCGGGCGACCTGCTGCAGCTCCGCGGGGGTGCCGACGCGGATCGCACCGTGCCGTTCGGCGGTGACGCGGTCGATGGAGCCCAGCCGCTCGGCGTCGGCGCCACGGGCGCGCACGACGTCGGCGTTGACGTCGTGGGACACCTCGAGCAGCGTCGTGTAGGCGGGCACCTCCCGCCCGTACATGTCGGAGAGCGAGCGCGCGAACGCGGCGCGGAGCTGCCACGGCTCGAAGTAGTCGGTCGTCACGGTGCGTGCGTCCTCTCTCAGATGATGTTCGCCTCGGTGCGCGACCGTCGCGCCCCGAACCGCCCGGCGTCGAACGCGGACACGTCGACCCCGCGTGCCGCGGGCGTCCCCGCCCGGCCGAGGTACAGGTCGGTCACGGCCTCGCCCACGGCGGGCGCCTGCAGGAAGCCGTGCCCGGAGAAGCCGCAGGCGTACAGGAGGCGCGCGCCGCCGGGGCCGGTCGGCGCCTCGCCGATCAGCGCGTCGTGGTCGGGGGTGAGCTCGTACAGCCCGGCCCAGCCGCCGGTCAGCGGGGCGTCGGCGAGCGCCGGGGTGGCGCGCGCGGCGAGCCCGCGCAGCCACGGCTCCCACGCCGGGTCGTAGGCGGTGTCGAAGCCGACCGGGGTGTCCGGCTCCGAGGCACCCAGCAGCAGCCTGCCGCGGGCGTCCGCGTTGTGCAGGTAGAACGTGGTGCCGAAATCGATGGTGAACGGCAGCGTCGGCGGCGCCGGCTCGAGGGGCGCGGTGAACGCGATCTGGCGCCGCACGGGCTCGACGGGCAGGTCGGCGTCCACGAGGGCGCCCACCGCACGCGACCAGGCGCCGGCACACACGACGACGGTGGCGGCAGTGACGGATCCGCGCGGCGTCACCGCGGTGAGCCGACCGCCGGGCGCGGGGTCGACGGCGGTCACCGGCGCGCCGCTGACCACGCGCGCCCCGAGCCGTCGGGCGCCGTCCGCGTAGCCGGCGACGACGGCCGCCGGGTGCGCCCAGCCGTCCCGGGGCGCGAACGCGGCGCCCGCGTAGGCGGTCGCGGACAGGTAGGGGTTGAGGCGGCGGGCCTCGGCGACGGTGAGCAGGCGGCTGTCGACGCCGAGGTCGTTCTGCATCGCCACCGACCGGCCGAACAGCGCGACGTCGTCGTCGGTGGGCAGCGCGAACAGGTATCCCGTCTGCCGCAGCCCGATGTCACCGCCGGGCCGGCGCCGGAAGTCCTCGAACGGCTCGAGGCTGCGGTGGCCCAGCGCCACGTTCGCCGGGTCGGAGAACTGCGCGCGCACGCCCCCGATCGGCTTGCCCGAGCTCCCGCCGCCGAGCTCCCCGGACTCGAGGAGCACGACGTGGGATCCCGCCTCCGCGAGGTGGAACGCGACGGACGTCCCCATCACCCCGCCGCCGACCACGACCACGTCCGCGCGCGACGGCACCGCCTGGGACCGCTCCACCCGACCTCCTCGTCGACGCCTCCGGCGCGCGCGTCACCGCGCCGCCGTGCCTGCGCCCATCGTGGACCCCGAGGAGCGTCCAGGACCATCGAAGATTCGTCGTCGGAACCGTCCAGGATCTCTGCACGGTTGTAGCCTGGCCAGATGGACACCGGTGCGGCCGAACCGCCGGGACGCGACCTGCCGTGGTCGGGCCTGCGCGCGCTGCGCGCGCTCGCCGACCACCGCACGATGACCTCCGCCGCGGCGGCGCTGGGCTACACGACCGGCGCCGTCTCGCACCAGCTGGCGGCGCTCGCCCGGGCGGTGGGCACCGAGGTCGTCCGGCCGCACGGCCGCGGGGTCGCGCTCACCGAGGCGGGGCTCGCGCTCGCCGAGCGTGCCGAAGCCCTCCTGGCGGCCCAGCGCGACGCCGTCGACTCGGCCCGCGCGGCGAGCGGCGACGCGTCGGGCACCGTGCGCGTCGGCGCCTTCGCGACGGTGGCGGCCAGCCTCCTGCCCCAGCTCGTCGCGCGCGTGGCCGAGTCGCACCCGCGAATCACCCTGGTCGGGATCGAGCTCACCGTCGACGACGTGGCGGGTGCGGTGCGCCGCGGCGACGTCGACCTCGGACTCGGCCTGGACTATCCCGGCGCACCCATCCCCCGGCTCCCGGGAACCACCCTCCGACCTCTGCGGACCGAGCGTTTCGAGCTCGTGTCCACGCCCTCGTCGGACCTGCCCGCCCGCCTCCACCTCGCCGACCTCGCGGACATGCCCTGGATCCTGCCCCCGCTGCCGACCCACTACGGCGCGGCGGTGCGGGGCGCCTGCCGTGCGGCCGGGTTCGAGCCCCGCGCCGCGCACGAGGTGAACGACACCTCCACGACGTTGGCCCTGGTGGCGCAGGGGCTCGGCGTGACGCTCGCCACGCCGGTCATGCTCACGCTGCGCCCCGCCCACGACCTGCGCACGACCACCCTGTTCGACCTCGTGGAGCGCGAGATCGTGCTGCTCGAGCCGTCGACGGCGCCTCGCCGTCCCGCGGTCGAGGCGGTGGCCCGCACCATCGAGGCCGTGGTGCACGGGACGGGCCGGTTCACGACCGGCTTGTGACGGGCATCACGGGCGAAGCCGACAACGCGCGTGTATCGGGAATGCGTGCCAACATCGTCGCGATCGCGTCGCCGCACGGGTGGCGCGAAGAGACTGGAGGTCCCCATGCCCGCATGGCTCATCCTCGTTCTGGTCGGCGTCGTCCTCGTGATCCTCGGGGTCGCGACGAGCATCGGCCAGTTCCTGATCTGGCTCGGCGTCATCGTCCTGGTCGCGAGCCTCGTGCTCGGGCTGGTGCGGCGAAGCCGTACCTGAGCGAGCAGCGTCAGGGGGACGCACGAAGGGGCTCGGGTCCGCTGCGGCGGACCCGAGCCCCTTCGGACGTTCCGGCGGGCTCCCGTCAGAACGCGGCGAGGTGCTCCGCGAGGTAGGCGGTGACCTTGGCGAGCGCCACGCGCTCCTGCGCCATGGTGTCGCGGTGGCGGATCGTCACGGCGTCGTCGTCGAGCGTGTCGAAGTCGACGGTGACGCAGAACGGCGTGCCGATCTCGTCCTGGCGACGGTAGCGGCGGCCGATGGCGCCGGCGTCGTCGAAGTCGACGTTCCAGTTCTGGCGCAGCTCCGCGGCGAGGTCGCGGGCCTTGGGCGACAGGGCCTCGTTGCGGCTCAGCGGCAGGACGGCGGCCTTGACCGGCGCGAGGCGGGGGTCGAGGCGCAGCACGGTGCGCTTGTCGACGCCGCCCTTGGTGTTCGGCGCCTCGTCCTCGGCGTACGCCTCGACGAGGAACGCCATGAGGGAACGGGTCAGGCCCGCGGCCGGCTCGATGACGTACGGCAGCCAGCGCTCGTTCGTCGACTGGTCGAAGAACGACAGGTCCTTGCCGGAGTGCTCCGAGTGGGTCTTGAGGTCGAAGTCGGTGCGGTTCGCGATGCCCTCGAGCTCGCCCCACTCGCTGCCGGTGAAGCCGAAGCGGTACTCGATGTCCACCGTGCGGGTGGAGTAGTGCGAGAGCTTCTCGGCCGGGTGCTCGTACAGGCGCAGGTTCTCCGGGTCGATGCCCAGGTCCGTGTACCAGGACATGCGCGTGTCGATCCAGTACTGGTGCCACTCGGCGTCGGTGCCCGGAGCGACGAAGAACTCCATCTCCATCTGCTCGAACTCGCGCGTGCGGAAGATGAAGTTGCCCGGCGTGATCTCGTTGCGGAACGACTTGCCGATCTGCGCGATGCCGAACGGCGGCTTCTTGCGCGACGCCGCGGCCACGTTGGAGAAGTTCACGAAGATGCCCTGCGCCGTCTCCGGGCGCAGGTAGTGCACGCCGGACTCGTCCTCGACGGGGCCGAGGTACGTCTTGAGCATCATGTTGAAGTCGCGGGGCTCGGTCCACTGACCGCGGGTGCCGCAGTTCGGGCAGGCGATCTCGGCGAGGCCGCCCTCGGGGGCGCGGCCCTTCTTCTCCTCGAACTCCTCGATCATGTGGTCCTCGCGGAACCGTTTGTGGCACGAGAGGCACTCGGTCAGGGGGTCGTTGAACGCGCCGAGGTGGCCGGACGCGTGCCACACCGGGGTGGGCAGGATGACGGCGGAGTCGAGGCCCACGACGTCGTCGCGGCGCGTCATCGCGCGCCACCACTGCTGCTTGATGTTCTCCTTCAGCTCCACGCCGAGGGGCCCGTAGTCCCACGCGGAGCGCGTACCGCCGTAGATCTCGCCGGACTGGAACACGAAACCTCGCCGCTTGGCGAGGGAGACGACGGCGTCGAGCTTGGCGCTGGGGGACGGTGCTGCCACGGATCACTCCTGGGTGTCGGGCCGCCACGTGGCTCGTGGGGCCGGTGCGGGGAACGCCGCCCGGTCGGCACGTCGGGGCCCGACGTCGACCGGCTGCGGTGGCCCCCAGCCTACCGGGGCCGCTCACCGGCCCCGGGCGCCTCAGGCCCCCGCCTCGTCCACGGAGCGCGGCGGCGCACCCGGACCGGCGGCGACCATCCCGGCCGGCACCAGCCACGCGGTGCACTCGGCGACGAACCGGCCCGCGAGCACACCCGGGTCCCGGGCCCACACCTCCTGCGCCTCCTCGGCGCCGCACCTCATGACCGCGAACCCGCGCACCCGCTCGTCGGCCCCGTCGGCCGGACCCGCCGCGAGCAGCAGGCCGACGGCGTGCAGGTCGGCGACGGCGGCCAGGTGGGCGTCCTGCACCTGCATCTCCTCGTCCGCGGGCAGCGGTGCCCAGTCGTCCGGGCGCACCAGCCGGACCAGCACCAGCTCGTCGAACCGCATCAGACCCTCCCGCCCCGGCCGCCCCGGCGCGGCCGCTGCCGTCAGGGTACGGATCCCGCCGAGGTCGTCGCGAGGGCGAAAGGGACGCCGTCGGGCGCGCGACCTTGAGTTGACAACCGTTCTCAACTTCCTGAGAATCGTTCTCATGCTTCGCCGACGCGCGGCCCTCGCCGCCCTGCCCGTCCTCGCCCTGCCCGCCGTGCTGGCGGGCTGCTCCACCGACGACGGCGCCGCCGACGGCACGCTCGAGGTGCTGGCCTCGTTCTACCCGCTGCAGTACGTGGCCGAGCAGGTGGGCGGCGACCTCGTCACGGTCTCCAACCTCACCCCGCCGGCCGCGGAGCCGCACGACCTCGAGCTCTCCCCCGCCCAGGTGCGGGAGATCGGGACGGCGGACCTCGTCGTGTACTCCTCCGGCTTCCAGACGGCGGTCGACGAGGCCGTCGCGACACAGGCGCCGGAGCACGTCGTCGACACCAGCGACGTCGTGACGCTCGAGAAGCACCCCGGCACGCCGACCGACGAGGACGCCGCGGCGGACCACCTCGAGGAGGAGCTGGACGAGCACGCCGACGAGGGCGGCGACGGGCACGACCACGCCGCCGAGGGCGCCATGGACCCGCACTTCTGGCTCGATCCGACGCGGGTGATCGACGTCGGCCACGCCGTCGCCGCGTCGCTCGGCGAGGCGGACCCGGAGCACGCCGCCACGTACGCCGAGAACGCCCGCGCCCTGGAGAAGTCGCTCAAGGACCTGGACGGCGAGTTCGACGCCGGCCTGCAGGAGTGCGCGTCGCGCACGCTCGTCACGTCGCACGAGGCGTTCGGCTACCTCGCGGAGCGCTACGACCTGCAGCAGGTGGGAATCGTCGGCCTCGACCCGGAGGCGGAGCCCTCCCCCGCGCGCCTGCGCGAGGTCGGTGCCATCGTCGAGGAGAACGACGTCAGCACGATCTTCACCGAGACGCTGACCAGCCCCAAGGTGGCCGAGACCCTGGCGAACGACATCGGCGTCACGACCGCCGTCCTCGACCCGCTCGAGGGGCTGTCGGAGGACGCGGCCGAGGCCGGGGACGACTACGTCTCGGTCATGCAGGACAACCTGGCCGCGCTCACCGAAGGGCTCCAGTGCTCATGACCACGCTCGCCACCGACTCCCCGGGCGCCGCGACTCCCCCGCCGCCGCGCGACGCCGCCGTCCCCGCGATCGAGGCCCGTGACGTGCACGTGCGCCTCGGCGCCAGCCCGGTGCTGCGCGGCGTGGACCTCACGGTCCGGCGCGGCGAGGTCGTCGCCCTGCTGGGGGCGAACGGCTCCGGCAAGTCGACGCTGGTGCGCACGCTGGTCGGCGTCCTGCCGACGACGGCGGGCAGCGTGCACCTCTTCGGCCACGCGCTCGGGGACGACGTGCCGTGGTCGCGCGTCGGGTACGTCCCGCAGCGGGTCAGCGCGGCCGCCGGCGTCCCGTCCACGGCCGCGGAGGTCGTGGCCTCGGGCCTGCTGCACGGCCGGCGCCTGCGGCTGCCGCGCGGCTGGCGCGCCCAGGTCCACGAGGCCCTCGAGCTGGTCGGCCTCGCCGACCGCGCCCGCTACGCCACGCACCAGCTCTCGGGCGGCCAGCAGCAGCGCGTCCTCATCGCCCGCGCCCTGGTCCGCAAGCCCGAGCTGCTCGTGCTCGACGAGCCCGTCGCGGGCGTCGACCGGCCCAGCCAGGAGGCCTTCGCCGCCACCATGACCAGGCTCGTGGCCGACGGCATGACCGTGCTGGTCGTCCTGCACGAGCTCGGCGAGCTCGCGCCGCTCGTGCAGCGCTGCGTCGTGCTGCGGCACGGCCGCGTGGTGCACGACGGCGCCCCGCCGACGCCGCAGCCCGGCCACGGCGGCGAGGCCCACGACCACGTGCACCCGCACGCGCACCCCCGCACCGTGCAGCACCCCGAGAACGTGCGCCTGGCGGAGGGGCCCTTCGACCGGCCCGACGACACCGAGGACGAGGTGGCACCGTGAGCGGCCTGTGGGAGATGATCACCGACCCGTTCATGCAGCGCGCGCTCGTCGCTGCCCTGCTGGTCGGCGTCAGCGCGCCCGTCGTCGGCACCTACCTGGTGCAGAAGCGCCTCGCCCTGCTGGGCGACGGCATCGGGCACGTCGCGCTCACCGGCGTCGCGCTCGGCTGGCTGGTCGGCGCGGCGATGGGCCTGGTGCCCGACGACGTCCTCGCCGTCCCCGGCGCGGTGGTCGCCGCCGTCGCGGGCTCCGTCCTCATCGAGGTGGTGCGCCGCCGCGGCCGCACGTCGGGCGACCTGGCGCTCGCCATCCTGTTCTACGGCGGCATCGCCGGCGGCGTCCTGCTCATCGGCCTCGCCGGCGGCTCGTCCGGCAGCCTCATGGCGTACCTGTTCGGCTCCATCTCGTCGGTCACGCTGTCCGACGTCTGGGTCACCGTGGCCCTGTGCGGCCTCATCCTGCTCATCGGCCTCGGGCTGCGCGCGGCCCTGTTCTCGGTGAGCCACGACGAGGAGTTCGCCCAGTCCTCGGGGCTGCCCGTCTGGGCGCTGAACATGGCGGTGGCCGTCCTCGCCGCGCTGACCGTGACCGTCGCGATGCGCGTCGTCGGGCTGCTGCTCGTCTCGGCGCTGATGATCGTGCCGGTCGCGATCGGCCAGCTCGTCACCCGGTCGTTCCGCCGCACGATGCTGGTCGCGTCCGTCGTCGGCGTGGCCGTGTGCGTGACCGGCCTGTCCATCACCTACTGGCACAACGTCTCGCCCGGCGCGCTGATCGTCGTGCTGGCGATCGGCGTCTACGCGGTGGTCGCGGCGCTGCACCCGGTCCTCGCCCGACGCCAGGCCCCCGTCGACCCGCATCCCGACATCCCCGACGACGTCGCCGTCTCCCCGGCCGGAGCCGGCCGGGCCGCCCCTCAGGAGGAGTGCACGCCGTGAACGACACGACCCCGACCGTCCGCACCGCCGCGCCGCCGCGGATGACGCGGCAGCGGGCGGCCGTCACGGACGCCCTCGGCGACACCGACGAGTTCCGCAGCGCGCAGCAGCTGCACGAGCTGCTGCGCGCCCGCGGCGACGCCGTCGGGCTCGCCACCGTGTACCGGACGCTGCAGGCCCTGGCCGACGGCGGCGACGTCGACGTCCTGCGCAGCGAGGACGGCGAGAGCCTGTACCGCCGCTGCGCCCGCCGCGAGCACCACCACCACCTGGTGTGCCGGTCGTGCGGTCGCGCGGTCGAGATCGACGGGCCGACGGTCGAGCAGTGGGCCGCATCGGTCGGCGCCGCGCACGGCTTCGCCGACATCGAGCACACCGTGGAGCTGTGGGGCACCTGCTCCACCTGCCGGGCGACGGACGACCGGTTGGTCGAATGAGGGCAGGCATACCTCAGTCGGGCACAATGTTCCCGTGCACCTGACCACTCCCACGCTCGCCGCGGCCGCCGAGGAACCCACCGGCGTCTTCACGATCGCCGGGGTGCCGTTCTGGGTCGTGTACGCGGCGGCGTTCGGGATCGTGCTCGTCCGCGCGCAGGCCACCTACTGGGCCGGGCGCGGCGTGGCCCGCGGCACGTCCCGCGGACGGGTCGCCGACGCGCTGGCCCGCCCGGGCGCGGCGGCGGTCATCGAGCGCGTGAACCGCTGGGGCCCGCCCGCGGTGACGCTGTCGTTCTTCACCGTCGGGGTGCAGACCCTCGTCAACCTCGCCGCGGGCTACCTCCGCATGCCTTTCGGGCGCTACCTCGCGGCCCTGCTCGCCGGTTGCGCCGTGTGGGCCGGCATCTGGACGACGGTCGGCACCGCCGCCGTCAACGCCGCGATCGCCGTGGGCCTGCGCCACCCCGTGACGCTCGTCGCGGTCGGCCTCGGCGCGGTGGCCCTGGTCTCCTGGGTGGTCTACCGGCTGACCCGGCGTACCGCCACCGACCAGACGGCCGCCCCCGCGACCGAGGACGCGTCGTGAGCGCGACGACCGCCGCCGTCACGCCCGCCGCCCGGCCCGCGGCGGCTCTCGTCGCCCGCCGTGCCCGCGGCCGTCTGCTGCTGATCGTGGCCGCCCTCGGGGTGCTCGCCCTCGTCGTGCTGGCGAGCCTCGCGCTGGGCGTGCGCGACATCGACGTCGCGACCGTCTGGCAGGCGCTCACCCACCCGGTCGCGGGGAACGTCGACCACGACGTCGTGCGCGACCAGCGCGTGCCCCGGACGCTGATCGGGCTCGCCGCCGGCGCGGCGCTCGGCATCGCGGGCACCCTCGTGCAGGGCGTCACGCGCAACCCGATCGCCGACCCGGGCCTGCTCGGCCTCAACTCGGGGGCGTCGCTCGCCGTCGTGATCGCCGTGTCGATGCTGGGCGTGGCCTCCCCGCTCGGCTTCGTCTGGTTCGCGTTCGCGGGCACCGCCGCCGCCGCGCTGCTGGTCTTCTCCATCGGCGCGGGCCAGCCGGTCAAGCTCGCCCTCGTCGGAGCGACCGTCACCGCGCTCATCACACCCCTGATCACCCTGGTGCTGCTGCGCGACCCCGAGGCCTTCAACATGTACCGCTTCTGGGCGGTGGGCTCCCTCACCGGGCGCGGCACCGAGACGCTGTCGGTGCTGTGGCCCTTCGTCGTCGTCGGCATCGTGCTCGCGGGGGCGCTCGCGCACCGGCTCTCCATGCTCGCGCTCGGCGACGACGTCGCCTCCGCGCTCGGTCAGCGCGTGGGGGTGACGCGGGGCCTCACGGCGGTCGCCGTCATCCTGCTCGCCGGCACGGCGACGGCGCTGGCCGGCCCGATCGCCCTCGTCGGGCTGGCGGTGCCGCATGCCGCCCGCCGCCTGGTCGGCACCGACTACCGCTGGATCGTGCCGCTGACGGCCGTCCTCGGCCCCGTCATGCTGCTGGGGGCCGACGTCATCGGGCGGCTCGTGCTGCCGCACTCCGAGCTCGAGGCCGGCGTCGTCGCCGCCGCGATCGGCGCCCCCGTGCTCGTGGCCGTGGCCCGCGGCCGGACCGTGGCGGGGGTGTGAGATGACCGCCGACCTCGTCGCCCGCCCCGCGGACCCCGACGCCCCCGGCGCCCCCGCCGACCCCGTCGTCGCCCTGCGCCGCCGCCGCCGACGGCGGCTCACCCTCGTGGTCGCGTCGCTCCTCGTCCTGCTCGTGGCGTTCGCGACCCTCGCCCTCACGCTCGGCGAGGCGTCGCTCGCGCCCGGCCGCGCCCTGGCGGCGCTGTTCGGCGTCGGCTCGGACGGCGACCTGTTCGTCGTGCAGCGCCTGCGGCTGCCCCGCATCGAGACCGCGATCCTCGCGGGCGCGTCCTTCGGGCTGGCGGGCGCCATGTTCCAGACGACGCTGCGCAACCCGCTCGCCAGCCCCGACATCCTCGGCATCGCGAGCGGCGCCAGCCTCGGCGCCGTCACGGCGATGCTCGTCCTCGGCCTCACCGGGCTCGCCGTGTCCGGGGCGGCGTTCGTCGGCGCCCTGCTCGTCGCGCTCGCCATCTGGCTGTTCGCGTGGCGCCAGGGCCTGCACTCGATCCGCTTCGTCCTGGTGGGCGTCGGCTTCGCCTACCTGTGCTCGTCGCTGCTCGCCTGGCTGCTGGCGAGCGTCGAGATCCGTGCCGCCCAGTCGGCGCTCGTGTGGACGGTCGGGAGCGTGGCCGACGTGCGCGGCGCGGACCTCGTGACGTTCGCCGCGGCCGCCCTGGTGCTCGGCGCCGGGATCGCCGCCGTCTCGCGGTGGCAGGGGCCGCTCGCGCTCGGCGACGACAACGCGCGCGCCCTCGGCGTCCCCGTCGACGCCGCCCGCGTGACGTCGCTGCTGCTGGCCGTCGGCCTGGTGGGGGTCGCGACGTCGTTCGTCGGCCCGCTCGCCTTCGTGGCCCTCGTGGCCCCCGCGATCGCGCGCCGCCTGCTGTCCGACGGCGGGGCGGCGCTCGCCGTCTCGGTGCTCACCGGCGCCGTCCTCGTGCTCGCGGCGGACGTCGTGGGCCAGCACCTGCTGTTCGGACTCGAGGCGCCCACCGGCATCGTGACCGGCCTCATCGGCGCCCCCTACCTCCTGTGGCTCCTGGCCACCGATCGAAGGAAGAGGCTCGCATGACCGACGTGCACCGGCACCCCGCGCCGCCCGCGCGTCCCGACGCGACGCCGGACCCGTCCCAGGGCACGACGGGGAAGGCGGCGGACGTCACGCTGCGCGCCCACGGCGTGAGCCTCGGCTACGACGGGCGCCGCGTGATCGACGGTCTCGACCTGGAGCTCCCCGCCGGCCGCGTGACGGCGATCGTGGGCCCCAACGCCTGCGGCAAGTCGACGCTGCTGCGCGGCCTGGCCCGGCTGCACCCGCTCGACGGCGGCCGCGTGACGCTGGGTGGCGAGGACGTCGGCGGGCTGTCGCGCAAGGAGCTGGCGAAGCGGGTCGGTGTGCTGCCGCAGTCGTCGATCGCCCCCGACGGCGTCCGCGTCGCGGAGCTCGTGGGCCGCGGCCGGTACCCCCACCAGGGCTGGTTCGGCCGGCACAGCTCCACCGACGACGGCGCGGTGCTGCGCGCCCTCGAGGCCACCGGGGTCGCCGACCTCGCCGACCGGCCCGTCGCCGAGCTGTCGGGGGGCCAGCGCCAACGCGTGTGGATCGCGATGGTGCTGGCGCAGGAGACCGACGTCGTCCTGCTCGACGAGCCCACGACCTACCTCGACCTCGCCCACCAGGTCGACCTGCTCGACCTGCTGACCGAGCTGAACCGCACCCGCGGCACCACCGTCGTCATGGTGCTGCACGAGCTCAACCTCGCCGCCCGCTACGCCGACCACCTGGTGGTGATGAGCGGTGGGCAGGTCGTGGCCGAGGGACGCCCCGGCGACGTCCTCACCGCCGCGTCGGTGCGCGCGGCGTTCGGCCTGCGGGCGCAGGTCGTGCCGGACCCGGTGTCGGGAACGCCACTCGTCGTGCCCCTCGGACGGACGCACGACGGCACCACAAGATAGGTTAGGCTCGCCTCACCTACTGTTCCTCTCGCGCCGCCGGCGCGAGCACACCGAGGAGAACCCGTGCGTCTTCGCCGACCTCTCACCGCTGCCGCCGCCCTCGCGGCGACGGCCGCCCTGACCCTCGCCGGCTGCGCGTCCGACGACGCCCCGGAGAGCGACCAGTCGGCCGCCTCGGGCAACGTCCGGTCCGAGCCCACCGACGAGTTCCCGATCACGATCGAGCACGCGCTCGGCGAGACGGTGATCGAGAAGGCGCCGCAGCGCGTCGCCACCTGGGGCTGGGGCTCCACCGAGGCCGCCATCGCGGCGGGCGTCTACCCGGTCGCGGTCGCCGAGCAGATCTACACCGTCGGCGAGGACGCGCTGCTGCCGTGGGTCGAGGACGCCTACGACGAGGAGGGCGTGGACAAGCCCGCCATCCTGTCCGACCCCGAGGGCGGCGCGACGGTGCCCTACGAGGAGTTCGTCGAGGCGAAGCCCGACCTCATCGTGGCGCCCTACTCCGGGCTCACCCAGGAGCAGTACGACGTGCTGAGCGACATCGCCCCCGTCGTCGCCTACCCCGACGCCCCGTGGACCACGACGTGGCAGGACACGATCACGCTCACGGCCCAGGCGCTCGGTCGCTCGGACGCCGGCACCCAGGTGCTCGGCGACATCGACGACTTCGTCGCCGATAAGGCTGCCGAGCACCCCGAGTTCAACGGCAAGACGTTCGCGGCGATCTACGACGACCCGACGAAGGGCATCGTCTCCGTGTACACGCCGAACGACCCGCGGACCGTGTTCCTCGAGGGCCTGGGCGTGAAGAACGCGCCCTCGGTCACGGAGCTCGACACGTCGAACGGCAGCTTCTACTACGACCTGTCCTACGAGGAGCTCGACAAGCTCGACTCGGACTTCGTCATCTCCTACTCGGCCAGCGAGGAGGCGGCCCAGGCCTTCGACGACAACAAGGACCTCCAGGCGCTCCCCGCGGTCAAGGACGGGAAGGTCGTGAAGGTCGTCGGCACCGCGGAGGTGTCGGCCGTGTCGCCGCCCACCGCCCTGTCGGTGTACTGGGAGAACGGCCTGCCGGCCCTCGTCGACTCCATGGCCGAGGTGCTCGGCGACTGACCGCCGGCCACGCATGCCACGAACCCCCGTCCGGTCCTCGCGACCGGGCGGGGGTTCGTGCTGAGATCAGTCGGCGTCGGGGGTGTCGACGGCGCCGCCGTAGCGACGGTCGCGGCGGGCGAACTCCTCCACCGCGCGCCAGAGGTGCCGCCGGTCGACGTCCGGCCACGGCTCCGGCAGGAAGACCATCTCCGCGTACGCCGCCTGCCAGATCATGAAGTTCGAGGTGCGCTGCTCCCCCGACGAGCGCAGGAACAGGTCGACGTCCGGCAGGTCCGGCTCGTCGAGGTACTTCTGGATCGTCTTCTCGGAGACGCGCGCCGGGTTGAGCTTCCCGGCGGCGGCGTCACGGGCGATCGCCGCCGCGGCGTCGGCGATCTCCGCCCGCCCGCCGTAGTTGACGCACATCGTCAGGGTGCAGCGGTCGTTCTCCTTGGTCATCTCCTCGGCGACCTGCAGCTCCTTGATCACCGACCCCCACAGCTTCGGCCGACGCCCCGCCCAGCGGATGCGCACGCCCCACGACGACATCTCGTCGCGGCGCCGCCGGATGACGTCGCGGTTGAAGTTCATGAGGAACTTGACCTCGTCCGGCGACCGCTTCCAGTTCTCGGTGCTGAACGCGTACGCGGAGACGTGCTTGACGCCGATCTGCACCGCGCCGGCCACGACGTCGAGCAGCGACTTCTCCCCCTGCTTGTGCCCCTCCACGCGAGGCAGCCCGCGCGCGTTGGCCCACCGGCCGTTGCCGTCCATGACGATCGCCACATGGTTCGGCACGAACTGCGCCGGGATTCTCGGCGGCGTCGCCCCCGAGGGGTGCGGGTAGGGCTCGGCGTACTCGCCGGACGAACGGGGCATCGGGCCTCTCTCTCGATCGGTGCGCGGGGGTCGGGCGCGCGGGGTCAGGCGCGCTCGATCATGCGGAGCGAGCGCAGGGTGCGCTCCAGGTAGTACTGGGAGTAGGCCGCGACGAGGCCCGAGGCCTCGGTGCGGTGGCGCGCCTCGGAGGCGTCCGCCGTCTCCCAGTCCCCGCCGAGCAGCGCGCCGAGCAGCGAGAACGTCTCCGGCGCGGGGGCGGTGGAGCCGGGCGGGCGGCAGCGGGAGCACACCGCCCCGCCCTGGCCCACGGAGAACGCGTGGTGCGGCCCCGGCTCGCCGCAGCGGGCGCAGTCGGTGAACGACGGCGCCCAGCCGGCCACGGCGAGCCCGCGCAGCAGGTACGAGTCGAGCACCAGCCCCGGCGCGTGGGCGCGCTCGGCGAGCGCGCGGAGCGCGCCGGCGAGCAGCCAGTACTGCTGCACGGCGGGTTCGTGCTCCGCGGCGACCAGGCGGTCGGCGGCCTCGAGCATCGCCGCGCCGGACGTGTACAGCGCGTAGTCCTCGCAGATCGCGCGGGCGTACGGCCCGATCGTCTCGACCTGCGTCACGGTGTCGAGGTTGCGGCCGGAGTGCAGCTGCACGTCCACGGCCATGAACGGCTCCAGCCGGGCCCCGAAACGCGACGACGTGCGCCGGACCCCGCGACCGACCCCCCGCACCTTGCCGTGCTCGCGGGTGAGGAACGTGACGATCCGGTCGGCCTCGCCCAGCTTGTGGGTGCGCAGCACGATCGCGTCGTCTCGGTACAGGGGCACGGGCTCATTCTCTCAGTCCCCACCCACGAAAGCTGTCAGGACCAGCGCCACGCAGACATGGCGCTGGTCCTGACAGCTCGCGGGACAGGTCAGCCGCGGGCGGCGCGGTTCACGGCCGACACGATCGCCTTGAGGGACGCCGTCGTGATGGACGGGTCGATGCCGACGCCCCACAGGACGTCGTCGCCCACCTGGCACTCGACATAGGCCGCCGCGGTGGCGTCGCCGCCCTCCGACAGCGCGTGCTCCGCGTAGTCGAGCACCCGCACGTCCACGCCGACCTTCGAGATCGCGTCCACGAACGCCGCGAGCGGGCCGTTGCCGGTGCCCTCCAGCGTGTGCTCCACGCCCTGGTCGAGGACGTCGACGGCGAGCGCGGTCGCGCCGCCCTCGGCCGAGGTCGACCGGGTCTCCCGCAGGCGGAGGCGACCCCAGGGCTCGAGACCGCGGGCGTCGTGCTCCTCGACGGGCAGGTACTCGTCGCTGAACATCCGCCAGATGTCGGAGCCCGTGACCTCGCTGCCCTCGGTGTCGGTGTAGTGCTGCACCACGCCGGAGAACTCGATCTGCAGGCGGCGCGGCAGGTCCAGCGAGTGCTCGGTGGACAGCAGATACGCGATACCGCCCTTGCCGGACTGCGAGTTCACGCGGATCACTGCCTCGTACGACCGGCCCACGTCCTTCGGGTCGATCGGCAGGTACGGGACGCCCCAGGTGAGCTCGTCGACCGGCTTGCCCTCCTCCTCCGCGCGGGCACCCATGTGCTCGAAGCCCTTCTTGATCGCGTCCTGGTGGGACCCGGAGAACGCGGTGAAGACCAGGTCGCCCACGTACGGGTGCCGTTCGTGCACCGGGATCTGGTTGCAGTGCTCCACGGTGCGGCGGATGCCGTCGATGTCGGAGAAGTCGATCTGCGGGTCGACGCCCTGGCCGAACAGGTTCATGCCGAGCGTCACCAGGTCGACGTTGCCCGTGCGCTCGCCGTTGCCGAACAGGCAGCCCTCGATGCGGTCGGCGCCGGCCTGGTAGCCGAGCTCGGCGGCGGCGACGGCCGTGCCGCGGTCGTTGTGCGGGTGCAGCGACAGCACGACGTGCTCGCGGAAGGCCAGGTTCCGGTTCATCCACTCGATCGAGTCCGCGTAGACGTTCGGGGTGGCCATCTCGACCGTCGCCGGCAGGTTGATGATCACCGGACGCTCGGCCGTGGGCTCCAGCACCTCCAGCACCTCGTTGCAGATGCGGGCGGCGAACTCGAGCTCGGTGCCGGTGTACGACTCGGGCGAGTACTCGTAGTACACCGTCGTCTCGGGGATGGTCTCCTCGAGCTTGCGGCACAGGCGCGCGCCCTGCAGGGCGATGTCGACGATGCCGTCCATGTCGCTGCGGAAGACGACCTCGCGCTGCAGGATCGACGTCGAGTTGTAGATGTGCACGATCGCCTGCTTGGCGCCCCGGATCGCGTCGTAGGTGCGCTCGATGAGGTGGTCGCGGCACTGCGTCAGCACCTGGATGACCACGTCGTCGGGGATGCGGCCGGTGTCGATGAGCTGGCGCACGAAGTCGAAGTCCGTCTGCGACGCGGACGGGAAGCCGACCTCGATCTCCTTGTAGCCCATCTGCACGAGCAGGTCGAACATCCGCAGCTTGCGCTCGGCGTCCATCGGCTCGATCAGCGCCTGGTTGCCGTCGCGCAGGTCGACGGCGCACCAGCGGGGGGCCTTCGTGATGCGCTTGTCGGGCCACGTCCGGTCCGGCAGGTCGACGACGATCTGCTCGTGGAACGGGAGGTAGCGCGTGTACGGCATCCCGGAGGGGCGCTGGGGGTTGGCGCCGGCGATGCCCTGGGGGTGATGGTTCTGCATGGTGTCGCGTCCTTCGGTGGGGGCTCGGTGACCCACGTCCCGGGTGGGGTCGTCGGTCATGACCTGTCGGCCGGCGCGCCACAACCTCCGCGACGGGGGTCCGGCCTTAGAAGGCCCCGCCGCGGCACCGAAGGAGAAGGCTCACCGTGCGCTGCACGCTGCCACCGTACACCTTCGTCAGAGCGTCGCCTGAGGCGTCCAGGATCCGACCGGACGCCCGCCTTGCCGCAGCGTATTGACCTAGCGCCGGGAGCGCAGCGCGGCGTCCACGGCCGGGTCGCCGAGGGCCCCGAGCCAGTCCAGGAGCGCCGGGTAGGTCGACGGGTTCGCGGCCACGTACGAGCGCAGGTGGGGTGCCTCCGCCGAGATCCGCGCGAGGTCCGCGAGCGGCGTCGACGGGTCCATCGCCTGGGCCACGGACCAGCCCGGCGCCTGGACGGGTGCCGTCCGTGCGGGTGCCGCCTGCACGGGCGGGAGCACCTGCGTGGAGTCCGGCGCCCGGGCGGCCCGCACGGGCGCGATCTGCTGGGTGGCGTCGAGCGGCCGGGCCTCGGGGCGTGTCGCGACCGGGGCGGACCGGGGCGCCCTGCCCACGGGCTCCGCTGCAGGAGCGACCGGGTACGCCCCGGTGCTGGACGACACCTCGGCGGCCTCGGGGCGGCCCGCCGTCGCGGACTCGACCCGGGGCTGGGCCGGGGTCTCGGACACGGCGTCGGACGCAGCGACCGACGGTGCGTCCTCCGACGGCCCGGACGGGGCGGGCTCGGGCGTCTCGGGCTCCGACGCGACGAGCGCGCGGACGGACGGCGGCACGAGCAGGACGGCGAGCGCGACGGCCGGCAGGCCGAACGCCACCAGCAGCTCCTCGACGTTGGACTGCGTGCCGAGGCCGGCGCGCGCGACGACGATCACCAGGCCGAGCACCACGACGACGCACGTGGCGCCGACGGCGGTGGCGTGCCCGGCGCGCGGGTCGCGCGCGAGCGCGCGCCGCGCGGCGACCGCCACCCCGACCATCAGCACGCCCACGACGAGCCTCAGGACGCGCCCCACGCTCACGCCGTCCGCCACGACCAGCAGCAGCGCGACGAGGGCGACGAACGCGGCGACCAGCGCGACGAGGCCCAGCGCCCGCAGCGCGACGGCCACCCAGCGCGCCGCGCGCACGTCGTCGGGCTCGTCGGCCGTGGCCGCGGCGTCGTCGACGATGCGCCGCGCCGTGATCCCCGCGACCACCGGCAGGAGCAGGAGGCCGAGCCGCTGCTCGTGGACGCTCTCGAACCACGGGTCCACGTTGCCCCCGGCGAAGAGCACGAGCTCGAGCGCGACGGCGCCGCCCAGGGCCAGGAGCACGTAGCCGGAGGCGAGGTCGCCCGAGCGCAGGTACGTGCCGACCGTGAACCACAGCACGCCCAGCACCACGAGGGCGTTGAGGAGGCCGACCACGGACACGACCCACGGAGCGCCCTGCACGAGCGCCGCGACCGGGGTCGCGAGCGTGCCGAGCGCGACCACCCCGGCGACGACCGCCGGGGCGTGCGCCCAGCGGGACGCGGCCGCGAGCGCGGCGCCCGCGAGGCCGACCGCGAGCCCCGCTCCGACCCCGCCCGCGGCGTCCGCCGGGGCGAGGGCGTCCAGCACCAGGTACACGACCGCGACGACCGCGTAGGGCACGCAGGCGAGCGCGACCGTGCGCCGTGAGGTCAGGACGTCCCACGACGACGGGCCGACGCCGCCACGCCGCAGGTACGGGGCGGCGATCGCGAGGAGCGCGAGGACGGTCGCGAGCACGATCTCGAGCCGGTCGCTGCCGCGGTGGGCGTGGTCCCACGGCAGCGGGAGGGCGACGAGCAGCGCGAACGCGGCCACCACGTCGCGCACGAGCTCGCGGACCGTCACACCGCCGAACGGTGAGCGCTCCTGCTCGGGTGCGTCGAGGGTGTCGGGATCGGTCATGCGTGCGTCTCCAGGGCTGGGCTCCGAGGGGGACCGGGTCATCGTGCCCCCGCCCCCGTTTCTACCCGACGCCGACGCTCTGCGTCGTCTCCCGCGCGGACGGGTCGGTCACACCGTCACCGTTCCCGCACGCCCTGCTCAGATGCCGAGCTGGTAGACGCCCCAGTACGCGAGGGTGCCCAGGAGGGCGAGCGACCCGGCCAGGGTGCACCAGAACGTCAGCACGGCGGGCCAGCCACGTGCCACGACGACGACGTCGCCCCCCGCGCGGCGCTCCGCCCGCGCGTCGGCCACCCGCCGGATCACCAGCGCGGCCGCGACGGCGGTCGCGACCCCGAGCAGGCGCACGACGATCCAGCCGCCCTGCACGACGAGGTCGTCGCGCTGGTAGTCGAGCGCGAGGCGCGCCACCGCCAGGAGGTACACCACCAGCGCGACCATCGTCGCCACCGACCCGACGCCGAGGCCCAGCAGCGACGACCGGAGACCGCGGGCGAGGCGCGGCGCGGCGAACGACGACCGGCGCAGGACGGCGCGCCGCACCAGGGCGTGGACGCCCCACACCAGGGGGCCGACCAGCAGCAGGCCGGCGCCCGCGATCACGGCGCCCACGACGATGTCCCCGTTGCCCCACCACCGCGGCTGCGGGACGGCCGAGGCGACGTAGAGCTGGTTCGGCGTGTCCCCGGCGACCCGAGGCGGCGCGTCGGCCGTGCCGGGCATGCCCTGGATCCAGGTGGCGACGTCGCGCGCGAAGTCGGGGTGCAGGTGCATCCCGCCGTCGAGCGGCACGTTGATCCCGTGGTTGGCCCCGGCGTAGTAGCGCACCGTCACGGGGGCGTCGTCGCCGTTCACCGCGGTGTCGGCGATGACCTGCCGCGCGCCCTGCTCGACCGGCATCGACGGGTCGGCGGTGCCGTAGACCACGAGGACGGGGGCGGTCTGCTGCTCGAGCCACGGGCGCACGTCGAAGTCGGCGTACTCGAAGCCGCCGCCCGGCAGCTGCATCCCGACCGCGCGCGGGATGGCGCGGAACACCTGCTGGGGCACGCCGGTGTTGCGCAGGTAGCTGTCGACCGCGAACGCGGCCTGCTGCCGCGGCGGCACCACCGGCGCCGAGACGAGGACCGTGTACGCGATGGTCGGGTCCTGCGCCTGCATGACGGGCACGATCCAGGTGCCCTCCGACTCGCCGTAGACGCCGACCTGCTCGGGGTCGACGCCGTCGATCGTGCGCAGCAGGTCGACCGAGTGCTGGTAGTCCGCGGCCATCGCCACGTAGTCGCGGTCCCGGGTGGTGTACGTGTCCAGGCGCTTGTCGGGCACCAGTGTCACGACGCCCGCGCTCGCGAGGGCGGTGGCCGACTCGGTGAAGGCCTCCGTGGACTTGCCCGTGCCCGCGCCGTGCACGTACACGACGCCGGGCCGGTCGGCCAGCAGCTCGCCGTCGTCGCCCAGCGGCTGGCGCAGGAGGCCGCCGACGACGGTGCCGTCGAGCGGGATCGTCACGGCCGTCTCCCGGACCTCGAACTCGCCGACCTCGCCGATGTCCGCGCCGGGGGCGACACCGCCGATCGAGGTGTCGTCCGTCGCCGGGACGAGGTGGTCCGTGACCGGCACCGGGTCCCACTGCGGGCCGGCCACGGCCCCGGTCAGTGCCAGGCCCACCAGGATCGCCGCTGTCGTCGCAATAGTCCGGAACACCACGCAGCGATGCTACTCGGCGCTGTCCCCGCGCACGGCAAGGAATTCCCCCGCGACCTCGGGGGACGTCCCCCGTGAGGCCGGCGGACCCCCGCCCGCGACGTCAGAACCCGAGGCGCTGCAGCTGCTTGGGGTCGCGTTGCCAGTCCTTGGCCACCTTGACGTGCAGGTCGAGGTACACGCGCGTGCCGAGCAGCTTCTCGATGCCCTTGCGGGCGTTGGTGCCGACCTCGCGCAGCCGCGACCCGCCCTTGCCGATGACGATCGCCTTCTGGCTGTCACGCTCCACGAACAGGTTGACGCGGACGTCCAGCAGCGGCGGCTTCCCCTTGTCCGGGTCACCGCTGCCCTCCCGCTCGAGGATCTCCTCGACGACGACGGCCAGCGAGTGCGGCAGCTCGTCGCGGACGCCCTCGAGCGCGGCCTCGCGCACCAGCTCGGCGACCATGACCTGCTCGGGCTCGTCGGTGAGCTCGCCGCCCGGGTAGAGCTCGGGCCCGGCGGGCAGGTGCGCGACGAGGACGTCGGTCAGCTCGTCCACCTGGTAGCCGTCGCGGGCGGACACGGGCACGATCGCCGACCAGTCCCGGTCGACCGACCGCGCGAGCTCGTCGACCGCCAGGAGGTGCTCGGCGAGACGCCCGCGGTCCACGAGGTCGGACTTCGTCACGACGGCGACGACGGGAACCGCCCGGCGGCCCTCCATCAGGGGGGCGAGCTGCGAGGCGATGTACCGGTCGCCGGGGCCGATCTTCTGGTCGGCCGGCAGGCAGAACGCGATGACGTCGACCTCGCCGAGCGTGTCCTGCACGAGCGCGTTGAGCCGCTCGCCGAGGAGCGTGCGCGGACGGTGCAGGCCCGGCGTGTCGACGAGCACGAGCTGCGCGTCGTCGCGGTGCACGATGCCGCGGATCGTGTGCCGCGTGGTCTGGGGACGCGCGGACATGATCGCGACCTTCTCCCCCACCAGCGCGTTGGTCAGCGTCGACTTGCCGACGTTGGGCCGCCCCACGAGGCAGGCGAAGCCGGAGCGGTGGGCGTCCCCCTCGTCGTGCGGGGTGACGACGGAGGGATGGTGGCTCTCGGAGGTCATGCGTGTGCTTCCTTATGGTCTGGCGGCGTGGCGTGCTCGCCACCCGCTGCTGGGTCGTCCTCGTCGTGCGAGGTGGGGGTCGTGCGGCGCACCCGGAGGGTGGCGAGCTGCTTGCGGCGGCCCTCGACGCGGTCGGCCACGAGGTGCAGCCCCCCGACGTCGGCCGTCGCGCCCGTCAGCGGCACCTTGCCGAGGGCCTTGGCGATCAGGCCGCCCGCGGTGTCCACGTCGTCGTCGTCGAGCCGCAGGTCGAACAGCTCGCCGAGCTCGTCGACGGGCATCCGCGCGGAGACGAGGAACGTGCCGTCGCCCAGGTCCTCCGGCTCGAGCTCCGGGGCCGTGTCGTGCTCATCGGTCAGCTCGCCGACGAGCTCCTCGATGACGTCCTCGACGGTGACGAGCCCGGCGATGCCGCCGTACTCGTCGACGACGACGGCGATGTGGGAGCGGGAGGCCTGCATCTCGCGGAGCAGCTCGTCCGCGGGCTTCGACTCCGGCACGAAGACGGCGTCGCGGGCGACCTCGACGACCGGCCGTTCCGCGGCCGCGGACTCGTTCTCGAGCACGCGGGCGACGTCCTTGAGATAGGCGACGCCCAGAAGGTCGTCCACCTCCTCCCCGACGACGGGCACGCGCGAGTACCCCGAGCGGAGGAAGAGGCGCATCGCCTTCCGCAGCGGCGTCGCCGCCGTGACCGTCACCATGTCGGTGCGCGGCACCATGACCTCGCGGGTCAGCGTGCCGCCCAGCTCGACGACCGAGCGGATGAGCTCGCGCTCGGCGTCCTCGATCGCCTCGTTGTCCCGGACCCGCTCGGCGACCTCGCGCAGCGCGTCCTCGCCCGGGTCGTGCTCGCCGTCGCGCTCGGGGGCGCGCCCCGCGGCGCGCTCCGAGGTGCGGTCGGTGAGCCAGGCGGCGGCGCGGTGCACGGCGGACAGCGGGCCGGCGAGCGCGACGAGCACGGACAGCGGCCGGCGCAGGCCGAGAGCGCGCGGGCTGAGCCGCACGAAGACGACGCCGGCCACCAGGCCCACCACGCCGGCGGCGAGGAGCACCTGCCACCAGGTGTCGAACCAGTCGGCGATCATCAGCGTCGCCGCCGCGAGCGCGACGGTCTCGGCGAACACCCGCACCAGCGCGAACGCCGCCACCGCCGCGGGCGGGTCGACGACGAGGCCCTGCACCGCGCGCAGCCGGGTCAACCGTGTGCGGCGGGCCGTGGCCGTGAGGTCCTCCGCCGTCTCCGCCTCGATCACCGCGTCGGCGACCGACGTGCGCGTGATCCGCAGCACCGCGGCCTCGCCGGCGGACAGCATCCCCGCGAGGGCCAGGG
Source organism: Isoptericola nanjingensis (assembly GCF_050311635.1). Classification (NCBI taxonomy): domain Bacteria; kingdom Bacillati; phylum Actinomycetota; class Actinomycetes; order Micrococcales; family Promicromonosporaceae; genus Isoptericola; species Isoptericola nanjingensis. The sequence goes on along the minus strand of NZ_JBNOZL010000004.1, from coordinate 388,368 downwards.
CGACCAGCGCCACGAGCGCCAGCAGCAGCTCCGGTCCGTCCATCAGGCCACCGTCCGGTCCGTCGTCGCGCTCACCGGCCGGCGAGGAAGGTGAGCAGGAGGCGGCGCTGCAGCGCGAACATCTCCTTCTCCTCCTCCGGCTCGGCGTGGTCGTAGCCGAGCAGGTGCAGGATGCCGTGCGTGGTGAGCAGCAGCAGCTCCTCGGCCGTGGAGTGCCCCGCGACCTTCGCCTGCTGGGCCGCCACCTCCGGGCAGAGCACGACGTCGCCGAGGGTGCCCGGCGGCGTCTCCTCGCCCTCGCGCCCCGGCCGCAGCTCGTCCATCGGGAAGGAGAGCACGTCGGTGGGGCCCGGCTCGTCCATCCACTGCACGTGCAGCTCGGTCATCACGGTCGTGTCGACGAACATGATCGACAGCTCGCTGCGGGGGTGCACGTGCAGGGTGTCCAGCACGAACCGGCCGAGCGCGGCGAACTCCGCCTCGTCGACCTCGACGCCGGACTCGTTTGCCACTTCGATGCTCACTGTCGGCGTGCCCCTCGCTCGTGCGGGCCGCGGCCCTGCCGTCCCTGTCCCTGCCTGCCCTGGTCCGGGCGCGCCGTCGCGACGTCCCAGCGGGCGTACGCGTCGATGATGTCGCTCACCAGCCGGTGCCGCACGACGTCCGCCGAGGTCAGCCGGCAGAACTCGACGTCGTCGACGCCCGTGAGGATGTCCTCCACCACGCGCAGGCCCGACGTCGTCCCGCCGGGGAGGTCGACCTGCGTGGCGTCGCCCGTGATGACCATCGTGGAGCCGAACCCCAGGCGCGTGAGGAACATCTTCATCTGCTCGGCGGAGGTGTTCTGCGCCTCGTCGAGGATGATGAAGGAGTCGTTGAGCGAGCGGCCCCGCATGTAGGCCAGGGGCGCCACCTCGATCGTCCCGGCCTCGATGAGCCGCGGGATGGCGTCGGGGTCCATCATGTCGTGCAGCGCGTCGTACAGCGGGCGCAGGTACGGGTCGATCTTGTCGCTCAGCGACCCGGGCAGGTAGCCGAGCTTCTCCCCCGCCTCGACGGCCGGGCGCGTGAGCACGATGCGGTTGACGCGCTTGGCCTGCAGCGCCTGCACGGCCTTGGCCATCGCGAGGTAGGTCTTGCCGGTGCCCGCGGGCCCGATGCCGAACGTGATCGTGTTGGCGTCGATCGCCTCGACGTAGCGCTTCTGGCCCACCGTCTTCGGGCGGATCGTGCGACCGCGGTTGGAGAGGATGTTGAAGGTCAGGACCTCGGCCGGGCGCTGCACGGACGCCGCCGTGAGCATCTGCACCGACCGCGCGACAACCTCGGGCGTGAGCGGGGTGCCCGACTCCACCACCTCGACCAGCTCGTCGAGGAGGCGGGAGACCAGGGCGACGTCGCCGGCCGGGCCGCTGACGACGATCTCGTTGCCGCGGGCGTGCACGTCGACGCCGGGGAAGCCGTCCTCGACGGCCCGCAGCACGGAGTCCCTGCTGCCCAGCAGCGCCACCATCGGCACGTGCGGCGGCACCACGATGCGGTGCTCGGTGGACCGTTCGCCGTGCGCGCCAGGCGCGCCGGGGGCGGTGTGGGGTGTCGATGTCATGGGCCGGCTGCCGCCGGGGCCCTCCTTCGGAAGACGGTGCGAGGGACGTGCGAGGAACGGCTGAGGACTCGAGTCTATCGAGCGGCGGTCGACGGGGCAGCCGAATTCAGGCGGGCGTCCAGCCCAGCTGCGCGCCGGCGAGCACGTGGCCGTGCACGTGGAACACGCTCTGCCCGGCGCGCGGGCCGGAGTTGAAGACGAAGCGGTACTGGCCGTCCGCGAGGTCGCCGGCCACCCGGTCGGCCATGGCGACCACCTCGGCCAGCAGCTCGGGGTCCGCCTGGGCGAGCGTCGCGACGTCGCCGTGGTGCTCCCTCGGCACCACCAGCACGTGCACGGGCGCCTTCGGGTCGATGTCGCGGAACGCGATCACACGGTCGGTGGTGGCGACCACGTCCGCCGGCAGGTCGCCGGCGACGATCTTGCAGAACAGGCAGTCGGTGCTGGGCGCGCTCGTCATGCCCCGGACGTTACCGCGCACCGGGTCCGCGTGCCGTCGGTCCGGTCAGACCCAGCGCCCGAGCCGCTCGCTGAGCAGCGCGACGGCGACCGGCCCCGCCGTGGAGGTGCGCAGCACGTGCGGCCCGAGCCGAGCGGTCACGGCGCCCGCCTCCTCGAGCGCGGCGACCTCCGCGTCGGAGATCCCGCCCTCCGGCCCGACGACGACGAGCAGGGCCGGGGTCTCGACCGGCTCGGCAGCCGATGCCGGGAGCGCGACGTCCGCGAGCGCCGTCGTGGCGTCCTCGTGCAGCACGACGGCGGCCCCGCCGCCGGCGACGACCTCGCGCACGCGCGCGGCGAGCTGGCGGGAGGTGACGGGCTCCGCCACCGGCGGCAGGCAGGCGCGCCGCGCCTGCTTCACCGCGGACCGCACGGTCGCCACCCACTTGGCACGCGACTTCGCCGCCCGCTGCCCGCGCCACACGACGACGGACCGGTCGGCCTGCCACGGCACCACCGCGTCGACGCCGACCTCGACCGCGGCCTCGACGGCCAGCTCGTCGCGGTCCCCCTTCGCCAGGGCCTGGACCAGGGTCAGCACGACGCCGGGGGCCGGCTCGGAGACGACCTCGTCGACGCGCAGCCGCACCACGCCGTCCGCGACGGCGTCGACCACGCACCGCAGCCGCGTGCCCGCGCCGTCGACCACGTCCAGCCGCTCGCCCGGGCCGCGCCGCTGGACGACGCCCGCGTGCCGGCCCTCGGCGCCGTCCAGCACGTAGACGTCACCCGGGCCGAGCGCGCCCAGCGCGCCGCCGTCGGCGAGGAACACCGGCGCGCTCACGCCGTCCCGCCTGCCCGCGGGGCCCCCGGTGCAGCGCCCACGTCAGCGACCGCTCAGCTTGTCCCGGAGCCGGGAGAACACGCCCGGGTGGGCGGCGGAGAGGCGGGGCTCGGGCCGCTCCTCGCCGCGCAGCGTGGCCAACGAGCGCAGCAGCTCGGTCTGCTCGTCGTCCAGGGCGGTCGGCACCTGGACCTCGACGTGCACGTTGAGGTCGCCGCGCCCCCCGGCGTGCAGGTGCCCGACGCCCAGGCCCTTGAGGGTGACGACCTGGCCCGGCTGGGTACCCGGCCGCAGGTCGATCTCCTGCTCGCCGTCCAGCGTCTCGAGGTCGAGCACGGTGCCGAGCGCGGCCGCCGTCATCGGCACCTGGAGGGTGCAGTGCAGGTCGTCGCCGCGGCGCACGAACGTGTCGTGCGGCTTCTCGCGGATCTCGACGTACAGGTCGCCGGCGGGGCCGCCACCGGGGCCGACCTCGCCCTGCGCGGTGAGCTTGATGCGCGTGCCGGTGTCGACGCCGGCGGGCACGTTGACCGTCAGCGTGCGGCGCGAGCGCACCCGCCCCTCGCCCGAGCAGTCGGCGCACGGCTCGGGGATGACGGTGCCGAAGCCCTGGCAGGCGGCGCACGGCGCGGTCGTCATGACCTGGCCGAGGAAGGAGCGCGCCACGCGCTGCACGTTGCCGCGCCCGTGGCAGACGTCGCAGGTCTTGAGGTCGGTGCCGGGGCGGCAGCCGTTGCCGCCGCAGGTGCCGCACACGACGGCGGTGTCGACCTGGAGCTCGCGCTTGGCGCCGAACGCCGCCTCGGCCAGGTCGATGTCCATCCGCACGAGGGCGTCCTGGCCACGGCGGGCGCGCGGCACGGGCCCGGCGGGCTGGCCGCCGCCGCCGAAGAACGTCTCGAAGATGTCCTGGAAGCCGAAGCCGTTGCCGAAGCCGGCGCCCGCGCCGCCCGACGGAGAGCTCGGGTCCACGCCCATGTCGTACTGCTGGCGCTTGTCCGGGTTGGACAGCACCTCGTAGGCGCGGGCGACGTCCTTGAAACGTTCCTCGCCGGCCTCGCCGGCGACGTCGGGGTGCAGCTCGCGGGCGAGCTTGCGGTACGACTTCTTGATCTGCTCGGCCGAGGCGTCGCGGGGGACGCCCAGGATCTCGTAGTAGTCGGTCACAGGTCTCTCTTCGGTGACGTGTCGGTGACGTGCACGGTCAGGTCGGCGGGTTCAAGGATGCCGCGGGGCGGTCAGCCTGGCAGCACCCGGGACAGGTAGCGGGCGACGGCGCGGACGGAGGCGATCGTGCCCGGATAGTCCATCCGGGTGGGACCGATGGACCCCAGGATCGCCACGGTGTCGCCGTCGCCGCCGTAGCCGGAGGCGACGACGGAGGTCTCGGCGAGGCCGTCGAGACGGTTCTCGTGCCCGATGCGGACGCCGACCCCGCCGCCGACCCGGGTGACCGGCTCGGCCGCCAGCTCCGTGAGGAGCCCGAGCAGCACGACCTGCTCCTCGAGCGCCTCCAGGACGGGACTCAGCCCCTGCTCGAACCGCATGTCGGCCCGGGCGAGGTTGGCGGTGCCCGCGAGCACGATGCGGTCCTCGCGCTGCGCGCCGAGCGTGTCGACCACGAGGTCGGCGATGCCGCGGGCCAGGGGGGCCAGGGCGGCGTCCACCCCGGACACCACGCGCGCGAAGGCGGTGGGCAGGTCCGCGAGCCCCTTGCCCGCCGCGGCGGCGTTGAGGCGCGCGCGCAGCTCGCTCAGCGTGCCCTCGTCGAGGGCGCCGGGGTCGGGCTCCGGCCCCGCCGGGGCGTCCACGGCGACGACCGCGGGCTCCGCACCGGGGCCCACGCCGACGTCGAGGAAGCGCTGCTCCACCCGGCCGGCGTCGCTGATCACCACGACCAGCAACCGCGCGCCCCCCACGGGGACGAGCTCGAGGTGCCGGAGCCCCGCGAGCCGCAGCGACGGGTACTGGACCACCGCGACCTGCCCCGTGAGCTGGGCGATGAGGCGCCCGGCACGGCCGAGCACGTCGTCCATGTCGATCGCCTCGGACAGGAACGTCTCGATCGCCCGGCGCTGCGGGCTGGTGAGCGGACGCACCTCCGCGAGCCGGTCGACGAAGAGGCGGTACCCCTTGTCGGTCGGGACACGACCGGCCGACGTGTGCGGCTGGGCGATGTACCCGGCCTCCTCCAGCGCCGCCATGTCGTTGCGGATCGTGGCGGGCGAGACCCCGAGGCCGTGCCGCTCCGTGAGCACGCGCGACCCCACGGGCTCGCGCGTGTGGACGTAGTCCTCCACGATCGCGCGGAGCACGGCCAGGCGACGTTCCTCGCTCACGGTCCTCCTCGGGTCGGGTCCTTAGCACTCTCGTGTCCCGAGTGCCATCCTACGCGGGCTCGCCGGAGGTCCGGGGGACCCGGCCCCGACACGCCGGGCCCACGGACGTCGCCCCGGCTGAGGTACCCCGCGGCCGTCTGAGGTACCCCGCCCCCGGAAGATCCGGCACCTGACCGATCCGCGCCGGTACCTCACGAACCGAGGGTGGAACCACCGGAGGCCGCCCGGCCCCGGCGAAGGAGACCGGTGATGAACGAGTTCCTGTACTACGACGAGTTCCGCGCCCGCCAGGTGGACCTCGAGGAGGCGGTGCGTCACGAGGCGGCGGCACGGAGTGCCGCCCGGGAGGCGCGCCGCGCACACCGCCGCACGGCCGTCCGGCGCCGCCGGGCGGCCCGCCGCCCGTGGGAGCTGCCCGCGGGCCTCGTGCGGCCCTGGCCCCAGTGACCGCGACGTCGGGCGCCGAGCCGGCCGTCACGAGCGCGGCGGCACCCCGTCCGGCCTGGCACGATGGCGACGTGCCCACCGGAACCGCCCCCTCGCCGCTCGTCGGCCGCGCCGCCGAGCTGACCTCCCTGCGCGAGGCGTACGCGGACGCCCGCGGCGGCTCCGGCGGCGTGGTCGTCGTCGGCGGCGAGGCGGGCATCGGCAAGACCCGTCTCGTGGCGGAGTTCCTCGCAGAGGTCCGCGACGACGGGGCGGCGCCGCTCGTGCTGCACGGGCAGTGCGCCGACTCCGGCTCGGGCCCCCTCCCCTACGCCGCGCTCACCGGCGTCCTGTCCGACGTCGTCGACACGCTCGGCCCGGAGGCGACCCTCGCCGCGGCCGGTCCCGCCGCGGACGCGCTCGGGCTCCTCGCCCCCCGGCTCGTGGACGTGCGGCGCGACGTCGACACCGGCCGCCTGCCCGAGGTCCTGGCCGACCTCACGACCGCGCTCGCCGTCGAGCGCCCGGTCGTGCTCGTCCTCGAGGACCTGCACTGGTCCGACGACGTGACCCGTACGGTGCTCGCCCGGCTCGCACGCACCGCGCCGACCACCACCCTGCTCGTGATCGCCACCTACCGCAGCGACGACGTCGGGCGACGCCACCCCCTGCGCACCACCCTGGCCGAGCTGGAGCGGGCCCGGCTCGCGACGCGCGTCGACGTGCCGCGCCTCGACGCCGCCGAGGCGACGCGCCTGTTCTCGTCGCTCGTCTCGAGACGCCCCGACGCTCCGGACCTCCCTGGCACGGTGCTCGGCGAGCTCGTCGAGCGCAGCGAGGGCGTGCCGTTCTACGCCGAGGAGCTGGCGGACTTCGCCGGCGATGCCCTGCCCGACTCGCTGCGCGAGCTGCTGCTCCTGCGCTACTCGTCCCTGAGCGACCCCGCCCAGCGCTTCTGCCGCACCGTCGCCGCCGCGGGCCAGCGGGCCCCGCACGAGCTCCTCGTCGCCATGCTCGGCGCGGGAGGCCTGGACGAGGCCGAGCCCGCCGCCCGGGAGGCGGTCGACGCGCACGTGCTCGTGGCGGACGCCGACGGCTACCGCTTCCGCCACGCGCTCATCCAGGAGTCGGTCGACGCCGAGCTGCTGCCCGGCGAGTCGCGCCGGCTGCACGCGGCGTGCGCGAGCGCGCTGGAGGACGGCGAACGCACGCTCGCGCGGGTCGCGGCCGCGGCCGACCACTGGTGGCGGGCCCGCCTGCCCGACCGCGCGCTCGCCTCGGCGGTCGAGGTCATCGCGGTGCCCGAGACCTCCGGGGAGGCCTCCTCCGCCGTGGTCGCCGCCGCGGGCGAGCGAGCGCTCGAGCTCTGGGAGCTGGTGCCCGACGCCGAGGGGGTCGCCGGGCTGCACCGCGCCGCCCTCCTGCGCCACGTGTCCGTCGCCCTCCAGGACTCCGCGCAGATCGAGCGCGCGGCGGGACTGGCCCGCGAGGCGGTGGAGGAGTGGCCCGTGGACGACCCCGCCGGGCGGGCGCAGGCGCTGTCGACCCTCGCCCACATCCTCGGCAAGGCCGGCGACCCGGGTTCGGACCGGATGCTCGACGAGGCGCTCGCGCTCCTGCCGGCGGACGACCCCGCGGGCCGGGCCCCGTTGCTCCGGCTCAAGGCGCGGAACGCGATGATGGACCACCGCCACGACGAGGCGGTCGCGGCCGCCGGCGAGGCGCTCGCCGCCGCGACGTCGGTCGGCGACCGCCAGAACGCCTCGCTCGCCCTCAACCTCCGGGCGATGAGCCGCCTGGACCGCGGGGACCTCGACGCCCTGGACGAGCTCGAGCGGTCCCACGAGGTGGCGGGCGACGACTGGCGGGCCCAGTGCCACTACTACACCAACGCGTCCGACACCCGGCTCAAGCTCGGCCAGTTCGCCGAGGCGGAGCACCTCGCCGAGTCGGGGGCGCAGCTCGCCCGCGCCCTCGGCGCCGGGTGGGCCACCCGCGCGATGCTCGAGGGCAACGTGGCGGAGGCGTGGATCGGGTCCGGCCGGTGGTCCGACGCCGAGGCGTGGTACGCACGCTCCGTCCCGCTCGTCGACCCCAGCGACTACGCCGTGTACCTGGGCGAACGGTGGACGTGGCTCACGATGTGGCGCGGTGACGTCGACACCGCCCAGGCGCGGGCGCGGGTGCACCGCGCGACCTGGCAACGCTTCGGCCGGGTGGAGGAACAGATCCGGGCGCGGGTCTCGGCGACGCTCGCCGAGCTCGCCCTCCTGCGCGACGACCTGGACGACGCGCTCGACCTCGTCCGGATCGCCGTCGACCCCGACGCCCTGGGCCCGTTCTACCGGCTCACGACGCTCGCCGTGGCCGCGCGGGTGCTCGACCGCGCCCGGAGGTCAGGGCGGCAGGTCGACGTCGCGCCGTACCGCGCGGCGCTGGCGACGTGCACCGTGTGGCCGACCTACCCGACGTGGGCGGCGCTGTTCGCCGCCGAGCTCGGCGACGGGTCGTGGGAGGCGGTCGTCGCGGCCGACGGGCCCGCGCACCTGCGGCCGTACGCCCTGTACCGCGACGGCGCGTCCCTGCTCGAGGCCGGCGACCGCACCACCGCGCGCGAGCGGCTGGACGCCGCCGTCGAGGCGGCCGACGCGATCGGCTGCGGCCTCGTGGGCGACCAGGCGCGCGCGCTGCTCGACGGCGCGGGCCTCGCCCGTGGCGCCGCCCGCGCACGGCGGCCCGACCGCGCGCTCACCGACCGCGAGCGCCAGGTGCTCGCTCTCGTCGCCGAGGGCCTCACGAACGGGCAGATCGCCGAGCGGTTGTTCATCAGCCGCAAGACGGCGTCGGTGCACGTCTCCGCCATCCTGCGCAAGCTCGGCGTGTCCAGCCGCACCGAGGCGGCGCTGCTGGCGCGCGAGGACCCCTCCTGACGTCGCCCGACGCACCTGTACACATGCCCTGAGCAGTCGTGTACGCGAGGCCGTGCGCCCTCCTCCCTAGCCGTGACACCACACCCCGGCTGGAGGACATCATGGATCCGCACGTGTACGACATGCTCTTCGAGCGCCGTCAGGAGGAGCTCGAGCGCGAGGTCGCGCTGCGCCGCCTGGCGCACGAGCTCCGCGCCTCGCGCCGCGCGCTCCAGGACGCCGTCGCGGACGCGGAGCCGTCGGGACCGGCCGCGCCGGTGGAGCCCCGGCGTCGTCCCGCGATGGCACCGCTGCACCGACCGCGCCACGCGTGAGCGGAGCACGCAGCAGCGTCACCCGACACGCCCACCCGCACCCCTGCCGCGCGCCGTCCGGTCCCGACCGGGCGGCGCGCGGCGCGTGTCGGGCGCCGCTCCCCCGGGGTCGCGACCGTAGGCTCACGGCCGTGCACGACCGCTACGGCTCCGACGTCCTGTCCTCCTCCGGCTCCCGCTCCCCGGGAGCGCCGGACGGCTCCGCGCACCATCGCCGCCGACCGGTGACCCGGCCCCGCGCGGCAGACCACGGCCTCGTGGTCGAGGAGGTCACGACGGGCTGGGTGGGCGCCGTGGTGCGCGTGGAGAAGTCGGGCGGCATCCACCTCGTGGTGCTGGAGGACCGGCGCGGGCGCACGCGGTCCTTCCCGCTGGGCCCGGGCTTCTGGGTGGACGGGCAGCCGGTGGAGCTGACGGCTCCCGTGACCTCCCGCGCCCCCGCGCGGCCCACCCGGACGGCGTCTGGCTCGGTGGCGGTGCACGACCAGCGCGCGCGGGTGGCCCGCGGGTCGCGCATCTGGGTCGAGGGCAAGCACGACGCCGAGCTGGTCGAGAAGGTGTGGGGCGACGACCTGCGCGTCGAGGGCGTCGTGGTCGAGCTGCTCGACGGCGTGGACAACCTCGCGGACGCCCTCGACGAGTTCGCCCCGACGCCGGAGCGGCGGGTGGGCGTGCTGGTCGACCACCTGGTGCCCGGGTCGAAGGAGCGGCGCCTCGCCGACGACGCCCTCCGGCGGGTGCCGCGCGGGACGGTCCTGGTGCTGGGCCACCCGTACGTCGACGTGTGGCAGGCCGTGAAGGCGGAGCGGCTGGGTCTGACGTCGTGGCCCACCATCGAGCGGGGCACGGAGTGGAAGCGTGGCATCCTGCGCGAGCTGGGCTGGCCGGCGTCGTCGACCGAGGACGTCGGCCGCGCGTGGCAGCGGATCCTCGCGACCGTGCGGGACTACCGCGACCTCGACCCGGCCCTGCTGGGCCGGGTCGAGGAGCTGATCGACTTCGTCACGGCGTGACCGCGGCTCCCGCGGCGCTCAGCGGGTGCGGATGCCGTCCCGCTCCGCGTAGGCGTTGACCTTCTCCGACACCGAGATGACGGCGACGAAGAACTCCAGCGTGATGCGGGCGAGCGCCAGGTACACGAGCGCGATGATCCACCCGAACACGAGGTAGAGGATCCCGCCCCAGATCGACTGGGAGAACGTGGCGACGAGGCCCGACAGCCACGCCAGCGCGACCAGCACCGTCACGATGATGTAGACGACCTTCACCACGCTGGGCGTGATGTACCGGCTGAAGGAGTAGTCGAACAGCGCGCTGAGGAAGCCGCTGCCCTCGCCGTGGGGCGTGATCGGTCCCGCCGACCGGTCCGGCGGGTACTCGGAGCCCGGGTAGAGGCCCGGGTCCGGCATCTGCCCCTCGTACGGCTGCTGCGGCTGCGCGTAGGGCTGGTCGCCGTAGGGCGGCTCACCGCCGTGCGGGGGCGGGCCGGCGGGCGGCTGGTGCCCGTACGGCGGCTGCGGGGCGGGCTGACCGGGCGGCGGCTGGTACCCCGGCTGACGCGGCGGCTCCTGGGGGTCGCCGGGCTGCTGCGGCGTGTTCTCGCTCATCGTTCCTCCTGAGTGGGTCCGGGCGACGCACCCGGCGGGGTCGGCGCCTTCGCCCACTCTGGCCGCCCCCGAACGCCTCCGCCACCGCACGTGACCACCGCAGATGCGCGAAGATGGCTCCATGAGCACCCCGCCGTACGGACCGCCGCCGCAGCAGCCACCGGCGGGTCCGCCCCCGGGCCAGCCGCCCTACGGCGGCCCGCCGCCGGGCCAGCCGCCGTACGGCGGCCAGCCCCCGTACGGGTACGGGCCGCAGCCTCTCTCGCCGTCGGACGAGCGCACCTGGGCGATGGTCGCGCACCTCGGGCCGCCGATCCTGGCGCTCCTGAGCGCGGGGATCCTGCCCTTCCTCGTGCCGCTGCTGATCTGGCTGTTCCTGCGCGACCGGAGCGCCTACGTCGCCGACCAGGCCAAGGAGTCCCTGAACTTCCAGCTCACCCTGCTGATCGCGTACATCGTCGGGCTGATCCTGCTCATCGCCCTGGTCGGGATCGTCATCCTCATCGCGGCGTGGGTCACGTCGATCGTGTTCGCGATCCTCGCCGCCGTCGCCGTGAACCGCCACGAGGCGTACCGCTACCCGCTCAACATCCGCATGATCTCCTGACCCGCCCGGCTCACCGTTGTGGGCGCAACGATCAGGGGGTGAGCTCGCGGACGACGGAGTCCGCGAGGAGGCGGCCGCGGCGGGTGAGGACGACGCGACCGCGCACGGCGGCGACGCCGTCGACCAGGCCGCGCGCGACGAGCCCGGCGACCGCCGAGCGGCGCGACGGGTCGAGTGCCGCGATCTCCAGGCCCTCGCGCACGCGCACGCCGAGCAGCACCCGCTCCAGCCGGGCCTCGGCGGGTGTGAGCAGCTCGCGGCCGGCGCCCGGCGACGCGCCGGACTCCAGGAGGGCGGCGTAGCGACGCGGGTGCTTGACGTTCCACCAGCGCACACCCGCGTGCTCGATCCCCTCGATGCCCTCGATGCCGGCGACGGCATCGGCACCGCCCGCCGGGCCCGCGACGTACGAGTGCGCGCCGGGACCGATCCCCCACCAGTCGTCGCCGCGCCAGTAGGCGAGGTTGTGCCGGCACGCGTGCTCCGGCCCGCGCGCCCAGTTGCTCACCTCGTACCAGCCGAGGCCCGCCTCCGTCAGCAGGTCGTCGGCCAGCTCGTACTTGGCGGCCTGGTCGTCCTCGTCGGGCAGCGCGAGCTCGCCCCGGCGCACCTGGGCGTGCATCTTCGTGCCCGGCTCGACGACGAGCGCGTACGCCGACACGTGGTCGACGCCGGTGGCGAGCACCGCCTCGAGGGACGTCCGCCAGTCGTCGACGGACTCGCCCGGCGTGCCGTAGATGAGGTCGAGGGAGACGTCGAGCCCGGCGTCGCGCGCCCAGGTCACGACGTCGGGCACGCGGCGCGGGTCGTGGGTGCGCTCGAGCGTCGCGAGCACGTGCGGCACCGCGGACTGCATCCCGAACGAGACCCGTGTGAACCCGGCGTCCGCGAGCAGCCGCAGCGACTCGGGCGTCACCGAGTCCGGGTTGGCCTCGGTGGTGACCTCGGCCCCGTCCGCGAGCCCCCACGTGTCGTCGACGCCGCGCAGGATCCGCGCGAGGTCCGCGGCGGGCAGCATGGTGGGCGTGCCGCCGCCGAAGAACACCGTGGACACGGGGCGCGACCCCAGGCCCGCGTCGTCGAGCACGCGGGCCGCGAGGTCGACCTCGCGCAGCGCGGTCGTGGCGTACGCCGCCTGGTTCGCGCCGCCGCCCAGCTCGGACGCCGTGTACGTGTTGAAGTCGCAGTAGCCGCAGCGCACCGAGCAGAACGGCACGTGGACGTACACGCCGAACGGCCGGCCGGCGCCGTCCGGAGCGGATGGCGAGGGCCGCACCCACCCCGGCAGCGCGCCGTCGTCGGGCACGGGCGTGCCCTCAGGCAGCGCGGGCACTACTTCTTCTTGTCCTTGGCGTCCTTGCCGCCGCCGCCGTCGGAGGAGAGCGCGGCGATGAAGGCGTCCTTCGGGACCTCGACGGACCCGATGTTCTTCATGCGCTTCTTGCCCTCCTTCTGCTTCTCCAGCAGCTTGCGCTTACGGCTGATGTCTCCGCCGTAGCACTTGGCGAGCACGTCCTTGCGCATCGCGCGCACCGTCTCGCGGGCGATCACCCGGGCGCCGACGGCGGCCTGGATCGGCACCTCGAACTGCTGGCGCGGGATGATCTCCTTGAGCTTCGCCGTCATCATGACGCCGTAGTCGTAGGCCTTGTCCTTGTGCACGATGGCGCTGAACGCGTCCACCTGCTCGCCCTGCAGCAGGATGTCGACCTTCACGAGGTCGGCCGCCTGGTCGCCCGAGGGCTCGTAGTCCAGCGAGGCGTAGCCGCGGGTGCGGGACTTCAGGTGGTCGAAGAAGTCGAAGACGATCTCCGCGAGCGGCAGCGTGAAGCGCAGCTCGACGCGGTCCTCCGACAGGTAGTCCATGCCGAGCATCTGCCCGCGGCGGTCGTTGCACAGGCCCATGACCGTGCCCACGAACTCGCTCGGAGCGAGGATGGTCGCGCGCACCACCGGCTCGCGGACCTCCTTGATCTTGCCGCCCGGGAACTCCGACGGGTTGGTCACCTTCACCTCGGTGCCGTCGTCGAGCGTCACGTCGTAGACGACGTTCGGGGCGGTGGAGATGAGGTCGAGGTCGAACTCGCGCTCGAGCCGCTCGCGGACGATCTCCAGGTGAAGCAGGCCGAGGAAGCCGACGCGGAAGCCGAAACCGAGCGCGACCGACGTCTCCGGCTCGTAGTTGAGCGCGGCGTCGTTGAGCTTGAGCTTGTCGAGGGCGTCGCGGAGCGCCGGGTAGTCCGTGCCGTCCACCGGGTACAGGCCGGAGAACACCATCGGCTTCGGGTCGCTGTACCCGCCGAGCGCCTCCTCGGCAGGCTTCGCCATGTTCGTGACCGTGTCGCCGACCTTCGACTGGCGCACGTCCTTCACGCCCGTGATGAGGTAGCCGACCTCGCCGACCCCGAGCCCCTTGGTGGGGTTGGCCTCGGGCGAGATGACGCCGATCTCGAGCAGCTCGTGCGTGGCGCGCGTCGACATCATCGCGATGCGCTCGCGCGGGTTGAGGTTGCCGTCCACGACGCGCACGTACGTGACGACGCCGCGGTAGGTGTCGTACACGGAGTCGAAGATCATCGCGCGGGCCGGGGCGTCGGCGTCGCCGACGGGGGCCGGGACCCGCTCGACGATGCGGTCGAGCAGCGCCTCGACGCCCTCGCCGGTCTTGCCGGAGACCTTGAGGACGTCCTCGGGGTCGCCGCCGACCAGGCCCGCGAGCTCCTCGGCGTACTTCTCCGGCTGCGCCGCCGGCAGGTCGATCTTGTTGAGGACCGGGATGATCTCGAGGTCGTTCTCCATCGCCAGGTACAGGTTGGCGAGGGTCTGCGCCTCGATGCCCTGCGCCGCGTCGACCAGCAGGACGGCGCCCTCGCAGGCCGCGAGCGAGCGGGAGACCTCGTAGGTGAAGTCGACGTGCCCCGGCGTGTCGATCATGTTGAGCGCGTGGGGCTGCTCGCCCAGCTGCCACGGCATGCGCACGGCCTGCGACTTGATGGTGATGCCGCGCTCGCGCTCGATGTCCATCCGGTCGAGGTACTGCGCCCGCATGGCCCGCGGCTCGACGACGCCGGTGAGCTGCAGCATGCGGTCGGCGAGCGTCGACTTGCCGTGGTCGATGTGCGCGATGATGCAGAAGTTGCGGATGAGCTCGGGCGCCGTGGCGTTCGGCTCGATGCGCGCACGCAGCGCGGGTCCGGGGATGGGCAACGCGATTCGCTCCGTCAGGGTCGCTGGATGGGTGTCGTCGGTGGTGACGAGGCCCGGCCATTGTCCCATGAGGTTGTCCGCCGCGGTCCCGGGCACGTCCCGCGTGCGGGCGTCGCGCCCCGCTGCGTACGGTCGGGGTCCACCGACCGACGTGACGGGAGGAGCCCCGACATGACCGACACCGCACTGACCGGCAAGCGCGTCCTGGCGATCGTGACGAGCTACGGCGTCGAGCAGGACGAGCTCGTTGTCCCGCTCGAGCACCTGCGCGCCGCGGGCGCGGAGGTGGTGGTCGCCTCGAACGAGCCGGGCGACGTCCGCACCCTCGTCGGCGACAAGGACCCCGGGCGGGCCGTGCGCGCCGACACGACGTACGACGCCGTCGACCCCGACGGCGTCGACCTCCTGCTGGTGCCCGGCGGCACGATCAACGCGGACACCCTGCGCCTGCAGGAGGCCGCGATCGGGCTCGTCACGACGTTCGCGCACTCCGGCAGGCCCGTCGCCGCCATCTGCCACGGCCCGTGGGCGGTGGTCGAGGCCGGGTGCGTCGGCGGCGCGACACTCACCTCCTACCCGTCCCTCGCGACCGACGTGCGCAACGCCGGCGGCCGCTGGGTGGACCGGTCCGTGGTGCGCGACGACGGCGCGGGCTTCCCGCTCGTGACCTCCCGGACCCCCGACGACCTGGACGACTTCCTCGGCGAGGTCGACGCCGTCCTGGGCTCCTGAGACACGCCTCCCGGACTGGCCGGTCCTGGCGCTAGCCTCGCGCCATGCCGACCCTGCCCGCCGCGCAGCCCCGCCCCGACGTCGACCCGCGCACGGGGCGCCGCACCGACGGCGGCCCCGAGCCCGACCGCCTGGCCCTGCTGGCCCGGCTCCAGGACGAGTTCGCCTCCGGGGTGGCCGACGTCGCGCCCGACGCCCTCGTCCCGGCCTGCGGCGACTGGCGCGCGGCCGAGCTGGTGCTGCACCTCGCGGGCGTGCACCACTGGGCGGCAGGCATGGCCGTGGGCGACCCGTCGCGCGACGAGGACCTGGCCGCGCCCGACCTCACGGGCCCGGGCTCGCGCGGGGCTCTCGCCGGGCTCTACGCCCGGCACGCCGCCGACCTGCGTACGACGCTCGACGCCGCCGGCCCGGAGGGTGCCGCGCAGACGCTGCTCGGCGACGGCCCCGCGTCGTTCTGGTGGCGGCGACAGCTGCACGAGACGCTGGTGCACCTGCACGACCTGCGCGCCGCGCGGCGGGGGTCCGGACCGGACGCGCTGGGCGCGGTCGCCGTCGCGCCCGAGGTCTGGGGCGACGGCGTCGACGAGATCGTGGCGATGTTCCAGCCGCGACAGGTGCGGCTCGGCCGGATGGCGCCGCTCGCCGACCGGCTCCGCGTGGTCGCCTCCGACCTCGGCTGGTCCTGGACGCTCGGTGCCTCCGCGGCCTCCGCCGACGACCGGGTGGACGCGACGCTCGCGGCGCCGGCGCAGCGGCTCGACCTGCTGCTGTGGGGTCGGCTCACGCTCGCGGAGGCCGGCGCCGTCGTCGAGGGCGACCTGGACGCGGCGCAGCGCGTGCTCGCCGAGCCGCTCGTGCCCTGACGGTCCCGTCCGATGAGTCGCGGCGGGCCGGTCGGTCCACCCGGCATGACAGACGAGACCGCCACGCCCCCCGCAGCCACCGACCTCACCACGGCCACCGCCACCACCGCGCGCGGCGACCGCGTCACCTACGACCTGCGCGGCTCCGGCCCCGCCGTCGTCTTCGTCGCCGGCGCCGGGCCGTTCCGCGCCGTCGACCCGGTGACGACCCGCACGGCCGAGCTCCTGGCGCAGGCGGGCGTCACGACCGTCGTCTTCGACCGGCTCGGCCGCGGCGACTCCCCCGCCTCCGGGCGTCTCGACCTGGACCGCGAGCTGGACGCCGTCGCGGCCGTGCTCGACGCCGCGGGCGGGGCCGCCGTGCTCTGCGGGCACTCGTCCGGCTGCTCGATCTCGCTGCGCGCCGCCGCCGCGGGCCTGCCTGTCCTGGGGCTCGCGCTGTGGGAGGCGCCGCTGGAGTCCGGCGCCGACGCGACCGCGGCGTGGGCCGGGGAGTTCGTGCGCCGGCTCGACGCCGGCGACCTCGAGGGCGCCACCGAGCAGTACATGAAGGACATGCCGCCGGAGTGGCTCGCCGGGGCGAAGGCCTCGCCGGACTGGCCCGCGATCGCGGCGTCCGCCGTCTCGCAGCGCGCCGACGCGCTGTCGCTCGTCTGGGCGACGCGGGCGCTGGAGGACGGCGGGCTCGCGGGCCTGGCGACGCCCCTGCTGGCCATGACCGGGGAGCGGACGTTCCCCGGGATGCCGGAGGCCGCGCGCGACCTGGCCGCCGCGGTGCCGGACGGGACCGCCGAGACGGTGGCCGGCGCCGACCACTCGTGGGAGCCCGAGGCGATGGCCGACCGGCTGGCGCGGTTCGTGCTCGAGTGACCCGCACGTAGGCTGTCCGCCGTGGCGAACCGATGGCTGAACCTGCTGGTGGACGTGCTGCGCTCGGCGACCCGCCCGTCGTCGCGCGGCTCCGCGCGGCCCACCTCCACCGCCCGTCCCTCGAGCCCCCGCCCCACGTCGACCCGGCGCGGCACGACGACGCCCGCCCGGGCCGCCGGCTACCCCGGCGACTACACGGGCACGGTGCGCCCGGCGTACTCCCCGAACATGGACGGCGAGCCCGACCCGGGCGAGGTCGTCTGGACGTGGGTGCCGTACGAGGAGGACCACAGCCAGGGCAAGGACCGGCCGGTGCTGCTCGTGGGCCGCGACGGCCCGTGGTTGCTGGCCCTGCAGCTCACCAGCAAGGACCACGACCGCGACGCCGCGCAGGAGGCCCGGCACGGGCGCCTCTGGATGGACGTCGGCACCGGGGCGTGGGACTCGCGGAAGCGCCCGAGCGAGGTGCGCCTCAACCGTGTGATCCGCGTGGACCCGCAGGCCGTGCGCCGCGAGGGCGCCGTCATGGACCGCCGGACGTTCGACCGGGTCGCCCGGGCGATGGCGGACGCGCGCCGCTGATCCGGTGTCCGGCCCGACCTGGGCGGATGCCCGGGCGGATCTCACAGACCGGCACCGCGCACGCGGTTCTGCCGGGCTGGACCCCTCTGCTATCGTTGATGTTTGCGTGTCCGCCCAGGTCGGCGGGCACAGCCGCAGTTCCTCTCCACGGGTTCCCCACCCCAGTCCCGGAGCTGTGGCCGCCCTCTACGACCTATCCGCTCGCCGGCAGGCGAACACACCAGGAAGTCCACACGTGGCAAACATCAAGTCCCAGATCAAGCGCATCAAGACGAACGAGAAGGCGCGCCTGCGCAACAAGGCCGTCAAGTCTGAGCTGAAGACCTACGTGCGCAAGGTGCGCGAGGCCGTCGCCGCGGGCGACAAGGAGGCCGCGACCACCGCGCTGCAGGCCGCGTCCCGCAAGCTCGACAAGGCCGTCTCGAAGGGCGTCATCCACGCCAACCAGGCCGCGAACCGCAAGTCGGCCATCGCGAAGCAGGTCGAGGCTCTCTGAGTCGCCTGTAGTCGTCGCGCTCCGTCCGCCTGACGCCTCTCACGTCGGGGCGGACCAGCAAGGCTCCGAAGGGCGCCGCACCCACCGGGTGCGGCGCCCTTCGCGCGTCCCGCGGCCCTGCGGCGGGCCTGCAGGCGCGGTGAGCGGGAGACGGGCCCGCCTCGCACGAGCTCCGGGGCCGAACGCCCGCTCACCGCGGGGCGGGGTCAGCCGCGGCGGGAGCGGGCGATCGTCAGCACGGCCTTCTCGACGGCGTAGACCGGGTCGCGGCCGCCGCCCTTCACGTCGGCATCGGCCTGGGCGACGGCGCCGATGGCGGTCGCGAGCCCCTCGGGGGTCCAGCGGGAGAGGTCCCGCTGGGCGTTGCGCACCTGCCAGTCCTGCAGCCCCAGCTGCCGCGCGGTGGCCGCGCCGCCGCGGATGGCCGCGACCCGCGCCAGGGTGCGCAGGCGCAGCGCGAGGGCGGCGACGATCGGCACCGGGTCGGCGCCCGTCGCGAGGGCGTGGCGCAGGAGGGCGACCGCACCCCCCGTGTCCCCCGCGACCGCCGCGTCCGCGACCTTGAAGCCCGTCGCCTCGACCCGCCCGCCGTAGTACCGGTCGACGACGGCCTCGCTGATGGTGCCGGTCGTGTCCGCGACGAGCTGCGAGCAGGCGGACGCGAGCTCGCGCAGGTCCGTGCCCAGCGCGTCGACGAGCGCCCGGACCGCCGCCGCGTCCGCCCGGCGGCGGGCGGCGCGGAACTCGGCCGTCACGAACTGGACCTTGTCGGCGTCCTTGGAGATCGGCTCGCACTCGAGCACGGGGGCGCCGCTGGCGACGATCGCGTCGAGCATCTTCTTGCCCCGCTGCCCGCCCCCGTGCACCACCACGACGACCGTCTCCGGGTCGGGCGCCGCGACGTACGCGACCACGTCCGCGACGAGGTCCTCGGTGGCCGCCTCGGCACCCCGCACGACGACGACGCTCGGCTCGCCGAACAGCGACGGGCTCGCCGCGACGGCCAGCTGGCCCGCGGCGTACGTGCCGCCGTCGAGCTCGGCCTTCTCGGTGGTGGCGTCGCGCTCGCGCGCCAGGCCGACGACGCCGTCCACCGCCCGCTCGGCGAGCAGTCCCTCCGGCCCGCGCACCAGGAGGACCGGCGCCAGCGTGGGGTCGTCCCACGACCGGCTGTTCGCCGACGGCCTCCCCTTCCGGGCGGGACGGGGCTGTCGGGACGTGGAGGCTGCGGGCACGCCCCCAGCCTGCCACGAACCGCCGACTCCCCTGCTCACCCGCGCACGACCTCCCGTCCCCGTCCCACGCCGTACCCGGTCGGTCTCCGGTGGCCCCCGTCAGCCGCACGCCAGACCGATCTCCTGCCCTCGGACGACGAGCGCCGCGGTGCCGCACTCGTCGGTCCGCACCAGCGCGGACCCCACGGACGCGTAGAGGGCGAGCGCGTCGTCGGTCGGGTGCCCGTAGGTGTTGTCGGCGCCGACGCTCACCAGCGTGACGCGCGGCGACAGGTGACCCGCGAGCGCAGCGGACTGCGACCGCGACCCGTGGTGGGCCATCTTCACCACGTCGACGTCGGCAGCTCTCCCGGTCGCGGCGAGGGCGGCGGCGAGGGCGTCCTGCGCGCCCTCCTCCAGGTCGCCGAGCGCGACGACGTCGAGCCCGCCGGCCGTGCGCAGCTCGAGGGCCACGCTGGCGTCGTTCACGCCGTCGCCCTCGTCCCCGACGCCCGACCCGGCGGCGTGGGAGCCCTCGGCGCGGGGCCCGCCCGACGCCGCCAGCACCCGCCACGTCGCCGAGCCTGCCGTCCCGGCGTCGCCGGCGTCCGCCGCACGGACCGGCACGCCGGCGGCCCCGAGGCTGGACCGCACGGCGGACGCCTGACCCTCCGGCGCGTCCAGCGGCGAGACGAGCGCTGCCGTGACCGAGCGGCCGCGCAGCACGGCGGCGAGCCCGCCCACGTGGTCGGCGTGGAAGTGGCTGAGCACGAGCAGGTCCACGGTCGTGACGCCGAGCCGGTCGAGGCACCGGCCGGCCGCCTCGCCGTCGGGGCCGACGTCCACCACCACCGCCGACGACGGGCCGGTCCGCACCGCGAGCGAGTCGCCCTGTCCGACGTCGCAGGCGGCCACCTGCCAGTCGTCCGGCACGGCATGGCCGGCGCCGGCGAGCCGGGGCACCGCGACCACGAGGACCGCCAGCAGCGCGGCGCCGGCCAGCCCGGCGACCGTGGCCGCCCGCGCGCGGCCGTGCCGCAGCGCGGCCCGCCGGACCTGCCGCCGCGCCCGGCGCACGGCGCGCGGGGCGGCCTCCCGCCACTCGCGCCGCCAGCCCTGGCCGGGCGGCCGACGCAGCACGAGCGCGAGGGCCGCGACCGTGAGGAGCGTCAGCGCCGCCACCCCGAGCGGCCCGGCGGGCCAGGGCAGGCGGCCGCCCGGCACGGCGGCGAAGGACTGGGCCACGCCCGCGATCCACCCCGTCGACAGGCCCGCCAGCCACGCGACGGGCAGGGCGACCCCGGGCGCCCACGGGGCGATCAGCGTGGCCACGAGCCCGAGCACGGTGGCCGGCACCAGGGCGGGGGTCGCGAGCAGGTTCGCCGGCACGGACATCAGCGGCACGTGCGGGTCGAGCAGGAGCAGCACCGGCCCGCACGCGGCCTGGGCGGCCCACGGGACCGCGAGCGCGAACGCGAGCGGACGGCCGGTCCACGGCGCGAGCCGGCGGGCGAGCGGTCCAGCCAGGAGCACGAGGCCGGCCGTCGCCGCGCACGACAGGACGAAGCCGTAGGACCGCGCGAGCCACGGGTCGACGACGAGCAGCACCGTCGCCGCCGCGGCGAGGGCCGGCGCGCCCGAGGACGGCCGTCCCAGCGCCAGCGCGAGGAGCGCGGCTGCGCACGTCCACGCAGCCCGGAGCACGCTGGGTTCGGGCCGGACGAGCAGGACGAACGCCGTCGCGGCGACCGCGACGACGCCGACGCGCACGGCGCGCGGGGCCCGCGCCAGCGCGCACAGGGCGGTGAGCGCGGCGACCACGATCGCGAAGTGCCCCCCGGAGACCGCGGTGACGTGGGTGAGGCTCGTGACCCGCATCGCCTCGTCGACGGCGTCGGGCACGCGGCTCGTGTCGCCGACGGCGACGCCCGGCACCAGCCCACGGGCCTGGGCGGACAGGGGGTCGGTGACGTCCAGGAGCGCCGACCGCATCGTGTGCGTCGCCCGCAGCAGGGCCGTCGGCGGCGCACGCTCGGCCGCGGGCCCCGACGCCGTCAGCCTGGCGAGCGGGCCGTCACCCGCGTCGACGGGGCGCAGCACCCCGGAGACCGCGACGGTCGCCCCGTAGCGTGGGGCCGCTCCGTCCGCGGTGACCTCGACGAGCCCCGCGGCGGACGACGCGATCCCGCGCGCGTTCACCTGCCGCACGGCCACCTGCCAGCGCTCGCCGTCGCCGAACGCGGCGGGCCGCGGCTCCGACACGACGCGACCGACCAGCTCGGCGTGCGCGCCCTGCCCGACCAGCGACCGCAGGGGCGCCTGCCGTGCCACCTGGGCGTGCGCCCCGAGCGACACCGCAGCGAGGCAGGCCAGCGCGACGACGACGTGCAGACCGGCGGACCTCACGCCGCCCCGCCGGCGCCGGCCCGCCCCAGTGGGCTCGGCCTCGCTCCGCCCGGGGCTCCGCGACCGCCACGGGTCCGACGGCGCCCACCGGGCGGGACGCGCCGCGACGACCGCAGCCCCTGCGACGACAGCGGCGAGGGCCGCCCCCACAGCCACCGTCCGGGCCCAGCCCAGCATCGGCCCCGTGAACGCCCAGGCGGCGGCCCACGACACCAGGGCGGCCGGCACGAGACGCAGGTCGACACGCCGCGTCGGTGGCGACGCCAGGTCGGTCCGTCGCGCGGCCGGCCCGGTCGCCGGGACGGATGCCGGCAACGGGACCGCGTCGGCAGACCCGCCGGTGGCGTCCGACCGGACGGGCGGCGTCACAGCGTGACCAGGTCGCGGACCTGTCCGAGGACGGACGGTCCGATCCCGGACACCTCGTCGAGCTCGTCGACGCTGGTGAACGGCCCGTTCTCGTCGCGCCACGCGACGATCCGCTCGGCCAGCGCGGGGCCGATGCCGGGCAGCTCCTCGAGGTCCGCCGCCCCCGCGGAGTTGAGGTTCACGGCACCACCCGCCGACGCGTCGGACCCGCCTCCGGTCCCGTCCTCGCCGGCGCCGTCGGGCGCGCCTCCTGCCGACGCGACCTGCTCCCCTGGCCTCGGCACGCGGATCTGCTCGCCGTCGACGACCGCCCGCGCCAGGTTGAGCGCGGCGGCGTCGGCGCGGCGGGTCGTGCCGCCAGCGGCCGCCACGGCGTCCGCCACCCGGGCGCCCGACGGGACCGTGACCAGGCCGGGCTCGCGCACCTCGCCCACGACGTGGACGACCACGGTGCCCGGCGCCGGCGTCTCGGGAGTCGCGGGCACGCCTCCCCCGTCGAGGTCACCCGACCCTGCTGTGTCGGCTGCCGCGCCTGCTGCCCCGTCGGTCCCGGTGGTCGGGCCGGCGGACGGTTGCGACGGACCGGCGGAGGCGCCGGACGGCGCGCTCGCATCGGCGAGGGTGATCACGTCGTCGGGCCGTGCGGTCGCGACCACCGCGGCGACGACGGCCACGAGCAGGACGGCGACGGAGGCCACGACGGCCGCCCGCAGCCCGATCGACCAGCGGCGCGGACCTCCGCCGTCGTCGTGCCCGTCGACGGGGTGCCCGTGCGCCGCCGTGTACGCGGCGGCGACGTGCCGCGCCGATCGGCGGGCGCGCAGGCGGTCGGCGAGCTCGTCCTCGTCGCCCGTCACGCCCCACGACGCCGGGCCGACCGGAGACTCGCCGACGGGGCCCGCCCACGCGTCGTGACCAGGGTCGTGACCAGCGTCGTGACCGCGGTCACCGCCGGCGCCCTCGCGCAGGGCGTGCCAGGCACGCAGCCGTGCGGCGGCCTCGCCGAGAGCCCGGTCCGGCTCCGGCTCGGAGCTGCCCCGCCAGTCGTCGCCCGCCTCCGGAGCACGGGTGGGAGGCGGCGGGGTGCCAGGCGGCGCGACGGCGGCCGGTGGCGGGGCGTCGGCTCCGTCATTGTCGTGGGGCAGCGTGGTGGTCACGCCGCGACGCTAGGGTCACCGACCTCCAGGCGGCCGCCGCACGCGGTGACCTGTGGACGGCATGCGCCTGGGGGCAGCCTCCTCAGCGCACGGCGCCGCAGGGGCGTCCGCCCAGCTCGGCGACGACGACGGCGAGAGCGCCCGTCCCGACGTGCGCGCCGAGCACCGCGCTCACCGGCGTCACGACCGGCTCGGCCCCGGTCTCCGCGGCCAGCCGCGCCGCGAGCTCGTCGGCCCGGTCGGGCACGCCCAGGTGGTGCACGGCCACGCCCGGTCGCTCGCACGTCTCGGCGCGCCGCACCGCGACCTCCACCAGCCGGTCGGTCGCCGCCCGACGCGTCCGGACGCGCTGCGTCATCTCGATCGCACCGTCGCGCATGCCGAGGATGGGCCGCACGCCGAGGGCCGTACCGAGCGCGGCCGCCGGGGCGGACAGCCGCCCGCCGCGGCGCAAGTGGTCGAGCGAGTCGACGAGGAACACGGTCGTGCTCGACCCCGCGACCTGCCGCGCGCGGGCGGCGACCGTCGCGGCGTCGTGGCCCTCGGCGGCGCACCGTGCCGCCTCCAGCGCCGCGAACCCGAGGGCCATCGCGACCGTCCGGGAGTCGACCGCCTGCACCGGGATCA
This sequence comes from Isoptericola nanjingensis, assembly GCF_050311635.1. Classification (NCBI taxonomy): domain Bacteria; kingdom Bacillati; phylum Actinomycetota; class Actinomycetes; order Micrococcales; family Promicromonosporaceae; genus Isoptericola; species Isoptericola nanjingensis. Next base: position 364,728 of record NZ_JBNOZL010000004.1, on the reverse strand, counting down.
TGGCGCGCTGCCCGGCGCTCGCGGCGACCTCGACGGTGCCGGACAGCGCCCCCGACAGGTGGACGCCCACGACCGCCCGCGCGCCGTCGGCGGCGAGGTCGCGGTAGACGCCGGCGAACTCGGCCGGCGTGGGCTGCGAGGTGCTCAGCCGCTCGCCGGCGGCGATGCGCGCGGCCACCTCCTCGGGTGTGACGTCCACGCCCTCGCGCCACGACTCCTCCCCCGCCACGACGAGCAGCGGGACGACGACGGGCGCGAAGACGCCGTCGTCCGTGGCGGGCAGGCAGGCGGTCGAGTCGGTGACGACGCGGACCGCGCCACGCTCGAGAGGGAGATCGGAGGGCATCGGCGGGAGTCTACCGACGCCGCCCGGGACGACCCGGGCGGCGCGGCCGTCACTCGTGGTCGTGCGCCTCGTCGTCGTGCGCCTCGTGGTCGTGCTCGTCGGTGCCGCTCGCCTCCACGTCGCCCGAGACGCCGGAGATCTCGTTCGGCGCGACGTCCAGCTGGACGGACTTCCAGACCTCGCCGGACTCCACGTCCACCGCGTGCACGGACTTCGTCGCCGGGTCGGTGACGTACACGGACCCGTCCAGCGCGAGCACCGCGGGGCGCGGCTCCTGCCACTCGGCGGGCTCCTCCCAGGCGTCGATCACCGGGATCGAGGTCGTGAGCTTTCCGCTCTCCGGGTCGATGACGTGCAGCGAGCCGTCGGTACCCAGCACGAGCGCCTCGCCGCCGGCACCGCGGGCCAGGGACCGGAACGTGTAGCTCGAGGGCAGGTCGACCAGCGACAGGTCCCCGCTGCGCGTGTCGACGAGCGAGACGCGCGTGGGCCGCTCCAGCTCGGCGTCGGGGTCGGTCTTGTAGTCGCCGAGCACGACGGGCGACTCCTCGGAGCCGGCCTGGTTGCCGATGCGGCCGTAGGCGTCGGGCGCCTGCACCTTGGTGAGCTTGCCGTCCGCGTAGACGAGGACGCCGTCCTCGCAGCCCACGACGACGGCCTCGTCGGCCGCGACCGCCTCGCCGTGCACGCCCGGGCAGTCGTCGCTCGCCGCGATCTCCTGGTCGTCGGCGTCCAGGACGCGCACGCCGGAGCGCGACTCCTCGGTGCCCTCGGTGACGAGGAGCGAGTCGTCCCCGAGCTCGACCGCGACGCCGTGGTGCGCCGACGGCGTCGTGAGCTCCCGCGCGGGGGCCTCGCCCTCGGCGACGTGGGCGGAGTCGAGCACGCGGACCTGGCCGGTCCCGTCGTCGAACAGGACCGTGCGGCCGCCGTGCACGACGACGTGGCCGGGCTCCTCGGCGGCGTAGGTGACGTCGGTGAGGCGCGGCTCGGACGTCCAGTAGTGGTGGTGGTCGCCGTGCGCCTCCGCCCATGCGCCGAGGTCCAGGGCGCGGAACCCGCCGGTGGTGGAGGCCAGCAGGTGGCGGCCGTCGCCGGCGGGGTTGAGGCGCGTGAAGCCCTCGAGCGGCAGGTCGGCGACCTGCTCCAGCGTCTGAGCGTCGAGGACGACCACGCCGCCGTCGTAGGTGAGCGCGATGCGTGCGGTCGCGGCGGCGGCCTCGGTGGCCTGGGCGGTCTCCGCGCTGGAGGGCTCGGCGGAGGACCCCGCCGACCCGGCGCCGTCGGCCGGGTCCGCGGACGCGCAGCCCGCCAGCGCGAGCGGGACCGCGAGGGCGAGGAGGCCCGCGGCGGACTGTCGGCCCCGGCGGGCGGGGCGGGTGGTGCGGGTGAGGGCAGGCATGCGTCTCTCTCCAGGTCGGGGCAGCACGAAGAAGCCACATGAGAACGATTCCCATGTGCCCGAGTAGTGAAGCAGATGTGAGAACCGTTCTCAACCTCGTGCGTGCTCCTCGTCGCGCACCCGCTCCCCTGCCGCGCTAGCGTGCGGGCCATGGCCGAGGGGACACCGCCCACCGACGACGCCGACCTCGCCGCACTGCGAGCGGCCGCGGCGCAGGCCGCCGCCGAGGCGGCGGAGGCGAAGGCAGCGGCCGCCCAGGCGGCGCTCGAAGCGGCGGAGGCCGCCGCCGCACCCGCCCCCGATACGAGTCGCCCGGTCGCGACCGACGCCGAGCCTGCGGGCGACGCCAAGCCTGCGGACGACGCCGAGCCCGCGGCACCGCCGTCGTACGCCGACGAGGTGCGCGCGGGCTACGCCTCCGACGCCCCGACGCTGCCGCTCGGGGCCCTGCTGTCCGGCCCGCTGGGCGGCGACCCGGTGCCGGACGCGACGGTGCAGGTGGGCTTCCCGCTCGCGACGCTCAACCGCCACGGGCTGGTCGCGGGCGCCACGGGCACCGGCAAGACGAAGACCCTGCAGGGCATGGCGGAGGGCCTGTCGGCGCAGGGCGTCCCGGTGTTCCTCGCCGACATCAAGGGCGACCTGTCCGGGCTGGCCGTCGAAGGGCCGGACAGCCCGAAGGTCGCCGAGCGGGCGGCGAGCATCGGCCAGACCTGGGCGCCGACGTCGTACCCCGTGGAGTTCTACTCGCTCGGCGGGCTGGGCACGGGCGTGCCGATCCGCACGACCGTCACCGACTTCGGCCCGCTGCTGCTGAGCAAGGTGCTCGGCCTCAACGCGACGCAGTCCTCCAGCATGGAGCTGATCTTCCACTGGGCCGACACGCAGCAGCTCGCCCTGCTCGACCTCAAGGACCTGCAGGCCACCATCGCCTACCTCACCTCCGACGAGGGCAAGCAGGAGCTCAAGGGCATCGGCGGCGTCTCCGCCGCCACGGCCGGCGTCATCCTGCGCGAGATCGTGGGGCTGCAGGCGCAGGGCGGCGACGTGTTCTTCGGTGAGCCGGCGTTCGAGACCGCCGACCTGCTGCGCACGTCCGCGGACGGGCGCGGGCTGATCTCCGCCCTCGAGCTGCCCGGCGTGCAGGACCGCCCTGCGCTGTTCTCCACGTTCCTCATGTGGCTGCTGGCGGAGCTGTTCCAGGAGCTGCCCGAGGTGGGCGACCCGGACAAGCCGCGCCTCGTCTTCTTCTTCGACGAGGCGCACCTGCTGTTCACGGGCGCCTCCAAGGACTTCCTCCAGCAGGTGGTCCAGACGGTGCGCCTCATCCGCAGCAAGGGCGTCGGCGTCTTCTTCGTCACCCAGTCCCCCAAGGACGTGCCCGCCGACGTGCTCGCCCAGCTCGGCAACCGCGTGCAGCACGCGCTGCGCGCCTTCACGCCCGACGACGCGAAGGCCCTGCGGGCAGCGGCCCGCACCTTCCCCACCTCGCCGTACGACCTCGAGCGGCTGCTGCAGTCGCTCGGCACCGGCGAGGCCGTCGTCACCCTGCTCGACGAGAAGGGCGCCCCCACCCCGGTCGCGTGGACGCGCGTGCGCGCACCCCAGGCCTCGATGGACCCGGCGCCGCAGCAGGTCCTGGACGCGGCCGTCGCGGCGTCGCCCGGGCAGGCGCGCTACGGCGCCGCCGTCGACCGCGAGTCCGCGTACGAGCTGCTGCAGGCCCGCGCCGCGCAGGACGCCGCCACCCGCGAGGCGACCGAGCGCGCCGCCGAGCTCGAGAAGGAGGCCGCACGGTCGCGCAAGCAGGCGGAGGCCGACGCCCGGAAGGCGCAGCAGGCCCCGCGGTCGGGCTCGACGTCGCGCGGCAGCTCGCGCAGCCCGATGGACGCCATCCTCACCACCGTGGGCACGACCCTGGCCCGCGAGATCACCCGCACCGTCTTCGGCACCCGCCGCCGGCGCTGACCGTCCGGGTCGGCGGTCAGTCGGCCGTCAGGGGCGCGGCGTGCCAGATGCGGTCGAGGTAGTCGCGCACGGAGCGGTCCGAGGAGAAGAAGCCCGAGCGCGCCACGTTGAGCACGGCCGACCGGCTCCAGGCGTCCGGGTCCGCGTACGCGCGCTCCACCCGCTCCTGCGCGTCGAGGTACGCCTGGTAGTCCGCGAGCACCATGAAGCGGTCCTCGGTGAGCAGGTTGGACACGATCGGCTCGAAGACCGAGGCGTCGCCGCCGGAGAACGTGCCGCGCGCGACGAGGTCCAGGGCCCGGCGCAGCGACGAGTTCTCCTCGTAGTACGTCGAGGGCCGGTAGCCGGCCTCCGCGACGGCGCTCGCCTCCGGCTCCGTCAGGCCGAACAGGAAGAAGTTCTCGTCGCCGACGAGCTTCCGGATCTCGACGTTCGCGCCGTCGTCGGTGCCGATGGTGAGCGCGCCGTTGAGCGCGAACTTCATGTTCCCGGTGCCGGACGCCTCCTTGCCGGCCAGCGAGATCTGCTCCGACAGGTCGGCCGCCGGGATCAGGGTCTCGGCGACCGTGACGTTGTAGTTCGCCGGGAACGCGATGCGCAGCACCCGGGACACGTCGGGGTGGGCCGCGACCACGGCGCCCACGTGGTTGATGAGCGCGATGATCTCCTTCGCCATCACGTAGCCGGGGGCGGCCTTCGCGCCGAAGACGACGGTGCGCGGCGTCACGTCGCCGAGCTCCAGCTCCCCGGACGTGATGCGGTCGTAGAGCGTCACGACGTGCAGCAGCTTGAGCAGCTGGCGCTTGTACTCGTGCAGCCGCTTGACCATGACGTCGAGCATCGTGCCCGGGTCGATCGTGATGCCGTCGCGCGCCGCGAGGAAGGAGACCAGCCGGTCCTTGTTCGCGGCCTTGACCTCCCGGAACCGGCGGCGGAACTCGGCGTCGTCGGCGAAGGGCTCGAGCTCGCGCAGCCGGTCGAGGTCGGTGACCCAGCCGTCGCCGATGGCCTCCGTGACGAGCCCCGACAGCCCCGGGTTCGCCAGCTTCACGAACCGGCGCGGGGTGACGCCGTTGGTGACGTTCGTGAACTTCTCCGGCCAGAAGTCGGCGAAGTCGGCGAGCACCTTGTCGCGCAGCAGCTGCGAGTGCAGCTCGGCGACCCCGTTCACCTTCGACCCCCCGACCGTCGCGAGGAACGCCATCCGCACCGACCGCTCGGGGTGCTCGGCGATGATCGACATGCGCCGCACCAGCAGCTCGTTCCCGCCCGAGCGCTCGCGCACCTGGGCGAGGAACTCGTCGTTGATGCGGTAGATGATCTCCAGGTGCCGGGGCAGCAGCCGCCCGACCAGCTCGACCGGCCATACCTCCAACGCCTCCGGCAGCAGCGTGTGGCACGTGTAGGCGAAGCAGCGCTGCGTCACCTGCCAGGCGTCGTCCCACTCGAAGCCGCGCTCGTCCACCAGGATCCGCATGAGCTCCGGGATCGCGATGACGGGGTGGGTGTCGTTGAGCTGGAAGACGATGCGCTCGGGCAGGTCGTGCAGGTCGAAGTCCGGCGGCAGCAGCTGGTCGAGGAAGTCGCGGATCGAGCAGGCCACGAAGAAGTACTGCTGCTGCAGCCGCAGCTCCTTGCCCTGCGGCGTGGAGTCCTCCGGGTAGAGCACCTTGGAGATGTTCTCGGCGAACGTCTGGGAGCGCACGGCCTCGGCGTAGTCGCCGTAGTTGAAGATCTTGAGGTCGAACGCGTGGGTGGCGCGCGCGCTCCACAGCCGGAGCGTGTTGACGCGCCCGTTCCGGTAGCCCGGCACCATCGAGTTGTACGGGACGCCCAGCACCTGCCAGCCCGGCACCCAGCGCGAGCGCTCGCGGCCGTCGTCGTCCGTGTACCTCTCCGTGTGCCCGCCGAAGCCGACCGTGACCTCGTGCTCGGGGTGGGCGAACTCCCACGGGTCGCCGTTGTCGAGCCAGGTGTCCGGCTCCTCCACCTGGCGGCCGTCCGAGAACGTCTGCCGGAAGATGCCGTACTCGTACCGGATGCCGTACCCGATCGCGGGCACGCTCATCGTCGCCAGCGAGTCGACGAAGCAGGCCGCCAGCCGGCCGAGCCCGCCGTTGCCGAGGCCGGGCTCCACCTCCACCTCGCGCAGCTCGTCGAGGTCGAGCCCCAGGCTCGCGAGCGCCTCGGCGGCGACCTCCTCCAGCCCGGTCGCGATGAGCGCGTTGTCGAGCTGGCGGCCCAGGAGGTACTCCGCCGACAGGTAGGCCACCGCCTTCGCCTGCGTGCGGTACTGGCTCACCGTGGTCTGCATCCACCGCGACATCAGGTAGTGCCGCACCGTGCGCGCGAGCGCGAGGTACCGGTCGTTGTCCGTCGCCCGTTCCAGGATCGTGCCCTGGCTGAAGTTCAGCTCGTGCAGGTACTCGCGCACGAACCCCTCGACGGTCGGCTCCGGGCTGGTGATCAGAGGCGTGGTCTCGGTCACGTCACGACAGTACACAGCCCGGGTGCGGTCGGCTCGGCCCGACACCGACCCGTCCGTCACTCCCCCACGAGCGTCACCAGCCGCGACCGGCCGGTCGCGTCCTTGATCGCCTGCAGCACGACGTCGGCGTGCGGCTCCAGCGCGCTGACCTTGTCCAGCGGCGCGCCCACGACGAGCTGGAAGCCCAGCCCGCGCCACGCGCCCACGGCACGGCCGGCGAACCGGGCGTCGGCCTTGATGAACGCCTCGTCGAGGAAGACCGGCGCGTACCGGGGGCGCTCCGCCCCGGCGTCGCCGAGCTGGTAGCGCAGGGCGGCGCCGACGATGAACGCGACGAGCTCCTGCGACTCGCCACCGGACTTGCCGGCGATGTGGTCGTAGACGCTCACGTGGTTGCCCTCGAGGTCCACGCACTCGGCGCTGACCCGCACGTGCTCGCGCACGTCCACCAGGCGCCGGCGCTCGGGGCTGTCGGGACGGATGCGGTCGATCAGCCTGCGCATCCGCTCGTACCGACGCTCGTGCTCGGCGAGGGGGACGTCGCCCGCCGGGGCGGTGGCGAGCTCGCGCAGCCGGCGCCGGAACGAGACGACGTCGGAGGCCTCGACCGGGGTCGCGGTGATGCGCAGCCGGTGCGCGTCGTCGCGGAACGGGAGCGTGGCGAGGATCGCGTTGACGGGCTCCATGCGGTCACGGATCTCCGCCACCGCCTGCGCGATGCCGTTGTTGAGCCGCGTGAGCTGGTCGCCGGACATCTGGCGCAGGTGCGCCGACCACCTGTCGCGCAGCCGGTACAGCTGCTGGTACTCCAGCTCCTCGTAGATCCGCAGGAAGTCGGCGTACGCGCCGTCGGGGTCGGCGCTGCGGTTCGGGTCGGGCCAGGTGTCGTTGAACCGCTCGAAGAGGGCGGCGAGGGCCGCGCGTGCGGCACGCTCCGTCTCCTGCGCCGACTCGCGCTGATGGTGCAGCTCGCGCACGACGGCGGCCACGGCCGTGGTGAGGTCCGAAAGGCCGCTGCCCGAGGTGCCCGCCACCCCCGACCAGCCGACCTGCGCCATCAGACCGGCCAGGCGCCGCTCCTGCTCCGGCGTGGGCTCGACGCCCTCGTCGTCGGCGCGCTCGACGGCGTCCGCGACCTGGTCCACCTGGTCGCTGAGCTGCTCCCACGCCGCGCCGAGCTCGGTGACGCGCTGCTGCGCAGCGGCCCGCTCCCGGTACAGCTCGTCGACGCGGGCGCGCAGGGCGTCCTCGTCCGCCTTGAGCGCGCGCAGCACGTCCGAGCCCGCGACCAGCGCCTCGTGCCGCTCCTGCCGCTCGCCGAGCCGGGCCTCCGCCCCGCGCACGTCGAGGTCGTCCCAGGCGGCCCGCAGCGCGTGGCTGTACGCGACGAAGTGGTCGGCCTCGCCCTTCTGCCGCAGCCGGGCGCCAGCGAGCGCCTCCGAGGCCTGGCGCAGCTCCTGGTGCGCCGCGGCGATCTGCTCCGCGAGCTGCTCGAGGCGCCGGTGGTTGCTGAACCCCAGCACGGACGCCCGGCCCTGGCCGCCGTGCGCGCCCCGGCGCCCCTCCGACGTCTGCCCGGACCGGGCGAGCGCCAGGTCGTGCCGGGCGAGCTCCGTGGGGTCGTCCACGCACACGTAGGCGAACCGCTCCGCGAGGCGCCCCGCGAGCCAGCCGCCGAACGGCCCGGCCTTGACCTCCAGCCTCCCCGGGAGGAGGGTCCGGTCAGCTTCCTCGTGCAGCGCCTGCCCGGTGGGCACTCCCTCGAACCGCACGCGCACCGGCGAGCGGACGGCGTCGATCGCGGCGCGGAACGCGTCCAGGCGCGTCTCGTCGACGAGGACCGTGACGGCGAAGCCTCCGAGCGCCAGGCCGATCGCGTCGCGCCACGGCTCGTACTCCCCGCGCACCTCGAGCAGCTCGCCCACGAACGGCACGTCGTCGGGGCGCAGGCCGGCGGCCCGTGCGAGCGCCTCGCGCGCCTCGTGCAGCTCGCGCGGCACGTTGCCGCGGCGCGCCTTGAGGGACGCCTCCTCGCGCTCGAGCTCGGCCAGGGCACGCATCGCCTCCTTCTCGCGCGCGGAGGCCTCGACCACCGCCTCCGACAGCGCGTCCGTGTGGGTGTCGCGCTCGTCGAGGTACCGGCGGGCGTCGGCGTGCAGGGCGTCCAGCTCCCGGCGCGACGAGGCCTCCCGCTCCAGCGGCGCCAGGTGGCCGTCCAGCTCGGCGCGGGCGCGCCGGGTCTCGGCCAGCCGCTGCTCGGCCGCGCGCACGTCGCGCTCCGCGGCCTCGATGGCGTCGCCCCCGTTGCGGCGCTGGTCGGCGCGCACCTGCTCCAGCTCGCCCTGGGCGGCGGCGAGCCGTTCCTCGGCCACGGCGACCCGCTCGGCCGCTGCCTTGTGCTGGGCCCGGTTCTCCGCCTCGCCCGCACGCAGCAGGTCGAGCTGGGTGCGGTCGCGCCACGCCGTGAACGGCGTGACCGCCCCGGGCTCGCCTCCACCAGCGCCGCCGTCGGGCCCGAGGGCGTCCACGAGCCGCGCGGACGCGACGGCGTCGTCGACCGCCGCGCGGTGCTCCAGCATCGGGCGCAGCACGTCCACCTGCCGCTGCGCCGTGTCCATCTCGGCGCGCACCTCGCTGAGCTCGTCGAAGTGCTCGACGGCGCGCTCGGCCACGCGGATCGTCTCGGGCTCCTCGAGCACCATCGCCTTGTAGAGCGAGTCGACCGTGGTGATCTGCTGGCCGGCCTGGATGCGGCCGAGCAGCTGCATCGCCTTCTCGCCGTCGCCCGCCGCGCCGATGCCCAGCGCGGCGTGCAGGCGCGTGGCGAACGCCTTGTCCGTGTCGAACGACGTCAGCCCCGCCGCGGTGAGCCCCGCCTTGCCGAAGCGCTGGGCCGCGAGCGGCTCGAGGTCGCGCAGGCTGAAGTCCGCGTCGACGACGGCGCGCACGGCCACCGTCTCGTCCGTGCGCTGCGCACCGCGCGGCACGTACCAGGCGCGCAGCGCCGTGAACCGCTCGCCCGCCTGGGACGACCAGGTCATCGCGATCGCCGACCAGGTGTCCGACGTCTCGCCGCGCAGCACGCGGTCCTTGGCGCGCGCCGACCCTGCGGTGCGCTCCTCGTCGAGCTTGCCGCGCGCGTAGGAGACGACGTTGCGCTGCTCCTGCCCGCGCGCCCGCCCGCTGGTGGCCGTGTTCGACGCGCCGTTGAACGGCGTCGTGTGGCTCATCATGAGCGCGATGTACGCGTCGAGCAGGGTCGACTTGCCGGAGCCGGACGCGCCCGTGAGCAGCGTCGTCGTGCCCGCGAACCGCACCTCGTGGTAGCCGTGGTAGCCACCCCAGCTCACCAGCTGCATCGAGCGCGCGGTCCACTGCCGACCGTCCGACGCCGTCGGGATCAGCCCGAACAGCGACTGCTGCATGCGGGGCGCGACGACCTGCTCCGCCGGGTCGCTCGTGATCGTCATGCGCGCGACTCCTCGTCCTCGTCGACCGGCTCGGTCTCGTCGTCGTGGTCGGCGGCCGTGGGCGGCTCGGCCGACGGCGAGCGCAACCATGCGGTCAGCTCTCGCAGGCGCTCCACCGGGAGCAGGATCTCCACGACCGGCTGCACGCGGTAGCGGCCCTCGGCGACCTCGTCGAGCACGTGCTCGCGCACGAGGGTGGCGATCGCGTTGTCGACCTCGCGCCGGCGCGCGGCCAGGTTCGTCTCGTCCGCGGCGAGGAAGCCGAGCGCGTAGTCGACCAGCTCCTCGGCGTCGACGTGCGCCGCGCGCTCCCCCGCGCCCTGCTCCTGCCGGAACCGGTTGCGCGCGAACAGCATGAGCAGCGTCTCGACCCGCTTGTACGGCTCGTCCTTGAGGAGCACCGGGATGCTCAGCCCGGCCTCCCGGACCTGCCGTTTGTACGCGATCTCGTAGTCGCGATCGACGACGAGCTCCACGAACAGGTCGTGGCAGCGCGAGGCGAGCACGTTCTGGTGCGCGAGCAGCGCCTTCCACTCGCCTGGGTGCGCGGCCGCCGACAGGTACCGCCGCTGCAGCACCAGCGCCAGCGCGCGACGGGCCTCGTACGGGAGCACGCCCGTGTCACCGGCGAACAGCGCCGCGTCGTCGTCGGCCAGCGCGGGCACCTCGACGAAGGGCGCGCCGCCCGCCGCGGCGTCGGTCTCGGCCGCGTGCTCCGCAGGCGCCGTCGTGGTGTCGGTCATGCGTCCTCCTCGTCAGTCCGGTCGTCGGGCGCGTCGTCGGGCACGTCGTCGGGTACGGCGATGCCCACCCGCGGCAGCACCAGGTCGCGCGTGCTGCCGTCGGCGCGCACGGCCGTCACGCGGCGCAGCCGGGCCGCCGGCACGTCGCCGATGCCGTCGTCGTCACCGAGGGCCTCGTCGAGCGCGTCCGGCGACGCCAGCTCCAGGTAGCCCAGCAGCTCGACGGGGCGGCGCAGCTCGGTCGGTCCGGCGGCGAACACCTCGTCCGCCGTGGCGACCCCGCGCTCGCGCAGCACCCGGGCGGCGTGGGCGCCGGTCTCCTCGTAGCGCGGGCCGCCCATACCGCGCAGTCCGCCCAGGACCTCACCGGGCGCGGCCCCGGCGTCGTGACCCGGGTCGTCGAGATCGGCGAGCGCGTCCGGCGGCGTGTCGGGACGCAGGTCGTGCAGCTGGGCGCGGAAGCGACCGAGGCGCGCCCTCTCCAGCCAGCGCAGCGGCTCCACGCGCGCGGCCCGGCCCGACGTCGGGAACCACTCCGCCATGGCCGCGGTCGCCTCGCGCAGCGCGCCGTCCAGCTCGCGGTCCCGCAGGGGGTTGTGCACCGTGAGCTGCTGCGTGATGGTGCGGGAGGCGCGCGCCTGCGCGTCGAGCACGCCGTCGACGGCGGCCAGGAGCTGGGAGTACAGCGCGCGCACGGACTCCCGGCGGTCGGCCGGCAGGTCTGCCGCGAACGGGTGTGCGAGCACCGCCCGGACCCGCTCGTCGACCTGACCGAGCAGCTGCGGGTCGCGCAGCAGCTCCATCGCCCCGGAGAAGGCGCGCCCCTCGGGCGTGCGCTCCATGAGCGAGTCGGAGGCCTCCAGGTAGGCGCCGAGCACCTCGCCGGTGGTCCGTTCGTCCTGGCGCAGGCTGGTGACGATGCTGCGCTGCAGCTCGGCGATCGACTCCGCCACGCGGGCGAAGTCGGCGGGCAGCTCGCGCACCAGCGCGGCCACGTTGTCGAACTGCTCGACCAGCCGGTCCGTGGGCGCCTGCACCACGGCGCCGCCGGCGTCGAGCCGGGCCAGCTCGGCCTCCGCCTCGGCGATCTCGTCGCGGGCGCGGGCGACCTGCTCCCGCAGCGCCCGCTGCTGCGACTCGCGGTCGGGCCGGGCGTCGCGCGCGAGCCCGTCCAGGGCCACGAGCAGCGTGCGGATGCGCGACTCGCTCACGAGGGCCCGCGCCCCCTGCGTGCGGTCGACGAACGCGAGCGCCTCCGCCGCGTGCGAGCTGACCTGGTACTGCTCGACACCGTCGTCGTCGAGCGCCCGCACCAGCCAGCGGCCCGCCACCCAGCGCGAGCACAGCGCGCGGGCCGCGTCGTCGGGCACCTCGTGGCCGGCGGCCCGCGCCTCGGCGAGCAGGTCCTCGACCTCCACGTGCATCTGCTCGGTCGGCACGGTGGCCCGACCGGGTGTGAAGATCAGCGACAGCAGGGCGACGACCAGCGGCCCCTCCTTGCGGTGCAGGAGGGCGAGCGAGGGCGTGCCGAAGGCGCCCCGGCTGCGTGCCAGGGCGCCCTCGAGGCGGACGGTCGCCAACTCAGACGACGATGTTGACGAGCTTCGGCGCGCGCACGATCACCTTGCGCACCGGCGCGCCGTCGATGGCGCGGACCACGTTCGGCTCCGCCAGGGCGGCGGCCTCCAGATCGGCGTCCGAGATGGACGGCGCCACCTCGAGGCGGCCGCGCACCTTGCCCTTGACCTGCACGACGCACGTCACCGTGTCCTCGACGAGGTACTGCTCGTCGGCGGTCGGGAACGGCTCGCGCGCCAGCGAGCCGTCGTGACCGAGCCGCTGCCACAGCTCCTCCGCGATGTGCGGGGCGATGGGCGCGACCATCAGCACCAGCGGCTCGACCGCCGCGCGCGGCACCCGGTCCAGGGAGGTGAGGTGGTTGTTGTACGTGATGAGCTTCGCGATCGCCGTGTTGGGCCGCATGTGCTCCATCTCGACCCGCACGTCCGCGATCGCCCGGTGCATCGCGCGCAGCGTGGCGGTGTCGGGCTCGTCGTCGGTGGCGACGAGCCCGCCCGTCTCCTCGTCCACGACGTTGCGCCACAGCCGCTGCAGGAAGCGCTGCGAGCCGACGACGGCGCGCGTCTCCCAGGGACGCGACAGGTCCAGCGGGCCCATCGACATCTCGTACACGCGGAACGTGTCGGCGCCGTACTGCTCGTACATCTCGTCCGGCGTGACGACGTTCTTCAGGGACTTGCCCATCTTCCCGTACTCGCGGTTCACGGGCTCGCCGCGGTACGTGAAGCCGGCCTGCTCGTCGCCCTCGACCTCTCCGGCGGGCACGTAGGCGCCGCGGGCGTCGGTGTAGGCGTACGCCTGGATGTACCCCTGGTTGAACAGCTTGCCGAACGGCTCCAGCGAGGACACGTAGCCCAGGTCCAGCAGCACCTTGTGCCAGAAGCGCGCGTACAGCAGGTGCAGCACCGCGTGCTCGACGCCGCCGACGTACAGGTCGACGCCACCGGCGGGACCGGACGTCGCGTTGTGCTTCGGGCCCATCCAGTACGACTCGAGCTCCGGTTCGACGACCGCGGTGCCCTTCGCGGGGCCGTCGGTCGAGTCCGTGGGGTCCAGGTAGCGCAGGTAGTACCAGCACGACCCGGCCCAGTTGGGCATCGTGTTGGTGTCGCGGCGGTACCGCTTCGGCCCGTCGCCCAGGTCCAGGGTGACGTGCACCCACTCGTCGTTGCGACCCAGCGGGGCCTCGGGCGACGAGTCGGCGTCGTCGGGCTCGAAGGTGCGCGGCGCGTAGTCCGGGACGTCGGGCAGGTCGACGGGCAGCAGGTCGGCCGGGATCGCGACCGGTCGGTCGTTCTCGTCCCACAGGATCGGGAACGGCTCGCCCCAGTAGCGCTGCCGGCTGAACAGCCAGTCGCGCAGGCGGTACGTGGTCGTCCCCTCGCCGGCGCCGCGGGCGCTCAGCCACTCGACGATCTTCTCCTTGGCCTCCGCCACACCCAGGCCGTCCAGGCTGATCTCGTCGTTGGACGAGTTCACCGCCACGCCGTCACCCGTGTACGCGCCGGCGAAGTCGTCCGGCAGGCCGTCCGCGGGCTCGACGGTGCGGATGACGGGCAGCTCGAACGCCTCGGCGAAGTCGAAGTCGCGCTGGTCGCCGCCGGGCACCGCCATGATCGCGCCGGTGCCGTAGCCCATCAGCACGTAGTCGGCGGTGAACACCGGGACCGTCGCGCCGCTGACGGGGTTGATCGCCAGGTGCCCGGTGAAGACGCCGGTCTTCTTGCCGGCGTCGGCCTGCCGCTCGACGGCGGTCTTCGCGGCGGCCTCGCGCCGGTACGCGGCGACGGCCTCGACGGGCGTCGCGTGCCCGCCGGTCCAGACGTCGCGCGTGCCGTCGGGCCACGCGGCGGGGACCTCGTCCAGCAGCGGGTGCTCGGGCGCCACGACCATGAAGGTCGCGCCGAACAGCGTGTCCGGGCGGGTGGTGAACACCTCGACCTGCGCGCCCGCGCCGGCCGCGTCGTAGTCGGCGGTGCCGACGACGTCGAACCGGACGTTCGCGCCGGTGGAGCGGCCGATCCAGTTGCGCTGCATCGACTTGACCTTCTCCGGCCAGTCGATGAGCTCCAGGTCGTCGGTCAGACGGTCCGCGTAGGCGGTGATCCGCATCTTCCACTGCCGCAGGGACTTCTGGAAGACGGGCATGTTGCCACGCTCGGAGCGGCCGTCGGCCGTGACCTCCTCGTTGGCGAGCACCGTGCCCAGGCCGGGCGCCCAGTTCACGGGCGACTCGTCGACGTAGGCCAGGCGCTGCGCGTCCAGCACGTCGCGCCGCTCGTCGTCGGACAGCGCGTCCCACGACCTGCCGTCGGGCAGCGCGCGCTCGCCCGACGCGTACTCGGCCTCCAGCTCGGAGATGCGTCGCGCACGGCCCTTGCCGCCGTCGGCCTCGGCGTCGTACCACGAGTCGAAGATCTGCAGGAAGATCCACTGCGTCCAGCGCACGTACTCGGGGTCGATCGTCGCGAACGTGCGCCGCGAGTCGTGCGCCAGGCCCATGCGGCGCAGCTGGCGCTTCATGGTGACGATGTTCTGCTCGGTGGTGGTGCGCGGGTGCTGACCCGTCTGCACCGCGTACTGCTCGGCGGGCAGGCCGAACGCGTCGTAGCCCAGCGCGTGCAGCACGTTGTCGCCGCACATCATGCGGAAGCGGCCGACGACGTCGGTGGCGATGTAGCCCAGCGGGTGCCCGACGTGCAGCCCCGCCCCGGAGGGGTACGGGAACATGTCCATGATGAAGAACGGCTGGCCCGTGCCGTGCGCGCCGTCGCCGTCCGTGAGCGCACCGTTCGGGTTGGCCGCCCAGAAGGTGCCCCGCTCCTCCCAGAGGTCCTGCCAGCGCTCCTCGATCTGCTGCGCGAGGGCCGGCGTGTAGCGGTGGGTGGGCTCGTGGGAAGGCGCGGTCGGCGCCTCGGATCGGGAGGGTGCGGTGTCGGGCGTGCTCACCCGGCGAGTCTACCGGCCGGGGCCGCAGGCCCCGGCCCTGTTTTCACACCCCGAACGACTCGACGAGCGGCCCTCCGACGGCCAGCAGCAGCCAGCCGACGGCGACGACGTACCCGATGATCAGGACCAGTCCGCGGTTGCGCACGACGGCGCGTCGCAGCCCGTCGCTCGCGGGCAGGTGGCGCTCCTGCACGGCGTGCACGACCTGGAACCACAGCAGCGGCCACACGATCGTCCAGACGACCATGCAGGCCGGGCACAGCCGGACCAGCGCGTAGAAGCTCGACCACATGAGGAAGAAGATCAGCAGCTGGGCGAGCACCGTCACCGCGAGCAGCGACCGGTGGTACCACCGCGGCAGCCGGGCGCCCGCGAGCAGCACCACGCCGGTCGTGATCACCACGGGGAACGCCGCGACCCCGATGTAGGGGTTCGGGAAGCCGAGCAGCGTGCCCTGCCAGGACGCCATCGCGACGCCGCAGTCGAGGAAGACGTTGAAGCTGCAGCTCGTCACCCGGTTCGGGTCCAGCAGCTTGAGGTACTCCTCGATCGCCAGCCACGACGCCGCCCCGAAGCCGACCCCGCCCAGCACGGTCAGCAGCACGCCGTACGTGCGGGCGGTCAGGCCGCGCGGGCCGGGCACGAGCGCAGCCTCCCCCGCGGCGTCGTCGGGGGTGTCGTGGGTCTCGTCGCGCACGCTCGGGCTCACGGGCGCGACCGTACCGCACGTTCCTGGGGGCCCGGCCCGCCGGCGGCCGCCGCCACGCAGGTCAGCCCGAGTGCGCCACGCGCTGACGGCCGAACGCCAGCACCATCGCCAGGCCCACCAGGGTGAGCGCGAGCCCCACCCATGCCGGCGCGAGGTACCCGTAGCCGGCGGCGATGACGAGGCCCCCGAAGAAGGCGCCGCTCGCGTTGCCGATGTTGAGGGCGGAGTGGCACAGGGCCGCGCCGAGGGACTGCGCCCGCGGCGAGAGGTCCATCAGTCGCGTCTGCATCGCCAGGCCGAGGGTCTGCGAGGTGACGGCCAGCAGGAACAGCCCGACGACGGCGGGCACGGGCGACGTCCCGACCAGCGCGAACAGCACCAGCGACAGCGCGGTCGCGACGAACCCGCCGATCACGGTGCGCAGCACGTTGCGGTCCACCAGCCTGCCGCCGAGCAGCGTGCCGACGGTCATGCCGACGCCGAAGACCGCGAGCACCCACGGCACCGCGCTCTCGGACATCCCCGCCACCTTGGTGACGGTCGGCGCGACGTAGGTGTAGACGGCGAACAGGCCGCCGAACCCGATGGCGCCGGCCGCGAACGAGATCCACAGCGGGCCGTTGCGCAGGGTGGACAGCTCCTGCCGGACGCTGGAGTCCACCGGCCCGTGCTCGGGGACGAAGCGCCAGACCCCCAGCAGCGTCACGGCGCCCAGGGCCCCCATGACGACGAACGCGACGCGCCAGCCCATGTTCTGCCCCACGGCCGTGGACAGCGGCACCCCGACGACGTTCGCGATCGTCAGGCCGGTCATCATCATCGAGACGGCGTGGCCGCGGCGCCCCGGCCCGGCCACCGCGGCGCCGACCGCCGCCCCGACGCCGAAGAACGCGCCGTGCGGCAACCCGGCGAGGAACCGCCCCACGACGAGGCTCTCGATCCCTGGCGCGGCCGCCGACAGCACGTTGGCCACCGTGTAGAAGCCCATGAGGCACAGCAGCAGCCGCTTGCGGGACATGCGCGCGGCGGCGACGGTCAGCAGTGGCGCGCCGACCACGACGCCGACGGCGTACGCGGTGATCGCGTACCCGACGACCGGGTCGCTGACGCCGAGGTCGGCGCCGATCTGCGGCAGCAGGCCCATCGTGGCGAACTCGGTGGTGCCGATCGTGAACCCGCCGACGGCGAGCGCGAACAGCGCGGCCCCGACGTGCTCGGGGCCGGGTGCGCGGCCGGTGCGGGCCGTGGCGCCGCTCGCGGGCGTGGTCGTCGAGGTCACTCGCCTCTCCTCGGGAGTCGGGTCGGGCACCGGGATGCTCGAATCGTTTCGAGACGAGGCGTCGACGACGGTGCGCCGTCCAGCGCTCACGTCGTCGGGGAACCGGGACAGCCTACGCGCGCACCACCCAGATGCGCGACGCCGCCAGCAGCCCGAGGTCGACGCCGACCTCGCGCCCGTCCGCCTCCCACGCCACGCCGACCGTCCCGGCGAACTCCCGCCGCGACGTCAGCCGCACCGGCAGGTCCAGGTCGATGCCGAGGTCCGCGAGGTACCGCAGCGCCTCGGGGTCGGCGTCGGAGATCCGGGCGACCACTCCCCCGGCCCCGGCCTCGAGGTCCACCAGCGGCACCGCCTCCGGGCGCACCACGCGCCCGTCGGCGAACGGGATCGGGTCGCCGTGCGGGTCGCGCTCCGGGTGGCCGAGCCGCGCGGAGATGCGCTCGACGAGCCGGTCGGACACCGCGTGCTCCAGCACCTCGGCCTCGTCGTGCACCTCGTCCCACGCGTAGCCGAGGTCGCGCACCAGCCACGTCTCCAGCAGCCGGTGCCGCCGCACCATCACGAGCGCGTAGCGCCGCCCCAGCTCGGTGAGCCAGACCCCGCCGTAGGGCTCGTGGCCCAGCAGACCCTGCGTCGTGAGGCGGCGCACCGTCTCGGAAACGGTGGACGGCCCCACGCCCAGCCGGTCCGCCAGCAGCCCCGTGGTGACCTTCTCGTCCGACCACTCCTGCGCCGACCAGACCGCCTTGAGGTAGTCCTGGGCGACGGGGGTGAGCTCGTCCGGGTCGACGGCCTGCGGGGGCGATGCGGGGGTGGGTGAGGTGGGTTCGGGCACGGTCCGAGCCTATCCGGGCGCCCGTCCCTACGGCCCGGGCGCCTCGTCGGCCGGCGGCACGACGTCGGGCACCGGCTCGCGCTCCCCCACCGTCGCCGTGCCGTCGGGCGTGACGCTCACGACCTGCACGTCCATCATCCGCCGCGTCGCGGGGTCGAACCGCAGCACCGTCATCTCGGCCGTGCCGTGCAGCGGCCCGACCGTCGGCTGGTTCGGCGCCGCGCCGGCGGTGGACCCGTTGACGTACCGGACGCCCTGCCCCACCTGCTCCGGCCCGGACCTGCTGTGCGTGTGTCCGGACACCTGGAACGGCACGCACCCCGTCTCGAGGGCGTCGAGGCCCACGGACGGCGTGTGGATCAGCAGCAGGTCGACGCCGTCGCGGTCCTCGCACGCGGTCGCGGCGAGGTCCTCCGACTGCTGCTCCGGCGTCCGCTCCCGCGCGACGTTCGTGCCCACGCCGACGCGCGTCTCGAGCGCGTCCCGGTCTCCGAGGATCCGCACCCCCTCGACGTCGAGCACCTGGCCGTCCAGGATCTTCTGGCCGTGCGCCGCCTCCTGGTCGGACGTGACCTGCGAGTCGTGGTTGCCGTCCGACACCACCATCGGCACGCCGCGCGGCACGGCGGAGGCGAACGAGTCGACGCAGACCTTCTCCACCGAGGTGCCGTTCATGGTGGTGTCGCCCGCGTTGAGCACGACGTCGGCCCCGGAGCGTTCGATCGTCGTGCGGATCAGCGGCGTCATCCCCGTGTTGCAGTGCAGGTCGGAGATGACGACGAAGGTGACCGGCTCGTCCTCCGGACCGCCGCTGGGCAGGGCCCGGGGCGGCGCGACCGGCGCGGTGGGCTCGGCGGGGCCGGGGGACGCGAACTGGGTGCCCGCCGCGGTCGCGGACGCGGCCGCCTCCGACGCGAGCCGGGCGTCCCACGCGGCCGACAGGTCGTCGTCCGCGCTCGCGTAGAACTCCTCGTTGTCCTCGTACAGCTTGACGAGCTGCCCGCCGTACGTGTCGATGACGCCGGCGAGGCGCCCGGTGATCCGCGCGCCCTCGAGCGCCGTCCCGGCGAACACCGGCGACGCGGGCTGACCCTGGGCGGTGCTGCCCGCCGCGCCGGACGACACCGTCGTCACGACGAGGGCCACGACCGCCACCCCCGCCGTGATCTCGCCCGTCCGGGGAGCCATCGCGTCGGCGAGCTCGCGCCGTCGCCCCGGCCCCAGCAGCCAGCGCACCCCGAACCCGACCGCGACCAGCGCCGCGGCGGCGCCCAGCGAGCGCCACAGGGCGTTCTCCACCAGCGCGAGGGCGACGCTGCGTACCGCGACGTCCGGGCTGGAGAAGAACTGCAGGTAGCTCTCGAGATCCTGGCTGAGGGCCGTGAGCGTGTTGGCCGCGCCGACCGTCGTCAGGTCCGCGGGGATCTCCTTGACCACCACGTCCACGCCGAGCCCGAGCGGGAGCGGCGAGTCGATCTCCAGCGTGCCGAGCGGGCCGAGGTCGACCACGACGAGGCTGTCGTTGGTCACGGAGTAGACGGCCTCGTGGGGACCGAAGCCGAGCTCCGCGGTCGCCGTGCTCACCCCGAAGACGAGGCACGCGACGGCTGCGGTGACCCCGGCGAGGGTCCAGCGCACCCAGCGCTGCGGCGTCCTGCGCGCGCGGCGCCCCCGCCCGCCCGGCGGCCTCTCGTCCGTGTCCACGGCCGCGGCGGGCGGGGCGTCCGCGGTGGCAGCGGCCGAGGTGTCCGCAGAGGTGTCCGCAGGGGTGTTCGCCGGGGTGGGCTCGTCGTGCTGGTCGCTCATCGCCTCCACCCTCGCCGAACGACGACGGCGGCGCCACCGTCCTCGCCGGTGGCGCCGCCGTCGCGGGTGTGACGCCGCCCTCACGGACGGCGTCGGGCGTCAGGCGCGCTCGCGCAGCATCGTCAGCGCGATCCCCGCGGCGACGAGGACCGCGACGAAGCCGATCGCGGACGTCACGACGACGCCGCTGCCGAACGCCGCGTGCGCCGAGCCCAGGAGGGCCTGCGCCTGGCCGGCCGGCAGGTCGGCCGCCACGCTCGCCGCGCCACCGAGCGTCTCCGCCGCGGACGCCGCGTCCGCGGCGGGCACGCCCGACGGCACGACGACGTTCGCGTGGTACGACCCGGTGAGGATCCCGCCGAGGACGGCGGTGCCCAGCACCGCGCCGACCTCGTACGCGGTCTCGGAGATCGCCGAGGCCGCGCCCGCCTTGGCCGCGGGGACCGTCGAGACGATGAGGTCGTTCGACACGGTCTCGGCCGAGCCGACGCCGATCGCCAGGACGACGAACGCGAGCCCGAGCCAGCCGGCCTCCCCGCGCCCGGCGACGAGCGCGGTGACGAGGTAGCCGACCGCGGACAGGGCCAACCCGGCGGCGACGACGTGCGAGGGCCGCACGCGACGCACGACCTTCACCACGGCCAGCCCCGCGACGACCATCGCGACGGTGCCCGGCAGGAGCACCAGGCCCGCCTGCACCGGCGAGAGCCCGATGACGAGCTGCAGGTCCTGCGACACGAAGAACAGGAAGCCGACCAGCGAGAACACCGACAGCAGGTTCACCAGCACGCTGCCGGTGAACGCGGGCACGGCGAACAGCCGCACGTCGAGCATCGGGTTCCGGCGGCGCAGCTGGCGCCGCACGAAGAGCACGCCCATGAGCAGCCCGACGGCGACCGCGGCGATCCCGAGGGACGGCAGCGCGCCCTTGGCGAGCGTCTTGATGCCGAACACCACCGGGGTCATCGCGGCCATGACCAGGACGATCGACACCGGGTCGATCGGGCCCGGCGCGGGGTCGCGCGACTCCGGCACGAAGACCGGGGCGAGCACGAGCAGCAGGGCCAGCACCGGCACCGCGAGGAGGAACACGGAGCCCCACCAGAAGTGCTCGAGCAGCAGCCCCCCGACGATCGGCCCCACGGCCGAGCCCGCGGCGAAGCCCGCGGCCCAGATCGCGATGGCGAGGCGACGCTCGTCGCGATCGGTGAACACGTTGCGCAGCAGCGAGAGCGTGGACGGCATGAGCATCGCGCCGAAGAAGCCGAGGCCCGCGCGGGCGGCGATCAGGGCGCCCGCAGTCGGCGCGAAGGCCGCCACCGCGGACACGAGGGCGAAGCCGACGGCCCCGATCAGGAGCAGGCGGCGACGTCCGACGCGGTCCGCGACGGAGCCCATCGGCACGAGGAGCCCCGCGAGCACGAGCGGGTACACGTCGACGATCCACAGCAGCTGCGTGCCGCCGGGGGCCAGCGCCTCCGAGATCTGCGGCAGGGCGAAGCTGAGGACCGTGTTGTCGATCGAGACGAGCAGCACCGGCAGCATCAGCACGGCGAGGGCCGCCCAGCGGCGCGCGGCCCCGGCGGGGCGCGCGGGGGCGAGGCGGCTCGTGTCCGTGGCTGAGGAGGTGGGGTGCGTCGTCACCTGGGTCTGAGCCATGAGGTGCCTTTCACACACTGCGGACGGCCGGGGCGACATGGTGATGCCGAACTTCCGCACCGTCCAGCCGGTACAGTAACACCTCACCACTAGGCTGTCGACATGCCTCCTGCTCCCGCCGCCCGAGCCAAGGTCCTGCGCGCGTTCGCCGAGCTCCTCGTCGAGTCCGGGGAGCGCGCCGCGACGCTCGACGCGGTGGCCGAGCGGGCCGGCGTGTCCAAGGGCGGCCTGCTCTACCACTTCCCCTCCAAGGACGCCCTCGTCGAGGGTCTGCTCGACCACCTGGCCGTCCTCACCGCCGCCGACGTCGACGCCATGCGCACCGCCCCCGAGGGCGCGACGGACTACCTGCTGCGCACCTCGACCGTCATCGGTGGCGAGTTCGAGGTCGTCTACCTCGCCGCGTCGCGCGTCGCGCAGGGCGCGTCCCCGCGCGCCCGCGCCGTCCTCGACGACGCCCAGACCGCCTGGACGGCCGCCGTCCAGGACGAGCTGGGGGACCCCGTCCTCGCGCGCGCCGTCTCCCTGATGGGCGAGGGCCTGTACACCCTCGCCTCCGTCGGCGCGACAGGCCCGGACGACCGCGAGATCGACGAGCTGCTGACCCTCGTGCGCGAGATCGCCGCCGTGCGCGCCCCCGCCGGGGGCGCTCCGGCGTGACCCGGCGGCTCAGCCCGTCCTGCGCTCCGCCGTCTTCTTCGCGGGCGCCTTCTTGGCCGGGGCCTTCTTCGCGGGAGCCTTCTTCGCCGCCGGCTTCTTCGCCGGAGCCTTCTTCGCCGGGGCCTTCTTCGCGGGAGCCTTCTCCTCGGCCTCGCCCTTCGACCCGCCCTTCGACCCCGAGACGCTCCGGCGCAGCGCCTCCATGAGGTCGATGACGTCGGCGTCCTCCTTCTCGGGCTGCTCGCCGAACGTCTCGGACGTGTCGAGCGCGTCGCCCTGCTCGATCTTGGCGTCGATGAGCTGGCGCAGCTGCACCTGGTACTCGTCCTCGTACTCCTCGGGCGCGAAGTCGGCCTCGTAGCTCGCCACGAGCTGGCCGGACATCGCCAGCTCCTTGTCGGACACCGTCACGGACCCGTCCAGCGAGGGGAACGCGGCCTCGCGCACCTCGTCCGCCCACAGCAGGGTCTGCATGACCAGCACCTCGTCGCGCACGCGCATCGCCGCCAGCCGGGTGCGCTGGCGCAGCGCGAACTTCACGATCGCCGTGCGGTCCGTCTCCTCCAGCGTGCGGCGCAGCAGCACGTACGCCTTGGGGCTCTTCGAGTCCGGCTCCAGGTAGTAGGTGCGGTCGAGCATGATCGGGTCGATCTGGTCGCTCGGCACGAACTCGACGACCTCGATCTCCCGGTTCGCCTCCGCCGGCAGCGCCGCGAAGTCGTCCTTGGTGAGCACCACGGTGCGCTCGCCGTCGTCGTAGGCGCGGTCGATGTGCTGGTACGGCACCTCCTCGCCGTCCAGCTCGCACACGCGCCGGTAGCGGATGCGCCCGCCGTCCTCGTCGTGCACCTGGTGCAGCGGCACGTCGTGGTCCTCGGTCGCGCTGTACAGCTTGACCGGCACGTTGACGAGGCCGAACGTCACGGCACCCTTCCAGATCGCCCTCATGTGACCATCGTCACGCGACCTGCGGTGACGCGCCAGGGCACACCGCCCCGCGCCCGGCACCGGCCCTCCCCGCGTGACCGCGCGCCGCCCGGCATAGCGTGGCGAGGAGGACGGCTCGACACGCACCCGAGGCCCAGATCGACGGGGATCGACGGGGATCGACGAGGAATCGAGGACTGACCATGTTCCGGAGACGCCCAGGACGGGCGGCGGCCCTCGCGCTCGCCGCCGCGGCGCTGGTCGCCGTCGCGGCGGCACCCGCGACCGTCGCGACCGCGGCCCCGCCGCACCACCGCACGCTGCCCGACCGGGTCGAGCTGCCCGACGGGTTCCTCCCCGAGGGCATCGCCACCGGCGTCGGCCCGTGGGCCTGGTTCGGGTCCCGCGCCGACGGCGACATCTACCGCGCGAACCTCGTGACGGGCGAGGGCGAGGTCGTGAGCGAGGGCCCCGGCACGCCGTCGGTCGGCCTCAAGATCGACCGGCACGGCCGCCTCTTCGTCGCGGGCGGCCCGTCGGGCTCCGCGCGCATCGTCGACGCCCGCTCGGGCGAGGTCCTCGCCGACTACGCGCTCAGCACCGCGCCCAGCTTCGTCAACGACGTCGTGCTCACCCGCGACGCCGCCTGGTTCACCGACTCGCAGCAGGCCGTGCTGTACCGGCTGCCGCTCGGCCGGCACGGAGCGCTGCCCGAGTCCGCCGAGACCGTGCCGCTCTCCGGCGCGTGGGAGCAGGTCGAGGGGTTCAACGCCAACGGCATCACCGCCACGCCCGACGGCCGCGGGCTGCTCGTGGTGAACTCGACGACCGGCGCCCTCCACCGCGTCGATCCCGCGACGGGTGAGACGACGGTCGTGGACCTCGCGTCGCGGGACGGCCACGCCTCGCTCACGAACGGTGACGGGATGCTGCTGGTGGGCCGCACCCTGTACGTCGTGCGCAACCAGCTGAACCTCGTGGCCGTGGTCCGCCTGGACCGCAGCGGGACGCGCGGCACGGTGACCGGCGAGCTCACGGACGAGGGCTTCGACGTCCCGACCACGGTGGCCGCCTTCGCGGGCGGGCTGTACCTCCCGAACGCCCGGTTCACGACGCCCCAGGAGCCGACGACCGAGTTCTGGGTGACGCGCGTCGAGCCCCGGCAGCACCACGGACGCTGAGCGCCCGCACCGAGCCTTGTCCCCTCCGTGGCCCGGCGGCATCCTGTCCCCATGACGGCAGACGACCTCTCCTCCGGTCTCCCCCATCCTGCGGCGGCCCGGGCGGACATCGCACGGCTCCTCGGCGCCGGTCTCGGGGTCCTGGCCCCGTTCACGTGCCTGACGGTCCTCGGCTCGTGGTCCCTCGCCGTCGGACTGGTGGCACTGGCGGTCGGCCGCGTCGTGATCGGGCGACGGACGACCGCGGCCAGCCCGTTGCGCGCGGGAGCGACCTGGATGCTCGTCTGCTGGGCGGGGGTCGCGGTGGTCCTGACGGCGCTCTTCCTCGCGATCCCGGTCGACCCGGGGAGCGACTGAGCGGCCGTCAGCCGACCAGGCCGAGGACCCCGACGACGCCGACGAGCAGGGCGAGCAGCATCGACACGCCCACCAGCACGGCGTGCACGGTGAAGAACCGGGTGGGCCGGCCGGCGGCGTCGTGGGCGCGGGGGTCCTTCGTCACGCGGCGCCAGAAGGACGGCCACACGGCCAGGTTCCACAGGGCGGCGACGAGCAGGACGACGGACCAGACGACGGGGATCTCCACGGCGTCGAGTATCAGCCACGGTCCGGCCAGCGAAGAAACCGGCGACGAAACCCTCAGGCCAGCAGGCCGCCCTGCAGCGCGAGGAGCACCGCCCGGGTGCGGTCCTTCGCGCCGAGCTTGAGCAGCACGTTCGACACGTGGTTCTTCACGGTGCCCTCCGCCAGGTACAGGGCGTCCGCGATCTCACGGTTCGACCACCCCTGCGCCATGAGGCGCAGCACCTCCCGCTCCCGCCCGGTGAGCTCCGCCGGGACGACGTCGGCCGGCGCCGGCCCCGAGCGGACCGCCCGCAGCAGCCGCGCCGTCACCGCGGGCTGCACCAGGGTGTCGCCCGCGGCCAGGGTCCGCACCGCGTCCGCGAGCTGCTCCAGCGTCACGTCCTTGAGCAGGTAGCCCCGCGCCCCCGCCTGCAGCGCGCGCAGCACGAGCGCGTCGTCGTCGAACGTCGTCAGGACGAGGACGGCGACCTCCGGCCCGTCGTCGCGCAGCGTCTCCAGCGCCCAGATCCCGTCACGGCCGGGCATCCGCAGGTCGAGCAGCAGCACGTCGGGCTCGTGCTCCCGGACCGCGTCGACCGCCGTCGCGCCGTCCTCCGCCTCCGCGACCACGTCGATGCCGCCCGCGATCTCCAGCAGGCTGCGGATGCCGTGCCGCACCAGCGTCTGGTCGTCGGCGAGCACGAGGCGCACGCGGCCTCGTCCCCCGTCGGACGCCGGGTCCGCCGTCACGACGCCACCCGCGCGGCGAGGCGCGCCCGCACCGTGAACCCCGCCGACGCGTCGAAGGTCGCGCCGCCGCCCAGCGCCTCGGCCCGCTCGACGATGCCCGCGAGCCCGTGCCCGATCTTGACCGGCCCCGAGGTGAGGCCGTCGTCGCGGGCGACCAGGGTGAGCGCGCCGTCGTCGTCCGCCGCGACCTCGATCCGCAGCACAGTCGCCATCTCCGCGTGCCGCACGGCGTTGGTCACGACCTCCTGGGTGACGCGGACCAGCGCGGCCGTCTGCTCCTCGTCCGCGACGACGTCGTCGGCGACGTGCACCTCGACCCGGGGCGACGGGACGGCCGCGGCGACGGCGTCCAGGGCGTCGCGCAGGTCGGGCGCGCGACGCCGCAGCTCGCCCACGGTGGCGCGGACGTCGCCGAGCAGCTCGCGTGCCACGGTGCGGGCGCGCTCCACGTGCGCCGCCCCGCGCTCGCCCGGCAGGTGGGCGGCCGACTCCAGCTCGAGGGTGAGCACGGTGAGCTGGTGCCCGATGAGGTCGTGCAGCTCGCGGGAGATGCGCAGCCGCTCGGACGCCCGGGTGGCCTCTTCGCCGAGCACGGCCGCGGCGGCGAGCTCGGCGTGCGCGACGGTGAGCTCGGTGCGCATCCGCTGCTCGCGCTGCAGCGCGACGCTGATCGCCGCGCTCGCCACCTGGAGCAGCAGGTAGAGCCCCAGGGAGAGCAGGATCTCGAATGCGCGGACCTCGCCGGGAACGAGCAGGTACGACAGGAGCAGCGAACCCGTGTTCACGGCGATCACGGCGACCGTCGCGCCCACCGGTGCGACGTACGTGCTCACGGCCGCGCCGAACACCAGCAGGATCGGCAGCCACCCGATCCCCGGCACCGTGACCACGAGCGCGCCGGCCAGGAGCGTCTGGGCCGCGAGCGCCGCGAGGGTGCGTCGGGTGCGCGGAGGGCCGAGGACCGCGACCACCGTGGTGGCGAACCAGGCGGCGGCGAGCAGGACCCAGGCGAGGAGCGGCACGAGCATCCGGTCCGGGTCCGCCACGAAGGGCACGGGCACGACGATCGCCAGGCAGACGACGAGGGTCGTCAGCCCGGACGTCTCCTCGGGTCCCAGCCGGCGCACGGCACCCACGCTATCCGGCGAGGCGGGACGCCGAGGAGTGCCGGAAGTCATGGGCGCGGGTCGTGACCGGCGGCACGCGCGACGGCGCCGGACGCGTCCGTAGCGTCGCCGCCATGACCGCACTCGTGGCGCAGCACCTGCGCAAGACCTACCGCACCCGGGGTCGCGGCCGCCCGCCGGTGGTCGCCCTCGACGACGTGAGCCTGTCCGTGGGGCCCGGCGAGGTGGCCGGCGTGCTCGGCCGCAACGGCGCCGGCAAGTCCACCACCGTGGAGCTCCTGGCCGGCGCCCGGGCCCCGGACTCCGGGCGGGTGCGGGTGCTCGGCCTCGACCCGCGGGCCGACCGGGGGCGGGTGCGCGCCGTCCTCGGCGTCCAGCTCCAGGGGGCGTATCTCCAGGGCGCCCTGACCGTCCGCGAGCTCGTGCGCCTGTACCGGTCCTTCTACCCGCGCGGCCTGGACCCCGACCTGCTCGTCGAGCGCGTCGGCCTGGGCGCCTCGCGCGACGTGCGCTTCGAGAAGCTGTCGGGCGGGCAGCAGCAGCGGGTCTCGGTCGCGCTGGCCCTCGTGGGCGCGCCGCGGGCCGTCGTCCTGGACGAGCTCACCACCGGCCTCGACCCCGAGGCACGGCGCAGCATGTGGTCGCTGGTCGAGGACCTGCGGGCCGACGGCGTCACGGTGCTGCTCGTCAGCCACCTCATGGAGGAGGTGGAGCGGCTGTGCGACCACGTGACGATCCTCGACGCCGGCCGCGTCGTCGCGCGCGGCACCGTGCCCGAGCTGATCGACCGGGCCGGCCTGCGGCCCGCCGTCACCCTGCGCACCGACGACGCCGGCGCCGCCGACCTCGTGGCCCGGCTGCCCGCCGTCGAGCACGTCGAGACGACCGGCCCGCGGCTCGTCGTCGCCGCCGCTGCGGCCGCCGGGGCAGACGACGACCCGGCGCGCGGCGACCTGCTGCAGGAGGTGAGCGCGGCCCTGGCCGCCGCGGGCGTCGTCGCGACCGAGACGCAGCTGCGCCGCCCCACCCTCGACGACGCGTTCCTCGCCCTCACCGGAAGCCCCCTGGAGGCATCATGACCACCGCCCGCCACCCCTCGACCCCCCAGGTGCTGGAGCTGCCCGAGCCGGGCCCTCCGCCACGCGCTGTGCGGCCGGGCGCGGGGGCGTGGCGCGCGCTCACGGTCGCCGAGGCGCGGATGGTGGCCCGCGACACCGCCGGGCTCGTGATCCCGCTCGGCATGCCGCTGCTCATCCTCGTGATGAACGGGCTGATGCCGGGCCTGGACCAGGTCGTCCCCGGGACGGGTGGGCGCACCGCGCTGGACGTCTACGTGATCCCGCTGACGGTGACGATGGTCGTCGCGACCGTCGGGGTGATCAACATGCCGAGCTTCCTCGCCTATTACCGCCGCAGCGGGATCCTCAAGCGGCTCGGCGTCACCCCCGCCTCCCCGGCGATGGTGCTCGGTGCGCAGGCGCTCGTCGGGGTGGCGCAGATCCTGCTGGGCATCGCCATCGCGCTCGCCGTCGCGTTCGTGTGGCTGGGGGCGTCGCCGCCGGCCGACCCGTGGGTGGCGGCGGGCGTCCTGGCGCTGACGATCGCCGCGATGTACGCGGTCGGGATGCTCGTGGCGGCCGTCGCGCCGACGCCGGGTTCCGCGGTGGCGATCGGCCTCGTCGCGTTCTTCGGTCTCGCGGCGCTCGGCGGCATGTTCGGGCCGCGCCAGAACCTGCCCGACGTGCTCACGACGCTCGGCGGCTGGCTCCCCTTCGGGGCTGCCGTGGACGGACTGAGCGCGGCGTGGGCCGGCGCCGGCGTGCCCGCGTCCGCGCTCGTCGGCCTCGGCGTGAGCATGGTCGCGGCGGGGGGTGCCGCAGCCGTGTGGTTCCGCTGGGAGTAAGGCGGGTCGAGCCTGTCAGAGGCCGACGGCGTCCAGCTTCGCCGTGAGCTCGGCGTCGGTGGGCTCGACGAAGAACTCGCCGTCGGGGAAGACGACCACGGGGATGTTCTTGCGGCCGCTGATCGCCTCGGCGTCGTCGGCGCGCAGGGGGTCGGCGACGAGGTCCACGTTCACGTACTCGACGCCGCGGGTGTCGAGCACGCGCTTGGCGCGGCGGCAGTCGCCGCACCACGTGGCCCCGTACATCGTGAGGGTCGCGGGGCGGCGGAGGTCGGTCGTGGTGTCGTCGGTCATGCGCAGCACCATACCCCCATGGGGTTAGTGCACGGAGAATCCGCCGTCCACGAACAGTGACTGACCCGTCACATAGGCGGACGCCGGGCCGGCGAGGAAGACGGCGGCACCGGCGAAGTCGTCGGGCAGCCCGTTGCGGCCGACCATCGTGCGGGCCGCGAGCGCCTCGACCCGCGCCGGGTCGGACTGCAGCCGGGCGTTCAGCGGCGTGAGGACGAAGCCGGGCACCAGCGTGTTGGCGGTGACGCCGCGGGACGACCAGGCCTCGGCCTGCGAGCGGGCCAGCGACTCCAGGCCGCCCTTGGACACCCCGTAGACGCCGGACTGCACGAACGCGCGGTGCGCCTGCTGGGACGACACGTGGATCAGCCGGCCGTACCCGCGCTCGGCCATGCCCGGACCGAACCGTTGTCCGAGCAGGTACGGCGCCTCGAGGTTGACCGCCATGGTCGCGTCCCAGGTCGCGTCGTCCGTCTCGCCGAGCGGCGGGCGCAGGTTGATGCCCGCGGAGCTCACGACGACGTCGGGCTCGCCGAAGACGGCGGCGGCCTCCTCGGCCGCTGCGCGCACGCCGTCGCGGGTGCTCAGGTCGGCGCTCACCCGGTCGGCGGTGCCACCGTCCTCGCGCAGCTCCGCGACGGTGGCGTCCAGCTCCGCCTCCCGGCGCGCCACGACGACGACCCGGGCGCCCGCCCGGGCGAGTGCCCCCGCGATCGCCCGGCCGATACCGGAGCTGCCGCCGGTCACCAGGGCGGTCCGGCCGTCGAGGGAGAACAGGGAGGAGAGGTACGCGTCGCTCACGCGGAGAACCCTGCCACGCGCGTCCCGTCGCTGTGACGGGCGCTCGGGGCGCGCACCGGTGCACGGGTCGGACGGCGGGCTGCGGCACGCGTGGGCCTCGCCCCGCACGGGCACCAGGTCACGTTGCCGATAGCCTCGGGCGATGGTCGACGACGAGGTCCGGGTCGTGGTGCGCAAGTACGACGGCAGCCTGCACTGGCACTACCCCATGACGCGGCTGGGCGAGGACGAGTTCGGGGTCTGGCTCGGCGCGTCGGCAGGAACCGTCTACCGCAGGGGCGAGCCCGGGCACGAGACCGCCGTCGTGGCGGTCGAGGACGACCGGGTCATGCTCGTCCCCCACGACGCGTGGTGGACCGCCGAGTTCCAGGCGGCCCCGGCCCACCTGGACGCGTACTGCGACGTCGCCACGCCCTCCACCTGGACGCGCACGGACGAGACGTCGGGCGAGGTGACCATGGTCGACCTGGACCTCGACGTGTGCCGCGTCCGCGACGACATGTCGGTCTTCGTGGACGACGAGGACGAGTTCGCCGTCCACCAGGTGCGGTACGGCTACCCGGCCGACGTCGTCCGGCGGGCGGAAGCGGCGGCCGCGTGGCTGACCACCGCCCTGCGCGGCGGCGTCGAGCCGTTCGGCGACCACTACCGCACCTGGCTCGACCGGCTCGCCGCGACCAGGCAGCAGGAATCGGGCAGCCCGTCGGCGCTGTGATGAAGCCGCAATTCCGAGGATTCCGCACCGTCGCGCCGAGCTCGTCCAGGAGTCAGTGCGCGCGGGTGGGATCCGAGTCGTCCCACGAGTCCGCCGCAACGCAATTCAGGTGCTCGACGTGGCACACGGCGCGCGTGCCACGTGGCGGCTCCGTCCGGGAACTTGACGTGCGGGAGGAACCGCCCGAGGCGCGCACATCGTCACCTCGCGCGACGATGGCGCCATGGCCCGCACGTCGTCGAGCAAGCCGCAGACCGTCGTGGTCGGCGACCGCCGCCTGCAGCTGACGAACCTGGACAAGGTCTACTACCCCGCCACCGGGACGACGAAGGGCGAGGTGCTGCAGTACCTCGCCCAGGTGGCGCCGGCGCTGCTGCGGCACGCGGCGTACCGCCCGGCGACGCGTAAGCGGTGGCCGGACGGCGTCGCCGGGCAGATGTTCTTCCAGAAGAACCTGGACGCGTCGACGCCGTCGTGGGTGCCGCGGCGCTCGATCAAGCACCGCACGTCGACCAACGACTACGTGCTGGTCAACGACCTCGCCACGCTGACGTGGCTGGGGCAGACGGCGACGCTCGAGATCCACGTGCCGCAGTGGCGGTTCGGGCGTACGGGCACGCCGATGCCGCCCGACCGGCTGGTCCTCGACCTGGACCCCGGGCCGGGCGCGGGCCTCGCCGAGTGCGCGGAGGTGGCGCGGCTGGCGCGCGACGTCCTGCGCGGCATGGACCTCGACCCGCTGCCCGTGACCAGCGGGTCGAAGGGCATCCACCTGTACGCCGCGCTCTTCGGGCACGACGAC
Source organism: Isoptericola nanjingensis (assembly GCF_050311635.1). Lineage (NCBI taxonomy): Bacteria > Bacillati > Actinomycetota > Actinomycetes > Micrococcales > Promicromonosporaceae > Isoptericola > Isoptericola nanjingensis. Next base: position 333,766 of record NZ_JBNOZL010000004.1, on the reverse strand, counting down.
TCCCTCACCGCGGACGCCGTCTCCGCGGTGGCGCACGAGCTCGCGCGGCACCTGGAGTCCGAGCACCCGGACCTCGTCGTCAGCGACATGAAGAAGTCGCTGCGCGCGGGCAAGGTGCTCGTCGACTGGTCGCAGAACAACGGCGCCAAGACGACCATCGCGCCGTACTCGCTGCGCGGGCGCGACGAGCCCACCGTCGCCGCTCCGCGCACCTGGGACGAGCTCGACGACCCGCGTCTGCGCCACCTCACCTTCACGGAGGTGGTCGAGCGGCTGGAACGCGACGGCGACCTCCTGGAGCCCCTGGCGGCCGGGCACCTGGCCCAGCTCGAGCCGACGCCCGAGCGCATGGCGACGTTCGAGCGCACCCCGGCCGAGCGGCTCGAGACCTACCGCGCCAAGCGCGACCCGGAGAAGACACCGGAGCCCTTCGGCCCCGAGGACCCGGACGCCCACGACGGCGCGCCGACCTTCGTCATCCAGGAGCACCACGCCCGCCGCCTGCACTGGGACTTCCGGCTGGAGCACGAGGGCGTCCTCGTGAGCTGGGCCCTGCCGAAGGGGGAGCCCACCGACCCGAAGCAGAACCACCTGGCTGTGCAGACCGAGGACCACCCGCTCGCGTACGGGTCGTTCGAGGGCAGCATCCCCGCGGGCGAGTACGGCGGCGGGGAGGTGACGATCTGGGACGCCGGCACCTACGACCTGGAGAAGTGGCGCGAGGACGAGGTGATCGCCGTCCTGCACAGCGAGCGCCGCGGCTCCCGCCGGCTCGCCCTCATCCGCACCGGCGGGCGTGGCGGCGACGACCAGAACTCGTGGCTGATCCACCGCACCAAGACGCAGCCCGGCGACGAGGACGCCGGGACCGAGGCTCGCGACGACGACGCCCGCCCGAGCCCGCCGGCGGCCCGGCCTCGCGCGGCTGCCGACGACGCGCCGGCCGAGACGCCGCGCCCGATGCTCGCGACGACGGCGCCGCCGGGCGAGCTGGCCCGGCTCGACCCGGACGACTGGGCGTTCGAGGTGAAGTGGGACGGCTTCCGCGCCGTCGTGGAGGTGCTCGCCGGCGCGGACGGCGACGACGAGCACGCGGTGCGTCTCACGTCCCGCTCCGGCCAGGACCTGACGGTGACGTTCCCGGAGCTGCGGGCGGTCGCCGACATGGTGTCCGACGACGATCTGCCGCTGGCGCTGGACGGCGAGATCGTCGCCCTCGACGGGGACGGGCGCCCGTCGTTCCGCCGCCTGCAGCAGCGAGCCAACCTCACCCGGCCGCGCGACGTCGAGAAGGCGCGCCGCGCGGTCGGGGTCGACCTGGTGCTGTTCGACGCGCTCGTCGTCGGCGGGCGCGCGGTCACCGACCGGCCGTACACCGAGCGCCGCGCGGAGCTGGCGCGGGTCGTGACGCCGCGCCGCCCGGTGCACGTGCCGGACGCCCTGGACGGCACGCTCGACGAGGCACTGGAGACCAGCCGCCTCATGCGGCTCGAGGGGGTGGTGGCCAAGCGACGCCGGTCGCCGTACACGCCGGGCCGCCGCTCGCGCGACTGGCTCAAGATCAAGCACGCCCGCACCCAGGAGGTGGTGGTCGTCGGCTGGCGCCCCCTGCACGCGGGGACGGGCCGCGAGGACGCGCGGGTGGCCGGGTCGCTGCTGCTGGCGGTGCCGGACGACGGCGGGGTGCTGCGCTACGTGGGCAAGGTCGGCACGGGCTTCAAGGAGGCGGAGCGGCGGGAGGTCGTGCGGCACCTGCACCCCGTGGACGACGCGCCGCTCGACGGCGTGCCGCGCACCGAGGCGGTGCACGCGCGGTGGGCCGCGCCCGAGCGCGTGGCCGAGGTGACCTACGGCGACTGGACGAGCGACCCCGCCGACCTCGGAACGCACGGTGGCGACGAGGGCGGCGGCGCGGACGACGAGGGACCGCGGCTGCGGCACTCGGTGTGGCGCGGGTGGCGCGACGACAAGCGCCCGGACGACGTCGGCGTCGAGAGCTGAGCCGTCAGCGCACCGTCTGCCCGCGCAGCGCGTGCGCGACAGCGGCCGCCCGCGACTCGACGCCGAGCTTGGCGTACACGTGCGCGAGGTGGGTCTTCACGGTCGCCTCGGAGATGAACAGCCGGCGCCCGAGCTCCCGGTTGCTCAGCCCCTGCGCGAGCAGCGTGAGCAGCTCCGCCTCCCGCGGGGTGAGCGCGCTGCCGGGGTTCTGCGCCTGCTGCATGAGCCGGGACGCGACCGGCGGGGACAGCACGCTGCGCCCGACGACGGCGCCGCGCACGGCGGAGAAGATCTCGGCCGGCGGGGCGTCCTTGAGGACGTAGCCGATGGCGCCCGCGTCGACGACGCGCACCACGTCGGCGTCGGTGTCGTAGGCGCTGAACACGAGGACGGGCAGGTCGGGGTGGGCGGCCCGGATACGGCGGGTGGCGGCGACGCCGTCCTCCCCCGCGCCCAGCTCGAGGTCCATGACGACGAGCGCGGGCGCGAGGCGCCCTACGGCGTCGAGTGCCTCGTCGGCGGTGCCCGCCTCCCCGACCACGCTGATGTCCGGCTGCGAGTCGAGCAGCGCGCGCAGCCCGGCGCGCACCACGTGGTGGTCGTCCACGAGCAGCACGGTGATCGGGTCGCTCATGCGTCCTCCTGGTCCTTCGGCCAGGCCGTCCCGGCGTCGGCGACGACGGGCAGCTGCACCCCGACGACGGTCCCCTCGCCCGGCGAGCTCTCCACCGTGATCGTGCCACCGAGCTGCGCCACCCGCTGCCGCATGGCGCGGAGCCCGAACCCGCCCTGCCGTCCGGGAGCCCCCGCGCCGGCGGTCCGCGCCAGGACCTGCGCGACGTCGAAGCCGCGGCCGTCGTCGAACACGTCGAGCGCGACGGCGTCGGGAAGGTACGTGAGGGTGAGGCCGAGCCGCGCGGCGCCGGCGTGCCGGTCCACGTTCGCCACGGCGCTCTGGGCGATGCGCGCGAGGGCGTGCGCCGTCTCGGCGCCGACCCGCACGGGCTCGCCCACCACGGTGAGCTCGGCGTCCGGGACGTGGCGGCGCGCCGCCGTCCGGATCGCGGCCGCGACGTCCGCCGGGGCCACGCCGCCCGCCGCCGGGGGCGGGTCCACGAGGTCGTGCACGAGGTCGCGCGTCTGCCCGAGGCTGGCGCGCACGGCGACGGCGGCCTGCCGGGCGTCGTCGCGCGCGGCGCCGGGGTCGGCGTCCCAGCGCTGGTCGGCGGCCTCGAGCCGCAGCACCGCGGAGGACAGGGACTGGGCCACGGTGTCGTGGATCTCGCGCGCCACGCGCTCGCGCTCGGCCAGGACGGCGACCTCGCGCTGCAAGCGGACCCGCTCCCCCGCCTGCCGCACGATCGCGTCGTACGCGAGGCTGAGCAGCACCGCCACCACGAGCGGCGCGACGGCGGCCGCCCAGTCGCTGCGCCCGGACAGGCCGAAGAGCGCGACGCCCGTCACCACGGCGACGGCGCCCACCAGGACGTGCGCGGCGGGCACGGGCACCAGCGTGCGGCAGACGAAGAACAGCGGGATCGCCGACCAGGCGAAGCTCGGCGCCACCAGCACGAGGGCGCCCCACGCCAGGAGCAGGACGCCCAGCACCAGGTCGACCGCGACGCGGCGGGCCGTCGGTCCGGTCTGCCGCGCGAGCACCACCAGCGCCGCGTACGCGGCGGCGACCACCGCGACGAGCACGACGACCAGCCACCACCGGCCGTCGAGGCCGTGGTTGGTGAGGTAGCGCGCGGCGGACGTCGCGACGAGCGCGGCGAACGCGAGGTGCACGCCGCGGGTGAGGGATCCGGGCACGACGAGCACGCTAACCGGGCGGGGTTGATCCGCACCTCATCCGTTCGGATGAGCCGACGCGCCCCGGAAGTGCCGATGCGCCGTCGCGGCGGGGGCGGCGAGCGAGGGCGCATGACCTCGCCCGCGGCCTCGCCCACGGCCTCGTGCCTGGCACGGCCTGCGTCAGGCCCGGCGCTCCTGGGCCGCGGCCCGGCTCGTGCCGAGGTGCGCGCCGGCCAGGCGGGCGGCGGCCTCGCCGTCCCCGTCACGGACGGCGTCGAGGAGCTCGCGGTGCTCGTCGGCGATCGCCTGCAGGTCGAGGTGCTGCCCGAGCAGCCAGCGCACGCGGCTGGCGATCACGAGGTGCAGCTCGAGGAGCACCGGGTTCCCGGCGGCCTCGACGACGCGCTCGTGGAAGTCGGCGCCGGCGCGCCGGGCCGTGGGGCCGTCGCCCGCGCGGGCGGCGGCGTCCTCCCGCTGCCACGCCTCGGTGAGGGCCTCGAGCTGCTCCGGCGACCGGCGCGTCGCCGCGAGCCGGAAGTGCAGGGGATCCGTCGCCTCGCGCACCTCGTGCAGGTGGTCGACGTCGGCGTCGCTGAACTCGCGGACCACGGCCCAGGTGCGCGGGCGCGGGGTGACGAGCCCCTCCGCGACGAGCGTGCGCAGCGCGTCCCGCACGGGGATGCGGCTCACGCCCAGCTCGGCGGCCAGGTCGCGCTCGACCAGGCGGCTCCCCGGCTCCCGGGAGCCGTCCACGATCTGCTCGCGGACGACGCGCGCCACCCGCACGGACTCGGGCTCGAAGGGGGCCGAGAGCTCGGAGGACATGCGCACATCTTGCCAGCCAGCCGGAGGCGAATATGGCATACCATCGCCCCGCTCGACGCGGCGCCCGACGGCTCCGACCAGAGCGACGAGTTCACCATCCCCGGACGGCCGCAGGCGGTCGCCCCCTTCGAGGAGGAAGCCCCATGACCAGCGCCCCCACCACCGTCACCGTGCTGCGCGACGTGCGGCCCTGGGGCGGCGAGCGCTCCGACCTGCACGTGAGGGACGGCGTCATCACCGCCGTCGTGCCGCACGACGCCGCTGCGCCGGCCGCCGGCGAGGCGGACGGGGCGGTCGACGGGGGCGGCCTGCTCGCGCTGCCCGGTCTGGTCAACGCGCACGCGCACGTCGACAAGTCGTGGTGGGGCAAGCCGTGGGTGAGCTACGGCGGCGAGCCGGGCGTCCGGGCGCGCATCGCGCACGAGCGCGCGCACCGCGACGAGCTCGGCATCCCCGGCGTCGACGTCACCCTGGCGGTGCTCCGCGAGTCGGTCCGCACGGGCACGACGGCGGTGCGCACGCACGTGGACGTCGACCTCGGTGTGGGTCTGCGGGGCATCGAGGTGGTGCGCGAGGCTGTCGCGGCGCTGGGCGGCGCCGTCCACGCGGAGATCGTGGCGTTCCCGCAGGACGGCGTGCTGCGTCGCCCCGGAGTCCTGGAGCTGCTGGACCGGGCGGCCGCCGCGGGCGCCGAGCACGTCGGCGGCCTGGACCCCGCGTCGATCGACCGCGACCCGGTGGGCCAGCTCGACGGGCTGTTCGAGATCGCGGAGCGGCGCGGCGTCGGGATCGACGTGCACCTGCACGACGGCGGGGAGCTGGGCGCGTTCCAGGTCGAGCTGATGGTCGACCGCACCCTGCGGGCCGGGCTCCAGGGCAGGGTCAACGTCGCGCACGGCTTCGCGGTCGGTCAGCTGCCCGGGTCGCGCCGGGCCGACCTCCTCGCGGCGATGGCCGAGGCCGGCATCACCATGACGACGGTGGCGCCGATCGGCGCCGCTCCCCTGCCGCTGCTGGCGCTGCGCGAGGCCGGCGTCCCGGTCGGCCTCGGCACCGACGGCATCCGCGACCTGTGGTCCCCGTACGGGACGGGCGACCTGCTCGCGCTCACCACGCAGCTCGCGCGCCTGTCGGGCCTGCGGTACGACGAGGAGCTCGTCACCGCGGCGCGCGTCGCGTCCTCGGACGCCGCCCGGTTCGTCGGCCGCGAGGTGCACGACCTCGTGGTCGGCGCCCCGGCCGACGTGGTGCTCGTCGACGCCGAGAACGTGCCTGACGCCGTGGTGCGCGCGCCGCGCCGGGCGCTCGTCGTCGCGGGCGGCCGGGTGGTCGCCCGCGACGGCGAGGTGCTCGTCTGACCGCCTGCGTCAGGCGGCCGCCGCCTGCCCGGTGAGGTCGTCGGCCGTGGCCACGACCACCCCGTACAGGTCGGCGACGGTCGCGAGGGCCCCGCGGTGCAGCTGCGCCGCGGGGGCCTCGCCCGCCGCGCTCGCCAGCGACCGGGTCGCGCAGGCGTCGGCGACCACGGTGGGCCGCAGGCCGCGCAGGAACGCGCCCTGGGCCGTGAACGTCACGCACATGTGGGTCATGAACCCCACCACCACGACGTCGTCGTGCCCGGCCGCGGCGACGAGGTCGCCCAGCTCGGTGCGGACGAAGGAGTCCGGGGCCGTCTTGGTGACCACCGCCTCCCCGGGCCTCGGGGCGACGCGCGGGTGGATCTGCCCGAGCTCGGTGGCCAGGTCGTAGGGCGATCCCGCGCCGCCGTCGTGCTGCACGTGGACCACCGTGGCGCCCGCCGCGCGGGCGCGGGCCAGGAGGTCCGCGGCGGCGTCGAGCGCGGGCTCCCAGCCCTCCAGCTCCATCGCGCCCCGCGTGTACGTGGTCTGGTAGTCGACGAGGATCACGGTCGACGCGGCGAGCGAGGCCGGGGTCGGGTCGAGGCCGCTGAGGTCGCGGAGCGTGGTGCTGGTCATGAAGGTCCCTCCGGGAGGTCGGTCGGTCGCCGCCGGGCGGCGCCCCTCCACGCTACGAACGGGGTTACCGTGTCGGCAATGACATGCAACCCGCAGATTCGGACATCCCCATGATCGAGCGCCTCGTGGTGGTCACGCTGTTCGACGGCGTCGACCTGCTCGACGTCACCGGGCCCGCCGAGGTCTTCTCGCTCGTACGGCGGGAGACCGACGAGCCGCCGGGCTACGCCGTCGTCCTCGCCGCCGCGACGCTCGACCCCGTGACCACGTCGGCCGGTGTCCGGGTGCTGCCCGACGCCACGTTCGACGACCTCGCCGGGCGCGCCGTCGACACCGTCGTCGTGCCCGGAGCGGTCGAGCTCGACGACGACCGGCGGGTGCGCGCCGTCGTCGACCCCACCGTCGTACGGCGCGTCCGGGAGCTGGCGCCGCGCACCCGGCGCCTCGCGTCCGTCTGCGTGGGCGCGCACGTGCTCGCCGACGCCGGCCTCCTGGACGGCGTGCGCGCCACCACGCACTGGTCCACCGCAGGGCAGCTCGCCGACGAGCACCCCGAGGTGCACGTCGACCCGGACCCGATCTTCGTCCGCGACGGCGGCATCTGGACGGGCGCGGGCCTCACCGCATGCCTCGACCTCACGCTCGCGCTGGTCGCGGACGACCTCGGCCAGGAGGTCGCGATGCGCGTGGCCCGGCAGCTGGTGATGTACCTCAAGCGGCCGGGAGGGCAGAGCCAGTTCTCCGTCGCGACCGACCCCCGCGCGACCACGCGGCGCGTGGACGACCTGCGCCAGCACGTCCTGCGGAACGTGGCGTCCCCGCTGACGGTCGCCGGGCTCGCCGAGCGCGCGCACCTGAGCGAACGGCAGCTGACCCGGCTGTTCAAGAGCGAGCTGGGCACCACGCCCGCGGCCTACGTCGAGTCGATCCGCGTCGAGGCGGCGCGCCAGCGGCTGGAGACCACGGACGACACCCTGGAGCGCGTCGCGACCGCGTGCGGGTTCGGCACGACCGACACCCTGGCCCGCGCGTTCCGGCGCCGGCTCGACACCACGCCCGCGCGGTACCGCGAGCGCTTCCGGGTCACGGCCTGACGCCTCGGGCGGCGGGCGGGAGCGACGAGCGGGCGACATCGGGGCCGGGGCGCGGGAAGTCTCGCGGCCCGTCGTCTGTTGTGCCGGGCATGCGAGCCATCACCTACTCCCGCTTCGGCGGCGCCGACGTCCTCGAGCTCACCGACCAGCCCGACCCGCGCCCCGGGGCGGACGTCGTCGTCGTGCGCGTGCGCGCCGCGTCCGTCAACCCCGTCGACTGGAAGGTCCGCCAGGGCTACCTGGACGGGCTGTTCGACACGCAGTTCCCCGTCGTCCCCGGCTGGGACGTCGCGGGCGTCGTGGAGCAGGTGGGCCTCGACACCCCCGAGTTCGAGGTCGGCGACGAGGTGTACGGGTACGTCCGCAAGGACTGGGTGCACGGCGGCACGTTCGCCGAGCTGGTCGCCGCGCCCGTGCGGACGCTGGCGCGCAAGCCCGCGTCGCTGAGCTTCGAGGAGGCGGCCGCGGTGCCGCTCGCGGGGCTCACGGCCTACCAGACCATCCTGCGGTCCGGGGTGCGGGAGGGCCAGACCGTGCTGGTGCACGCGGCCGCAGGCGGCGTCGGCTCCTTCGCCGTGCAGATCGCGCGCGGCCTCGGCGCCCGCGTGATCGGCACCGCGAGCGAGGCCAACCACGACTTCCTGCGCGGCCTCGGCGCCGAGCCCGTCACCTACGGCGACGGGCTGGCCGACCGCGTCCGCGCCCTCGCCCCGGAGGGCGTCGACGTCGCGCTCGACTACGTGGGTGGCGACGCCGTCGCGACCAGCGCCGCGCTGCTCGCGCCGGGCGGGACGGTCACGTCCATCACGGACGCGACGGCGCGCACGGAGCACGGCGGGCACTACGTGTGGGTGCGCCCGTCGAGCGCCGACCTGGAGGCCCTCGGCGCGCTGATCGACGCCGGCAAGGTCGCCGTGGAGGTGGGCCAGGTCTTCGATCTCGCCGACGCCGCCGACGCCCACCGTGCCAGCGAGAGCGGCCACGGGCGCGGCAAGATCGTGGTGCGCGTCTGACGGCGCCTCCCACCGCGCGTCCTCCCGTCCTCCCTACCGTCCTCCCCACCGTGGTGGTGCAGGCCCGGGCCGCACGCGGCACCCTGGGCACATGACGCCCTTCGCCCCCGCCGTGTACGCCGACCGCCGTCGCCGCGCCGCCGCCCAGGCGGCCGCCGCCGGTCTCGCCGGGGTGCTGGTGACCCCCGGCCCCGACCTGCGCTACTTCCTCGGCTACACCCCCGCCGCGGACACGGAGCGGCTCACGCTGCTCGCCATCCCCGCGTCCGACGACGGCGGGGGCGACGCCGTCGCCGTCGTGCCGAAGCTCGAGGCCCACGACCTCGAGGTCGGCGCCGTCGGCGGCATCGAGGCGGTCACCTGGTCGGACGGCGAGGACGAGCACGAGGTCGCCGGCCGGCTCCTACGCCCGGACGGCCGGTACGCGATCAGCGACGCGGCGTGGGCGCTGCACGTGCTGGGCCTGCAGCGCGCCCTGCCCGCGTCGTCGTACGCCGCCGTCACGAACGCCCTGCCGATGCTGCGCGCCGCCAAGTCGCCCGAGGAGGTGGCCCGGCTCGCCGCTGCGGGCGCCGGGGCGGACGCCGTGTTCGCCGAGATCGTCACCCGCCGGTTCGCCGGCCGCGCCGAGCGCGAGGTGTCCGACGACCTGGACGCCCTGCTGCGCTCCCACGGGCACGAGCAGGTCGACTTCACGCTCGTGTGCGCGGGCGAGAACGGCGCCGACCCGCACCACGAGGCCGGCGACCGGGTGATCCGCGAGGGCGACATGGTGGTCATGGACTTCGGCGGGCTCGCCGACGGCTACGGCTCCGACACCACCCGCACGGTGCACGTCGGCGCGCCCACCGCGCGCGAGCAGGAGGTGCACGACGTCGTGCGCGCGGCGCAGCAGGCGGGCGTCGACGCCGTGCGTCCCGGCGCGACCTGCCAGGACGTCGATCGCGCCTCCCGCACCGTCATCGCCGACGCCGGGTTCGGCGAGTTCTTCGTGCACCGCACGGGTCACGGCATCGGCCTGACGACGCACGAGCCGCCGTACATGGTGGAGGGCGAGAGCACCCCGATCGAGGCCGGGATGTGCTTCTCCGTCGAGCCGGGGATCTACCTGCCGGGCGAGTTCGGCGTGCGCATCGAGGACATCGTCGTCGCGTTCCCCGCCGGGGCGCCCGGTCTGGCCGACACTCCCGATGCCGGCGTGCGGCTCAACACCTCGCCGCACGAGGTGGTCGTCGTCGAGTAGCCGGGTCGACCGGCAGGTCAGCTGGGCGAGGCCTTGCCGTGCCGCCAGTAGCCGACGAAGTCGACCGCCGCGTTCGGCCACTGCCGGTCGTTCACCAGGTGCCGCCGCACGCCGGCCGCGAGCGCCTGCTCGCCGGCGACGAGCGCATACCCGGCGCCCGCCGGCAGGTCGGCCCCGCGGACGACGTCGAGAGCGGCACGGCCGGGCACCTCGCCGAGGGCCGGGTCGTCGGCGGCGGCACGGTCGCGCTCGACCCACCGCAGGTCCACGCCGTCCGGGACGCGGAAGTCCTGCCGGTCGTCGGCGGTGGGCACCTCGACGACGGCGACGCCACGCGCGTCGTCGGGCAGCGCCTCGCAGATACCGGCGACGGCGGGCAGCCCGCTCTCGTCGGCGACGAGCAGCCGCCAGTCGCACGCTGCCTGCCGGTGGTGGTAGGTGCCCTGGTCGAGGATGCCGACCCGGTCCCCCGGGCGGGCGGACAGCGCGAAGCCCGCACCCGGGCCGAGGGGCTCGTGGCCGCCGTCCGGCCCCGCGGGCGCCGCGTCGTCGTGGCCGTGCAGCACGAAGTCGACGTCGATCTCGTGCAGCTCGGGCCGCGCCGCGCGGATCGTGTAGTTGCGCACCAGCGGGCGGCGGGCGCGAGGGGTCGCGAGGTACTGGGCGTACCAGCCGAGGTTCGACGTGCGCGTGGGGAGCTTCAGCGCGTCCTGGCCGGGGCGCGGCAGGAAGAGTCGGAACCACTGGTCATCGCCCACGAGAGTGAGGCGGTCGATGTCGCCGATGCCGAGCGTGACTCGTTGCAGGTGCGGGCTCAGTCGCTTCGTCGTGACGACCTCGGCGACGAGGACGTGCGGGTCGACCGGCTTCGACAGCGTTCGGGTGCTCACGTCGGTAAGGTTAGGCGAACCTCACCTCGTTGACCAGCTTCTGTCCGATGTCGCGGACGGCCTCGTGCCCGAGACTGGGACCGTGCAGCCCCGCCTCCGGTCGCGCGCGCTCCCCGCGCTCCCTGCGCTCGTCACGCTCCTCGCCCTCGCCGCCTGCACGCCGTCGACGCCCGCGCCGACCGCGGCGCCGAGCGCGATGACGAGCGCGGCGCCGTCCGCGACCCCCGAGGAGCCGCTCCGGGTCGAGGTGACGGCCGGCGACGTGACGCTGGAGGTGTCGGTCCCCGACGCGACTCCCGACGACCCGGGCGTGCACGTCACCCCCGACGAGCAGGCCGGCACGGCGACCGTGACCCTCGAACGGCCCGCGGTCGGCGATGCCGACCCGCCGACGATCACGCTGGTCTCGCGCGGCGCGTTCGAGACCCGCGTCGACGGCAGCGTCACGGTGCGCAGCGACGGCACGGCGATCGGCGGGCTGTCCGCCCCGCGGGGCGCTCGCCTGACGGCGGTCGACGGCTCGCGCCTGGAGGTCCGCGCGACGGGCGGCACGGACGACGAGGACGCCGGCGGCGCCGCGACCACCCTGGGCACCTCGGCGGTGGCGAGCACGGACTGGGGCGACCGCGAGGGCGGCCGGTCCCTCGCCGTCGTGCCGACGGGCTGGGCGCGCGAGGCCGGGCAGGCCGGCACGGACCTGGTCTGGGCCGAGCTGGTGGCGGCGGACCCGGAGGTCGACACCGCGACGATGCGCGACCAGCTCGAGTGCCACGCGATCGGCGCGCCGGACAAGGACTCGTGGAACCTGGAGCCGTGGCGGCCGGACGTCGGGCTGGTCGCGACCATGGCCGCGCGCTGCAACCCGACCTCCTGACCCCTTGACATATTCCGATATAGGCATAGGTTGGGCTCATGGCACGCGCAGCGACGACGACGGATGCGTTCAACGCGGTGGCCGAGCCCCGGCGCCGCGAGATCCTCGACGCGCTGGCGCAGCAGGAACGGGGCGTCGGCGAGCTCGCCGAGCTGCTCCACGTCGCCCAGCCCGTGGTCTCCAAGCACCTCAAGGTGCTGCGGGAGGTCGGGCTGGTCGAGGTCCGCGACGACGGCCGTCGTCGCCTCTACCGCGCGGACGCCCGGCCCCTGCAGGAGATCCACGCATGGGTCGGCCGGTACGAGCGGCTGTGGGAGGAGCGGTTCGAGCTCATCGACGAGCTGCTCGACACCCTGGACGACCCGCCGGGCACCCGCCCGGACCAGCCCCCGGAGCCCCGAGGAGATCGATCATGACCAGCACCACCACCGGCACCGCCGTCCTGACGCTGCCGAACGACACCGACATCCAGGTCGTGCGCCGGTTCGCCGCCCCCGCGGCCGACGTCTGGCGCGTGTTCACCGAGCCCGAGCTGATCGCGCGTTGGTGGGCCGGCAAGCGGGGCACCGTGACGAGCATCGAGATCGACCCGCGCCCCGGCGGCACCTACCGCTACGCGATGGAGGCCGACGGCGGGTTCGAGGTCGCGTTCCACGGCGAGTTCACCGAGGTGGTCCCGCCGGAGCGCCTGGTGCACACCGAGGTCTTCGAGGGCATGCCCGACGGCGACGCCGCGGCGACCATGAACACCTACACCTTCACGGAGGAGGACGGCGCCACCACTCTCACGCTCGTCACGCGCGCGCCGAGCAAGGAGGTCCGCGACGCGATCGTCGAGTCCGGCATGGAGGGCGGGCTGCAGGAGGGCTTCGACCTCGTCGACGAGCTCGCCGCGTCCCTCGCCTCCCGCTGACCCGAACGCCGAACAGGCGGTTGCACCGGTATGCGACCGGATCGAGGCCCGTACCGGTGGCAACCGCCTGTTCGACGCGGCGTGAGGTCAGACGGCGGTGTAGCCGCCGTCGATCAGCCAGTACGCGCCCGTGACGAACGACGCGTCGTCCGAGAGCAGGAACCGTACGACGCGCGCGACCTCCTCGGGCTCGCCGAGGCGGCCGAGCGGGTGCTTGGCGACGAGCGCCTCGCGGGCCTCGGCGGGAAGGCTCGACTCGACCAGCGGCGTCTTGATGTACGCCGGGCCGACCGCGTTGATGCGCAGCCCCTGCGGGCCGTACTCGGCGGCGGCGTTCTTCGTGATGCCGACGACGCCGTGCTTGGCGGCCGTGTAGGCGCCGTTGCCGAGCGCAGCGACGGTGCCGTGGATCGACGCCATGTTGACGATCGCGCTCTCGCCGGCGCCCCGCTCGAGCATCGCCGGGATCTGCGCCCGCATCCCGTAGAGCACGCCGTTGAGGTTGATGTCGATGACCCGGTCCCAGTCGTCCAGGTCGGTCTCCCCCGCCGGCGCCTGCTGGCCGCCGATGCCCGCGTTGTTCACGGCGTAGTTGAGCCCGCCGAACGTGGCCTTCGCGAACTCGACGGCCCGGGCGGAGTCCTCCTTCACCGCGGTGTTCTGCTCGAACGCCGCGGCCTCGCCGCCGGCGGCGACGATCTCGTCGGCCACGCGCTGCGCGGCGTCCAACCGGATGTCGGTCACCACGACCCGGGCGCCGTGCGCCGCGAGCTCCTTGCTCACCGCCTCGCCGATGCCCGAACCGCCGCCCGTCACGAGCGCCACCCGACCCGCGAGACTGCTGCCTGCCGCCATGTCCGTACTCCTTCGCACCACGCCCCGACGGGCAGGGACGCGGTCTGCGTGACGACGGCCCGGACGGGACGAACGACCGCCCCGTCACCTTCGTGAGGGAAAGGGCGCTGACCCTTCGACCGTAAGCCCGCGCGCCGGGCGCCGAGGCCCGCTCTCCCCCGAGAGTGACGCACTAGACGCCGGAGGCCTTCCGCGCCGTCCGGCGCACGGCGGCCTCGACGTCGGCGACGACGCCGGCCTCCTCGTCCGCGGTCAGCCCGGTGACGTGCGCGTCGGGCGTCGCGCGGAGCCACGCCAGGGTGTCGCGCGCCGTCTCCTCGACCGGTCGCGGCGCCAGGCCGGCCTCAGTCGCGGGCGCGGCGTCGTGCGCGGGCATCCCCGCGTACTCGGGCCGCGGCAGCCACAGCGGCAGCGACCGCTCCCCCGACCACGGCCGGACGCCCGCCGCCTCCAGGGCGGCGTCGTCCGCCCACACCCAGCGCGGCGCGGCGCCGACACCGCGCGCCACCGCGGCGAGCAGGTCGCCCACCGCGGTCACCGGCCCGACGGCGTCGAAGGTCCCCTCGGCGCGGCGCTCGGCCAGGTCCACCACCCAGGCTGCGAGGTCACGCACGTCGATCACCTGCACGGGGTCCGCGGGGTCGCCCGGCGACAGCACGTCGGCGGCGCCAGCCGGCACCCGACCCAGGCGCGCCGGCCAGTACGCGAACCGTCCGCTCGGGTCGCCCGGGCCCACGATGAGGCCGGGGCGCACGACGACGGCGGTGGCCGCGCCGTCGCGGACGGCGTTCTCGCACGCGACCTTCATCGCGCCGTAGGCCTCCGGGTCCCCCGCCCCGTCGACGTCGTCCGGCTGAGGCTCGCGCAGCCGCCCGACGCCGGGACCGCCCGGATCGGCGTCGTCCGCGTACACGTTGACCGTCGAGACGAACACCCAGTGCGCATCGGGCAGCGCCGCGACCGCGCGTCGCACGTGCGACGGGGTGCGCGACACGTCCACGACGGCGTCGAACCCCTCCGCCGCGAGGTCCTCCCGGAACGGTTCCGCGCGGTCCAGCGGCACATGCCGCACGCCCTCCGGCACCGTCCCAGACCGGCCGCGGTTCGCGGCCACCACCTCGTGCCCGCGCGCCGCGGCGTCCGCCGCGACCGCCCTCGACAGGAACACCGAACCACCCAGCACGAGGAGCTTCATGGCCCCACCCTGGCGCACCCCGACGCCGCCCGCCCCCGCCTTCCGCCCGCGGCAGAACGTCCGGGGACGCCGACGCGCTACCGTCCGTGCCATGACCGACGCGCTGCCCGACGGGCTGCCCCCATCCGTGCCCGTCCGCGCGGCGTTCGACGTGCTCGTGCGCTCCTCCCCCGCGGCGCTCGTGCACCACGCCGTGCGCTCCACCCTGCTGGCGGCCGACCTCGGGCGGCGGCTGGCCCTCCCCCTCGACGACGAGGTGCTCGCCGTCGCGGGTCTCCTGCACGACACCGGCCTGACCGCCGGCTTCGACGCGCACGCCGAGCCGTTCGAGGTCGCGGGCGGGAACGTGGCGTGGGCGGTCGCCGCGGGCGCGGGCTGGTCGGTCGACCGTCGCGACCGCGTGGCGCGCGCGGTCGTCGACCACATGCTCGACGACGACGACGTCCCGGCGGACGAGCGCCCGGAGGGGTACCTGCTCGCCCGGTCCACCGGCGCCGACGTCAGCGGCCGCGGCCTCGAGCACTGGCACGCGACGCTCCGCGCCGACCTGGAGGCCCGCTGGCCGCGGCTCGACTTCCGCGACACGTTCAGCGCCTGCCTCCGGGACCAGGCCGCGCGCAAGCCCGCGTCGGTCGTGGCCGCCTACGTCGCCGCGGGCGGGGCCGACCGGGTGCGCTGAGCGCCGCCGGGCGCCCGCCGCGACCTCACCGTCCGGACGCAGCCGCGGCACCACAGCCCGGCCGCCGGCACCCGCGATCACCAGCGCTGCGCGACGTCCTCCGCCCCACCGTCGAGGCCGTCGACGTCGAGGCGTGCGCCGTCGTCGGTCGTGATCCGGCCCGACCAGGTGCCGGAGCGCTGGTGGGTGGACGACGCCACGATGCCCGGCTGGGTGCGGCTCACGCGGTCGTGGGAGCTCGTCGTGGATCTTGCGGAGACGGCCGTCGACGAGCAGCCCGTTCTCGGTGGTCGCGCCGGCGCGCGTCGACGTCCCGCCGAGCTGAGCGGCGGGCGAGGCTGGCGCCGCCTGCTAGCGTCCGGGCGTGCCCGACTCCCCCGCCCCCGCCGTCACCTTCCGCCTCGCGACCCGCGACGACCTGCCGCGCGTCGTCGAGCTCATCGCCGACGACGCCGTCGCCGCCGCCCGGACCGGCGTGTTCGGCCCCGCGCACGTCGCGGGATTCGAGGCGGTCGACGCCAGCCCGAACGACGAGCTGGTCGTCGCCGAGCTGGACGGCGCGGTGGTGGGCTGCATGCAGCTGACGTTCGTGCCCGGCATCTCGCGCAACGGCGCGACGCGGCTCCTCGTCGAGGCGGTGCGCGTCGACGCCGCGCTGCGGGGTCAGGGCCTCGGCCGGGCGCTCATGGCGCACGCCCACGAGCGTGGCCGCGAGCGCGGCTGCGTCCTGGCCCAGCTCACGTCGGACAAGCAGCGCCCGGACGCACACCGGTTCTACCGGTCGCTCGGCTACGCGCAGTCGCACGAGGGCTTCAAGCTGCCCCTGTGACGTCGGGACCGGCGGCGTCCGCCGCGCCGGACGCCGCCGGGCGGCGCACGTCCCGGATGCCGACCATGCTCACCAGGCCGCCGAGCACGAGCAGCCCCGCGGTGACCAGCAGCGCGCGGTGGAACGACGCGACGTCGAGCACCCCGCCGAGGATGACGCCGGCGAACGCGACGGTCAGCAGCCCGGCCACGCGCGAGACGGCGTTGTTCACCGCGGAGGCGATGCCGGCGTCCGCGGGCGGCGCCGCCCCGAGGATCGCCGCCGTCAGCGGAGCGACCGTGATGGACAGGCCCAGGCCGAACACGAGCAGGCCCGGCAGCACCTGCGTGACGTAGTGCGCGCTCGCGTCCATCGTGAGGAGCAGCAGGTAGCCGGCGCCCGCGACCACCGGCCCGATCGTCATGAACCACCGAGCCCCGTACCGGGCGGCGAGGGTGCCGAAGCGCGTCGACAGCGCGAGCATCGCGAGGGTCGACGGCAGCTGCGCGACCCCGGCGGCGGTGGCCGAGTAGCCCGCCACCTGCTGCAGGAACAGGCCGAGCACGAACCCGCCGAGCGAGAGCGCCCCGTAGACGGCGAACGTCGCGACGTTGCCCCACGCGAAGTTGCGCGCGGCGAACAGGCGGGGCGGCATCATCGGGTCGCGCGCCCGCCGCTCGTAGACCACGAACGCGACCAGGAGCACCGCGCCGACGGCGACGGCGGCCCACGTCCGCTCGATGAGCCCGTACACGCCCGCCGCGAGGCCGGTCGCGGCGAGCACGGCGCCCGGCACGTCGAGCCGGCGCCCGGTGGTCTGGTGCACCTCGGGCACGGGCCGCAGCAGCACCAGCGTGACGACGACGACCGGCAGGTTGATCCAGAACACCCAGCGCCAGGACAACAGGTCGACCAGGCCGCCGCCGACGAACGGGCCCACGATCATCGCCGTCCCGGTCCACGCCGTCCATCGTCCGATGGCGCGGCCCTGCGCCTCACCCTCGAACGTCGAGATGATGAGCGCCAGCGAGCTCGGCACCAGCAGCGCCCCGGCCACCCCCTGCAGCAGGCGGGCGCCCACGAGGACCGGGCCGGTCGGCGCGAGCGCGCACAGCACCGACGCCGCGGCGAACCCCACCAGCCCCGCGACGAGCACCCGGCGCCGCCCGTACAGGTCCGACAGGGACCCCGCGAGCAGGATGAGCGAACCGAGCGTGACGAGGTAGCCGTCCACCACCCACTGCTGCAGGCTGAGCCGCGCCTCCCCCGAGCCGCCGAGCTCGTCGCCGATGGCGGGCAGGGCCACGTTCACGACCGTGCCGTCGAGGAACGACACGAACGAGGCCAGGATCGCGACCACCAGGACGCGGCTGCGCAGCCGCGCCTGCGTCGCGTCGGGCACGGACGGTGTGCTCACCGGTTCACGGTACGGCGCAATGCCGGTGACGCGCCCGCTGCGGCGCGCTACCGTCACCGACGTGAGCAGCGACGCGAGACCAGAGTTCCGGCGCACCGCCATCACCGACGTCCCCGCCTCGCGGCGCCTCGGCGCCGAGGCGTTCGGCGTCCCGTCCACGCCCGCACCCGACCCCGACCCGGCGGCCTGGCCCCTGCCGAACATCCGGCCCTGGGTCGCGACGGACGCGGGAGAGGTCGTCGCCGGGCTGGGCGTCCGGTCGTTCACGTCGTGGTTCCACGGCGCCCGGCTGCCCACCGCAGGCTTCGCGGGCGTCACCGTCGTCGCGGAGCACCGGGGCTCCGGGCTGCTCCGCCCGCTGATGGAGGCCGCGCTCGCCGAGGCCCGCGCGCTCGGCGACGTCGTCTCGACGCTCTACCCGTCGTCGGCGGGCATCTACCGCGGGCTGGGCTACGAGGTGGTCGGCGCCTTCGAGGACGTGCAGATCCCGATGGCGGCGCTCGCGGCCGTGCCCCGGCCCGCCGAGGGCGTGCGTGCCCGGCGCGCCACCGCCGCCGACGTCCCCGCCGTCCGGCGGGTGTACGAGCAGTGGGCGTCCGCGCAGAACGGGCCGCTCTCGCGCGACGAGACGCCGTTCACCATGGAGGCCGACGAGATGGTCGGGCCCGACGCCGAGTACACCGGCGTCAGCCTCGCGGTGCGCGGCGCGGGGGCGGACGAGGAGGTGCTGGGCTTCGCGAGCTGGTCGCGCGGTCAGGGCTACGACCGCACCAACACCATCGAGGTCGACGACCTCGTCGCGCTCGTCCCCGACGCTGCCCGCGTCCTGTGGCGTGTGCTCGCCTCGTTCACGTCGGTCGCGGGCGGGGTGCAGGTCTGCACGTCGGGCGGCTGGTCCGGCATCGACGTGTCGCGTCTCGTGCTGCCCGACCACGCGGCCACCTCCGCGCCGCGCCCGTACATGCTGCGCCTGCTCGACGTGCCCGGCGCGCTCGGCGCCTCCCGCGTGGCCCCGGTGACGGCCCGCGTCCCGTTCGCCGTCGTCGACCCGCGGACGCCGGACCTCGAGGGCGCGTGGACCCTCGAGGCGGCCGACGGCGCGGTGCGCGTCTCGCCCGACGACGCCGCGACCGCCGGCGACCGCCTGACGTTCACGTCCGCCGGGCTGGCCGCGACGTGGGCGGGCGCGCAGTCGACGGCGAACGCCCGGCTCGCGGGCGGCGTCTCGGGACCCGACGCGCACGACGCCCTCTGGGACGCCCTGTGGGGCGGTCGCCAGGTGCACGTGCGCGACTACTTCTGAGGCGCTCTGCCGTGCCCGGCCGCGCTCCCGCCTCCGCCACCGTGGCCCGCGCGCTCGCACCCCGGCTCGCGCTGCTCCTGCTGGCGGTCCTCGTCGCGCGCGTCGGGCGGCTGGCCGAGCACCGGCTCCCGGACCCGGTCGGCGACGCGCTCGGCGGCGTGCTGGCCGCGGCCCTCGTCGCCGTCCTCGTCCTGGTCGTCCGCCCCGGGATGCACCCGCTCGCGGCGGGCCTGACCGGGTTCGGTCTCTGCGCGGCGGTCGAGCTGCTGGGGCTGACCCCGCTGCCCGGGGCGCTCGCCGAGCGGTGGCCCGCCCTCGCCCCGGTGCTCGACCCTGCCTTCTCCCCGACGGCCCTGCTCTGGTCCGCGGTGGGCGCCGCCGTCGGCGGGACGGCGGGCGTCGCCCTCGTGCGCGCCGTCTCCCGGCGCGGGCGCGCGAGGACTAGCCGCCATACCTAGAGGTAGGTATGGTGACCGCATGAGCACGTCGACCGATGCGCGCGACCGCCTCGTCGCCGCCGCGCAGGAGATGTTCGCCGCCCAGGGCGTGGGCGCCACCAGCCCCCGCCAGGTCCTGGCAGCCAGCGGCGTGGGGCAGGGCAGCCTGTACCACCACTTCCCGACGAAGCACGACCTCGCCGCAGCCGCCGTCGGCGCCACCGTCGAGAGCGCGCTCACCGCGGCGCGCCGCGACCTGGAGGGCACGGCGCCGGCCCTCGACCGCGTCGTCGCCTACGTCGAGCGCCCCCGCGACGCCCTGGCCGGCTGCAAGGTCGGCCGTCTCACCAGCGACCAGGCCGTCATGGACGACGACGGCCTGCGCGACGTCGTCACCGCCTACTTCGTCCGCCTGCTCGACGTCGTCGCCACGACCCTGCGCGAGGCGGGCCTGCCCGACGACGCCGCCCGCGACCGCGCGCACGCCGCCGTCGCGATCGTGCAGGGCGGCTACGTGCTCGCCCGCGCCACCGGCGACCCCGACGCGATGCAGGCCGCCGTGCGCGGCTTCGTGACGCTCCTGACCGACCTTCCCGACGACCGGCACACCGACCCCACCCAGGAGACCATGTGACCTTCCGCGAGCGCCTGCGCGCCCTGCCGACCTTCCCGCCCGGGCTGCCGCCGTTCGGCGTCGACCTGGACGACCTCGCCACCGCCCCCGCCACGCCGCAGGAGCTCTTCGCGCAGTGGTTCGACGACGCGCTCGCCGCGGGTGTCGGCGCCCCGCACGCGGCGACCCTGTCGACGGCGGACGCCGAGGGCCACGTGCACGCGCGCACCCTCGTGATCAAGGACGTCACCGCCGACGGCTGGTGGTTCGCCGGCCATGCGACCAGCCCCAAGGGCCGCGACCTGGCCGAGAACGCGCACGCGGCGCTCACGGTGTTCTGGCGCGAGCTCGGCCGGCAGGTCCGCGTCACCGGACACGCCGCCTCCGCCGGCCCCGAGGCAGGAGCGGCGGACTTCCACGCCCGCCCGGACGGCTCGCGCGCGGCCGGGCTCGTCGGCCACCAGAGCGAGCCGCTGGGCTCCCGCCAGGAGTACTGGGACGCCTTCGCCCGCCGCCTCGGGGACACCCGCGAGGACCCGGCCGTCGTCGCCCCCTCCTGGACCGCCTGGGTGCTGGCCCCCGCCACCGTGGAGTTCTGGGCGGCGAGCGACGACAAGGGCCAGTCCCGCCTCCGCTACCGCACCGACCCGAGCACGACGGAGAACGACCCCACCTGGACCAAGGAGCTGTTGTGGCCGTGACGACCCCTGACACCGCCCGCGCGCACGCCCTGGCCGACGCGGACGCCGCGCTCGCCGCCCTGATCGACGTCGTCCGCACCCTGCCCGAGGGCGCGGGCGCCCACCCGTCGCCCCTGGACGGGTGGAGCCGTGGGCACGTGCTCTCGCACGTGGCGAACGTCGGCGCCGCGCTCGCCCGGCAGGCGGAGCACGCCGCGCGCGGCGAGAAGATCGCGCCCTACGACGGCGGACAGGCCGGCCGCGACGCCGCCATCGAGGCGGGCGCGGGCCGCACGGCGGCCGAGCACGCGGCGGCGCTCGAGGCCTCGCGCGCCCGTCTCGCCGCGGCATGGCCCGCGCCGGGCGACGCCCTCTGGTCCGCGCGGGTCGCCTACCGCGACGGGGTGCTGACTGACGCCCTGCTCGCCTGGTGGCGCGAGGCGCGCATCCACTCCGTCGACGCGACCGCCGGCCTCGGCGACCGCGCCCTCGGGTACGACGCGTGGGACGACGCGTTCTGCGCGCACCTGCGGGAGTTCCTCGCGGTGCGGCTCCCGGCGGACGGCGGTGGGCTCGAGCTCGTCGGCGACGCGCGCGACGTCGCCGCGTGGCTCGCCGGGCGCACGCCCGAGGGGGCTGTCTCGGCGCTCCGGGACGGCGTCGCCGTGCCGCTGCCCGCGCTCGGCCCGTGGCCGTCGTCGGCGGCGCCGAAGCCCTGACCTGCGGCGGCGCCCAGCGGTCGGTGTGACCCACGTCACTGCAGGTCAGGGGCTCGTGTGAGGTTGCTCTCATTCTTTGTGACAGTTTTCACGCGCGGCGTATGGTGAGCCGGTGACTTCGAGTGCTACGACTGCTGGGGCCCCCACAGGGGCCGACGTCGACGTCGTCCTCATCGGCGGCGGAATCATGAGCGCCACGCTCGGCACGCTGCTCCAGCAGCTCGAGCCGTCGTGGTCCATCCGGATCTACGAGCGCCTGGACGACGTGGCGCAGGAGTCCTCGAACCCGTGGAACAACGCGGGCACCGGGCACGCCGCGCTCTGCGAGCTCAACTACACGCCCGAGCGCAAGGACGGCTCGATCGACATCACCAAGGCGGTGGCGATCAACGAGCAGTTCGAGATCTCGCGCGAGCTCTGGCAGCACCTGCTCGCCACCGGCCGCCTCAAGGACGACTCGTTCCTCAGCAACACCCCGCACATGACGTTCGTGCGCGGCGAGAAGAACGTGGACTACCTGCGCCGCCGGTACGAGACCCTGCGCGTGCACCCCCTCTTCCGCGACCTCGAGTACAGCACCGACCGCGCGACCGTCGGCCGCTGGGCGCCGCTCCTGACCACCGAGCGCGACGCCGACGAGCCGATCGCCGCGACCCGCGCGACGTCGGGCACCGACGTCGACTTCGGCAACCTCACGCGCCAGCTCGTGGACGGGCTCGTCGCGAACGGGGCCGAGCTCAAGCTGCAGCACGAGGTCAAGAGCCTCAAGCGCACCAAGGACGGCCGCTGGCGCCTGCGCGTCAAGGACCGCTCGTGGAACGCGCGGAACCGCACCAGCACCGTCACCGCGAAGTTCGTCTTCGTCGGCGCCGGCGGTGGCGCGCTCCCCCTGCTCCAGTCGGCCGGCATCCCCGAGATCAAGGGCTTCGGCGGTTTCCCGATCTCGGGCGAGTTCCTGCGCACCGACAACCCGGAGCTCGTCGCCCAGCACCAGGCCAAGGTGTACGGCAAGGCCGACGTCGGCGCCCCGCCGATGTCCGTGCCGCACCTCGACACCCGCGTGGTCGACGGCAAGACGTATCTCATGTTCGGCCCCTACGCCGGCTTCAGCCCCAAGTACCTCAAGAAGGGCAAGTACCTGGGCCTGATCACGTCGCTGCGCGCCAACAACGTCACGTCGATGCTCGGCGCGGGCCTCAAGAACCTCGACCTCACGCAGTACCTCGTCGGCCAGCTCATGGCCGCGCCCGAGACCAAGTTCCAGGCGCTGCAGCAGTTCATGCCGACCGCCCACCCCAAGGACTGGGAGAAGCTGACGGCCGGGCAGCGCGTGCAGGTCATCAAGCGCGACGCCGACGGCAAGGGCGTGCTGCAGTTCGGCACCGAGATCGTCACGGGAGCCGAGGGCTCCATCGCCGGCCTGCTGGGCGCCTCGCCGGGCGCCTCGACCGCGGCCTCCGCGATGGTCGACCTGCTCGAGCGGTGCTTCCCGTTCCGGTTCACCAAGTGGCGTCCCGAGCTCGCCTCGGTCATGCCCAGCCTGGACGGCGTGCCCGCCGACGCCAGCACGATCGACGCGACGCCGGTCCCCGACTCGCCGTCGTACCTGCACGCCGACGGCGTCCTGGACGCCGCGGTCTACGAGTCGCAGGCGGACTCCCGCTTCTGAGCTCGACCCTCCTCGGCGGCGTCAGAGAGCCTGGACGATCTTGTCCACCTGCTCCCTGGCGTCGCCGAAGAGCATCCGGGTGTTCTCGCGGAAGAACAGCGGGTTCTGCACGCCCGCGTAGCCGGTGGCGAGGGACCGCTTGAACACCACGACGTCGCGCGCCTTCCACGCCTCGATGACGGGCATGCCCGCGATGGGTGACGACGGGTCGTCCTGCGCCGCCGGGTTCACCGTGTCGTTCGCGCCGATGACGAGCACGACGTCGGTGCCGGGCAGGTCGGGGTTGACCTCGTCCATCTCGAGCACCAGGTCGTAGGGCACGCGCGTCTCGGCCAGCAGCACGTTCATGTGGCCCGGCAGCCGCCCCGCCACGGGGTGCACGCCGAACCGGACGGTCACGCCGCGCGCCCGCAGCCGCTCGGCGAGGTCCGCCACCGGGTGCTGCGCCTTCGCCACCGCCATGCCGTACCCGGGCACGACGACGACCGAGCGCGCCGCGGTGAGCAGTCCCGCCACCTCGTCCGGCGACGTCTCGCGCACCTCCCCCGCCTCCTGCGTGCCGGTGCCGGGGCCACCGGTCGCGCCCGAGCCGAAGCCGCCGAGCACGACGGACCAGAACGACCGGTTCATCGCCTGGCACATGAGGTAGCTGAGGATCGCGCCGGACGCCCCGACCAGGGCACCCGTGATGATGAGCAGGTCGTTGCCGAGCGTGAAGCCCGCCGCCGCCGCGGCCCAGCCGGAGTACGAGTTGAGCATCGACACGACGACCGGCATGTCCCCGCCGCCGATCGCGGCGACGAGGTGCCAGCCGAGCGCCAGCGCGACGAGCGTCATGAGCAGCAGCGGCAGGACCGCGGCCCCGACGTCGTCCGCGGTGACGAACCAGGCCAGCAGGCCGGCGGACGCGACGAGCGCCAGCAGGTTGAGCGCGTGCCGGCCGGGCAGCGTGAGCGGCGCCGAGGGCAGCCGCCCGGAGAGCTTGCCGAACGCCACGACCGAGCCCGTGAACGTCACCGCGCCGATGAGCACGCCGAGGAACACCTCGACGCGGTGCACGGTGTCGCCGCCCGCCGACACGGCACCCACCGGCTCCGCGAGGAACGAGCCGTAGCCCACCAGCACCGCCGAGAGCCCCACGAACGAGTGCAGCAGGGCGATGAGCTCCGGCATCTGCGTCATCTCGACGCGCCGCGCCCGCCACGACCCCACCGCCGCGCCCACGACCAGCACCAGCAGGATCAGCCCCGCCGTCACGGGCCACGGGCGCTGCGACCGGTCGAGCGCCAGCGCGATCGTCGCGGCGATCGCCAGCCCCATGCCGAGCATCCCGAGCACCGTGCCGCGCCGTGCGGACTCCTGCGCGGACAGCCCCGCCAAGGACAGCACGAACAGCAGCCCCGCGATCACGTACGCGGCCTGCGCGACCGACGTCACCGTCATGACGCCTCCCCGCCCGGGGTCTCACGACGGAACATGCCCAGCATCCTGCGGGTCACGAGGAACCCGCCGAACACGTTGACGCTCGCGAGCGCGGCGGCCACGACGGCGAGCGTCGTGACGAGCGGCGACGGGTCGCCGATCTGCAGCAGCGCGCCGACCATGATGATGCCGCTGATGGCGTTGGTCTGGGCCATGAGCGGCGTGTGCAGCGCGTGCGTGACGTTCGAGATCACGTAGAAGCCCACCACCACCGCGAGCGCGAACACCGTGTAGTGCCCGACGGCGTCCGGCGGCGAGGCGGCGATCAGCAGGCCGGCGGCCACGGCACCGAGCGCGCCCAGCACCGTGCGGCGCATCCCGCGGCGACGGCGCTCGGCCCCGGGGTCGGCGGCAGCAGCCTCGGGCGGCGAGGGCGCCGGGGCCGGTGGCGGCGCCGCGGACACCGCGACGGGCGGGGGCGGCCACGTCACCGCGCCCTCGTGGGTCACCGTCATGCCGCGGACCACCGGGTCGTCGAGGTCGAGCACCACCCGGCCGTCCTTCCCCGGCGTGAGCAGCGTGATCAGGTTGACGACGACCGTGCCGAGCAGCCGCGAGCTGTGCTGCGGCAGCCGCGCGGCCAGGTCCGTGTAGCCGAGCACGACGACCCCGCGGCCGGTGACCACCCGCTCCCCCGGCACCGTGGCCTCGCAGTTGCCGCCACCGGGCGCGGCGAGGTCCACGACCACCGAGCCGGGTCGCATCGCGTCGAGCATCGCGCGGGTGATCGTGGTGGGCGCCGCGCCGCGCACGAGGGCGGTCGTGACGACGACGTCCGCCCGCGCGGACTGCTCCGCGTACGCGCGCAGGGCCGCGGCCTCCTGGTCGGCGCTCTGCGCGCTCGCGTACCCGTCGGCGCTGACCTGCTGGACGGCGTCGTCGGCCCGCACGACGCGCGCGCCGAGCGACTCGATCTGCTCGGCCGCCTCGGGCCGCACGTCGAACGCGTGCACCTCGGCGCCGAGGCTCACCGCGGTGCCGATCGCGGCCAGGCCGGCCACGCCGGCGCCGATGACGAACACCCGCGCGGGCGGGGTGCTGCCCGCGGCCGTCACCTGACCGGTGAACATGCCGCCGAACTCCTCGGCCGCCTCGACCACCGCGCGGTAGCCGGCCACGTTGGACAGCGCCGACAGGACGTCCAGGGCCTGCGCGCGCGAGATGCGCGGCACCGCGTCGAGGGCCAGCGCCGTCACGCCGCGGGCGGCGAGCGCAGCCAGCAGGTCGGGGCTCGTCGGCGGGGCGAGCTGCGCGACGAGCGTCGCGCCCGGCCGCATCAGGTCGAGCTCGGCGAGGCCCGGCGCGTGCAGCGTGACCACGACGTCGGCCGCCCACACGTCGGCGCGGTCCGCGACACGGGCCCCCGCCGCCACGTAGTCGTGCGCGGGCAGGCGTGCGCCGTCCCCGACCCCGGGCTCCACGACGACGTCGTGCCCGAGGTCGACGAGGCGCCGCACCGCGTCCGGGGTGACGGCGACGAGGCGCGGGTCCGCCCCGGCGGTGCGGGGGGCTCCGATGCGCACGGCCGCCTCCCTCAGCGGACCGTGTCGTTCGGGGTGCCGAGCGAGCTGCGCAGGCTGCCCCACGCCGTCCAGCGGTCGACCTCGACCACGGCGGTCACGCGCGCGCGGTCCCGCACGCCGTACGCGTCGCCGGTGTAGAGGCGCGCGATGCGGTCGGTGTCGGCGAGGTCGACGTCGTCGCGCCACGCGGTGACGCGGCCGAGCAGGGTGGCATGCGTGTACCAGTCGTCGTCCAGCACGGTGAGGCTGACGTGCGGGTTCGCGCGCAGGTGCTGCACCCGCTTGCGCGTCGCGTCGAGGTTCACCAGCACGTGCCAGCCGCCCGCGCCGTCCTCCTCGAGCAGGTACCACGTCGCCGCGGTGACGGGGCTGCCGTCAGGGCGGACGACGCCGATCACGGCGGGCTGGGGACGGCGCAGCAGGTCGAGCACGGGGGCCGGGAACGGCGGACGGGGCATCGCTGACTCCTCGCATACTCCGGTGGTGCGTGGCACGTGTCGGTCGCTCGGCGCCGACGCTACGCCCTGGACGTGCGCCGATGCACGCGATCTCGTCGTGTCGCACCCCCGCTAGGGTGATCGGCAAGCGCTTGCCCGATTCCGGCCGTCCGCTCCCTCCGAAAGGACCCGCATGACCCGCACCGTCCATCTCGCCGGCGACTCCACCGCCGGCCCGAAGAGCCGCGCCGCCGCGCCCGAGACCGGCTGGGGCATGGCCCTGCCGTACTACCTCGACGACGCCGTCGCCGTCGCCAACCACGCGCGCAACGGCCGCAGCTCGCGCAGCTTCGTCGCCCAGGGCCGGCTCGACGCCGTGGCCCGCGACCTGCGGGCGGGCGACGTCCTGGTGATCCAGTTCGGCCACAACGACGCGAAGGTCGAGGACCCCGAGCGGTACACCGAGCCGTGGACGTCGTACACCGAGCACCTCGCCCGGTTCGTCGACGTCGCGCGCGCCGCCGGCGCGCGGCCGGTGCTCGCGACGTCGGTCGAACGACGCCGGTTCGACGACGCGGGCCGGGCCGTGCCCGCCCACGGCGAGTACCCCGGCGCGATGCGCGCCCTCGCCGCGCGCGAGGACGTGCCGCTCGTGGACGTCCAGCGCGACTCGCTCGCGCTGTGGCACGACCTCGGGCCGGAGCGCACGCTGCACCTCTTCTTCCACGCCGACGACGGGCGCCGCGACGACACGCACTTCAACCCTCCCGGCGCGGGAGCCGTCGCCCGGCTCGTCGCGACCGGTCTCCTCACCGCGGGCGTCCTCGGGAGCCACGAGGTACGGCGGCTGGACGAGGACGTGCCCGACGCGTGGTTCCGCTGGCTCGACGACGAGCCCGCCTGAGCTCGGGGTTCCCGACAGCCCGGACGGCGGGTAGGGTGTGGAACAGGCTGGAACCGGTTCCAGCCGATCGTCCACCCCCGACGCAGCCCCGGGAGGCCCGCGTGGTCACGCTCCGCGACGTCGCTCGCGCGGCGGGCGTCTCGCTCGCCACCGCGTCGCGCGCGATGAGCGACGCGCCGCACGTGTCGGCGGTCAACCGCGCCCAGGTGGCCCGGGCCGCGGAGTCGCTCGGCTACCGGCCCCACCCCGCAGCCCGCGCGCTGACCACCGGCAGCACGGGCACGGTCGGCCTGGTCGTGCCCGACCTCGCCAACCCGTTCTTCGCGGCTGTCGCCAAGGGCGTGCAGGCGCGGGCCCGGGAGACGGGTCGCGAGGTCCTCGTCGCCGACACCGACGAGGACGTCACCGTCGAGCCCGACGTCATCACCCGGCTCGGCGACCGGGTCGACGGGCTCGTGCTCTGCTCGCCACGCCTGCCCGCCGACCGGCTCGGGCCGCTGCTGGCGGCCGCGGACGGCCCGGTCGCGCTGGTCAACCGCGAGGCGCCCGACGCGCCGTCGGTCTCCTTCGACATCGCCGACGGGGTGCGCCGGGCGCTCGACCACCTGCGCGCCCTGGGGCACGACGTCGTCGCCTATGCCGGCGGCCCGCGCTCCTCGTGGTCGGACGCCGAGCGCCGGACGGCGCTGGCCAGGCTCTCGACGGGCACGACCGGCGACGCCGTGCTGGACCTCGGCAGCTTCCGGCCGACGCACGGGGGCGGCGTCCAGGCCGCGGACCTCGCGCTCGCCGCCGGCGCCACGGCGGTGCTGTGCTTCAACGACCTCGTCGCCCTCGGCGTCCTGGCCCGGCTGCACGCGCGCGGGGTCGCCACGCCCGCCGACGTGTCCGTCGTCGGGTTCGACGACGTCGCCGCCGCGTCGCTCGTGACTCCCGCCCTGACCACCGTCGCCGTCCCGCTGGCCCGGGCCGGACGGGTCGCCGTCGACCTGCTGGCCGGCGGCTCCCCCGAGCCCGAGCACCGCCGGCTGTCCGTCGAGCTCGTCGTGCGCGCGTCCACCGCGCCGGCGTCTCCCGCCCCCGCCGTCACCGACTCCCGTCCCCTCTCCACCGATCCCGAGGTCGCGATCCGATGAGCACCGCCCCGCACCACCCGCTGCTGCCGCTCGCGGCGACCCCCACGCCGGGCGCGCCGGCCGATCCGCCGCTGCCGGACGTCGTCGACCTCGCCGACGTCGCGCTGCTGCTGCGGCCGGCCGACGACGTCGCCGTCACGACGCGCCAGGTGCCCGCAGGCACCACCGTGCGCCTGCCCGACGGCACCGAGGCGACCACCCGCTCCACCCTGCCCCGGGGGCACAAGCTCGCCGTCCGCCCCGTGGCGGCCGGCACGGAGGTGCGCAAGTACGGGCAGTCCATCGGCCGCGCGACGAGGGACGTCGCGCCGGGCGACCACGTGCACACGCACAACCTGGGCATGGACGACGGCGCGCGCGAGTACGAGTTCGGCACCGCGCGCACCACGCTCCCCGAGCCCACGACGCGCCGCACGTTCCAGGGCTACCGCCGCTCGGACGGCCGCTGGGGCACCCGCAACTACGTCGGCATCCTCACGTCCGTGAACTGCTCGGCGTCCACCGCCCGGATGATCGCGGACCAGTTCCGCGGCCCGGTGCTCGACGCCTACCCCCACGTCGACGGCGTCGTCGCGCTCACGCACGACACCGGCTGCGGCCTGGTCCCGACGTCGGAAGGCGCGCAGGTCACCCTGCGCACGCTGCGCGGGTACGCGTCCCACGCGAACATGGCCGGGCTGCTCGTCGTCGGGCTCGGCTGCGAGATGCTGCCCGCCGCCTCCGTGCTCGACGGCCTGGAGCTGCGCGACGACCTGCCCGTGCGCACGCTCACCATCCAGGACACCGGCGGCATCCGCGCCACCGTGCGCGCGGGCGTCGCCGCCGTCACCGAGATGCTGCCCGCGATCGACGCGCTGCGACGCGAGGAGGCCCCCGCGTCCGAGCTCGTGCTGGGCCTCAACTGCGGCGGCTCCGACGGGTTCTCGGGGATCACGGCCAACCCCGCGCTCGGCCACGCCTCCGACCTGCTCGTCGCGCAGGGCGGCACGTCGATCCTCGCCGAGACGCCCGAGGTGTTCGGCGCCGAGCACCTGCTGCTGCGCCGCGCCGTGTCGCGGGAGGTGGGCCAGCGCCTGCTCGACCGGCTCGACTGGTGGCAGGGCTACGCGGCGGCCGGCGGCGGCACGCTCGACAACAACCCGTCCCCCGGCAACAAGGCCGGCGGTCTCACGACCATCCTCGAGAAGTCGCTCGGCGCCGTCGCCAAGGCGGGCGCGGCCGACCTCGTCGCCGTCCACGAGTACGCCGAGCCCGTCACCGAGCGCGGCATGACCTTCATGGACACGCCCGGCTACGACCCGGTGTCCGTGACGGGCATCGTCGCGGGCGGCGCGAACGTCGTCGTCTTCACGACCGGGCGAGGCTCCGTCCTGGGCTGCAAGCCGTCGCCGTCGATCAAGGTCGCGACGAACTCCGACACCTACCGCCGCATGAGCGAGGACATGGACCTCGACGCCGGCCGGATCGTCGAGACCGGGCTGAGCGTCGAGGAGGTGGGCGAGGAGCTGTTCGAGAAGATCCTCGCCGTCGCGTCCGGGGAGCAGACCGTCTCGGAGGAGCTCGACCTGGGCGCCGACGAGTTCGTGCCCTGGCAGCTCGGCGCGGTCACCTGACGGGCACCCGAACCCGGCAGGCCCACCGGGCTCAGGCCTCGATCCCGCGCAGCAGGCGGCGCAGCACGGCCCACGCCTGGTCGAGCGCGCGGTCGCGGTCGGGCGAGGCGGCCACCCAGAGGGCCGCCTCGTTCATGGCTCCGGACAGCAGGGCGGACGTGGCGGGCACGTCGGCGGCGCGCACCCGTCCGGCGTCCGCGAGCTCGCCGAGCACCTCGTCGAGCAACCGCCCCGAGCTCGCGGCGTCGTCCTCGCGCCAGCGCGCCCAGCCGAGCACGGCCGGCCCGTCGACGAGCACGACCTGCCGGGCGTCGTCGGCGACGACCGCCGACAGGAAGGCGCGGCAGCCCGCCTCGAGGCTCTCCCACAGGTCACCGAGGCCGTCGGTCGCGCGCTCGATCTCCGCGCCGACCGCCGCGGTCACGTCTGCGTGCACGGCGGCGAACAGCCCGGCGCGGCTGCCGTAGTGGTGGTACACGGCGCCCCGCGTCACGCCGCACGCCGCGGCGACCTCCTCGACCGCCACGGCGGCGTACCCCCGCTCCGCGTACAGCCCGCGCGCGGCGGCGAGGATCGCGGCCGCCGTCGCCTCGCTCTCCGCCCTCGTTCTCCTCGGCATGGTTGACAGGTTACCGACACCGTGAATGTATAGATACGTACATGCCGTACGTAAACCCTCCGGGAGTCGTCATGATCACCAGCCTGTACCCCGTCCTCGCCGTCTCGGACGTCCCGGGAGCCGCGCGCTTCTACGCCGACCTGCTCGGCATGACGCCGACGTTCTCCTCGGACTGGTACGTCAGCCTGCGCTCCGGCACGGCGGAGCTCGCCGTCGTCGACGCGGACCACGAGACGATCCCCGAGCCCGCCCGCGGCGCCCGCGCGGCCGGCGTCCTCGTCACTGCCGAGGTGGACGACGTCGACGCCGTGCACGCCCGCGTCCTCGCCGCGGGCGCGCACGACGTGCTGCTGCCGCTGCGCGACGAGGAGTTCGGCCAGCGGCACTTCATCGTGGCCGGGCCCGACGGCGTGCTCGTCGACGTCGTCACCCCGATCCCGCCGTCCGCCGAGTTCGCCGCCCTCTACGCCGGGGCCGGCGCCGAGGCCCAGGGCGCCTAGACCCGTTCCCGCACCAGCGCCAGCCCCTCACCCGCCAGCGCGTCGCAGAACACCCTCCGGCCCGCCAGCACCATGACGAGCGCGAGGGTGCTGCCGCGCACCACGGGGCCGTCGCCGTGCGCGAACGGGCCGTCGGTCGCCTCGAGGCGCAGGCCGCGCGCGACGCTCCGGCCGGGGACCGTGAAGTCGCGCGCGGCGAAGAAGCGCGCCACCTCGGTGGTCGCGGCGACCGGCGGCAAGCGCGGGATGCCGAGCGGCGTGCGGACGTCCTGCCCGTGCACGACGACCTCGCCCAGCCACGCGGCCGTGTGCCCGCTCGGCGCGACCGTGCTGGTCGCGACGGCGCGGAAGCGCTCGAGCGTCTCGACGGGCGTCGCGCCGCGGTGCTCCGCCAGGCGCCGCGCATTGTGCAGGTCGGCGTCGAACCGCGCCCCGACGATGCTGCGCAGCCACGCCCACCGGCCGGTGCTCGCGCCCGCCGTGAGATGCGCGACGACGTCCTCCACGGTCCAGTCCCCGCACAGCGAAGGCCCGGCCCACGCCGCGTCGTCGAGCTCCCCGAGCTCGTCCGCGAGCGCCTCGCGCTCGGCACGGATCATGGACCAGGTCCCGGCGCGCGGGGTGCTCGTCGTCACGTGGGCAGCCAACCACGGGACACCGACGGCGCGGTTAGGCTCGACGGTGCCCACGACGACGCCGAAGACCTGGAGGACTGCGCCCGTGTCGGGTTCGATGAGTGACGGGGCGCGCGTGGCGTTCCTGGACGTGGACGGCACCTACGCGGACCACGGCGCGGTGCCGCCCGCGCACGAGGAGGCCGTCCGCGCCGCGCGGCGCGCCGGCCACCGGGTGCTGCTGTGCACGGGCCGCCCGGAGTCGATGCTGCCGCCGTCGCTCCTGGCGGCGGGCTTCGACGGCGTCGTGGCGACGGCGGGCGCGTTCGTCCGGCTCGACGGCGAGGTCGTGGCCGACCTCCGCTTCCCCGACGACCTCGCGACGCGCGTGCGCCACGTGCTCGACGCCCACGACGTCGCGTACCTGCTGGAGACCCCCGACGCGGTGTACGGGCCGGTCGGCCTCGACGCCCGGCTCGCGGTCCGCGGGGACGCGGCACCCCACGAGATCCTCGACGTGCTGCGGATGCCCGGCGACCTCGCGGGCGTCCGGTACGCCAAGATCAGCTACTTCGACTCGCGCGTGCCGATCGCGGCGCTGCGCACCGAGCTCGGCCCCGAGGTCGGCATCCTCCCCTCGTCCTACGCGGACACGGGCGACAACGCCGGGGAGATCCACCTGGCCGGGGTGCACAAGGCCGTCGGGATGGCGGCCGTGATGGAGCACCTGGGGCTCACCGCCGCGCAGGCGGTCGGCGTCGGCGACGGGCACAACGACGTCGAGATGCTCCAGTACGCCGGCACGGCCGTCGCGGTCGAGGGCGCACCGGCCGCCGTCCTGGCCGAGGCGGACTTCGTGGTGCCCGGGCCCGCGCGAGGCGGCGTCGCGGAGGCGTTCGCCCGGCTGGGGATGATCGACGGCGCCGCCTGACGCGCCACGCCCCCGACGCGCGGCGACCGCGGGTACGGTGAGGGCGGCTGGCCCGCGACGACGCGGACCCGCGTGCCGACCGACGGACGGAGCCCCTGATGGCCGACCTGGACGCCCTCACGACGACCCACCTCGACAAGGCCCGCGCCGCCGAGAACGGTCGCAGCGCGGAGATCGTCGTGCACGACGGCCCGCTGCGGCAGACGATCCTGGCGCTGGTCGAGGGGATCGAGCTGGGCGAGCACAACTCGCCGCCCGCGGCCTCGGTCCTGGTGCTGCACGGGCGCGTGCGGGTGACCGCGCTCGACGGGAACGACGAGGTCCACGCCGGGCAGCTGCGCGTGCTGACCCACGAGCGGCACGCCGTCAGCGCGCTGGAGGACTCGGTCTTCCTCCTCACGACGGTGACCAGCATCCCCAAGCCCTGAGCGCCCGCCCTCCCGCGCGTCCCACGTCGTGAGACCCGGGGGTGACGTGAGCAACCGGTTTCTGGCAGCCTCGGTCCCGAACGGTGTGAATCGTCTCAACCGGAACGGAGCAACGATGCTGCCGACACTCCGCACGACCGCAGCCACCACCACGCTCGCCACCGCCGTGGGCGCGCTCTGCGCGCTCGCCCTCGCCTCCCCCGCCGTCGCCGCCGGCGACCCGCCCGCCCCCGCGGTGCCGACGTCCGCCGCGGACGCGTCGCCCGGCGGCCGGGCGGTGATCAGCACACCCACCGCCGACGGCAACCGCGTGAGCTGGCGCCTCCTGGCGTCCGACGGCGGCGACGCCGCGTTCCATGTCTACCGCGACGGCGTCCGGGTGCCCGGGCCCGCCGTGACCGGCGCGACGTCGTTCCTCGACCGCGGCGCGCCCGCCGACGCCCGCTACGCCGTCCTCGCCGTCGGGGACGGGGCCGCGCGTGCCGCGGCCGCACGGTCCGACGACCCCTCCGCCGAGGGAGCCGCCGGGCAGGTCGCCGGCGAGTCCCTCACGCTCGCGCCCGTCGCGGGCGCCGAGGCGAGCTCGCTCGACGTCCCGCTGGACGTGCCGCCCGCCGGCAGCGGCTACACCTACTCCGCGAACGACGCGTCGGTGGGCGACCTCGACGGCGACGGCGAGTACGAGATCGTCCTGAAGTGGGACCCGAGCAACGCCAAGGACAACTCGCAGTCCGGCGTCACGGGCAACGTCTACCTCGACGCCTACGAGCTCGATGGCGAGCGGCTGTGGCGCGTCGACCTCGGCCGCAATATCCGCGCCGGGGCGCACTACACGCAGTTCCAGGTGTACGACTACGACGGCGACGGCGCCGCGGAGGTCGCCGTGAGGACCGGCGACGGCACCGTCTCGGGCACCGGCCAGGTGATCGGGGACGGCGACGCCGACCACCGAAACTCCAGCGGCTACGTGCTGAGCGGGCCCGAGTTCCTCTCGGTCTTCCGGGGCACCGACGGCGCCGAGCTCGACACCGTCGACTTCCGCCCCGCCCGCGGCAACGTCGGCGACTGGGGCGACACGTACGGCAACCGGGTGGACCGCTTCCTCGCGGGCACGGCGTACCTCGACGGGTCCCGGCCGAGCATCGTCATGGGGCGCGGCTACTACGCCAGGACGGCCGTCTCCGCGTGGGACTTCCGCGACGGGGCGCTCACCCGCCGCTGGACGTTCGACTCGAGCTCGTCGACCAACGGGCCCGATTGGACGGGCCGCGGCAACCATCAGCTGTCGATCGCGGACGTGGACGACGACGGCCGCGACGAGATCCTCTACGGGTCGATGGCGATCGACGACAACGGGAACGGGCTGTGGCAGAACGGCACCCACCACGGCGACGCGTACCACGTGAGCGACCTGGTGCCCTCGAACCCCGGGCTGGAGGTGTTCAAGCCGTCGGAGTCGGGCACCGACCCGGCCCACTGGGTGGCCGACGCCGCCACCGGCAGGATCCTCTCCAGCGCCCCCGCCGCCGGGGCCGACAACGGGCGCGGAGTGGCCGCGGACATCACCGCGGACAACCCCGGCGCCGAGGTCTGGTCGTCCAAGGTCTCCGGCCTGCGCAGCGCGACGGACGGCTCGGAGGTCGGCCGCAAGCCAGGCTCCACCAACTTCGTGATCTGGTGGGACGGCGACGGGCAGCGCGAGCTGCTGGACGACACCCACATCGACAAGTACGGCGCCAGCGGCGACACCCGCCTCCTCACGGGCGAGGGGGTCGCCTCGAACAACGGCACCAAGGCGACGCCGGCGCTCCAGGCCGACATCCTCGGCGACTGGCGCGAAGAGGTCGTCTTCCGCACGACCGACTCCAGCGCGCTGCGGATCTACTCCACGGACATCCCGACCGCCATAGCGCACCCGTCCCTCATGGAGGACCGGCAGTACCGGCTGGCCGTCGCGTGGCAGAACACGGCGTACAACCAGCCGCCGCACCCCAGCTTCGCCACGGTGGACTGACGACCGTCCCCGCACGGTCGGCCCGCGCCGGGCTCAGCCCTGGCGCGGGCCGACCCACACCTGCTGCACGTTGACGAACTCCTTGATGCCGTGCGGGCCGAGCTCGCGCCCGTACCCGGAGCGCTTCACCCCGCCGCTGGGCAGCCGGGGGTCGGTCTTGACGATGCCGTTCACCGAGACCTGACCGGCCGCGATGTGGCGGGCCATCGCCTCGCCGCGCTCCGGCGTGGTCCAGACGCTCGCCGCCAGGCCGTACTCGGTCCGGTTCGCGGTCTCGAGCGCCTCGTCGGCGTCGGCGGCCCGCAGCACCGCCATGACCGGACCGAACGTCTCCTCGCAGGCGGCGATCATGTCGTCGGTGACGTCGTCGAGCAGGGTGGGCGGGTAGAAGAAGCCCGGGCCGTCGGGCAGCTCGCCCCCGAGAAGCAGGCGCGCCCCCGCCTGCACCGTCTGCGTGACCTGGCGGTGCAGGTTCTCGCGCAGGTCCGCGCGGGCGATCGGCCCCACCTGCGTGGCGGGGTCGCGCGGGTCGCCCACCTTCAGCGCGGCGAGCCGGTCCCGGAGCCGGTCGACCAGCGCGTCGTGCACGGCGTCCTCGACGATGATCCGCTTCGCGGCGATGCACGACTGGCCCGCGTTGATGATGCGCGACAGGGCGATGGTGTCGGCCGCGGCGTCCAGGTCGGCGTCGGCGAGGACCACGCACGGGTCGGAGCCGCCCAGCTCCAGCACGGCGGGCTTGATCTCGGCGGCCGCGACGCTCGCCACGGCCGACCCCCCGCGCGACGACCCGGTGAACGACACCGCCTGCACGCGCCGGTCGCGGATGACGCCGGCGACGTCCGCGGTCTCCAGCGGCAGGTTGAGGAACACGCCCTGCGGCGCGCCCGACGCCGACAGCGCCCGAGCGAACACGTCGCCGATCGCCTCCGCGCAGCCCGGCACGTGCGGGTCGTGCTTGAGCACGGCCGTGTTGCCCGCCATGAGGGCGGGCGCCGCGAAGCGCAGGGCCAGCCAGAACGGCGCGTTCCACGGCAGCACGCCGAGCACCGTGCCGAGCGGCAGGTGCTGCACGTAGCTGCGCGTCGCGTCGGAGGCGATGTCCTCGGTCGCCAGGTACGCCGCCGCGTGCTCGGCGTAGTGCTCCGCGCACCAGGCCGCCTTCTCCACCTCGCCGAGCGCCTCGGAGATCGGCTTGCCCATCTCCTGCGTCATGAGGGGCGCCAGCTCGTCGGCCCGCGCGCGCAGGTCCGCCGCCACCGCGTGCAGCACCTCGGCGCGCCCGTCGAGCCCCCGGTCCCGCCACGCGGACCGTGCCGCCTCGGCGGCCGCCAGGGTGATGTCCACCTCGCCCGGCGTCGCCGCCGGGACCTCGCGGACCACCTCGCCCGTGCTCGGATCGGTCGCGATCAGCATCATGCGGTCTCCTCCTCGGTGGCGTCCGTGGTCGTGTCCTGCACGAGCGCGAGGGGCTCGGCCTCCGCCCTCCCCGCGGCGTGCTCGGGCTTGCAGGTGAAGTCCTCGGCCAGGGTGAAGAACGACTCGCACCCGTCGGCCGTCACCCGGACCGTGTCGGAGATGCCGACGGTCTTGTCGCCGTCGACGCCCCACATCCACGGGATGATGTGGAACGTCATCCCCTCCCGGAGCACGCGCGGGTCGCCCTGGTTGAGGCTGACGATGTAGCCCTCGTCCCAGCTGGGCGGGAACGCGATGCCGATCGAGTAACCCGACCGGGTCACCAGCCGTGCGCCGACGCCGTTGTCCGAGATGATGTTCCGCACGATGTTGTCGGCGTCGGACACGGTGAGCCCGGGCCGGATGGCCGCCTTGACCTCCGCGAGCGCCAGCTTCATCCGCTCCTGCGCCACCAGCATGCTGCGCGACAGGTCGTCGAGCACCACGGTCCGCATCATCGCCGTGTGGTACCGCCGGAAGCAGCCGCCGACCTCGAGGAAGACGTGCTCCCCGGGCTGCACGGTGCGGCCCTCCCATGTCGCGTGCCCGATCATGCTGCGCGGCCCGGAGGTGACGTACGGCATCACGGCCGGGAACTCCCCGCCCGAGCGGAACATCGCCGACGCGATCTCGGCCGCGATCTCGTTCTCCGTCACCCCCGCGGCGACCGCCTCGATGCCCGCCGCCATCCCGACCTCCGTGGCGCGCGCGGCCCGCCGCATGACGGCGATCTCGGCGACCGACTTGGTCACGCGCCCCTCCTCCACGATGCCGAAGCAGTCGAGCAGGCGGCCGTCGGTGAACGAGTTGTGGATGTAGTCCTGGTGGTAGGCCGGGAAGTAGTAGCTGTTGCGCTCGTACCCGACGTCCTTCGTGTCGAGGCCGAACTCGCGCAGGGACTGCACCAGGCTCTGGATGGCGTCGCCCGTGTCCGGATAGGGACGGGTCAGCTCCACCCACGTGCGGGCGTGCACGTTCGACTCCTCCATGGCGCGCGTGATCATGAACGGCTCGTCCTCGAGCGGCACGACCAGCGCCTGGAAGAAGGAGTACCCCGTGGTCTGGTAGTCCGTGAGGTACATGAGGTTCTCGGGGTCGGTGATGACCACCGCGTCCAGCATCCGCTCCGCCATGCGGCGGCGCAGATCGCCGAGGCGCCTCGCGTACTCCTCGAACGGGAACGTCATGTCGTCGCGCTGCCGCATGCCGGCCTCCTTCAGCTGCTGTCGCACGCCCCCGGGCGGGGCGCTAGAGGGTGTCGCGCACCGCCCCCGCGAGGATCTCCAGGCCCTCGTCGAGGTCGTCGTCGGGGATGGTCAGGGGCGGGATGAGCTTGAGCACGCGGCCGCCGCTGCCGCACGGGCCGATGAGCAGCCCCCGGGCGAAGCACGCGGCCGCGACCGTCTTGGCGAACGCGCCGTCGACGACGTCGAGGCCCTGGATCATGCCGCGGCCGCGCACGGTGAACCCGCGGTCGGGGACCCCGTCGGCGAGCCCGTCCAGCACCGACACCATCCGCTCGGCCTTGGCGTGCACCTGGGTCATGAGCTCGTCGTCGTCGAAGTACGTCAGCGCCTCGCGCCCGGCCACGAACGACAGGCCCTGGCCGCGGAAGGTGCCGGTGTGCTCCCCCGGCGCCCAGTGCGCGTCCAGCTCGGGCCGGTTGAGGTTCATCGCCAGGGGCGTCCCGTAGCCGCCGATCCCCTTGGCGAGGCACACGACGTCGGGGTCGAGCCCCATGCCGTCGAAGCTGAAGTAGCTGCCGGTGCGGCCGCAGCCCACCTGGATCTCGTCGATGACGAACAGCGCCCCGACGTCGCGGGCGAGGCGCTGCACGGCGTGCAGCCACTCGGCGCTCGCCACGTTGACGCCGCCCTCGGCCTGGATCGTCTCGACGACGAACGCCGCCGGGGGCAGCAGCCCGCTCGACACGTCGGCGAGCTGCGCCCGGTAGGCCTCGAGCGACGCGAGACCGCCCCCGGGAGCGGTCTCGAAGGGCAGCCGGTGCACGTTCTCCAGGGGCACTCCGGCGGCCCGGCGGAAGACGTCGTTGCCCGTGAGCGCGAGCGACCCGAGGGTCATGCCGTGGAACCCGTGCGTGAAGGCGACCACCTCGCGCCGCCCGGTGACCTTGCGGGCGAGCTTGAGCGCCGCCTCGACGGCGTTGCTGCCGGTGGGGCCCATGAACTGCAGCCTCATCGTCATGCCGCGCGGCTCCAGCACCGTGGAGACGAACTTCGTGATGAAGTCGCGTTTCGTGGTGGTCGCCATGTCGAGGCTGTGCGCGACGCCGTCGGCCTCGAGGAACTCGATCATCGCGCGTTTCATGCGCGGGTTGTTGTGCCCGAAGTTCAGCACGCCCGCGCCGGCGAAGAAGTCGACGTAGCTACGGCCGACCTCGTCCACCTGCCGCGCGTTCGACGCCGAGGCGAACACCGTGGGGTACGTGCGGCTGTACCCCCGGATCTCGGATTCCCACTTCTCGAAGACCTCCATCAACCAGATGTAGGTGCCCGAGGCCCGCCCCGTCAAGCAACTCGCGGGACGACCTTCGTGACGTTCTGATGTCGCGGGCCCGGGCCGAACGTCGCGCGGTAGGCGGCGGGCGAGACGCCCAGCGCCCGCGCGAAGTGCTGGCGCAGCGACGCCCCGGTGCCGAACCCGGCCCGGCGCGCGACGGCGTCCACGGCGAGATCGGTGCGTTCCAGCAGGTCGCGCGCGCGCAGCAGGCGCTGCTGCAGCAGCCACGCCCCGGGCGAGACGCCGACCTCCCGGCGGAACCGGCGCGTGAAGGTCCGCGTGCTCATCGACGCGTGCCGGGCGAGGTCGTCCAGCGAGAGCGGCTCGTCGAGGTGCTCGAGCGCCCACGACCGCGCGGGGCCGGTGTGGTCGCCTGCCGGCTCGGGCACGGGGGCGTCCACGTACTGCGCCTGGCCGCCGTCGCGGAAGGGCGGCACGACGGTGCGCCGCGCGACGTCGTTCGCGACCGACGCGCCGTGGTCGGAGCGGATCAGGTGCAGGCACAGGTCGATCCCGGCCGCCTCGCCGGCCGACGTGAAGACGCGGCCGTCCTCGGTGAACAGCACGTCCGGGTGCAGGTCCACCCTCGGGAACGCCTGCCGGAACCGGTCCGCCGACAGCCAGTGCGTCGTCGCGCGTCGCCCGTCGAGCAGCCCGGCGCGTGCGAGCGCGAACGCCCCGGTGCAGATGGACGCGACCCGCGCGTCCGGGCGGACGGTCGCCAGCAGGTCGGGGGTGACGCCGTCGTCCTCGTCGACGTCGTCCAGCGCGTGCGACGCCGGCACGACGACGGTGTCGGCGAGCGCGAGCACGTCCGGGCCGTGCGGGACGTCGATCGTGAAGTCCGCGTCGGTCCGCACGGGTCCCCGTGCAGCCGCGCACGTGCGCACGTCGTAGAGCCGCTCGCCGCCGGCGTCGCGCGCGACGCCGAAGAGCTGGTGCACCGCGCCGAGCTCGAGCGGCATCACGCCGTCGCGCACCAGCACCGCGACGAGGTGCCGGCGGGGTGCGCGCGTCCGTCTGGCAGGCATGGCCTGATCCTTGCACATCGTGGCCTCCCGGCCACTGGTCGCCCGGTGGCCTGCCCGGCACCCTGGAGGGACGGGCGGCCGACCGGCGCCCGACCCCGACGGGAAGGACGGTCCGATGCGGGTGTTGTGGGTGCTGGCCCATCCGGAACCGCGGTCGCTCACGGCGCGGCTGCGGGACGAGGGGGTCCGCGCGCTGCGCGGGGCCGGGCACGAGGTGGTCGAGTCCGACCTGTACGCGATGGGCTGGAACCCCGTGGTGACGGCCGCCGACTTCGGCGACGCCGTGGGCGACGGCGACCGGCTCGACGTCGCGGGCGCCTCGGAGCGCGCGCTGCGCGGCGGCACGCTCGCGCCCGACATCCGGGCCGAGCACGACAAGCTCGCCCGGGCCGACACCGTCGTCGTGCAGTTCCCCCTGTGGTGGCACGGCACGCCCGCGATCCTCAAGGGCTGGCTCGACCGGGTGCTGGTGCAGGGCTACGCGTACAACGTGCGCGACCGCGCCGGCCGCACCCGCCGGTACGGCGACGGCGGGCTGGCCGGGCGCCGCGCGCTCGCCGTGGTCACCGTCGGGGCGGGCACCGGGCTCGGCCCGCGCGGCCTGCACGGCGACCTCGCGGAGGTGCTGTTCCCGCTGCTGCACGGCACGTTCTGGTACACGGGCATGCAGGTGGCCGAGCCGGTGCTCGTGCCCGGCGCGAGCCGCCTGGACGACGCCGGCTTCGCCGCGGCCTCGGACGGCCTGCGCCGCCGGCTGCTCGCGCTGCCGGACGGGCCTCTCGTGCCCTACCGGCGCCAGGACGGCGGGGACTACGACGGGCACGGGGAGCTGCGCGACGCGGTGGCGCCCGGCGGCCGCGGGCTGGGCGTGCACCTGCGCGCGTGAGGCGTCGGCTCAGGTCCGCCCGCGCCGGGGCGGCACGAGGTTCGCGAGCGAGGAGTACCGCGGCACCCAGCGCGCGAGGGTGGCCGCGGACGCGCCGCCGAGCATGGCGGTGGCCCACACCCCGGCGGCGAGCGAGCCCAGCGCCGCCCCCGCCGACAGGATCAGCGGGCCGAGCGCGTCGCCCGTGTCCTGGAAGAGCCGCCACACGCTGAGGAACGTGGGCCGCACCGCGGCGGGCGCGACGTCGGCGCCCAGCGTCATGACGATGCCCGAGCCCATGCCGTTGCCCACACCGAGCAGGGCGGCGACCACGGCGAGCGCTCCCGCGGTGTGCGCGAACGGCAGCACCGCCAGCCCCACCGCCATCGTGAGCATGGACGGGACCGCCACCCACAGCCGCCCGAACCGGTCCATCACCTTGCCCGCCGGGTAGAACAGCAGCATGTCCAGGGCGCCCGAGACGCCGAAGACGAGCGACGTCACCTCGGCGTCGAGCCCCAGGTGCTCGCCCCACAGCGGGATGACGGTCTGGCGTGCGCCGCGCACGGCGCTCACCAGCAGGATGGCGACGCCGAGGGTCGCGAACAGCTGCCGGTGCTCGCGCGCGACCGCGGCGATGGACACGCGCTGCCGGCCGGCGGGCCGCGGCAACGGGGCGTCGGCCCGCGGCTCCGGCCGCACCAGGGCGATGACCAGCACCGCCACCAGGGCCGAGCCGGTGCCCAGCCAGAACGCGCCGTGCAGCGACGTCGCGGCGATCACGGCGGCGCCGGCGAACGGCCCCAGGAACAGGCCGATGCGGTGCACCCCGGCGAGCGTCGACATGACGCGCGCCCGCCGCAGCGGCGGCGTGATCTCCGTCAGGTACGCCTGCCGGGCGAGGTTGAACACGGCGTTCGCCGCGCCGAGGGCGAGCACGCCCAGCGCCAGGCCCCACAGCGCCGAGGACAGCGCGATCGTCGTGAACGCCACGACGGCGACGCTGCCGGCGACCAGCATCGCCACCCGGTCGCCGAGGCGCTGGGAGAGGGCGCCGGCCGGCAGGTCGAACGCGATCTTGCCGAGCGGCAGCAGCGCGGCCACGAGCCCGGCGACCGTGAGGGTCGCGCCGCGGCCGGTGGCGGTGACCGCCACGACCGGCAGCAGCGCGCCGATGCCGATCTCCAGCACCAGGGTGGGGAGGAACGCCCCGAGGACGACGCTACGGAAGGGGAAGAGGGGCGGGGACGGCACGCCCCCTTCCTATCGCACGGGACCTGTCCGAGGCCCGTCCGTTCACGGACGTCTCGTCACGCGCGCCGCGTCGTGAGGAGCAGCGCCGGCAGGCTGAGCTCCTCCCCCGCGGTGCGCGCGGCGATCTCGGCGTCCGAGACCACCGTGGCCGACCACGCGGGCCCCTCGAACGCCGCGCGCAGCCGGGCGCCGGTCGTGCCCCAGCCCAGCCCGGCGTCCACGGACATCGCGAGCACGGCGACGAGCGCGTCGGGCCGGCAGATCGCCTCCAGCCCCGCCACGTAGGCCGCGCGCCCGGCGTCGTCCAGGGTGTGCAGCAGCCCCGAGTCGAGGACGGTCCGCGGCCGGAGGTCCAGGCGGTCGAGCCGGCGGGCGTCCGCGACCTCGAAGCGCACCTCGCCCGGCGGGTCGAGGATCGACTCCGCGGCCCGCTCCCGCGCGCGGGAGATCGCGTGCGCCGCGGCGTCCACGCCCAC
This sequence comes from Isoptericola nanjingensis, assembly GCF_050311635.1. Lineage (NCBI taxonomy): Bacteria > Bacillati > Actinomycetota > Actinomycetes > Micrococcales > Promicromonosporaceae > Isoptericola > Isoptericola nanjingensis. The sequence goes on along the minus strand of NZ_JBNOZL010000004.1, from coordinate 290,960 downwards.
CACCCGGTGGCCCGCCCGAGCGACGGCGAGAGCCAGCACGCCCGTGCCGCACCCGACGTCGAGGACCGGGTCCGCGAGCACCGACCGGCGCACGAGCGCCAGGAGCGCGGGCTGCGGACGGCCGATCTCCCACGGCGGCGGGGCGTCGGCAGCGTACAGGGCGTCGAAATCGTGCACCTGGCGGGCCATGGAGCACCTCCCGCTGCCCATTCTGCGCCCCACGGCTCCTGGGCGGCGCCTCCCGCGCGACCGCTACCCGACGAGGACGGCGAACGGCAACGCCGCGACGAGCGCGCCGCCGGCGAGCACGACGGTGTCGGTGCGGGTCCACGGCGCCGGCTCCGCCCAGGTGCGGTGGTGGGCGGAGGCGAAGCCGCGGGCGTCCATCGCGACGGCCATGGCGGCCGCGTCGCGCAGGGTGGCGGCCAGGACCGCGAACGTCACGGACGCCGCGTGCCGGGCCCGCGAGAGCGGGCCCCGGCCGGGCCCGACGCCGCGCGACCGGCGGGCTCGCGACGCCTGCTCCCACACCGCACCGAGCCGCTCGAACCGCTGCAGCGCCGCGGCGACGCCGACGACGGAGCGCGCCGGCAGGCGCAGCCGCTGGCCGAGCTGGTCGGCCAGCCCGCTCGGGTCGACGAGCGGGGCGAGCGCCACGCCCGGCAGCGCGAGCACCGCGATGCGGGCCCCCGCGACGCCGGCCTCCACCGGGTCGCGGCCGCCGAGCAGCCAGGTGGACCACGCCACCGACGCGATGGCGACGACGACCGCGAGGTACCGGGCCGGCGACCCGGCCCCGCGCGGCAGGAGCAGCAGCCCGAACGCCAGGCAGGCGCCCAGCGCGACGCCGGCGCTCGCGACGTCCCGGACGCCCAGGGAGGCGACCAGCCCGAGCAGCCCGAGCGCCACGAGCACGAGGGCGTTCACGCGCCCCAGCACACCGGTCATGCCGCCACCGCCTGTCGCTCGCGTGCCGGGCCGCCGAGCTGCACCTGGTGCCCGGCGAGGGCGACGAGGTGCGCGTCGTGGGTGCTGGCCGCGACGGTGGCGCCATGCCGGGCGGCGGCGGTGGCCCACCCCGCCACCGCCGCCCAGGTCCCCCGGTCCTGGCCGACGGTCGGCTCGTCCAGCAGCACGAGCCCCGGCCGGTGCGCGAGCGCGGCCGCCAGCGCGAGCCGCCGCTGCTCGCCGCCGGACAGCCGGAACGGGTGCGCGTCGGCGAGATGGTCCAGGCGCAGCAGCGCGAGCACCTCGTCCACGTCCACCCGGACGCCGAGGCGTCGGCCGGTGAGCTCCACCTCGTCCCGCACGCGCAGGGCGAGCAGGCCGTGCTCCGGGTGCTGCGGCACCCAGCCGCACGACCGCGCGAGGTCTCGCGAGCGGGCCGTACGCCCCGGAGCTCCCCGCACCACGCCGGCGGTCGGCCGCAGGTGCCCCGCGAGGGTGGCGACGAGCGTGGACTTCCCCGCCCCCGAGGGCCCCGTGACGGCCGTGAGGAGCCCCGCAGGCAGCCGCGCGGCCACGCCGTCGAGCGCCCGCGTGGTGGTACGGCCGCGCAGGCCGCGCGTCGTCAGGTCGACCTCGAGGGAGTCGACCGAGACCTCCGGCCCGGCGCCGTCCGGCGCGACCAGCGCGGCCGGGACGGGCAGCGGATCGGGCGCCGCCACCCCGGGCAGCCAGACGCCGGCGCGCGTCAGGTCACCGCGCGGGCCGGCCGCGCCGTCGCTCAGCGCGGCGGGCGCGACGTCGTGCGTGACCCGGCCCGCCGGCCCGAGCACCACGACGCGGTCCAGGTGCTCGAGCCACGGCCCGACGTGGTGGTCGACCACCACGAGGGAGGTGCCCGTGCCCTCCAGCGCGCCGACGACGGCGGCGCGGACCTCGGCCGCGGCGGCGGGGTCGAGCATCGCGGTCGGCTCGTCCAGGAGCAGCAGGCCCGGGGCGCTCGCCAGCGCCCCTGCGAGCGCGAGCCGCTGCAGCTCGCCGCCCGAGAGGGCCGAAGTCGGCCTGTCGGGCGGGTACCGCAGCCCGACCCGGTCGAGAGCCTCCCGGGCCCGACGCCAGATCTCGTCCCGCGGCAGGCCGGAGTTCTCGGGGCCGAAGGCGGCGTCCCGGCCGATCCGGGCCGCGACGACCGCGGAGCCCGGGTCCTGCGGCACGAGCCCCACCCCGCCGTCCACGTGGACGGTGCCGGACAGGTCGCCGGGCAGCGGGTCCCCCAGGACCCCCGCGAGGGCGTGCAGCACGGTCGACTTGCCCGCCCCGCTCGGCCCGACCAGGCCGATGCGCTCCCCCGCGCCGACGGTGAGGTCGAGGCCCTCGATCGTCGGGACCCGGCGCCCGGTGGGCCGCCAGCTCAGCCCCCGCACGCGCGCCCGGACGTCGTCGCGCGCCACGCCGTCAGGCCCGGGCGCGATCGGCGGCACGACCGACGCCGCGGTCGGCGAGGTCGCGCCCCGGCCCGAACGCGTCGAGCACGCCGGCCCGCGCGAGGGAGCGCACGAGCGCCGCGCCTCCCAGGCCCGCGAGCAGCGCGCCGGACAGCGCGAAGAGGCCCAGGTACGCCAGCCGGAAGCCCCACGCCCAGTCCGGGTAGTAGGCGAACCACTCGTAGACGGCGCCGCACGCGCCCGCCGCCGCACCCGCCAGGGCCGCGACGGCGGTGCCGAACCGGCGATAGAGGAACAGGGCGAGCACGAGCTCGGCGCCGAACCCCTGGACGACGCCGGAGACGATCGCCGAGAAGCCCCAGCCGGCGCCGAGCAGCGCCTCGACGCTCGCGGCGACGACCTCGGTGAGCAGCGCCGCGCCCGGGCGGCGGACGATGAGGCCGCCCAGCACGCCGCCGAGCAGCCAGCCGCCCCCGAGCAGCCCGGTGGCCGGCGGGAAGGCGACCGCCAGCCCGGCGGAGAGCAGGTGGTAGAGCTGGGTCCAGCCCCAGAAGACGACACCGACGGCCACGCCGAGCATGGCCACGGTGACGAGGTCGACGGTCCGGTACCGCGGGGACGCGCTGCGCAGAGAGATGGGCGCGGACATTCCAGGTAACTCCCTTCGCCGGTGCTAACCGGAGCAGGTTCCAAGGGTCTGCGGCTGTGCCCGCACTCTCAGCGCCCCTTCGACGGCGCTCCCCTGTCATGGGTGTCTTCAGATGTGACGGCCGACGACGCGGCCGCAGGTCCGACCCTAGGCGACGTCGGCGTCCGCGCAAGACCGTCCCGCACCGTGAAACCCCTGGTCACGCAAGAAGGCCCGGAACCATGAGGTTCCGGGCCTTCTCGTCGGGGTGGAGCTGAGGGGACTCGAACCCCTGACCCCCTGCATGCCATGCAGGTGCGCTACCAGCTGCGCCACAGCCCCGAGAACCGACTCTCGCGACCGCGGACGGCCAGGCGATTCGTCTGATTCGGTGTGTTCCTCCGGGCTTGCGCCCCTCGGAACGTCGATATCTTAGGCAGACTTCGGGCCAGGTTCCAAATTCCAGTCCGGTCCCGCCTGCCAGCGGTCCAGGGGGTACCCCGCGCCCACGTTGTGCGCCACGAGGCGCCATGCCGGCACGGCGCCCTCCCCGGCACGGTGCAGGTGCGACCAGTGCACGTTGTGCATGCCCGCCAGCCCGCGCCATGTGGTCGGGTCGAGCCCGAGCAGCGCCGTCACCGCCAGCGAGATGGCGGCCCCGTGCGACACGAGGACGAGCGTCGCGTCGTCGGCCAGGTCCGCGGCGTGCTCGGCCACGGCCTCGGCCATGCGCTGCGCGACCGCCGCCTTCGTCTCGGCCCCCGCCCCCACGGGCTCGGCACCGAGGCGCCAGGCTGCGTACTCCTCGGGCCAGCGCTCCTGCAGCTCGGCGCCCGTGAGGCCCTCCCAGGCGCCGAAGCCGCGCTCGCGCAGGCGCTCGTCCGTCACCAGGGGCTCCCCGCCGAGCGCGTCCGCGTACGCGGACGCCGTCTCGACGGCGCGGCCCAGGTCGGACGACACGATGCGCGTCGCGCGGTGCGACGACGCGAGCGCGGAGCCGCCCTCCGCCGCCTGCCAGCGTCCGACCTCGTCGAGCGGGATGTCGATCTGCCCCTGCAGCCGCAGGGAGGCGTTGTAGGCGGTGCGGGCGTGCCGCAGCAGGACGACGGTGCCGGCCGTCACCGCTCGTCGCCCGCGAGACGGATCGCGCCGTCGCCCCCGCCGTCGCCGTACTCGGCGGCGGCCGCCGCGCCGTCGCCGCCGCGGGCGTCCTCCGGCAGCTCGACCGCCGGGCAGTCCTTCCACAGGCGCTCGAGCGCGTAGTACACGCGGTCCTCGGCGTGCTGCACGTGGACGACGACCTCGCCGAAGTCGAGCAGCACCCATCGCGCCTGCGCCTTGCCCTCGCGGCGGATCGGCTTGGACCCGGCGAGGAACATCGCCTCTTCGACGGCGTCCACGATGGCCGAGACCTGCCGCTCGTTCGTGCCCGAGGCGATGAGGAACACGTCGGTGAGCACCAGCTGGTCGCTCACGTCCAGCGCGATGATCTCCTGCGCCTTGCGGTCCGAGGCGGCCCGAGCGGCGACGATCGCCAGCTCGACGGCGCGGGGGCTGGCGGTCATGCAGCGGCTCCGGGGTGCTCGTACGGGAGGACGACGCTCGCGGGTGCGGCGCCGTCGGTCGTGAAGTCCTGGGCGCCGTTGTCGCCGAGCAGCAGCTTCCAGACCAGGAGCCCCAGCACGAACGCGACGACCACGAGGACGATGTAGTGCAGCCAGGTGTAGGACGCCTCGGGCTCGTCCCAGTCCTCGTCGTCGTCCTCGTCGTCCAGCGGCGCGGCCGAGCGCGCGCGGACGGGCTGCTCCGACGCGACCAGCGCGTCGAACGGGGACGCGGCGGGTCGCTCCGGCGCGGCCGCCGGCAGGGCGGCCCCCGCCGTGGGGCGCGACGGCGGCACGGACGCGGGCCGCTCCGTGGTCGGGCTGGCCCAGGGCAGCGGGGGCGCCGCCGACGTGGGTGCGGCGGTCGGCGCCGGGCTCGGGGCCGCCTGGGCGGGCGGCGCCGACGCCGGGGCCGACGTGGTGCCGAACGGCGAGGAGGTGCCCGTCGTCGCGAACGGGGAACGGCGGGCGGGGCCGTCGGGGCGCGGCGCCACCGTCGCCGGCGGGCTGGCCGCCGGGGCCGCTGGCGCGGCGCTCGACGGGGCGGCCACCGGGGGCAGGCCGTACCCGGTGGCGGAGCCCGCCGGGGCGGCGCCCTGGTCACGGCGGGTCGAGGGGCGCGCGGGCGGCGCGGCCGGGGCGCTGGACGGCGCCGCGGGGCGCACCGGGGGCGTCGGGGCGACGGCGCGGGACATCTCGCCGGTCGGTCGCTGGATCGGGGCCAGCCGACCGGTCTCGTCCAGCCCGCGCACCCCGGCGGAGGTGGACGGCGGCCGCACCATCGGCGCGGGCGCGGGGGCGGGCGCCGGGCTCTGCTCGCGGAGGGAGCGGCGGGACGGCGCCCCGGCCGCCGGCGCGGAGAACCGCGGCGCCGGCGCCGGCCCGGCGGGCGGGGCGAACGGCGACCTCGCCGCGGAGGGCGCGCCGTGCTCGGGCCCGGACGGCGCCGGCGGAACGGCGCTCGCCTGCGCGGCGGCGGCCGCCTGCTCCCGCTCGCGGATCTCGCGGCGGGTCAGCGGGCGGGACGGGTTGTTGTCACTCATCGAGACCTCGATACAGACCGTGCTTGGCGATGTACTGGACCACGCCGTCCGGCACCAGGTACCACACCGGTTGGCCGGCCTGCGCCCTGCGACGGCAGTCGCTCGACGAGATCGCCAGCGCCGGGACCTCCAGCGTCGTGACCCCGTCGTGGGGCAGGCCGTCCACCATGAGCTGGTGCCCCGGCCGCGTGACAGCCACGAAGTGTGCCATCTCCCACAGGAGCGCGGCATCCTTCCAGGTCAGGATCTGCTCGATCGCGTCGGCGCCGCTGATGAAGAACAGGTCGGCGTCGGGGCGTTGCGCGTGCAGGTCCCGCAGCGTGTCGACGGTGTAGGTGAGGCCCGGACGGTCGATGTCGACCCGGCTCACCGTGAACCGGGGGTTCGACGCCGTCGCGATCACCGTCATGAGGTAGCGGTGCTCGGCCGGGGACACCCGCTGGTGCTGCTTGAAGGTCGGCTTGCCCGTGGGCACGAAGACGACCTCGTCGAGGTCGAGCAGCGCCGCCGCCTCGCTGGCGGCGACCAGGTGCCCGTGGTGGATGGGGTCGAAGGTGCCGCCCATCACGCCCAGGCGCGGACGGCGCGGCTGCGACGACGGCTCGTTCACGCTGACCGGACGGGGCCGTCAGTGGTGGCGGTTGGACACGTTGCGGAAGGCGTACGTCACCACGAGCGCGGCGACCAGGCCGCCGAACGCGAGCAGACCCATCGCGATCGGGGAGATGGTCTCGGCGTGCTCGGCGGCCTCCTGGGCCACCTGGACGGCGGTGTGCAGCACGGGTTCCTCCTGTGCGTGGTGTGCGGCGGGTTGCGGTCGGGGGTCAGTCTCTCACGCGGGCCGGACGTGCCCGTCGCCGTGCACGACCCACTTGGTGGTCGTGAGCTCGGCCAGGCCCATGGGCCCGCGCGCGTGCAGCTTCTGCGTGGAGATGCCGATCTCGGCGCCGAGGCCCAGCTCGCCGCCGTCGGTGAAGCGCGTCGAGGCGTTCACCATCACGGCGGCCGAGTCGACCTCGGCGACGAAGCGCTCGGAGGCGGCCAGGTCCCGGGTGAGGATCGCCTCCGTGTGCCCCGACGACCAGGTGCGGATGTGCTCGATCGCGTCGTCGAGCGAGTCGACGACGCGCACGGCGAGCTCCAGGGCGAGGTACTCGGTGGCCCAGTCGGCGTCGGTCGCGGGGAGCACCTCGACCGACTCGGGCGCCAGGGCGACCGTGCGCGCGTCGCCGTGCAGCACCACGCCCGCCCCGCCGAGCGCCGCGAGCGCCGCGGGGAGGAACGCCTCCGCGGCGTCCGCGTGCACCAGCAGCGTCTCCGCCGCGTTGCACACCCCGACCCGCTGCGTCTTGGCGTTCATGACGATCTCGACGGCGTTCGCGACGTCGGCCGTGGCGTCCACGTACACGTGCACGTTGCCGACCCCGGTCTCGATGACCGGCACGGTCGACGACTCGACGACCGTGCGGATGAGGTCGGCCCCGCCGCGCGGGACGAGCACGTCCACGAGCCCGCGGGCCTGCATGAGCGCGACGCCGCCCGGGCGCCCGTAGGCGTCGATGGTCTGCACGAGATCGGCGGGCAGGCCCTGGGCCTCCAGCGCACGACGCAGCACGTCGACGATCACCGCGTTGGACGACGCCGCCGCGCTGCCGCCGCGCAGGATCACGGCGTTGCCGGACTTCAGCGCCAGGCCCGCGGCGTCGACCGTGACGTTCGGCCGCGCCTCGTAGATCATGCCGACCACGCCCATCGGCACGCGCAGCTGGCGCAGGCGCAGCCCGTTCGGCAGCGTCTGGCCGCGCACCACCTCGCCGACCGGGTCGGGCAGTCCGGCGAGCTCGCGCAGCGCGCCGGCGATGGCGCCGATCCGCGCCGGCGTGAGCGCCAGCCGGTCGAGCAGCCCGTCGCTCAGGCCGCGCTCCCGCCCGCGGGCGAGGTCGTCGGCGTTCGCCGTCACGATCTCGTCGGCCGCCGCCTCGAGCGCGTCGGCCAGCGCGTGCAGCGCGGCGTCCTTCGTGGCCCTGGTGGCGGTCGCGAGCGTCCGCGACGCGACCTGGGACCGCCGGGCGACGTCGCGGACGGCGGCCGCGACGTCGTCGCCGGCGCTGCCGGCACCCGCGCCGCCCGCCGCCAGGTCCTCCGTGAGGGTGGTGGTCATCCCCCGAGGGTACGACGGCGGCGCGCGCGGCGGCAGGCCCCTCTCACCAGGAGGGACGGGGCGCGGGCGGCGGCACGAACCGGGTGAACGCCGGGGCGTGGTCGAAGGTCTGCAGGGTGACGACCTCGAACGTGGCCCGGTAGTCCGGGCCCAGCGCGTCGGCCGCCCGGTTCAGCGTGCGGGGCGCGAGCGACGGCCAGCGGCCGGTGTCGATACGCCGCTCCAGCGTGCGCAGCGCCACGAGCTCCTCCCCCAGGCTCACGGACAGGTGCGCCCCCCGCTCGACGTACAGGCTGCGGAACCGTCCGGGGTCGCCCGCCTCGCGCACGCGGTACGCGAACGAGCGCTCGGCCGACGGCGGTGCCCCGCCGTCACCCGTCGTGTGCAGCGTGAGGACGGGCGACGGCGTCGTCCCCTCCGGACGGTGCGCGACCATCGCCGCCCGCGCCTCCGGGTCGGCCTCGATCGGCTCCGCGCCCTCCAGCGCCGCCAGGTCGTCCCGCAGGTCGAGCCCGGCCTTCGCGTAGGCGGTCACGACCTCCGCCGCGGCGCCCGACCGCGCGAGGCGGGCGCGCAGGTGGTCCAGGTCGGTGCTGCTCGGGTTGCCGCCCGTCGTCGCCTCGAGGTCGACCCGGCCCGTGGGCCCGAGGCCCAGCGTGTAGGCGCCGATCAGCCACTGGGCCTGGCCGCGGGCCCGCTCCTCGGGCGTGGCGGGCCGCGGGTCGTTCATCCCGTACCAGCCCGTCACCGTGTTGAGGGACGCGATGAGCGAGATGCGGGCCCGCCCCTGGGGCGTCTCCTGGGCCTCGACGAGCGCCGCCACCAGGGCGTCGCGGCTCGCCCCCGGGTCGTCGGCGTGGACGAGCTCGATCGGGTTGCCGTGGGCGTCGGTGCCGTCGGTGAGCAGCACCTGCGTCGCGAGGTTCATGTCGAGGATCGCGTCGAGCTGGCCCACCCAGTCCAGGACGCCGCCCACGGTGAGCACGCCGTCGATCCGCTCAGGCTCGGTCTCCGCGTGCTTGACGGCGGTCACCGCGCCCATCGACTGCCCGTAGGTCACGGTGCGGTCCGGCTCGGCGACGTGCTCCTCGAACCAGTCGAGCAGGCGCGACTGGTCGGCCACCGCCGTGGGGACGGTGAAGTCCAGGCCGCCGCCCTGGAAGAGCGAGCCCGCGACGGCGTACCCGTGGTCGGTGAGCACGCCCTCGCTGAGCTCCTGGTTGCCCAGAATGTGGGGTGCGGGGAAGCCGCCGAAGAACTCCGACGGGTAGTGGCCGTGGCTGAACAGCACGAGCGTGCCGTTCCAGTCGTCCGGGACGAGCACGCGGTAGCGGGCGCCCGCCAGCTCGCCGCAGTGCTCGGTCACCCCGGGCTCCGTGGGCCCGCACGCGGCGGTCGCGGACGGCGCGGTGGTCGACGCGGACGCCGTCGGCGCGACGACGAGCGCGGCGGCGGTGAGGGTCGCGGCGAGGACGCCGCCGGCGACGGTGCGGGCAGGGGTCGGGGTGGCGTGGTGCGGACGGCGCATGCCGGCCTCCGGGGTTCGGTGGCGCGCTCCGTGCGCGCCCGTGCCCCTACCGACGCCCGGGCGCCGGCGAACTCATCGCCGGTGCTCGAGCACCAGGTCGTCGCGGTGCACGACCTCGCGGTCGTACCCCTCCCCGAGCTCGGCCCGCAGGTCGAACGTCGATCGCCCGAGCAGGCCGGGGAGCTCGCCCGAGTCGAACGCGACGAGCCCGCGCGCCACGATCGCGCCGTCGGGCGCGACCAGCTCCACCGGGTCGCCCGCCTCGAACGCGCCCTCGACGCGCGTGATGCCCGCCGGCAGCAGCGAGGCGCGCCCGCCGAGCACGGCCCGCGCCGCGCCGTCGTCGAGGTGGAGGCGGCCGTGGGCCTGGGCGGCGTGCGCGATCCACAGCCGCCGCGCCGACGTGCGCCGACCCGTCACGGCGAAGAAGGTGCCGACGTCCTCCCCCGCCAGCGCGGCAGCGACGTTCCGCGCGCTGGTGAGCACGACCGGCACGCCGGCACCGGTCGCGATCCGGGCCGACTCCAGCTTGGTGACCATGCCGCCCGTGCCGACCGCGCTCCCCCGCGCGGTGACCTCGACCCCGGAGAGGTCCGCCAGGTCCGCCACGTGCGCGATGCGCCGGGCGCCGGGGCGCGACGGCGGCGCGTCGTGCAGGCCGTCGACGTCGGTGAGCAGCACCATGGCGTCGGCCCGCACGAGGTGCGAGACGAGGGCCGCGAGGCGGTCGTTGTCGCCGAAGGTGAGCTCGTCGGTGGTCACCGCGTCGTTCTCGTTGACGACCGGTACGACCCCGAGCGCGAGCAGGCGCTCGAGGGAGCGCTGCGCGTTGCGGTACCGGGACCGGCGCACCGTGTCCTCCGCGGTGAGCAGCACCTGCCCGATCTGCAGGCCGTGCGCCGCGAACGCCTCGGTGTACCGGGCCACCAGCTGCCCCTGGCCCAGCATGGCGGCGGCCTGCATGGTCGCGACGTCGCGGGGGCGTGCGCTCAGGCCGAGCGGCCCGATGCCTGCCGCGATCGCGCCGGAGGACACGAGGACGACCTGGGCGCCGCCCGCCACCCGCGCGGCCAGGACGTCGACGAGCGCCCGCAGCGCCGCCAGGTCCAGGTGCCCGTCCGGGCCGGTGAGCGACGACGAACCGATCTTGACGACGATCCGGTGTGCCGTGGGCAGGCTGGCGCGGGAGGTGGCGGCGTTCACCCGTGCATTCTCACCGGATCGGCGGTCAGGCGTCGTCGGGGTCCGTCCAGTGACCCGACTCGCGCTCGGTCCACAGCTCGCGACGCGCCTCCGTCTTGGCGTCCATGCGCTCGTGGTGCTCGCGGCGCTTCTCGCCGCGCGTCGGCCGCGCGCTCTCGTCGAGACGCAGGTCCGTGCCGCGCGCGCCCAGCAGCTCCGGGCCCGTGGTGAGCGTGGGCTCCCAGTCGAAGACGACGGCGTTGGTCGGGTCGCCGATGCGCACCTCGTCGCCCGCGACCGCGCCGGCCTTGAGGAGCTTGTCCTCGACGCCCAGCTTGGCGAGCCGGTCCGCGAGGAACCCGACGGCCTCGTCGTTGTTGAAGTCCGTCTGGCGCACCCAGCGCTCGGGCTTCGACCCGCGCACCTCGTAGTAGACGCCCTCGTGATCCTTCTTCGCGGTGACCGTGAAGCCCGCCTCGTCGACGGCGCGCGGGCGCAGCACGACGCGCGTCGGCTCCGGCGCCGGGGCCGCAGCACGGGCGCGCTCCACGAGCTCGCCCAGCGCGAAGGTGAGCGGCCGCAGGCCCTCGTGGCTAGCGGTCGAGACCTCGAACACCCGTAGGCCGCGCGCCTCGAGGTCGGGGCGCACCAGCTCGGCGAGCTCGCGCGCCTCGGGCACGTCGATCTTGTTGAGCACGACGAGACGGGGGCGCTCCGTGAGCGGCACGCGGCCGCCCTCGATGCCCAGGTCGCCGGCGTACGCGGCCAGCTCCGCCTCGATGACGTCCAGGTCGCTGAGCGGGTCGCGGCCGGGCTCGAGGGTGGCGCAGTCGAGCACGTGCACCAGCACGGCGGTGCGCTCGACATGGCGCAGGAACTCCAGCCCGAGGCCCTTGCCCTCGCTGGCGCCGGGGATGAGGCCGGGGACGTCGGCCACGGTGTAGCGGGTGTCGCCCGCCTGCACGACGCCGAGGTTGGGGATGAGCGTCGTGAACGGGTAGTCCGCGATCTTGGGGCGCGCGGCGGAGATCGCCGCGACCAGCGAGGACTTGCCGGCGCTCGGGTACCCGACGAGGGCGACGTCGGCGATCGACTTGAGCTCGAGGACGACCTCGTGCTCCTCGCCGGGCTCACCGAGGAGGGCGAAGCCCGGGGCCTTGCGCTTCGGGGAGGCCAGGGCGCGGTTGCCCAGCCCGCCGCGCCCACCCTGCGCGACGACGTACTCCGCGCCCGCGCCCACCAGGTCGGCGAGCACGTTCCCGTCGCGGTCCTTGACGACGGTGCCGTCGGGCACGCCGAGCACGAGGTCGCCGCCGTTGGCGCCGTCGCGGTCGTCGCCCATGCCCTGCGTGCCGTTGGTCGCGCGGCGGTGCGGCGAGTGGTGGTACTCGAGCAGCGTCGTCGTCTGCGGGTCCACGACGAGCTTCACGGTGCCGCCGTCGCCGCCGTTGCCGCCGTCGGGCCCCGCCAGGGGCTTGAACTTCTCGCGGCGGATCGACGCGACGCCGTGGCCGCCGTCACCGCCCACGGCGTGCAGCACCACGCGATCGACGAAGCTGGCCATGGTCAGATCCTCTCAGGCAAAGCGACGAGGGGCGCACCGCGACGGTGCGCCCCTCGTCGTGGACTCGGGTGAGTCGAAGCGTTCGGTGAGGCTCAGACCTCGGCCGCGACGATGTCGATGACCTTGCGGCCACGACGCGTCCCGAAGGCCACCGAGCCGGCGGTCAGCGCGAACAGCGTGTCGTCGCCGCCACGGCCGACGTTCTCGCCGGGGTGGAAGTGGGTGCCGCGCTGGCGGACGATGATCTCGCCGGCCTTGACGACCTGCCCGCCGTAGCGCTTGACGCCGAGACGCTGCGCGTTCGAGTCACGACCGTTGCGCGAGGAGCTCGCGCCCTTCTTGTGTGCCATCTGTCAGTCCTGCTTTCTGCGAAGAACGAGGGGATCAGTGCCGCGGGCCGTGCTGCGGGGTGTCGCGCTCGGCCCGGCGGTGAGTCACTTGATGCCGGTGACCTTGAGGCGGGTCAGCGACTGACGGTGACCCTGGCGCTTGCGGTAACCGGTCTTGTTCTTGTACTTGAGGATCGTGATCTTGGGGCCCTTCTCGTCCCGCACGACCTCGGCGGTGACCTTGACCTTCGCCAGCTTGGCGGCGTCGGTGGTCACCTTCTCCCCGTCCACCAGAAGCAGAGCGGGCAGCTCCACCGTGTCACCGGTCTGGGCCTTGAGACGGTCCATGACGACGATGTCCCCGACGGACACCTTCTCCTGACGGCCACCGGCCTTGACGATCGCGTACACCACGTTGCTGCTCATCTCTCCTGGTCTGGGCATGCCGCACGACGTTCTTCACCGACTTGGTCTGCAACTCGGCCCGCCGCGGCGGTCGAGTGCGGTGCGTCGTGAGCACACGGGACTGGCACACCGAAGGCGCGCCGACGTCCAAGACTACGTCACGGTGCCGATCGGTTCAAACGTCCTCCACCGTCGGCGGCCGTGATGTGCCCCACCTCGCGGGCCGGCTCGAGCGGGCGCCGGTCAGCCCTCGAGCACGAACGTCACCTGCAGGTCCACCTGCCACGCGACGATGGCGCCGTCCGACACCTCCACCTTCTGCTCCTTGACCCAGGCGCCGGTGATGTGGCGGACCGTCTGTCCGGCACGCTCGAGGCCGACGCGGATCGCGTCCTCGAAGCTCGTGTCCGACCGGGCCGTGATCTCCGTGACGCGCGCGACCGTGCCTGCCATGTCGTCCTCCGATCTCGGGCGGGCCGGCGTCCGTCGCCGCCCGTCCCTCCGATCGTCGACCCGGCCGGGCCCGCTCGCCCGGCGTCCCGCCCGGTGTTCGGACCGCTCCGGGGCGACGATGGAGGGATGACCGGGCGGACGAGACGACCGGCCCTGCCGACGGGGGCCGGGGGCGTCGACGACGCGGTGACGGCCGCGCTGCGCGACGTCGACCGGCGGGGCTTCCTGCCTCGCGCCGGCGCCCGCTGGGCCGAGGCGGACAGCCCCGTCGAGATCGGGCACGGCCAGACGTGCTCGCAGCCGTCGACCGTCGCGGCGATGCTCCGGCTCCTCGAGGTGCCGGTGGGCGCGGACGTGCTCGACGTCGGGTCCGGCTCCGGCTGGACGACGGCGCTGCTCGCCCGCCTCGTCGGGCCCACCGGGTCGGTGCTGGGCCTCGAGCGGCACGCGGACCTCGCCGCCTGGGGCGCGGCCAACGTGCGTCGCACCGGCATGCCCTGGGCCCGGGTGGCCCGGGCCGTCCCCGGCCGCCTGGGCGCCCCGCGCGTCGGCGGGTGGGAGCGGGTGCTGGTGTCCGCCGCGCCCACCCGGCTGCCCCCGGAGCTGGTCGACCAGGTCGCACCCGGCGGCCGGATGGTGATCCCCGTGCGGCACGTGATGGTGCTCGTGACCCGCGACGAGCGCGGAGAGGTCCGCACCTCCGAGCACGGGACGTACTCGTTCGTCCCGCTCGTGGAGGACTGAGCGTCCCCGGGACCGGCGTGCCAGGATGCCGGTCGTGACAGCCGCGCCCCGACGCTCTCCCGGCGTCTCATCGAGCGACGTCGAGGTGGCGGTCTCCGCCGCCCTGGCCGGTGCGGCGGTGGTCGCCGCCGCCTTCCGGCGCCCCGTGACGCGCCACGCGAAGGTCGGGCTGGACTTCGCCACCGACACGGACGTCGCCGCCGAGCGGGCGGTCCGCGACGTCCTCGCCGCGGCCCGGCCGGGCGACGCCGTCGTCGGCGAGGAGCTCGGCGCTTCGGGCGGCGACAGCGCCCGGCGGTGGTACGTCGACCCGCTGTGCGGCACGCTCAACTTCGCCGCCGGCGTCCCGTCGTTCGGCGTCAACGTCGCCCTCGCGGAGTGTCGTGGCGGTGTCGAGCGCGTGCTGGCGGCGGCCGTCGCCGACCCGCTCACCGGCGAGGTGGTGTGGACCGACGGCGTCCGCACCCACGTGCGGAGCGCGGCGGGCTCCCCCGACGTCGACGCCTCCCCCACTCCCGTGACCCGCCTCCTCAACGTGGACGTCGACAACGGCCGCGGGGCGCCCGCGCTCGTCGCCGACGCCGGGCTGCGCGAGACCTGGGCGGTCCGGGTCGCGTCCAGCTCGCTCGCGCTCGCCTGGGTGGCCGCGGGCCGGCACGCCGCCTACGTGACCGGGGCCGACGTCGACGGCAGCGTCCACTTCCTGCCCGGCGTCGCCGTGTGCGAGGCGGCCGGGTGCGTCGTCACCGACCTCGACGGCGGGCCCGTGCACGGCGGGCGCGGGATCCTCGCGGCCGCGGACGCCGCCACGGCGCGCGAGGTGCTCGACCGGCTCCGCGCTCTGGGGGGACAACCCCCTTGTCCCGAACCTACGGCCCCGTAGGCTCGGGACATCCGCGCGACCGAGCGACCGCTCACACCTCGGCTGGGAAGTCGACCCCGACCCCTGCGAGGCACGCATGCCCCCAGTCGTCCCGGCCGTCCTCGACAGCTCCGCCGCTCCGCGCGGCGGCGCCGCGGCGAAGTTCACCAGCACCTACGGCGCACTGTCCCGGGAGGTCCGCGACGCCGGGCTGCTGCGCCGGGCGTACGGCTACTACCTCGTCAACGGGGTTGTCCTCGTCCTGGCGCTCGGTGGCGTGGCGACCGGGTTCGTCCTGCTGGGCGACTCGTGGTTCCAGCTCCTGATCGCGGCCGCGCTGGGCGTCGTGCTCACGCAGCTGGCGTTCCTCACGCACGAGACGGCGCACCGGCAGGTCTTCGCGTCCGGGCCCCTCAACGACCGCGTCGGACGCATCCTGGCGAACGCCGTGGTCGGCATCAGCTACTCGTGGTGGATGACGAAGCACACCCGCCACCACGCCAACCCCAACCAGGTGGGCAAGGACCCCGACGTCGCGCCGGGCGTCATCTCCTTCACCGAGGAGGCGGCCTCGGACCACCACGGGTTCCTGGGCGCGATCACCCGGCGGCAGGGCTGGCTCTTCTTCCCGCTGCTCACCCTCGAGGGGATCAACCTGCACGTGACCGCCGTGCGGTCGCTGCTGACCGGCACGCCGGAGGACCGGGCCTCGCGACAGCGCGAGCTCGTGACGATCCTGGTGCGCCTGACCCTGTACGTCGCCGTCGTGCTCTGGTGGCTGCCCCTCGGCCTCGGGTTCGCGTTCCTCGGCGTGCAGCTCGCCGTGTTCGGCGTCTACATGGGCGCGACGTTCGCGCCCAACCACAAGGGCATGACCATGATCCCCGAGGGCAGCCGGATCGACTTCCTCTCCAAGCAGGTGCTCACCTCCCGCAACGTGCGCGGCGGCGCCTGGATGAGCATCCTCATGGGCGGCCTCAACCTCCAGGTCGAGCACCACCTGTTCCCGAGCATGCCCCGGCCG
This sequence comes from Isoptericola nanjingensis, assembly GCF_050311635.1. Taxonomy (NCBI): domain Bacteria; kingdom Bacillati; phylum Actinomycetota; class Actinomycetes; order Micrococcales; family Promicromonosporaceae; genus Isoptericola; species Isoptericola nanjingensis. Next base: position 275,043 of record NZ_JBNOZL010000004.1, on the reverse strand, counting down.
CACCTGGCGCGGGCACGCCTCCTCGTCCGTGCGCACTGCGCACGGCTCGGGCTGCCCTACACCGAGACCTCGCTGCTGCGCTCGTACGCGATCGTCGTGCGCTACCTCAACGAGGTCGGGCTCGCCGCCCGCGACCCGTTCGACTGCCCGATGCGGCAGCGGCTCGGGCGCCGCTGAACGTCCCGCGACGCGCCGCCGCTCCTGCGTCAGCCCGCGCGGTGCTGCCGGCAGCGCGCCTCGTACGACTCGGACCCGCCCACGTGGCCCGACGTCGGGGCCAGGGCGTCGTCGTCCGCCGGCGTCGCCTCGAGCCGGACGTGGAACGCCGCGTCACGGCCGCAGACCGCGCACACCGCGGTGAGCTTCGTGACCGACTCGGCGACCGCCATCAGCTCGGGCAGCGGCGCGAACGCGCGGCCGTCGAACGTCACGGACAGCCCGGCGACCACGACCACGAGCCCTGCGTCGGCCAGTGCCGTGACGACGTCCACGAGGTCGGGACCGAAGAACTGCGCCTCGTCGACGGCCACCAGCTCCGTGCCCTCCGCGACGAGGCCCGGGATCTCCTCGGCGTCCCGCACGCTGCGCGACGGCATCTCCAGCCCGGAGTGGGACGCCACCCGGCCGGGCCCGCTGCGCGTGTCGAGCGAGTGCGCGACGACGAGCACCCCGCGGCGCGCCACCTGCGCCCGGTGCACGCGGCGCACCAGCTCCTCCGTCTTGCCGGCGAACATCGGGCCGGCGATCACCTCGAGCCGCCCACCGCTGCGGTCGTCCCCCGTCATGGCCCGAGCATGACATGCCCCGACGACGCGGCGGGGCCCGACGACAGAGCCCGGGGGCGATGTCATGGACATCACCCCCGGGCCCGTCGCCTCGACCTCGCGCTCAGGTCACTCGGTGCCGGTCACTCGGTGCCGGTCACTCGGTGCCGGTCACTCGGTGCCGGTCACTCGGTGCCGGTCACTCCCGAGGCCGCAGTCTCCCCAGCACCCGACTGAGCAGGCTTCGGGGCTCCGGCTCCTTTGCGCGCGCGGCGCGGAGCCTTCTTCGCGGGCTTCGTGGCCGTCTCGGCCGCCGTCCCGGGCTCGGGCTCCGGCTTCCGCTCGGGCAGCTCGATGAGCGTCTCCGGCGCGACGGGCGTCACGGCCGAGGGCTCCACCGGCTCCGGCAGGGCCAGAGGCGCCGGGGCGGCCGGAGCCTCCGCGGCGCGCGCGTCCGCCGCCGGGGCGGCAGCCTGCGCACGGTCCTTCGCGCCGTCGCCGGCACCGTCCTTGGCGTCGTGCTCGTGCTCGTGGGCGTGCGCCGCCGCGGCCGCGATCGTGGCGAGCGTGGCCTTGACGGCCTCGCGCGCCTCCGAGCGGTCCTCGGGCAGGGTCGGCACCTCGGCCGCGGGCGCCGGGGCGGTCTCGGCCTGCTTGCCGCCGCGCTTGCGGCGCGACCGCTTCGACCCCTCGCCCTGGTCGCCGTCGTGGTGCTGGTGGGCGCCGTTCCTCTCGATCGGCTCGCTGTGCACGATGAACCCGCGGCCCTTGCAGTGCTCGCAGGTCTCGGAGAACGCCTCGACCAGGCCCTGGCCCACGCGCTTGCGCGTCATCTGGACGAGGCCGAGCGAGGTGACCTCGGCCACCTGGTGCTTGGTCCGGTCGCGGCCCAGGCACTCCACGAGGCGGCGCAGCACCAGGTCGCGGTTCGACTCGAGCACCATGTCGATGAAGTCGATGACGACGATGCCGCCGATGTCGCGCAGCCGCAGCTGGCGCACGATCTCCTCGGCCGCCTCGAGGTTGTTCCGCGTGACGGTCTCCTCGAGCGTGCCGCCCGCGCCGGTGAACTTGCCGGTGTTGACGTCGATGACCGTCATGGCCTCGGTGCGGTCGATGACCAGCGACCCGCCCGACGGCAGCCAGACCTTGCGGTCCATGCCCTTGGCCAGCTGCTCGTCCACGCGGTGCACGGCGAACACGTCCGTGTTCTCCGTCCACTTCGTCACGCGGTCGCGCAGGTCGGGGGCGAGCTCCTCGACGTACTGCGCGATCTCGTCCCACGCGCCCTGGCCCTCGATCTGCAGCGACGAGAAGTCGTCGTTGAAGATGTCGCGCACGACGCGGATCGCGAGGTCCGGCTCGCCCTGCAGCAGCGCCGGGGCGCTGGCGGACGACGACTTCTTCTGGATCGAGGCCCACTGCGACTCGAGGCGCTCGACGTCGGCGCGCAGCTCGGCCTCGCTCGCCCCCTCGGCGGCGGTCCGCACGATGACGCCCGCGCCCTCGGGCACGACGTCGCGCAGGATCTTCTTGAGCCGGCTGCGCTCCGTGTCGGGGAGCTTGCGGCTGATGCCGGTCATGCCCCCGCCCGGCACGAACACCAGGTAGCGACCGGCGAGCGTGACCTGCGAGGTCAGTCGGGCGCCCTTGTGCCCGATCGGGTCCTTGGTGACCTGCACGAGCACGGAGTCGCCCGACTTCAGGGCCTCCTCGATGCGGCGCGGCTGGCCCTCGAGCCCTGCGGCGTCCCAGTTCACCTCGCCGGCGTACAGGACCGCGTTGCGCCCCTTGCCGACGTCGACGAACGCGGCCTCCATGCTCGGCAGCACGTTCTGCACGCGGCCGAGGTAGACGTTGCCCACCATCGACGCCTGCGACTGCTGCGAGACGTAGTGCTCCACGAGCACGCCGTCCTCGAGCACGGCGATCTGCGTGCGGCCGTCGCGCTCGCGCACGACCATCGACCGGTTCACGGACTCGCGGCGCGCGAGGAACTCGGCCTCGGTGATGATCTGGCGGCGGCGCCCGGCGTCGCGGCCCTCGCGGCGGCGCTGACGCTTCGCCTCGAGTCGCGTCGAGCCCTTGAGGGCCGTGACCTCGTCGCGGTCGCGGGTGCGCGCCACGGCGGCCTCGGCACGCTCCTGGCGGGTGCCGCGCCGACGACGACGACGGCGACGGCTCGAGGCGGAGTCGCCGCCGTCGTCCTCGCCCTGCTCGTCGCCCTGCTCACCGGCGTGGTCCTCGCCGCGGTCGTCGCCCTGCTCGTCGGCGTCCTCCTCGGCGGGGCGCTCGTCCTCGCGGGCACCCTCGTCGGAGTCCTCGTCGAGGTCGCCGTCGGAGCCGGCCTCACCCTCGGGGCGGCGACCGCCGCGACGGCCACGCCCACCCCGGCGACGGCGCCGGCGCGGACGGATCTCGTCGTCCTCGCCCTCCTCGTCGCTCAGGTCCTCCGGGCCCAGGTCGACGAGCTCGACGCCCTCGGCCACGAGCTCGGACTCGATCGCGCCGACCTCCTCGACCGCGGCGGCCTCGTCCTCGCTGAGCTCGACGTCGGCGACCGCGGGCGCCTCGACCGGCGACTCGACCGGCGACTCGACAGGCTCCACGACCGGCGCCGCGTCGGCTGCGGGCTCCTCGACGGGGGCCTCCGGAGCCGCCGGCTCGGCGGGCTCCGCGACCTTCGCCGCACGGGTGCCGCGCGTGGCACGGCGCGAGCGGGTCCGCGTCGGCTCGCCCTTCGACGCCTCGACGGCGGGGGCCTTCTCGGGCGCGCTCGTCTGCGCCTCGGGCTCGGTCGCGGTCGCCGTCTCCTCGGCCGGGGCGTCGTGCGGGCGCGGCGGGCCGGCGGGAGCCTGGGCGCGGCGGGACCGGCGCGCGGTTGACAGGTCGGGGGCCTGGAACAGCACGGCGGTCGTCGCGAGCCGCGGGGTGGCCGACCCGCCGCCCCTCGCGGCCGGCGACCGCGGTGCGGCCTGCTCGGCGGACGCCTCCGCGGCGCTCTCGGCCGGCTTCGCCGAGGCCTTCTCGGTGGCCTTCTCGGCGGTCTTCTTCGCGGTCTTCTCGGTGGCCTTCTCGGTGGACTTCTCGGCGGACTTCTCCCCGGCCGAGGCCTTGCGCGTGGCGGTCTTCCGGGTCGTCTTCTTCGCCGGAGCCTTCGTCGCGGGGGCGGGCTCGGCGGCCTCGGCCTGCGCGACCTCCTCGGCCGTCTCGGCGGGAGCCTCCGCCTTCGGCGCGGCGGTCCGACGGGCACGGGTCCGGGCGGTGCCCGACGCGCCACGCCCCGTGGCGGGTGCAGCCTCGGCCTCGGCGGCGGGGGCGTCGCCGGCCGGCTCCGCCTCGACGGGCTTCGCGGCGGGCTCGGTCGCGGGCTCCGCGGCGGGCTGCGCGCCGGTGGCGCGGGTGGCGCGGCGCCGCGTGCGTGCCGGCTTCTCGGCCGCGGCGTCGGCCGCGCGGCCGGCGGGGCCCTCCGGCAGGACGATGTCGGCGAGGGACGCGCTGGCCCCGGCGGACGCGTCGGCCTGGGCGTCGGCGCGCTCCGGCAGCACGAGGTCGGAGAGAGACGACGGCGGCGCCACGTCGGGCGTGGCGGCGGGGGCGGCGGCCTGCTCGGCCTGCGGGCCCGTCGGGGCGGCAGCGGGCCGGGTGGCGCGACGACGGGCGGGCTTGCGGGCGGCGTCGGTCGGGTTGTCGGACGTCACGGAAGGCGCTCCAGCTCCGGCGGCCCCGCCCCCACACGTGCGGGCCACCGGTGGTCGTCGTCGGACAGGCGCGCTGCTCGGCGCGCCGGCCGACGGAAGTCTCGGTTCCGGCTGCGGCACCGCGCTCTTCGCGGACGCGCCGCCGGGCCTCGTGCCTGGCGGCGGCATCGCGTGCGGATCGCGAGTGCTGCGAGCTCGTGGGCCGCCCCGGGATGTGGGCCAGGACGGCTTCGGACCAGTATCGCATCCTGAGCGCCCCACCGCGTGACCCGCCGCCGCACGGCGCGGTCGGACACCGAGCAGGCGCCGCGCCGGCTTGACTTGTGAAGACCTTCACTACTTAGATCGTGAAAGTCTTCACGAACCCCGTCCCGTGACGACGACAGCACTGGTCGTGCGCCCGCACACCGGTGGTCCTACGGTCGAAGGACCGCTCCGACGAGTGAGCAAGGAGAACCCGTGGACGCCCTCGCACTGGCCCGCTGGCAGTTCGCCATCACGACCGTCTATCACTTCATCTTCGTCCCGCTGACCATCGGTCTCGCACCGCTGGTCGCCGGGATGCAGACGGCGTGGGTCGTCACCAAGAAGGAGCGCTGGCTCCGGCTGACCAAGTTCTTCGGCAAGCTCCTGCTGATCAACTTCGCGCTGGGCGTGGTCACCGGCATCTGGCAGGAGTTCCAGTTCGGGATGGCGTGGAGCGAGTACTCCCGCTTCGTGGGCGACGTCTTCGGCGCGCCGCTCGCGATGGAGGCGCTGGCCGCCTTCTTCGTCGAGTCGGTCTTCCTCGGCCTGTGGATCTTCGGCTGGGACCGCGTGTCGAAGAAGGTGCACCTCGCGGCGATCTGGCTGTTCGCGCTCGCGACGAACCTCTCGGCGTTCTTCATCCTCGCCGCGAACTCGTGGATGCAGCACCCGGTCGGCACGATCTTCAACGAGGAGACCGGCCGCGCCGAGATGGAGTCGATCGGCGCCGTGCTCAGCAACAACACGCTGTGGGCCGCCTTTCCCCACACCATTTCGGCCGCGTTCCTCACCGCCGGCACGTTCGTGTGCGGCGTCGCCACCTGGTGGATGGTGCGGCTCGTGCGCAGCAGGAAGCCGGAGAACGTCGAGAAGGCGCGCACCGTCTACCGGCCCGCGGTCCTGGTCGGCGTGTGGACCATGATCATCGCCGGCGCCGGCGTGATCTGGTCCGGCGACCTCCAGGGCAAGCTCATGTACGAGCAGCAGCCGGGCAAGATGTCGTCGGCCGAGGCCCTGTGCGAGGGCACCGAGGCCGCCGAGTTCTCCATCCTCGCCGTCGGCCCCCTGTACGCCGGGTGCGAGGACGTGGACCACCTCATCTCCGTGCCCGGCGTCACCAGCTTCCTGGGCACCGGCCACTTCTCCGGCCCCGAGTCCTACCTGCCCGGCGTCTACGACGTGCAGGAGCAGTACACCGAGCGGTACGGCGACGTCACCGCCTCGGGCGAGCCCGTCACCTACACCCCGCCGCTGGCCATCACCTACTGGTCGTTCCGGCTCATGATCGGCCTCGCGGTGTTCTCCCTGGCGCTCGCGCTGACGGCGCTGTGGGCCACCCGCAAGGGCAGGGTGAGCGACAGCGTCTGGCTGAGCAGGCTCGGCCTCCTCGCGATCCCGACACCGTTCCTCGCCTGCTCGTTCGGGTGGATCTTCACAGAGGTCGGCCGCCAACCCTGGGTGGTGGCGCCCAACCCGACGGGGATCGACCAGGTGCGGCTCCTCACCGAGCGCGGCGTGTCCACAGCGGTGCCGGCGGGGGTGATCCTCACGTCGATGATCGTGCTCACCCTCGTCTACGCGGTGCTCGCCGTCGTCTGGTACCGCCTCATGCACCGGTACGCGGTCGAGGGCGTCCCCGACGTCGTCCGCGACGAGTCGCCGGAGGCGCAGGACCCCGACGACGCCGACCGCCCGCTGTCCTTCGCCTACTGAGCGCCATCGCGTAGCTGGCATCGAGACCGAGACTGGGAGACCCATGGACCTCGCGATCCTCTGGTTCGTCATCATCGCCGTCCTGTGGACCGGCTACCTCGTGCTCGAGGGCTTCGACTTCGGCGTCGGCATGCTGCTGTCGATCCTGCCGCGCGGCGGCAAGGAGCAGCGCGACAAGGAGCGTCGGGTGCTGATCAACACGATCGGGCCGGTGTGGGACGGGAACGAGGTGTGGCTGCTCACCGCGGGCGGCGCCACGTTCGCCGCCTTCCCGGAGTGGTACGCCACGATGTTCTCCGGCTTCTACCTGCCGCTGCTGATCATCCTGCTGGGCCTCATCGCCCGCGGCGTCGCGTTCGAGTACCGCGGCAAGATCTCCGACACCCGCTGGGCGCGGCGCTGCGACGTCGCCATCCAGTTCGGGTCGTGGGTCCCCTCGATCATGTGGGGCGTGGCGTTCGGCAACCTCGTGCGCGGGCTGCTGCTGAACGAGTCCCACCAGTACGTGGGCGGGTTCTGGGCGCTGCTCAACCCGTTCGCCCTGCTCGGCGGCCTCACGACGCTGGTGCTCTTCCTCCTGCACGGCAGCGTCTTCGTGGCCCTCAAGACCGACGGCGACGTGCGCGAGCGCGCGGGCCGGCTCGCGGCGGCGCTGTCGGTCGTGGCGCTCGTCGTCGCGGGCGGCTGGGCGGTCTGGGCGCAGGTCGCCTACTCGGTCACCTGGACGTGGGCGGCCGTCGCGGTCGCGGCCCTCGCGCTGGTCGGCGTGGTCGTGGCCGCCCGGGCGCGGCGGGAGGGCTGGGCGTTCACGCTGTCGGCCGTCGCCATCGCGAGCGCCGTCGTGCTGATCTTCGGCTCCATGTACCCCGACGTCATCCCCGCCCTCGACGGCGGCGAGGCCCTCACGGTGGCGGAGGCGGCCTCGACGCCCTACACCCTCACCGTGATGTCGTGGGTCGCGGTGGTGCTCACGCCGCTCGTGATCGCCTACCAGGCGTGGACGTACTGGATCTTCCGCCGGCGCCTCTCCAGCAAGGACATCCCCGCCCCGGCCGGGCTGTCGTGGCAGAAGATCAAGGACGCGGCGTTCTGACGCGCGCCTTGTCGTCGATACTGACCGCTGTGCCGACCCCTGGCCTGATCCCGTGAAGCCCCTCGACCCCCGCCTGCTGCGGCGTGCGCGCGCGGCCCGGTGGTACGTCGCCCTGACCGCGGCCCTCGGCGTCGCCGCCGCCGGGGCCGTCGTGCTCCAGGCCTTCGCCATCGCGCACACCCTCGGGCCGGCGGTCACGGCGGGCAGCGCGGGCGCGCCGCTCGCCCTGGCCGACGTCGCGCCGTGGCTCGGGGCGCTCGTCGCCGCGATCGCCGCACGCGCCCTGATCGCCTGGGCGCAGGAGCGGTACGCGCAGAAGGCGGCGGCCGACGTCGTGGCCGAGCTGCGCGAGCAGGTCGTGGCGCACGCCGTGGCGCTGGGCCCGCGGCCGGCCGGGGACGGCAGCGAGGGCGAGGGACCCGCCGCCACGGCGACGCTCGCCACACGCGGCCTGGACGACCTGGGCCCGTACCTCGTGCGCTACCTGCCCCAGCTGCTGCTCACGGCGATCCTCACCCCGGTGCTCGTGCTGGTCGTGCTCGGCCTGGACTGGGTCTCCGCGCTGATCTGCGTCGTGACGCTGCCGCTCGTGCCGCTGTTCATGTGGCTGGTCGGCGTCATGACCGCGGGCGCCTCCGAGCGTCGGCTGCGCACCATCGAGCGGCTCGGGTCGCAGGTGCTCGACCTGCTGGCCGGGCTGCCGACCCTGCGGGCCTTCGGTCGCGAGATCGGGCCCGGCGCCCGCGTCCGCTCCCTCGGCGACGCGTCGCGGCGCGCCACGATGGGCACGCTGCGGATCGCGTTCCTGTCCGGGATGGTGCTGGAGCTGCTCACCACGCTGTCGGTCGCGATCGTCGCCGTCGGCGTCGGCCTGCGCCTCGTCGAGGGGATGATCGCCCTGGTGCCCGCCATCGCCGTGCTCGTGCTCGCGCCCGAGGTCTACCTGCCGCTGCGCCGCGTCGGCGCAGAGTTCCACGCGTCCACCGACGGCCTCGCCGCCGCCGAGCGGGCCTTCGCCCTCCTCGAGCGGCCGACCCCGACCGCGGGCACCACGCCCGCGCCGGCCCTCGCCGGCGCGACCCTCGTGCTCGACGGCGTCGGCGTGCGCGCCGGCGACCGCGGCGTCCTCGCCCCCGCCGGGCTCACGGCGCGGGTGCCGCTCGGCACCGGCCACCCCGGCGGCGGCAGGGTCGTCGCGCTGCGCGGCCCCAGCGGTGCGGGCAAGTCGACGGCGGCGCTCGTCCTCCTGGGGCTGCTGCGCCCCGACGAGGGCCGGGTGCTCGTCGAGCCCGTCGCGCAGGGCGTCGGCGGGGCTCCCGTCGACGTGGGCCCCGTCGACCTGGCCGACGTCGACCCGGCCACCTGGTGGCCCCAGGTCACGTGGGTGCCGCAGCGCCCCACCCTGGCCCCCGGCACGGTGCGCGACGCCGTGACGGACGGTCGCCCGGTGCCCGACGACGCCCGGGCCGCCGCCGCCCGCACCACCGGCCTGGACGACGTCGTCACGGCGCTGCCGCTGGGGTGGGACACCCCGGTCGGGCTCGGCGGCACCGGCCTCAGCGTCGGGCAGCGGCAGCGGGTCGCGCTCGCGGCCGCGCTGCTGGACGGGGAGGCCCCCGATGACGGCGCTCCCCCGCCCCTCGTGCTGCTCGACGAACCGACCGCGCACCTCGACGCCCGCGGCGAGCAGGTCGTGCTCGACACCGTGCGCGCCTGGCGTGACGCCGGGCGCACCGTCGTCGTCGTGGCGCACCGGGCGTCGCTGCTGGCGCTCGCGGACCAGGTGGTGGACGTCGCCGCGCGCGCCGTCGGGCAGGCCGAGGCGGTGGCGTCGTGAACGCCGCCACCCGCCCCGCCGGCCCGCTGCGCCGGGTGCTGCCCATGCTGGAGGTGCGCTGGGCCCGCGTGGCGCGCGCCGTCGCGCTCGGCACCCTGGCGCTCGGGTTCTCCGTGGGCCTGGCCGCCGCCGCGGCATGGCTCATCGCCCGCGCGTCGCAGATGCCGCCCGTGCTGCAGCTCTCGGTGGCCGTCGTGGCCGTGCGCGCCTTCGGCACCGGCCGCGGCGTGCTGCGCTACCTCGAGCGGCTCGCCTCCCACGACGTCGCGCTGCGCGGCATGGCCGCCCTGCGCGCCAACCTCTACGACGCGCTGGCCCGCGGGCCGGTGACGCGCGTGATCGCGCTGCGCCGCGGCGACCTCCTCGCCCGCGTGGGCGCCGACGTGGACGCGGTGGGCGACGTCGTCGTGCGGGCGCTGATCCCGGCCGGGGTGGCCGCGTGCGTGGGGCTCGGCTCCGTGGTCCTGGTGGGGGCGTTCCTGCCCGCCGCGGGCGCCACCCTGCTCGGGTGCCTGCTGCTCACGGGCGTGCTGGCGCCGTGGCTGGCGTCCCGCGCGGCGGCGTCGGTCGAGCGCCGGGGCGCCGCCGCCCGGGCCGAGGTGACAGGGCGCGCGCTCGAGCTGCTGGAGGACGGTCAGCAGTTGCGCGTCGCCGGCCGGCTCGACGACCGGCTCGCCGGCCTGCGCGCCGCGGACGCGCGGCTCACCCGCTCCACCGACGACGGCGCGCGCATCTCCGGCACGTCGGCCGCGATCGATGCCGGGGCGCAGACCCTCGCCGTGCTGTGCTCGCTGCTGCTCGGGCTCCCCGCCGTCGCGGCGGGCACGCTGACGCCCGTCGAGCTGGCGGTCGTCGTGCTCACGCCGCTCGCCGTCTTCGAGGCGACGTCGACGCTGCCCGCCGCCGCCGTCCAGCTGCGCCGGTCGCGGGAGGCCGCGCGCCGGCTGGTGGCCCTCCTGCCCGACCTGACGGACACCCAGCCCACCGGGGTACGCCGCACGTCTGACACGCTGCTGGAGCTCGACGCCGTCGACGCCGGCTGGGCGGACCGCACCGTGGTCGCGGGCGTCGACCTCGCGCTGCGGCCGGGCGGCGTCGTCGCGCTGGCGGGACCGTCCGGCGTGGGCAAGACGACGCTGCTGCTCACGGCAGCCGGGTTGCTGCCGTCGCGCTGCGGCGCCGTCCGGGCGGGCGACGGCGGCGCGCTGTTCGTCGCCGAGGACGGGCACCTGTTCGGCACCACCGTGCTGGAGAACCTCCGCGTCGCACGGCCCGACGTCACCGCGGACGACGCGCGCGACGCGCTCGCGGCCGTCGGCCTGGACGCCTGGCTCGCCGGGCTGCCCGACGGCCTGGACGCCATGCTCGGCCCGGACGGCGCCGACGTCTCCGGCGGCGAGCGCCGGCGGCTCCTGATCGCCCGGGCCCTGCTGGCGCCCGCCCGCGTGCTCCTCGTCGACGAGCCCGCGGAGCACCTCGACGACGCCACCGCCGACGCCCTCGTCGCCACCCTCGCGGCGCGCGCCCGCGACACCGGGCGCGCGGTCGTCGTGGCGTCGCACCGCCTCACGCCGCTCGCCGTCGCGGACGAGGTGCTGCTGCTCGGCACCGCCGACGGCGACGCCACGGGCAGCGCGGGCAGCCCGGGGGGCGCCCCGGCGCGGGTGGTCACGCGCGGCCCGCACGACACGCTGCTGTGCGAGGACGCGGGCTATGCCTGGGCCGTGAGCCAGGAGGGGGCGCTCGCGGGTCCTCCCGTCGGCTGACCCCGCCCGTCGCCGTCCACCCCAGGGATGACGCCCCGGGCCGCGGAGCGCGGCTAGCGTCCGATGGTGATCACCATCGAGTCCCTCACCAAGCGGTACGGCGGCTTCGCGGCCGTCGACGACGCGTCGTTCACGGCCGCCCCCGGGCGGGTGACGGGCTTCCTGGGGCCCAACGGCGCCGGCAAGTCCACGACGCTGCGCATCCTGGTCGGCCTCGCCGAGCCGACGTCGGGCAGCGCGCGCGTGCTCGGCCGCCGGTACGGCGACCTACCGAACCCGGGGCTCGAGGTCGGGGTGCTGCTGGACGCGTCGGCGCAGCACGGCGGCCGGACGGGCCGCGAGACCCTCGACCTCGCCCGGCGCACGATGGGTCTGCCCGCAGCCCGGGTGGACGCCATGCTCGACCTCGTGGGCCTCACCGGCACCGAGAGCCGGCGCCGGGTCCGCGACTACTCGCTCGGGATGCGCCAGCGCCTCGGGATCGCCACCGCCCTCCTGGGCGACCCGCGGGTGCTCGTGCTCGACGAGCCCGCGAACGGGCTCGACCCGGCCGGGATCCGCTGGATGCGCGACCTCCTGCGCGGCTTCGCCGACGACGGCGGCACGGTGCTGCTCTCCAGCCACCTGCTCGCCGAGATCGAGATGATCGCCGACGACATCGTCATGATCGGCCGGGGCCGCATCGTCGCCTCCGGGCCTACCCGCGACCTGCTCGCGGGGGTCGGCACCCTCGTGCGGTCCGACGACGCCGCGGCGCTCGGCGCAGCACTCTCGGCGGCGGGGTTCCAGGTCACACCCACCGCCGACGGGGCGGTCGCGACCGACGCCGACCTGGCGGCCGCGGGGCGCGTCGCCTTCGGCGCCGGCCTCGCCGTGACGGAGCTGCGGACCGCCGACGGCGCCGGCCTGGAGGAGATGTTCCTCGAGCTCACTGCCGCCGACCAGCGCGACCCCGCATCGACCGTCACCACGAACGGAGCCGCCGCATGACCGCCGTCGACACCACCGCCTCCGAGCGCCCCGCCCCGACCCTGGCCGGGAACCGCAGGCCCGCGCCCGTGCCGATGACCCGCCTTGTCGACGTCGAGGTGCGCAAGATGCTCGACACCCGCGCCGGCGCGTGGCTGCTGGTCTCCATCGCGCTCATCGCCGGTGCCGTGGTCGGTGCCGTGGCGGTGTGGGGGCGCGACGACGAGGTCGGCTTCGCCTCGTTCACGTCCATGATCGGGTTCCCGATGCAGCTCGTGCTGCCGATGGTGGCCGTCCTGGCCGTCACCAGCGAGTGGAACCAGCGCAGCGCCCTGACGACCTTCGCGCTGGTGCCCCGCCGCGGCCGGGTCGTCCTCGCGAAGGGGGTCGCGACCGTCGCGGTGGCGGTGGCCGCCGGCGTCGTGCAGCTCGCCGCCGCGGCCCTGGGCACCTTCGCCGCCTCCGCGTTCCGCGGTATCGACCCCGCCTGGGACCTGACGCTCGAGCAGGCGTCGCGGGCAGCGCTGCTCGACGTCGTGGCCCTCGCCGTGGGCTTCGGGTTCGCCGTGCTGATCCGGGCGTCCGCGCCGGCCCTGGTGGCCTACCTCGGGTTCGTCCTGATCCTGCCGTCCCTGTCCGGCATGATCGCCGGCCTCGCCCCGTGGTGGGCCGAGCACGGCTCCTGGCTCGACCTGAGCCTGGCGATGAGCGTGCTCGGCGCGCCGGCGGTCACCGACGAGCAGTGGGCCCAGCTCGGGACGGCGGGGCTCGTGTGGATCGGGCTGCCGCTCGCCGTCGGCATGCGGCGGCTGCTGCGGGTCGAGATCCGCTAGCCGCCCTGACCGGGGGCGCCGAGCACCGCCATCGCCGCGGCGCGGCCGGGAATGCCGCTCACTCCCCCGCCGCGCCGCGCGCCCGCGCCGGCCAGCAGTACGCGCGGGTGCGCGGTCTCCACGCCCCAGGAGCCCGGGCGGTCGAGGCCGGCCTCGTCGTCGTCCGGCGCCCACGGCCACGACAGGTCGCGGTGGAAGATGTGACCGCCCGGCAGGCCGACGTCCCCCTCCAGGTCCACGGGGCTGCGGGCCTCGAGGCAGGGACGCCCCTCGGCGTCGCGCAGCAGCACGTCCTCGATCGGCTCGGCAAGGACCGCGTCCAGCGACGCGAGCGTGGCCGCGAGCGCCCGCTCCCGGGTGGCGTCGTGGGTCGCGGCGTCGCCGCGGAACAGCCGCGCGGGCATGTGCAGGCCGAACAGGGTGAGCGTGTGGGCGCCCGACGCGCGCAGGTCCGGCCCGAGGATCGACGGGTCCGTCAGGGAGTGGCAGTAGGTCTCGCACGGCGGCAGGTCGGGGATCTGCCCCGACGCCGCCTGCGCGTGCGCGGTCCGGAGCTGCGCGGCCGACTCGTTGACGTGGAAGGTGCCCCCGAACGCGGCGGCCGGGTCGACGCCGTCGCGGAGCCGGGGCAGGCGGCGCAGCAGGAGGTTCACCTTGAGCTGGGCGCCCTCGGGCGGCGCGGACGTGGCGCGGCCCGACGGCGCCGCGCCGGCCGCGGCCAGCAGGCGATCGAGGGTGGCGGGCGCCGCGCCGCACAGCACCGTGCCCGCCGCGACCTCGTGGTCACGACCGTCCTCGTCGGTCCACGCGACCCGCGCCTCGCCGCCGCTGCCGGGGTCGACGGCGGACACCACGGCCCGCGTCATGACGGTGGCGCCGGCGGCGACGGCCGCGTCCCGCAGCGCCCCGGACACGGCGCCCATGCCGCCCACCGGCACGTCCCAGTCCCCGGTGCCGCCGCCGATCACGTGGTAGACGTAGCAGCGGTTCTGCGCCAGCGAGCCCTCGTCGAGGTCGGCGAACGTGCCGATCAGCCCGTCGGTGGCGACGACGCCCCGCACGACGTCGGAGGCGAACCGCTCGCGCAACGCCTCCCCCAGCGGCCGCTCGACGAGGTCGCGCCAGGTCGCGGCGTCGTCCACGAGGGCGCGGGCCTCGGCCCGCGACGGCAGCGGCTCGGTGAGCGTCGGGAAGAGCCGGCTCGCCAGGCGGCCGGTGGCGGCGTACCAGCGCTGCCACGCCGCGTGGTCGTCCGCCGCGCCGACGGCCGCGAACGAGCCCCGCGTGGCGGCGTCGTCCCCGGTGTCGACGAGCAGGCCGGCGTCCCCCACGGGCGTGTACGACGAGTACCGGCGGCGCCGGAGGGTCACCGGCAGAGCCAGCTCCTCGACGATCCGGCGCGGCAGGAGCGACACGAGGTAGGAGTAGCGCGACAGCCGCGCGTCCACGCCCGGGAACACCCGCGCCGACACCGCCGCGCCGCCCACGTGGTCGAGGCGTTCGAGCACCAGCACGCTGCGCCCCGCCCGCGCCAGGTACGCGGCCGCCGTGAGCCCGTTGTGCCCGCCGCCCACCACGACGGCGTCGTAGCGGGCGGCCGCCGGGCGGTGCTCCGCCGTCATGCGCCGAGGCGGGCCAGGAACAGCGCCTCCCCCACCGCCAGGTTCTCGATCTCGCTCGGGTGGACGCTCTCGTTCGGCGCGTGGATGAGGCAGGCCGGCTCCTCGACGCCGAGCAGCACGATCGCCGCGTCGGGGTACTGGCCCGCGAGGATGTTGCACAACGGGATGGACCCGCCCTGCCCGGCGGTCACGGTGGCGCGGCCGTAGGCGTCCGCGAGCGCCGTGGAGAGGGTCTCGAAGACGTGCCCCTCGGTGCGGGCGGCGAACGGCTGGCCCGGCGTGTCCCTCTCCACGGTGACGCGCACGCCCCACGGCGCGTGCGCCTCGAGGTGCGCGACGAGCTTGTCCTGCAGGTCGCGGGCGTCCGCGCCGGGCGGCACGCGCAGGTTGAGGCGGGCCGCGGCGCGCGGCTGGATCGCCGCGGCCGACCCGACGACGGACGGCGCGTCGATGCCGAGGATCGTCACGACCGGGCGGGCCCACAGCATGTCGGCCACGGCGCCGTCGCCGAGCAGCCGCGTGCCCGGCAGCGCGCCCGCGTCGGCACGGAACTGGTCGGCGTCGTACCCGACGCCCGGCCACGCTCCCGAGGCCTCCACGCCGTCGATCGTCGTGTTCCCCTCGGCGTCGCGCAGCGAGGCCAGGAGCGCGACCAGCGCCGCGAGGGCGTCGGGCGCGGCGCCGCCGAACATGCCCGAGTGGATCTCGCCCTCGAGCGCCTCCACGCGCACGACGACGCTCGTCGCGCCGCGCAGCGACACGGTGAGCGTGGGCAGGCCGAGCGTCGCGTTGCCGGTGTCCTGGATGAGCATCGCGTCGGCGGCCAGAGCGCCCGGGTTCGCCTCCACCCAGCCGTCGAGGCCGCCGGTGCCCTGCTCCTCCGAGCCCTCGATCACGATGCGCACGCCCACCGGCAGGTCGTCGCCCACCAGCGACCGCAGCGCCCGCAGCGCCGTGAGGTGCGTGACGATGTTGCCCTTGCAGTCCGCCGCGCCGCGGCCGTAGAGCCGGCCGTCACGCTCCGTGAGCTCGAACGGCGGCGTGGTCCAGGCGGCGTCGTCGAGCGGCGGCTGCACGTCGTAGTGGGCGTACAGCAGCACGGTCGGGGCGCCGGGCGGGCCGGGCCGGTACCCGACGACGACGTCCGAGCCGTCGGGGGTGCGCTCGCGACGCGCGTCGTCGATGCCCTCGGCGCGGAACGCTTCGACCACCCACCGGGCCGCGCGCTCGCACTCCTCGCGCGGGAAGAGCCGCTCGTCCGCGACGGACGGGATGGCGACCAGGGTGCGCAGGTCGTCGAGCGCCCGCGGCAGCAGAGGCGCGACGGCGGCGCGCACGGCCTCGACGTCGGTGGCGGTCATGAGGTCTCCTCGGTGCTGGCATCGGTGCTGGGATCGCTGGTGGGCTGGGTGGTGGTGTCGTCCAGGTTCAGCGAGTCGACGTAGGCGTCGAACTCGTCGAGCTGGTCGGGGCAGTAGGTCTCGATCACGAGGCGGTCGCCCTCGAGGCGGCGCTCGTCGAGCACGGAGGGCCGCAGGCCCGGGCCGGCGGCGCCGTTCGCCGAGCCCAGGTTCGCCGTGGCGTCCACGAGCGCGGCGGGATCGGTGCAGAACCCGCCGCCGTCGGACCCGAGCACCCGGGCGATGGTCTCCTCCGAGAAGGCCGTGATGCCGATGTCGGCGAACGCGGCGTGCAGGGTCGCGGCCTTCTGCTCCGCCTCGCGCTCGTCCTGCCGGTCCTGGTGGCCGGCGAACTGGATCATCATGATCGCGCCGAGCAGGAGCAGCAGGACCGCGGCCGCCGTGTAGGTGATCCAGCGTCGCTGACCGCCGGTCCCGCGCCCGGCCTCGTGCGACGGCGTCGTGGTGGTCATCTCACGCCTCCGGCTCGTTGGTCGCGGCCACCTCTGGCGCGGGCTGCCGCCACGACGGCTTCCGCAGCCGGAGGAAGAGCCACGGGATGAGCAGGCCGATGATGCCGAGCCCGCCGCCGACGATGAGGATGTAGGTCCACACGGAACCGCTGGAGAACTGCGCGGGCGGCACGAACCCGATGATCATCGCGGCCACCGAGGCGAGGAACCCCACCACGCACAGGACCCCGAGCGCGGGGGCGCGATAGCCGCGCGGGTGGTCGGGCGCCGTGCGGCGCAGCCGCATCGCGGCGACGAACAGCAGCAGGTACATGATCAGGTACACCTGCGTGGTGATGACCGACAGGATCCAGTACGCGCTGGAGACGTCGGGGATGAACGCGTACAGCAGCGCGATGACCGTGGTGAACACGCCCTGGGCGACGAGGATGTTCTGCTGCACGCCGTTCTTGTTGAGCCGCTGCAGGAAGGGCGGCATGTAGCCCTCCTCGCGCGCCACCGTCAGCAGGCCCTTCGACGGCCCGGCGAGCCAGGTGAGCATGCCGCCGATCGACGCCGCGATGAGCATGAGGCCGAGGATCGGCGTCAGCCACGACACCCCGAAGTTGGCGAAGAACGCGTCGAACGCCTGCATGACGCCCGCGGTGAGGGAGAGCTGGTCGGCCGGGATCACCCAGCTGATCGCGACCGCCGGGAGGATGAAGATCACCAGCACCAGCCCGATCGCCAGGAACATCGCGCGCGGGAACTCCTTGCCCGGGTTGCGCAGCGTGTTCACGTGCACGGAGTTCATCTCCATGCCGGCGTACGACAGGAAGTTGTTGACGATGAGCACGAGGGAGGCGATGCCCGTCCACTGCGGCAGCAGGTGGGACGCGTCCATCGGGGCCGCCGACTGGTTGCCCTGCCCGAGGAACACGATGCCCAGGACGACGAGGATCGCCGCCGGGATCAGCGTGCCGATGATCAGCCCGGCGCTGGACAGGCCCGCCACCGTCTTCGTGCCCTGCGACGACACCCACACGCCGGCCCAGTAGATGACGACGATGACGATGGCCACGTACACGCCGTTGGACGCCAGGGCCGGGTTGATGACGTAGGCGAACGTGCTGGCCACGTACCCCAGCAGGCTCGGGTAGTAGAAGATCGTCATCGCGAACTGGCACCACACGGCCAGGAAGCCGAGCGGCTTGGACAGGCCCTCCGCCACCCACCGGTACACGCCCCCCGACCAGCCGGACGCCAGCTCCGCCGAGACGAGCGACGTCGGCAGCAGGAAGACCAGCGCCGGCACCACGTACAGGAACACGGCCGCGAGCCCGTAGACCGCCATCGTCGGCGCGGCCCGGAGGCTCGCCACGGACGACGTGATCATGAACGCGAGCGTGATCCACGTGACGTAGTTGCGCGGCGTGCGCGCCGTCATCGCCTGCCGCACCTGCTCGCGGTTCGGCGGCGCCGTCCCCGTCCCCGACGTCGTCATGCCGACCTCCTCGACACTCTGCCCATCCGGCGGACGCCGGCCTCTCGCACGATATGAGCGCAGGTCACGGGGCGCACGGCGAACGGCACCGAACCACCCGCCGGCGGGCTGCTAACGTCGCGAGGCGTGAAGCTCCTCGTGCCCGGCAACGTGCCCTTCGACCTGACGATCGACGTCCCCGGCGTGGAGGTGGCGCGCTACGTGATGCGCGACCCGGTGCCGGAGGAGCACACCGACGCCGACGCCCTGGTCACCTGGTCCAGCCCGCAGCGGGTCATGGAGGACGCCGCGCGCCGGATGCCGCACCTGCGCTGGGTGCAGACCCTCAACGCCGGCCCCGACCAGGCGCTCGCCGCCGGTTTCGCGCCCGACGTCGTCATCTCCTCGGGGCGTTCCCTGCACGACGCGACCGTCGCCGAGCACACCCTCGCGCTCGTCCTCGCCTCCGTGCGGCGCCTCGACCGCACGCTCGAGGCCCAGCACGAGCGCCGCTGGGACCGAGACCTCGGCAAGGAGCAGGCGAACCACGAGTCGCAGTTCACGCTGCACGGCGCCCGGGTCACGATCTGGGGCTTCGGCTCCATCGCCGCCGTCCTCGCCCCGCTGCTGGCGGCGCTCGGCGCGCGCGTGACCGGGGTCGCGTCGTCGGCGGGCGAGCGGTACGGCTTCCCCGTGGTGGCGTCGATCGACGAGGTCGCGCCCACGACCGACGTGCTCGTCTCGCTGCTCCCCGCGACCGAGGCGACGCACCACGCGGCGGGCGCCCGCGTGCTCGGCCTGCTGCCCGCGCACGCGCGGTTCGTCAACGCCGGCCGCGGGGCCACCGTCGACGAGGAAGCGCTGGTCGCAGCCCTCCGCGACGGCACGATCGCCGGCGCCGCGCTCGACGTCACCGAGACCGAGCCGCTGCCCGAGGACTCGCCGCTGTGGGACGCCCCGCACCTCATCCTCACGCCGCACGTCGCGGGCGGGCGGCCGCAGGGCGCGGCCGGCTTCGTCGCCGAGCAGGTACGGGCCTGGCAGGCCGACGGCGCCGCCGGGCTGCGCAACGTCGTCGCGCGCTGACGCCCCACCGATCCGCCGGGGATCAGGCGCCCAGCGCCAGCCCCGCCGCGGCGCCGGCGGCCAGCAGCCCGACGGCCGGCGTCCACCACCGGTCGTCGGCCCGGGCGAACCGGGTGCCCCGCACCCGCTTCGAGACACCCACGTAGCGCCCGTCCCCCACGACGCGGGCCAGCAGGACGACCAGGGCCGCGACGCCGAGCCCACGCCACCAGCCCCCGTCGGCACCGACGGCGAGGGCGAGGATCACCGCCGCGTAGGAGACGAGCGCCACGACGACGGCCAGCGTCGCGACCGGCCCCGGCCGGACCACGGGTTCGCGGGTGCCGCGGCGCTGCGGCAGCACCCGGCCCGCCCCGGCCGTCGCGCCCGACGCCCAGGCGGCGTGGAAGCCGGCGGCGACGAGCGCGGCGAGGACGGCGGCCCCGGCTCCCGCCCACAACGCTGCCTCGGGGATCGCCCCGCCGGCCCCGAGGGCGAGCAGTCCCGCCGCGGCGAAGATCGGCCAGGCGAGGTGCCCGGGCACGAAGGCGAAGATCAGGGTTCCGGTGGCCAGGCACAGCACGCCGACGGTGACCGGCACGGACCAGCCGAGCAGCATCGCGGCGAGCGCGTACCAGGCGAGCGACAGCGCGTGCCAGACGGCGCGGATCAGCCGGCCGTCCCAGGGATGCGCGAGCCGGGTGCGCCAGCCGGGCGAGGCGAGGAGCGGGCGGACGATCACGTGCTCCCCGAGCACGGCGTGCAGCGTGGCGACGACGGCGAGCAGGACGGCGGCGGCGATCGACATCGGATCCTCCATACGGTGGCGTACGGTCACGATAACCGTACGGTGGCGTATGGTCAACGGATGGGTTCGCTCTCCGCCGCCGACTGGGTCCGCGCCGCCGCCGGGAGGCTCGCAGCGGACGGCGTCGACGCCGTCCGCGTCGAGCCCCTCGCGCGCGAGCTCGGCGTCTCCAAGGGCAGCTTCTACTGGCACTTCGCCGACCGGGCCGCCCTGCTCGACGCCCTGCTCGAGCACTGGCGCAGCGTCGGCACCGCCGGCGTGATCACCCGGGTGGAGGAGGCCTCCGACGACCCGGCCGACCGGCTGCTCGGGCTCCTGCGCCTGGCCTTCGAGCACGCGGGCGGCGGGCCCGGCGCGGTCCTCGACGGCCGGTTCGACGGCGCCGTCCGCGCCTGGGCCGCCCACGACACCCGCGCCCGCGACGCGGTGCACGCCGTCGACGGGGCACGGACCGCCTACCTGGAACGCCTCCTCACCGGAGCCGGCGCCCCGGACGCCCCGGCGCGCGCCGCGATCCTCTACCGCGCCCTGCTCGGCGAGTACGCCATGCGCAACGTGGGGGCCGGCGCGCTCGACCGGCGTGCGGTCGACGACCTGGCCGCCTGGGCCCTGGGCCGGTGAACCGGCGGCGTCAGGAGCGCGTCACCAGCGGCCGTTGCGCGGCCGCGGCTGGCAGACCGGGCAGGTGTACGACGAGCGGTTCATGAACGCGTCCCGCCGGATCGGAGCCCCGCAGCGCGGGCAGGGCTCGCCCTCGCGGCCGTAGGCGGCGAGGCCGCGCGCAAAGTAGCCGGACTCGCCGTTGACGTTCACGTAGAGCGCGTCGAAGCTCGTCCCGCCCTGCGCCAGGGACTCGGCCATGACCTCGGCGGCGGCGTCGAGCGCGCGGCGCACCTCCACCGGCCGCAGCCGGTCGGTCGCGCGAGCGAAGTGCAGGCGGGCGCGCCACAGGGCCTCGTCGGCGTAGATGTTGCCCACGCCGGACAGCAGCGTCTGATCGAGCAGCGCCCGCTTGATCCCCGTGCGCCGCCGCCGGATCGCGGCGACCACCGCGTCGGCGTCGAACGCGGGGTCGAGAGGGTCCCGGCCGATGTGCGCCACCGGCTCCGGCACGGCCGGCAGGTCGCTGCCGAGGCCGCCGGGGGCGCCGTCGGACGTCGGCTCCAGGTCCACGACGGACAGGTGACCGAACGTGCGCTGGTCGACGAAGTCGAGGTACTCCGCGCCGCTCGGGGCACCGGTCAGGTGGAGGCGGGCACGCAGGTGCGGGTGCGCCCAGTCGCCCGCGACGGCGGGGTCGCGCACGAGCAGCTGCCCGGACATACCGAGGTGCGCGAGCAACGCGGCCGCGGGGGCGGCGTCGGCGGTCCCCGGCGCGTCGCTCTCGAGGGGCAGCCAGAGGAACTTGCCGCGCCGCACCGCGGCGGCCAGGCGCCGGCCGCGCAGCTGGTCGGCGAACCCCGCGGGGCCGCCGTCGTGCCGCCGCACGGAGTAGTCGCGGAACACCTCGACGTCGCGCACGACGGCGCCCACGACGAACCGGTCGAGGCCGTCGCGGACGGTCTCGACCTCGGGGAGCTCAGGCACCGGCGGCGTCGCCCGTCACGCCCGACGCCGGCTCGACGCCCGGCACGGGGACCTGCTGCAGGGCGCGGTACGCCTCCTCGGCGGCGGCCTGCTCGGCGTGCTTCTTCGCGGAACCGGTACCGAGGCCCAGCACCGGGCCGGCGGTCACCTGGGCGTGGAAGACGCGCGCGTGCTCGGGGCCCTCGCCGGTGACCTCGTACACGGGGGCGCCGAAGCCGCGCACGGCGGCCGCCTCCTGCAGCGACGTCTTCCAGTCGAGCCCCGCGCCGAGCCCGGCGGCGGCGTCCAGCGTCGTGTCCACGAGGCGGTGCACCAGCTCGCGCGCCGGCTCCAGGCCGTGCGACAGGTAGGTGGCGCCGATCAGCGCCTCCACGGTGTCGGACAGGATCGAGTCCTTGTCGAAACCGCGGGTGCGGAGCTCGCCCTTGCCGAGCAGCACGTAGCCGCCGAGGTCGAGGCGGCGGGCGATCGCCGCGAGCGCGCGCTGCGACACCGTCGCCGCGCGCATCTTCGCCAGCTCGCCCTCGGACTGGTCGGGGTGACGCCGGTAGAGCGCCTCGGTCACGACCAGCCCCAGCACGGTGTCGCCCAGGAACTCGAGCCGCTCGTTGGTCGGGATGCCCCCGGCCTCGTGCGCGAACGACCGGTGCGTCAGGGCAAGCACGAGAAGCTCGGGATCCAGGTGGACCCCGAGCTTCTCGAGAAGAGCGGTCGGCTCCGGCCGGGGCCGGTTGCCGGATGCAGGCATGTCAGCCCGCGTGCTCGGTGCGCAGCGCCTCGGCGTACTGGCGGCCCTTGTAGGCACCGCAGGTGGGGCACGCGGCGTGGGACAGCTTCTGCCCCTTGCAGCTCGGGCACGTCGTGAGAACCGCCGCGGTGGTCTTCCACTGCGAACGGCGCGCACGGGTGTTGCTGCGCGACATCTTGCGCTTCGGAACAGCCACGGCTAGCTCTCTTTCGTCTCGTCGGACACGCTCGAATCCTCGAGCATGGTCTGCAGCGCCGACCACCGGGGGTCGACGAGGTCGTGATGGTGGTCCGGGTCGTCCGCCAGCCGCGCCCCGCAGACGGAGCACAGGCCGGGGCAGTCCGGACGGCACAGCGGTTGAAATGGTAGTGCAGTCACGAGGGAATCCCGAACCGCCGGCTCGATGTCGGCCTGGTCGTCGACCAGGACCGGCTCGTCCTCGGCGTCCTCGTCCCCGGACTCCTCCGCCGCCTGCGCCCTCTCGGGGTAGGCGAAGAGCTCCTGCACGCGCACCGTCACCTGCTGGGAGACCGGGTCGAGGCAGCGCACGCACTCCCCCACCGCCGTGCCGCGCACGACGCCGGACACCAGCACCCCCTCCATGACCGACTCCAGGCGGAGGCCCAGGGTGAGGTCGTCGCCCTCGGGCACGCCGATGACGGCGGTCCCCATGTCCGCGGGGGCGGGCACGACGCGCGCGACCTCCTCCATCGAACCGGGTCGCCGAGACAGCTCGTGCGTGTCGAGCACGAGCGGCGAGGGCTTCGCGGTGGCGATGGCAGGCTCCGATGAACAGGGGTGGACCCGACGGGCGGGAAGGGGGTGGGGCCCGGACTCGGGCCAGCGACCTAGTCTAGGCCATCCTGGCGCCGCGGCGCAGCACGCCCGGGAGTGACGCGCCTCTCACGCCTGGCGACGACCGACGGCGCAGGTCAGGAGCGCCGCTCCTGCGGCCAGCGCGGGTCGGCGACGGCGTCCCACCGCACCCGTGGCGCCCCCTGCTCGAGGCGCTCGGCCAGCTTCTCCCGACCGGCCCGCACCTGGTTCGTCAGGGCCTCGAGGTCCTGCTGGAAGTCCGCCAGGCGCCCGTCGCAGTACGAGTCGGCGTCGGTGCGCAGCGCCGCCGCGCGCGTCTCCGCCTCCGCGACCACCTCCGCAGCCCGCGACTGCGCCTGCACGACGACCTGCTCGGACTGCACCAGCTCGATCGCGCGGGCGCGGGCGGCGGCCACGATCTCCTCCGCCTGGCGGTGCGCGTCGTCCAGGGTGTCGCGGGCGGCCGCGAGCACCTCGTCGGCGCGGGCCACCTGCGTGGGCAGCGCGTCGCGCAGCTCGTCCACGAGCGCGAGCGCCTGGTCGCGGTCCACCTTCACGTTGGTCGACAGCGGCACGGAGCGCGCGTTCTCGACCAGCGCGGCCAGGTCCTCCAGGATGTCCAGCAGCCCGCCGGCCGGGTTGTCCCCCTGGCCGGTCCCGGTCGTGGTCTCGGTCGTCTCGCTCATCCCCTGCTCCTTGCCCTGCTGCTCGGTCCAGCTCATCGGCCCTGCGTCATCTGCGGAGGGCGGCTCGCACCGCGTCCGCGACGCCGTCCGGCACCAGGTCGTCGATCGGTCCCCCGTACCGGGCCACGTCCTTGACCAGCGACGACGCGACGTGCGCGTACCGCTGCTCCCCCGGCACGAAGACGGTCTCGATCCCGGTCAGGTGTCGGTTCATGAGGGCCATCGGCAGCTCGGAGTCGAAGTCCGCGCCGCCGCGCAGGCCCTTGACCACCGCGACCGCCCCGCGCTCCCGGCAGAAGTCCACCAGCAGCCCGGGCACCACCTCGACCCGCACGTCGGCGGTCTCCGGGTCGGCCGCGAGCGCCGCCCGGGCCAGCTCCACCCGCTCCTCGGGGCCGAGCAGCGCGTTCTTGGCGGCGTTGCGGGCCACCCCGACCACCACGACGTCGAACATCCGGCGCGTGCGCCGCACGATGTCGAGGTGGCCGAGCGTGATCGGGTCGAACGACCCGGGGCAGACGGCGATGCTCACGCCGTCACGCTAGTACAGCGGTGTCGCGATCCCCGGGAGCCCGGTCGGGGTGCCGTCACCCCGCGACGGGGACACCCTGGGGGCATGACCGACGACGCCACGCCCCACCCGTCGCCCGCGGAGCCGACCGTGGTGCCCCTGACCGGTGCCGCCCAGGTCGACTCGCTGTGGCGGGACGTCCTGGCGCCGTCCTTCCCGCCCGACGAGCTCACGTCGCCCGACGACCTGCGGGCCGGCCTCGCCTCCGGCGAGCTCACGGCCTACGGCGTGGAGCGGGACGGGCGGGTGGTCGCCGGGATCGTGGCCTCGTGGTCGCGGGCCACGCAGGTGCTGCTCGTGGACTACCTCGCGCTGGCGCCCGGGCACCGTGGCGGCGGGGTCGGCGGTCGACTGCTGGACCGGTCGCTCGCCGGGTGGCGCGAGGAGCTGCACCCGGTGATCGTGCTGGCGGAGGTCGAGCACCCCGGCCACCACCCCGTCCACCCGACCCATGGCGACCCGGCGGCCCGCCTGCGCTTCTACGCGCGGCACGGGGCGCGTGCGCTCGCCCTGCCCTACTTCCAGCCGGGCATCGGGGGCCCGGGGTCGCCGCGGGTCCCCGCGATGCTGCTGGTGGCGCTCGGGACGGAGCCGGGCGCGGGCTCGGTGCCGGCCGCCGCCGTGCGCGGCTTCCTCCTCGAGCACCTCCGGGAGTGCGAGGGCACCGTGCCCGGCGACCCCGCGGTCCGGCGGCTGCTCGACGCGGCGGCCGGGGAGTCCGTGGCGCTCGTCGACCCGGCCCACGCCGAGGCGCTGGCCGCCGTACCCGTCGCCGTCCTCGAGGGGGCGGAGCGCTACGCCCCGCCGGCCCCCGGGGCGTCCGGCGCGGCGGCCCCGGCGGGGTCGGCAGGCTCGGCGTAGTGCACCGCCGTCTCGCCGTAGTCCTTGCGGGCGAACGCCTCCATGCCCGCGGGCCAGACCGGCTCGGGGCTGCGGGTGGACCGCTCCACCACGACGACGGCGCCCGCGGCCAGCACCCCGGGCGCGGCCAGATGTGCCAGGACCGTCGCGAGCGCGTCCTCGGCCAGGTCGTAGGGCGGGTCGAGGAAGACGACGTCGTACCCGGACGCCCCGGCCGTCCCGGCGGACGGTGAGGCACCCGCCGCGAACCGCTCCGCGGAGTCGGCGACGACGCGCACCTCGCGCTGCAGGCCCAGGGTCGCCACGTTGCGGCGGGCGACGTCCGCCGCCCGCCGGTTCGCGTCCACCAGCACGACCGCGGCGGCGCCGCGGCTCGCGGCCTCGAGGCCGAGCGCTCCGGAGCCCGCGTACAGGTCGAGCACCCGCGCGCCGTCCAGCACGTCGAGGTGGTCCAGCCGGGAGAAGATCGCCTCGCGGACCCGGTCGCTGGTGGGTCGCGTGCCCTTCGGCGGCACCTGCAGCGAGCGCCCGCCGAACCGGCCGGCCACGATCCTCGTCATGGCGCCGAGCCTAACCAGTCGACGGGTCACGCCCTCTCGAGGAACTCCTCCTGCTCGTCGTCCAGCTGGGCGGCGATCGCCGCGCGCAGCTCCGGGTGGGAGCCGAGCTCGAGGTCCGCGTCGACGACGGCGGTGGCCTCGCGCCGCGCGTCGGCGATGAGGTCGGCGTCCTGCACGACGCGCAGCAGCCGCAGCGAGCTGGACCGGCCGGACTGGGAGGCCCCGAGCACGTCGCCCTCGGAGCGCAGCTCGAGGTCCAGGGTCGCGAGCCGGAAGCCGTCGGTCGTCTCTGCGAGCGCCTCGACCCGGGTCGCGGCGGGCGTGCCGGGCTGCGCCGTCGAGACCAGGAGGCACAGCCCGGGTGCCGCGCCGCGCCCGACGCGGCCGCGCAGCTGGTGCAGCTGGGACAGCCCGAACCGGTCGGCGTCGAAGACGACCATCACCGTGGCCTCGGGTACGTCCACGCCCACCTCGATCACGGTGGTGGAGACCAGCACCTGCAGCTCGCCGGCCGCGAACCGCGCCATCGCGGACTCCTTGTCCGCGGGCGCCATCTGACCGTGCAGCACGCCGACGTCGAGCCCCGCGAGCGCCGGCGTCTCGCGCAGCATGTCCGCCACCTCGAGCACGGCGCGCAGGGGCGGGCGCTCGTCCCCCGCGCCGTCGCCGTCCACGAGCTCGAGCAGGTCCGGGACGTCGTCGAAGTCCTTCGCCGCGGCCCCGCCCCCGGCGGGCAGGTCGTCGTCAGGGTGGATCCGCGGGCACACGACGTAGGCGCGGTGACCCTTGTCGACCTCCTCGCGCACGCGCGACCAGGTGCGCTCCATCCACCGCGGGTTGCCGGCGGGGACCACGTGCGACGTGATGCCGGCCCGGCCGGCCGGCACCTGCGTGAGCGACGACGTCTCGAGGTCGCCGAACACCGTCATCGCGACCGTCCGGGGGATGGGCGTGGCCGTCATGACGAGCACGTGCGGAGCCACCCGTCCCTTCGCGCGCAGCGCGTCCCGCTGCTCGACGCCGAACCGGTGCTGCTCGTCGACGACGACGAGGCCCAGGTCCGCGAACTGCACCTGGTCGCCCAGCAGGGCGTGCGTGCCCACGACGATCCCCGCCTCGCCGCCGGCCGCCTGCAGCAGCGCCTCCTTGCGCGCGGCCGCGCCGAGCGAGCCGGTGAGCAGCGCCACCCGGGTACCGTGCGCGGCCCCGCCCAGCAGTCCGCCCTCGGCCAGCGGCCCGAGCAGCGACCGCAGCGTGCGGGCGTGCTGCGCCGCGAGCACCTCCGTGGGCGCCAGCAGCGCGGCCTGCCCGCCGGCGTCGACCACCTGCAGCATCGCCCGCAGCGCCACGACCGTCTTGCCGGACCCCACCTCGCCCTGCAGCAGCCGCTGCATGGGGCGTGCCTGCGCGAGCTCGTGCGCCAGGTCCTCGCCCACCGAGGCCTGCCCCTCCGTCAGCGTGAAGGGCAGGCCCGCGTCGAAGTCGGCGAGCAGGCTCGGCTCCCCCGGGCCGCGGAGGGGGCGGGCGGTGGCCTCCTGCTCGGCGGCGTGCGCCCGGCGCTGCGCGAGCGCCGCCTGCAGCACGAAGGCCTCCTCGAAGCGGAAGCGGTGGCGCGCCTGCTGCCACGCGCGCTGGTCGACGGGGTGGTGGATCGCGCGCAGGGCGTCGAGCCGGCCCGGCAGCCCGTGGAGGGCGCGGACCTCGTCGGGCACCGGGTCCTCGACGTCCGCCTCGGTGAGCGGGTCGAGGACCGTGCGCACGGCCCGCTGGATGCGCCAGGAGGGCACGGACGACGACGCGGGGTAGATGGGGATGGGGCGGCTCGCCTCGAACATCGCCTCCTCGGCGTCGTCCGCGTCGACGCCCACGAGGACGTAGTCCGGGTGGGTGAGCTGGCGGGTGCCGCGGTACTCGCTCACCACCCCCGTGAACAGCCCCACGCGCCCCGGTCGCAGCTTGTCCTCGTGCGGCCGCAACGCGCCGGCACGCTTGGCGAAGAACGTCAGCGCCAGCTCGTGCCGGCCGTCCGTGACGACCGCCGACAGCATCGCGCCCGCGCGCGAGCGCATGGTCCGGACGGTCGCCCGCGCGACCCGCGCCATCACGGTGACGTGCTCGCCGAGCGCCAGCCTGTCCATGTCCGTGAGCGTGCCGGGGTCGCCGTACCGGCGCGGGTAGTGCCGCAGCAGGTCCCCGACGGTGACGAGCCCCAGCTTGGCGAGCGGGCCCGCGCTGCGGGCCCCCAGCACCTTGGTCAGCGCCTCGCCCTCGCGCCCGGTCATGCGCGGCCCTCCGCCGCGTCGGCGTGGAGCGGCTCGACGCCGATCGCCACGTGGTCCCCGGGGCGGCCGGTGCGCATGACGACGACGTCCGCGCCGTCGGACACGGCCGCGGCCCTCGACGCGAGCACCTCGACCGTGGCGTCGGGGACGTCGTCGTCCGGCAGCAGGGTGACGATCGCGGTCGGGGAACCCGCCACGAGCCGCTTGACGACCGCGCCGACAGTGACGGCCGGGCCGCCGCCGACGCGCAGCCCGGCGACCACCGCGCCGACGGCGTCGGGGACGCCCGCGTCCTCCTCCCGGGGGTCGTCGAGCGTCGCCGCCAGCGCGGACATCCCCGCCACGAGGTGCACGTCCCCGGGCGCGACGACCCGCACGATCTCGGGCGCCGCCTCGGGTTCGTCCGCGGCCTCCGCCCCGGGACCCGCGGGGTCGGGCTGCAGCGCCTCGGGCGCGAGGACCAGCACCCGCGGGGCACCCGCCCCGACGGCCGCGGCGACGAGGTCCGCCGCGGTCGGGGGGACGTCGAGGTCCAGGACCACGACGGCGCCGCCGCGCGCGAGCTCCGCGGCCAGCGCCGGCGCGGCCGTCGTGACCACCACCGCCCACCGGTCGGGCGGGACCGCGAGGTGGCGCACCGACACCCGCGACACGGCGCCCCGCGACGCCCAGCGCCGTGCCACGCCGAGCGCGGCGTCGAGGTCCGCGGTGTGCACGTGGGCCTGCCAGAGCGAGCGGTCGGCGTCACCCGCGCCCGCGCCGTCCTCGGCGCCGCCGCCCACGACGACGACCGAGCTCCCGACGTCGTCCAGGTCGGCGCGCAGCGCGTCGGCCACCGCGCCGGGGCTGAAGTCGGCAGCGGACGCCGACCGTTCCAGCACGAACATGAGCTCGACGTCGTCCGTCGCGACGCCGCCGTGCTCGTGCCGGCCGGCGTCACGGACGCCACCGGACGCCGCGCCCTGGTCGGGCGACGACGCGTCGTCGCCCCCCGCGGCGGGCGCGGGAGCGGCATGACCGACATGGCCGCGCAGGTCGATGTCCAGCAGCACGGGGCCGATGCTGCCGGACGCCCCCGACACTCCCTCGGCGGCCGCCCGCTGCGCCGCCGCCAGCGACAGCAGCACGAGCACCAGCCCGCAGGCGCCGGCGTCGAGCACGCCCGCCGCACGCAGGGGCTCCAGCGCCCCCACGCTGCGCAGCGCCGCCTCCCGCGCGCCGCGGCACGCCGCGTCGGTCGTGGACAGTCGTGCGGCCGCCCCGGGGGGACCGACCATCCCTCCCGCCTCGGCGTGCCGGGCCGCCGCCGCGGCGGACTCCGCCGCCGTGAGGATCGTGCCCGGTGCCGGGTGCGCGACGGCGCGGCGCGCGGTCCGGGCCGCGGTGTCGAGCGCGATCGCGAGGCTGTCGCCCCGCGTGGCCGCGACCGTGAGGCCGCGGAGCCACTCGCTGAGGATCACCCCGGAGTTCCCCCGGGCCCCGAGCAGCGCGGCCCGGGCGGCCAGCCGCAGGAGCCGCGCACCACCCGCGTCGGCCGGCGCCACGCGGACGGCCGCCGCGGCGTCGCGGATCGTGAGGTACATGTTGGTGCCGGTGTCGCCGTCGGCCACCGGGAAGACGTTCACGCGGTCGATCTCGGCGCGGGCCTCCGCCAGGGCGCGGGCGGCGGTGCTCACCCAGGCACGGACGACGGCGGCGTCGAGGAGCTCGGGCTGCTGCACGCCCCCCACGGTAGCGGTGAGGGACCCCACGTTGAGGGGCACTCCCGACATCGGCTATCCTCGTGTGGTTGCCCGGCTTGTTCCGGGCTCCCCCAACCACCAAGCTTCACGTCCTGCTGCCCTGGCGCGGGTCGTGTCACGACGATTCAGGAGAGACCGTGGCTGCCAACTGCGACGTCTGCGGCAAGGGCCCGGGCTTCGGGCACAGCATCTCGCACTCCCACATCCGCACGAAGCGCCGCTGGAACCCGAACATCCAGCGCGTCCGTGCCGTGGTCGCGGGCACCCCCAAGCGTGTGAACGTCTGCACCTCCTGCCTCAAGGCGGGCAAGGTCACGCGCCAGGCCTGAGCCTGCGCACCGGGCACGCCCGGTGCATCGACGCTTCCACGAGACGCCCGTCGGGATCTTCCCGACGGGCGTCTCGTCGTCCCCTCGCACACCCCCCGCGTCCCGGCGCGCTCGTCGCCCGTGGACACCGGCAAAGAATTCGTGAAGGATTCACCAAACGGCCTTGGCCGAAGCGGCGGCGGCGTGGCACTCTGAGCAGATGATCGTGCAGACCGACAGCGACGTGGAGATCCGGCCCGCCGCCGTGACCGACGCCGGGCGGATCGCCCAGGTGCACCTCACCTCGTGGAAGGGCGCCTACGCCAGCGTGCTGCCGGCCGAGTACCTCGACTCCCTCGACGCGGCCGAGCGCGCCGCCCAGTGGCAGCAGATCCTCGACGAGGGCACCCGCACGACCCTCGTCGCCGAGGGCGACGGGCGCCTGCTGGGCTTCGCGAGCTACGGACCGTCGCGCGACGAGGACGCCGAGGACGGCGACCTCGAGCTCTACGCGATCTACCTCGACCCCGAGTCCTGGGGCCGCGGTGTGGCCCGCGACCTCATGCGCACCGTCCTGTCCGACGTCCCCGACGGCACGCCGATGTCGCTGTGGGTGCTCGCGCAGAACGAGCGCGCCCGGCACTTCTACCGCCGCCACGGCTTCCAGGCGGACGGCGTCGAGCGCATGGACGACATCGGCGACACCCCCGTCACCGAGGTGCGCTACCGCCGCGGCTGAGCGTCGTCGCCCGCGGCTCAGCCGCCGAAGTGGTCCCAGCCGCCGCGCGCGGCAGGCTCCGTGCCGTCGACGGTGACGATGGCGGGCCCCGGTCGCACGCTCCCCACCCGCCGGAACCCCGCCGGCAGCGCGACGCCGGGCGGGAACGCGGCGAGCAGGCCATGGTCCTCTCCCCCGGTGAGAGCCCACCCCAGCGCGGCGTCCCGGGCGGCCTCCGGCCCGAGCCCCAGCGCCCGGGCGGCGGGCAGCAGCCGCTCGACGTCGCCCGCCAGCGCGCCCGCCTCGACGTCCACGCCGACACCGCTCGCGCGAGCCAGCCGGCCCGCGTCGCGCAGCGGTCCGTCGGAGACGTCGAGCATCGCGGTGGCCCCGCCCCGGGCCGCCGCCGGGCCGGCGGCGAGCGGCGCCTGCGGGCGCAGGTAGCCGGCCACGCAGGCCCCGACCCCCGCCGCGTCGTCGACGGTCGTCGCGTCCGCCGGGGTCGCCGCGCCGGCGTCGAGCAGCGCGAGGCCCGCCGCCGAGAGCCCACGGTGCCCCGCGTAGGCCAGGACGTCGCCCGGCCGCGCGCCGGCGCGCGTCACGGGGGCACGGCCCTCCAGGTCGCCGTGCGCGGTGACCGCCACGACCACGGTCTCGCCTCCCGACAGGTCCCCGCCCACGACGCCCGCGCCGACCGGCGCGGACACGTCAGCGAGGCCGCGGGCCAGCCCGGTCACCCAGTCGACCGGCAGGTCCCCCGGGACCACGAGCGACACGACCACGGAGGTCGGGCGCGCGCCCATCGCCGCGACGTCCGCGAGGTTGGCCGTCGCGGCCCGCGCCCCGACGTCGTACCCGCCCGACCAGCGCCGGCGGAAGTGCCGGTCCTCGACGAGCACGTCCGTCGTGACGACGAACCGCGCGTCCGGGGCCGCCACCACCGCCGCGTCGTCCCCCGGGCCGAGCAGGGTCGCCGACGCCAGGGGCAGCAGCGGGAAGATCCGCGCGAGCAGGTCCTCCTCGGACAGGTCGCGCACGAGGGGGCGGGTGGCGTCGGTCACGGGGACGACTGTAGGCGGTCGTCGGGCACGTCCCGCCCGGTAGCGTGGTCGCCGTGCCCCGTGTGCTCCGTCGTGCTCGTGCCCTGATGCCGTCCCGTGCCGCCCGCGCCGCCGCGCTGGGCGTCCTCGTCCTCCCGCTGGCGGCCTGCGCCACCACGATCGGCGCGACGCCCGCCGAGGACGCCGCGAACCCGGACTGCGCGCCCGTCATGCTCGCGCTGCCCGACGTGCTCGCGGGCGACCTCGACAAGGCGAAGACCAACGCCCAGGCCACCGCCGCCTGGGGCGAGCCCGGGGCCGCCGTGACCCTGCGCTGCGGCGTCACCCCGCCCGGGCCGTCGCCCGACTGCCAGCGGGTCGAGTCGCCCGCGGGCGCCGTCGACTGGATCGTCGAGGCCGGGAAGGACGGCACGTGGCGGTTCACCACCTACGGCCGCGAGCCCGCCGTCGAGGTCGTCGTGCCGCCGTCGGTCACCGAGAGCCACTCGACGTCGTTCATCGGCGACCTCGCCCAGGCCGTGAGCAACGTGCCGCCGACCGCGCAGTGCACCTGATGCGACTGCCGAGGCGCGCGTCGGCCGCCCGTGGCACGGTGTCCGGATGGACCAACGCCTGAGCCTCGTGACCCTCGTCGTCGCCGACCTCGCCGCCACCCGGCGGTTCTACGTGGACGGCCTGGGCTGGGAACCGCTCCTCGAGGCCCCCGGCGAGGTGCTGATGATCCAGGTCGGCCAGCACGTCGTGCTGTCGATGTGGGACGAGGAGCACGCCACCGAGGAGATCGGGCCGGTCGTGCGCGGCGGCACCGCGCCGCTGACCCTCGCGCACAACGTCGGGGCCCCTGCCGGCGTGGACGCCGTCCTCGAGCAGGCGCGCCGGGCCGGGGCTCCGACCGTCCGCGACGGCGTACGGCGCGAGTGGGGCGGCTACTCCGGCTACTTCACCGACCCCGACGGGTTCCTGTGGGAGGTCGCGCACGCGCCGGGCCCGCTCGGCGAGCTGGTGGTGCCCTGACCCTCCGGGCGTGGCGCGGTCAGCGCAGGCCGGTCGGCCGCTCCAGGGCGAGCTGGATGAGCTCGTCGACGAGCTCGGGATAGCTCACGCCCGAGGCCTCCCACATGCGCGGGTACATCGAGAACGGCGTGAACCCCGGCATGGTGTTGATCTCGTTGACGATCACGCGCTCGTCGGGGGTGACGAAGACGTCGACCCGGGACAGCCCCTCGGCCTCCACGGCCTCGAAGGTGCGCACCGCGACCTCGCGGATCTCGTCGATGACGGGCTGCGGCAGCGCGGCCGGGCAGCGCAGGTCGACGTGCGCCTCGTCGAGGTACTTCGCCTCGAAGTCGTAGAACGCGTGGCTGTCGTGGTCGACGACGATCTCGCCCGGCAGCGACGCGCGCGCCCGGGCGCCGTCGTGCCCGCCGAGCACCGCGCACTCGATCTCGCGACCCTCGATCCCTGCCTCGACGACCACCTTGGGGTCGTGCTCGCGCGCGGCCTCGACGGCGGCGGGCAGGTCGGCCAGGTCGTCCACGCGCGTGATGCCGAGCGACGACCCCGCGCGGGCGGGCTTGACGAACAGCGGCAGCCCCAGCGGCTCGACGGCGGCGACGCACGCGGCGCGGTCCCGCTCCCAGTCCCTCGGCCGGATCACGACGTACGGGCCGACCGTGAGGCCCTGGCCGGCGAGCACGAGCTTCATGAAGTGCTTGTCCATGCCGACCGCCGAGGCCAGCACGCCCGCGCCGACGTAGTGCACGTCCGACAGCTCCAGCAGGCCCTGCACCGTGCCGTCCTCGCCGAACGGGCCGTGCAGCAGCGGGAAGACGACGTCGACCTCGCCGAGCAGCGCGGGCACCTGACCCGGCTCCAGCACGCGCAGGATGCGCTCTCCCTGGGTGAGCGACAGCACGACCTCGGCGCCGGAGTCGGCCGTCACCTCCGGGAGGCGGCCGTCGGTGATCTGCCAGCGCTCCGGGTCGTCGGCGGCGATCACCCAGCGGCCCGCGCGCGTGATGCCCACGGGCACGACGTCGTAGCGGTCGCGGTCGATCGCGCGCAGCACGCCGGCCGCGGTGGACGCGGAGATGGCGTGCTCGCCCGAGCGCCCGCCGAACAGCACGGCGACGCGGGTCTTGCGCGGGGTGCCGTCACCCGCGGTCGGGACGGCAGGGACGGGGCTCGTCGTGGGAGCGGCGGTGGCGTCGGACATCGCCGCCCAACCTACCGGACCCGGGCCCGCCGTCCCGACCGCCTCAGCGGGCGCGGAGCTCCTTGCGCAGGATCTTCCCCGCGGCGGACTTCGGGACCGCGTCGACGAACTCCACGACCCGCACCTTCTTGTACGGCGCGACCTGTGCCGCAACGAAGTCCTGCACGTCCGCGGCAGTCAACGCGCTGCCCTCGGCCCGCACGACGAAGGCCTTCGGCACCTCCCCCGACTCCGGGTCGGGCACGCCGATCACGGCCGCGTCCGCGATCTCGGGGTGCGTGAGCAGCAGCGCCTCCAGCTCCGCCGGCGCCACCTGGTAGCCCTTGTGCTTGATGAGCTCCTTGAGCCGGTCGACGACGGTGAACGCGCCGTCGGAGTCGACCGTCACGATGTCGCCGGTGTGCAGGAAGCCGTCCGGCTCGAGGGTGTCGCGGGTGGCCTGCTCGTCCGCGAGGTACCCGACCATGACGTTCGGACCGGCGCACAGCAGCTCACCGGGCGCGCTCACGCCCTCGGCCGGCTGCGCGATCGCCTCCCCCGTGGCCGGGTCGACGACCCGGGCGAGCATGTTCGGCACCAGCAGGCCGACGGTGCCCGGGGAGATGTCGGTCCGGTCGACGGGCACGACGTGCGAGACCGGCGACATCTCCGACATCCCGTACCCCTGCAGCACCCGGGCGCCCGGCAGGCGTCGGGCCACGGCCTCGGCCAGGTGCTCGTCGAACGGCGCCGCCCCCGACATGAGCATCCGCACGCTCGACAGGTCACGACCGGCGGCCGCGGGGTGCTTGGCGAGCGCCAGCGCGATGGGCGGCGCGACGAACAGCACGGTGGCCCGGTGCTGCTCGACGACGCGCAGGTACTCGGCGAGGTCGAACCGCGGCTGCGTGACGAGCGTCGACCGCTGGTAGATCGCGCCGTTCATCAGCACCGTCATGCCGTAGATGTGGAAGAACGGGAGCACCGCGGGGATGACGTCGTCGCGCGTGAGGGGCAGGTACGCCTCCGTCTGCACCACGTTCGCCACGAGGTTGCGGTGGGTGAGCATCACGCCCTTCGGCAGCCCGGTCGTGCCGGACGAGTACGGCAGGACGGCGAGGTGCGTGCGGGGGTCGAACGCGACGTCGGGCGCGGCGTGGCCGCCCGCGAGGAGCTCGCCGAGCGACGGGTGGCCGTCCGCGCCGTCGAGCACGACCACGTCGGCGGTCGCCATCCCGACGGCGTCGGCACCCGCCTCGGCCGCCGGCAGCAGCGCGGAGACCGTCACGAGCGCCTTCGCCCCCGACGACCCCAGCTGCTTGGCGACCTCGCGCCCGGACGCGAGCGCGTTGATCGTCGTCACGGTGATCCCGGCCCGCAGCAGGCCGTGGAACACGGCGACGAACGCGGGCACGTTGGGGCTGTGCAGGGCCACCACGTCCCCGACGCCCAGGCCGCGGGCGGCGAACGCCCCGGCGACGGCGTCCACGCGGTCGCGCAGCTCGCCGTACGTGGTCGTGGCACCGCTCGGACCGTCGACCAGGGCGACACGACCCCGGTCAGCGTCGTCCAACGAGGCGAAGAGGAACTCGTGGAGGGTGACGTCGGGGATCTCGACGTCGGCGTGCGGGCTGCGGATGACGGAGCGGTCGGTGCTGGTCTCGGACATGGCGGTCCCTTCGTGCGGCACGGTCCTCGTCGACCGTGTGCACGGGAGCGTAGCGCCGGGAACCGATGGCACGGGAGCGACGTTGGGGCGATCGTGGACATCACGAACGACGCGAACGCCATCGCGGCGCCCGCGGCCGAGGACCAGGCCGCGCCCGCCGACGATCCCAGTCATAGTCCGGGCTCCTCGCAGCCCCCGACTCCGCTCGACCCTGAGGCGGTGCACCACCGGTGACCGCCGTCCTCTCCCTCCTCCTCGGCATCCTGGTGATCCTCGTGATCACGGCGGCGACGGCCTACTTCGTCGCCCAGGAGTTCGCCTACATGACCGTGGACCGCTCCCGGCTCGCCGCCCGCGCGGAGGCCGGTGACGCGACCGCGAAGCGGGCCCTCGCCGTCACGCGCCGCACGTCCTTCGTGCTCTCGGGCGCCCAGCTCGGCATCACCGTGACCGGCCTGCTGGTCGGCTACGTGGCCGAGCCCCTGGTGGGCGACGCGCTGGGCACCCTGCTCGGCGGCGTCGGCGTCCCGACCGGGGTCGGCGTGGCCGTCGGCACCGTCGCGGCCCTCGTCGTCTCGACGCTGGTGCAGATGCTCTTCGGCGAGCTGTTCCCGAAGAACCTCGCCATCGCCCGCCCCGAGCCCACGGCCCTGCGCCTGGCCGGCTCGACGACGGCGTACCTCACGGTGCTCGGCTGGCTCATCGCCGTCTTCGACAAGGCGTCGAACGCCCTGCTGCGGCTGCTGCGCATCGAGCCCGTGCACGACGTCGAGCACTCCGCCACCGCCCGCGACCTCGAGCACATCGTCGCGGACTCCCGCGAGAGCGGCGACCTGCCCGACGACCTGTCGGTGCTGCTGGACCGCATCCTCGACTTCCCGCAGCACGACGTCGAGCACGCCATGATCCCGCGCTCGCGCGTCGGCACCGTCGACCCCGCCCTCACGGTGGGCGAGCTGCGCACGCTCATGGCCGGCGGCCACTCCCGCTACCCCGTGGTGGACGCCGAGGACCGTGCGCTCGGCGTCGTCCAGCTCACCGACCTGCTGCGGACCGGCCTCGGCGACGCCGCGCCCGTCACCGAGCTCATGCGACCGGTCACGGTGCTGCCCACCCTCATGGCGCTGCCGGACGCCCTCACCGAGCTGACGCGCACCCGCAACCAGCTCGCCGTCGTCGTCGACGAGTACGGCGGCTTCGCGGGCGTGCTCACCCTCGAGGATCTCGCGGAGGAGCTGGTCGGCGAGATCACCGACGAGCACGACCCGGCCCTGCCGGTCACCGTCTCGCCCGAGGACGACGGCGCCTGGGTGATGGGCGGCGACGTCCACCTGGACGAGGCGGAGCGCGCCATCGGGCACGACCTGCCGCGCGGCGACCACGAGACGGTCGCCGGGCTGCTCATCGCGCAGACCGGCGCGCTGCCCCGCGCGGGCGACGCGGTGACGGTCGAGCTGCCGCCGGACCCGGCGGACCTCGTGCACGACGAGCCCCGCCGTCGCTGGCTGGAGGTCGACGTGATCTCGGTCGAGCGCCACGTGCCCCACCTGGTGCGCGTGCGCCTGTTCGAGGGCACCGCGAAGGGCACGGTCGAGCCCGTCCCGGACGCCACGCCCGCCCCCGCGAAGGAGGACGACCGATGAGCAACCCCTGGGTCGTCGTCGCGGCGACCGTCGTCATCATCGCGCTGAGCGCGTTCTTCGTGGCGGTGGAGTTCGCCCTGCTGGGGGCGCGCCGCCACCGGCTGGAGGACGCCGCTCCGCGCAGCCGGTCCGCGCGGGCCGCGCTGCGCAGCTCGTCCGAGCTCACGCTGCTGCTCGCCGGGTCCCAGCTCGGCATCACGGCGTGCACCCTGGCGCTCGGCGCCGTGACCAAGCCCGCCGTGCACCACTGGCTCACGCCGCTCTTCGCCGGGTGGGGGGCGCCGTACTGGGTGGCCGACGTCGCGGGCTTCGTGCTCGCGCTGATCATCGTCACCTTCCTGCACCTCGTGGTGGGCGAGATGGCGCCCAAGTCGTGGGCCATCGCGCACCCCGAGGCGTCCGCCACGCTGCTCGCCCTGCCGATGCGGGCGTTCATGTGGCTCACCCGGCCGGTGCTGCGCTGGCTCAACGCGCTGGCCAACCGGTGCCTGCGGGCCGTCGGCGTGGAGCCGGTGGACCACATCGAGGCGGGTCACGACCCGACCACGCTGCGTCACCTCGTGGAGCACTCGGCGAACGTCGGCGCCCTCGACGCCGCGTACTCCTCGCAGATAGCGGGCGCTCTGGAGCTGGAGACCCTCACGGTCGACACGCTCGTGGCCGCGGGCGCGCGGCCCACCGCGGTGCCGGCGGACGCGACGGCGGCCGACGTGCGGGCGGTGTCCGTGACCTCCGGCCACCTGCGCATCCTGCTGCGCGACGGCGGTGTCGACGGCGAGGTGACCGGCGTCGTGCACGTGCGCGACACCCTGCTGCTCGACGACGCCGCCCCCGTGGCACCCGTGGCGCGCGCGCCGTTCGTGCTCGACGCGGCGACCACCGTGCACGCGGCGATCTCGCTGCTGCGCGAGGCGGGAGAGCAGCTCGCGCTGGTGCGGCGCGACGGGCGCATGCTGGGCGTCGTCACGCTGGCGGACGTGCTGTACCGCCTGCTGCCGCAGGCGCAGGAGGCGACGGCGGACGTCTGACCCGTCGTCAGGCCCGCCGCCGTCGAAGCCCGGGCGGCCGGGCCAGGGCGCGGCGTACGGTGAGGTCATGCCTGTGACCTCGCCGGACGCCGCGCCGTCGTCCTTCCCCTCGCCGCTCTCCGCCCCTCGCCAGATCCTCACCGACGAGCTGCTGGAGACGATCCGCGGCCGCGCGGCGGCGTACGACCGCGAGAACGCATTCTTCGCCGACGACCTCGCCGACCTGAAGGCCGCCGGGTACCTGCAGGCGATGGTGCCCCAGCACCTGGGCGGCGCCGGGCTGACCCTGCGGGAGGCCGCGCGCGAGCAGGCGCGGCTCGCCGGCGCCGCCCCCGCCACGGCCCTCGCGGTGAACATGCACCACGTGTGGGTCGGCGTGGCCCGGTTCCTGCACGAGCGCGGCGACCACTCGCTGGACTGGCTGCTCGAGGAGACGGCGCACGGCGAGGTCTTCGGCTTCGGCTACTCCGAGGCGGGCAACGACCTGGTGCTGCTCGGCTCGCGCACCGAGGCGCGCCCGGACGGCGAGGGCGGGTACTCCTTCCACGGCACGAAGATCTTCACGTCCAACTCCCCCGGCTGGACCCGCCTGGGCGTCATGGGGCTGGACGACGCGACCGACCCCGACGACCCGCGCGTCGTGCACGCGTTCGTCACCCGCGACGGCGGCGGCTTCGAGATCAAGGACGACTGGGACACGCTCGGCATGCGGGCGTCGCAGTCCTGCACCACGGTGCTCGACGGCGCGCTCGCGCCCGCCGACCGCGTGCTGCGCCGCATCGCGCCCGGCCCCAGCCTCGACCCGTACGTGCTGGGCATCTTCACCAGCTTCGAGATCCTGCTCGCGAGCGTGTACCTGGGCATCGCGGACCGCGCGCTGACGCTCGCCGTCGAGACGGTCGGGAAGCGGCGCTCGATGAAGACCGGCAAGGCCTACTCGCAGGACCCGGACATCCGCTGGCGCATCGGCACGGCCGCCCTCGCGCTCGACGGCCTGTGGCCGCAGCTCGACCTGGTGGCCGGGGAGGTCGACGCCCAGGTCGACAAGGGTGCCGGCTTCTTCCGCTCGACGGCGGGGCTCAAGGTCCGCGTGACGGAGACGGCCCGGCAGGTCGTGGATGAGGCGATCCGCTGCTCCGGCGGCTCCACGTACTTCAACCGCTCCGAGCTGGGGCGGCTCTACCGCGACGTGCTGGCCGGCATCTTCCACCCCAGCGACGACGAGTCCGCGCACTCCACCGTCGCGCAGGCGGTGCTCGGCCCCCTCGAGGACTGAGCGAGGACCGACCCGCCTCCCGAGCTGTCAGAGCCACGTGGAGGTTGGCGTCACCGTGGCCCTGACAGCTCCGGGTTCAGGACGAGGCGCCGTCCAGCCGGGCGAGCTCGTCGGGGGTGAGCTCCAGCGTCATCGAGCGCAGCAGGGCGCCGAGCTGGCCCGTGTGCCGGGCGCTGGCGATGGGAGCGACGACGGTCGGCTGCGCGCGCAGCCAGGCCAGCGCGACGGACGCGACGGGCACGTCGTGGGCGGCCGCGACGTCGTCGAGCGCGGCCAGCACGCGCCGCCCGCGGTCGTCGAGGTAGCGCGCCGCGCCCTGCGCACGCGGGCTGTCGGGCGCCTCGCCGTCACGGTAGGTCCCGGCGAGGAAGCCGGAGGCGAGCGCGTAGTACGGCAGCACCCCGAGCCCGTGCCGCTCGGCGGGCCGCCGCAGCCCGTCCTCGAACCCGCGCTCCACGAGGTTGTAGTGCGGCTGCAGGGCCACGGGACGGTGCAGCCCGCCGGCGTCGACGGCGGCGAACCACTCGTCGATCCGCTCCGGCGTGTAGTTCGAGACGCCGATCTCGCGCACGAGGCCGTCGTCGACGAGGGCCGAGAACGCCGCGGCGGTCTCCGAAAGAGGGGTGTCGGCGTCGTCGAAGTGCGCGTAGTACAGGTCGATGCGGTCGGTGCCGAGGCGCTTCAGCGACGCCTCCGCGGCGGCGCGCACGTTCGACGCCGAGAGCCCGCGGAACTGCGGGTGCGCGGCGACCTTGGTCGCGACCAGCAGGTCGTCGCGGCGACCCGTGCGCGCCAGCCAGCGCCCGATCGTCTCCTCGCTCTCGCCCCCGGAGTTGCCCGGCACCCACGCGGAGTAGCCGTCGGCGGTGTCGACCATGCGGCCGCCGGCGTCGGCGAACGCGTCGAGGACGGCGAAGGACGCCGCGTCGTCCGCCGTCCAGCCGAACACGTTGCCGCCGAGCACCAGGGGCGCCGCGTCGAGGTCGAGGGAGCCGAGCGCGGGGCCGGCCGGGGCAGAGTTCGTCGCCTGGGTCACAGCACGCACAAGCACGGTGGCGCCCGCGGCATTCCCGGACCGCTACGATCCCGCGTCATGACGCTGCGCAGGGGCACGGTCGCCCGGTACGCCGTCGGGTCCGTCGGCACCGGCGGGTTCGCGACGCTCCCCGGCCTGGTGCTGGTCTTCTACCTCACCGACACGCTCGGCGTCGCCGCGGGGCTCGCGGGCCTCCTGGTCACCGCCGCGAAGGTGTGGGACGTCGTCATCGACCCGCTCATCGGCGCCGCCAGCGACCGCGAGCGCGCCCGCACCGGGCGTCGTCGCCGCCTCATGGTGGTGGGCGGCCTCGCCCTGCCGGTGTTCTTCACCCTGACGTTCGCCGTCCCCGCCTCCCTCGCCCCGGCGGGCGCCGCGACCTGGGTGCTCCTCGCGTTCCTCGCGGCGGCGACGGCGTTCAGCCTGTTCCAGGTGCCGTACATCGCCCTGCCTGCCGAGCTGGCCGGCACCTACGACGCCCGGACCCGCCTGCTCACCGCGCGGGTGGTGGTGCTCACCGCCGCGATCCTGCTGTTCGGCGGCGGCGGGCCCGCGCTGCGCGGGCTCGGGGGCGACGACGAGAGGCTCGGGTACCTGCTCATGGCGGTGGCCGCGTCGCTGGTACTCGGGGCGGCGCTGCTGCTCGCGTCGACGGCCGAGCGCTCGGCGGGGCCGCCCGCCCCGCCCCGGCCGGTACGAGCGCGGGCGCGGCTCGCCGCGCACTACCGCGAGGGACTCGGGCTGCTGCGCTCGAGCCGTCCGTTCCGCACGCTGCTCGGCACCTTCGTGCTGCAGGCGCTCGCCACCGGCGCCATGCTCGCGGGCGCCCAGTACGTCGCCACCTGGGTGCTGCACGACACCGCCGCCGTGACGTTCCTGTTCGTCGCGCTGGTGGGGCCGGCGCTCGTCGTGACGCCGGCGTGGGGCGTGCTCGCCCGGCGCGTCGGGAAGGAGCGTGCGTTCCGGCTGGCGTCGGTGCTGTTCGCCGTGGCGGCGCTCGCGCTGCTGCCCCTCGCCTGGTCGCCCGGCGCCTGGGTGTACGGGCCCGTGGCCCTGGCCGGCGCGGCGTACGCGGGCATGCAGTCGCTGCCGATGGCGATGCTCCCCGACGTCATCGCGCACGACGCCCGCACGACGCGCACCGACCGCGCCGGCGCGTTCGGCGGCGTCTGGACCGCGGGCGAGACCACCGGCATGGCGCTCGGTACCACCCTGCTGACCGTGGTGCTCGCCGTGACCGGCTACGTGGAGTCCACGGGCGGGCAGACCGTCGTCCAGCCCGCCGCCGCCGTGCTCGGCGTCGTCGCGTCGTTCAGCCTCCTGCCCGCGCTGCTCGTGGCCGCGAGCCTCCTGCCCCTCGGCCGGTACCCGCTGCGCCGCCGCGACGTCGACGCGCCCGACGCCGCCCCCGACGTCGCCCCCTACTCCTCCGCGGACCCCGGCCCCACCCGGGCCGACACTCCCGCTCCCCGACCCCAGGAGGCCCCGTGAACCGCCCTGCCCTGCCCGACGGCGCGCTCGACCTGGCCCAGGACCCTGCCGCCGTGCTCGCCGCGCTGGCCACCCTGCGCCACCGCGACGCCCCCACCCACGGCGGCCGGGTGCTCAGCTACGTATACGACCCCGGCGTCCCCGAGCTGGACGCGCTCGCCGGCGACGCCGCGCGCGCGATGCAGCCCGTCAACGGGCTCGACCCGACGACGTTCGGCTCGGTGGCCGCCCTGGAGCGCGACGTCGTGGCCTTCGCCCGCGACCTGCTCGGCGGCGATGCCGACACCGTCGGCACCGTGACCAGCGGCGGCACGGAGAGCTGCCTGCTCGCGGTGCAGTCCGCGCGGGACATGTGGCTCACCGCCCGTGGGCTGCGGCCGGGCGAGGCGCGACCCCGGCTGGTCGCGCCCGTCACGGTGCACGCCGCGTTCCAGAAGGCCGCGCACCTGTACGGGCTGGAGCTCGACCTCGTGCCCGTCGCCGCCGACGGCCCGGCGGCGGGAGCCGTGGACGCCGCGGCCCTCGGCGCGCGCCTGGCCGCCGGCCCGGAGGGAGCCGCCGACGTCGCCCTCGTCGTCGTCTCAGCGCCGTCGTACCCGCACGCCGCCGCCGACCCGGTGGCCGACGTCGCGGCCCTCGCCTCCGCGGCGGGCGTGCCCGTGCACGTGGACGCGTGCATCGGCGGGTTCGCCCTGCCGTTCTGGCCCGGCCTGCCCGCCTGGGACCTGCGCGTGCCGGGCGTCACCAGCGTGAGCGCCGACCTGCACAAGTACGCCTTCGCCCCCAAGGGCGCGTCCGTGCTGCTGCACCGGGACCGCGACCGGCAGCGCGCGCAGTACTTCGCCACCACCCGCTGGCCCGGGTACCCCGTGGTGAACCCGACGCTGCTCGGCTCCCGCTCCGGCGGCCCGCTCGCCGCCGCGTGGGCGATCCTGCAGGCCCTCGGCGCGGACGGGCTCGCGACGCTCGCCGGCCGCGCCCGGCGTGCCACCCTCGCGCTGCGCGACGCCGTCGACGGACCGGCCGGGATCGACGGGCTGCGCGTCGTCGGTTCCCCCGTCGGGCCGCTGCTCGCCGTCGCCGCCGACGACGCCGTGCCGGCGGAGCGCCGCGTGGACCCGCACCTGTGGGCGGACGCCGTCTCCACCCGGGGCTGGACCCTCCAGGCCCAGCCCGGGCTGGGGCAGGGCGACGGCACCCGACTGCCGCACACCACGCACCTCACCGTCACCCCGGTCACCGACGGGGTGCTCGGCGAGCTCGTGCCCGTGCTGCGCGCGGCGGCCGACGACGTCCGCGGCCTGCCACGGCCCGACGCCGGCGCGCTGCTCGGCTCCCTCCCGCCCCTCGCCCCCGCCGCACCTCTCGACTCCGCGACGGCGGCGGCCCTGCTCGACGCGGTCGGCCTGGGGACGGTCGGCGACGACCCGGACGCCGCTCCCGGCGTCGGTCCGATGGCACCGCTGCTGGCACTCGTGGAGGCGCTGCCCGCGCCGCTCGTCGAACGCCTGCTGGTCGAGCTGCTGGCCCGCCTCGTCGAGCCGCGCGCCGCCGTCTGACCCGAGGTGTCAGAGCCACGTCGGCATGGATCCCGCCGCGGCTCTGACGGTTCGTGCTGCCCAGGACGTGTCAGAGCCAGGTCGATGGGACGGCGCGTCGCCGGTCGGGTGCGCCGTCGTACCCTGCGGCCATGACGCACGACCCGCACGGACCGCATGTGCCGCTCTCCCCCGCCACCCTCGCCGTGACGGCGGGCCGCCCGCCCCGGGTCCAGGGCGGTCCCGTGAACCCGCCGGTCGTGCTCAGCTCGACCTACGTCAACCAGGGCGTGACCGGCCCCGGCGAGCTGCTGTACACGCGGATGGACACCGAGACGTGGCACCCGTTCGAGGAGGCGCTGGCGGCGCTGGAGGGCGCCCGGCACGGCGTGGTCTTCGGCTCGGGCATGGCGGCCGTGATCGCGGCCGTCGGCGACGTGCCCCACGGCGGCGCGGTCGTGGTGCCGCGGCACGCGTACCAGGTGTCGCTGGGCTACCTCGACGACCTCGCCGCCCGGCACGGGGTCGACGTGCGCCGGGTCGACATCTCCGACACCGCGCAGGTGGTCGCGGCGCTCGACGGCGCCGACGTGCTGCTCGCCGAGTCGCCCACCAACCCCATGCTGGAGGTCGCGGACCTGCCCGCGATCCTCACGGCGGCGCGCGAGCGCGGCGTGCGCAGCGTCGTCGACAACACGTTCGCGACGCCGCTCGGCCAGCGCCCGCTCGACCTCGGCGCGGACGTCGTCGTGCACTCGGTGACCAAGTACCTGGCCGGGCACTCCGACGTCGTGCTGGGCGCCGCCGTCGCCCGCGACGACGAGATCGTCGCCGGGCTGCGGGCGTACCGCACGCTGCACGGCGCCATCCCCGGCCCGATGGAGGTGTGGCTGGCACTGCGCGGCCTGCGCACGCTGCACCTGCGGGTGGAGCGGGCGAACGCGTCGGCGGCCGAGCTCGCCCGCCGCCTCGCCGGGCACCCGGGCGTGGCCGAGGTGCGGCACCCGTCGCTGCCCGGCGACCCCGGGCACGAGCGTGCCGCCGGCCTCATGAACGGCTTCGGCGCGATCCTCGGCGTCCGTCCGCACGGCGGTCCCGCCGC
Organism: Isoptericola nanjingensis; assembly: GCF_050311635.1. Classification (NCBI taxonomy): domain Bacteria; kingdom Bacillati; phylum Actinomycetota; class Actinomycetes; order Micrococcales; family Promicromonosporaceae; genus Isoptericola; species Isoptericola nanjingensis. The sequence goes on along the minus strand of NZ_JBNOZL010000004.1, from coordinate 230,374 downwards.
CGCCGACGCCGTCGTCGCCGCCGTGCGCCTCTGGGTGCCCGCCACGTCCCTCGGCGGCGTCGAGTCCACGCTCGAGCGTCGCCGGCGGTTCGCCACCGAGTCGCGCACCGTGCCCGAAGACCTGCTGCGCCTGTCCGTGGGCGTCGAGGACGTCGAGGACCTCTGGGCGGACCTCGACCAGGCGCTGCGCTCGGGGGCCGGCCCCGCCACCTGACGCGTCAGCCCACCGTCCGCAGCTCCCCGTCGAGCAGGCGGCCGTGCAGGTCCGCCAGGTCGGCGGCGTGCAGGTCGAACGCGTCGTCGTCCCGCGGGGCGTCGCCCTGGGGCCGCGGCACGTAGGCGGTGCGCATCCCCGCGGCGGCGGCCGCGCGCAGGTCCCAGGCGTGGGCGGCGACCATGACGGGCGGGCCGGCGCTCGCCTCGCCCGTCGCACCGCCCGTCGCCGCCGCGACCGCCGCGACGTAGAGCGCAGGATCCGGTTTGTAGGTGCCGACGTCCTCCGCCGACAGCACCTGGTGCCATGCCAGGCCGGCGTCCCCGCGCAGCGCGGCGAGCGTGCGACGGTCCGCGTTGGACAGGCCGAGCACGGTGAAGTCCCGCGCCAGCGCCGCCACGCCCGCCACGGAGTCCGGCCAGGGGCGCAGCCGCTCGGCGGCGGTCGCGAGGCGGTCGACGGCGGACGCCGGCAGCGCGCCCTCGGCCGCCAGCCCTGCGAGGACCTCGCGGTCCAGGACGCCGCTCGGCGCGAAGCCACGACGCCCCGCGACCACGTCCCGCTCCCGGTCGGCGACCCGGCCGAGCCACGTCGTGACGACGCGGCGCGCGGTCCCCGCGTCCAGCCCCGCGCCCTGCACCGCGGACTCGAGGCTCCCCGCCTGGTCGACCAGCGTGCCGAGGACGTCGAACACCAGGACGGGCCGGGGCGCGGGAGTCATGGCGCCACCGTACGGCGGGCGACGATCAGCCGTCGACGCCCTCGGACTTCTGCGGGCGCGCGAGCAGTCCGCGGGCCATCTCCTCCACCGGGAGGCCCTCGTACAGCACCGCGACGACCCCGGCGGTGATCGGCATGTCGACCCCGTGCTTGGCGGCGAGGTCGAGCACGGAGCGGCAGGACTTGGCGCCCTCCGCCGTCGTACCGGTGGCGACCACCGCCTCCTCCAGCGACATCCCCTCGCCGATGTGGCGGCCGAGGGTGTTGTTCCGCGACAGCGGAGACGTGCAGGTCGCCACGAGGTCGCCCATCCCCGCGAGCCCGGAGAAGGTCGCGGCGTCGGCACCGAGCTCGAGGCCGAGGCGCGTGATCTCGACCAGGCCGCGCGTGATGACGGTCGCGGCGGTGTTCGACCCGAAGCCGCGGCCCTGCGCCATGCCGACGGCCAGCGCGATGACGTTCTTCACCGCCCCGCACAGCTCCACGCCGACCACGTCGTCGTTGGTGTAGGGGCGGAAGTAGGAGTTCGAGCAGGCGTCGGCGACGAACCTCGCCGCCGACTCGTCCTGGCAGGCCACCACGGTCGCCGTGGGCTGGCGGCGGGCGATCTCGGCCGCGAGGTTCGGGCCCGAGACGACGGCCACGCGCGACAGCGGCACGTCGAGCGCCTCGACGATGACCTGGCTCATGCGCTCGTCCGTGCCGAGCTCGACCCCCTTCATCAGGGAGACGATGACGGCATCGGGCTCGACGAGGTCCCGCAGGCCGGCGAGCGTGGCGCGCGACACCTGCGACGGCACGGCGACGACGACGATCTGCGCGCCGGCCAGCGCCGCGGCGGCGTCGGTGGTGCCCGTCATCGCGGGCAGCTCGATGCCGGGCAGGTACTTGCTGTTGGTGCGCCGGGTCGTGACCTCGGCCGCGACGGCCGGGTCCCGACCCCACAGGCGGACGTCGCAGCCCGCGTCGGCGAGGACCATCGCGAAGGTCGTCCCCCAGGACCCGGAGCCCAGGACGGCGACACGGGTCGGCGCCGACGGGTTCCCGGACGTGGGTGCGGTGGTCGGGTTCGTCATGGGCGCTCCACGGGCGGGTAGACGGTCTGCTTGCGTTCGTACTCGGGGTGCTTGCGAAGGTCGAAGCGGGCGGACGGGGCCGCCTCACCCCGGATCCCGGCGAGCTGCACGGTGATCGCGTCCATGACGCGGTTGGTGGCCTCGCGCAGGGTCTGCGTGTCGATCGGCCGGTCGTACAGGTCCGACAGGTCGACGGGCGGGCCGGCGACGATCGTCACGGGCTTGCGCGGGAAGGGCCGCAGCAGGCGGCCGTACCGCGGCAGGATCTTGTGGGCGCCCCACTGGGCGACGGGCACGACCGGCAGCCGGCTGACGAGCGCCAGCCGCGCCAGGCCGGTCTTGCCCTCCATCGGCCACAGGTCGGGGTCCCGCGTGAGCGTGCCCTCCGGCAGGATCGCCACGCAGGCGCCGCTGCCGAGCTGGTTGCCCGCGTCCTCGAGCGACCGGGCGGCCGCGGACGTGCCGCGGTCCACCGGGATCATCCGAGTCGCGCGCAGCACCGACCCGACCACCGGCGCGGTGAACAGGCCGCGCTTCGCCAGGATCCGCGGCTCGAACCCCTTGTCGAAGAGGTAGTGCGCCAGGGTCAGGGCGTCGTACTCGGTGACGTGGTTGGCGGCGGCGATGAACCCGCCCTCACGGGGCAGGTTCTCCTCGCCGCCGTCCCAGTCGTAGCGGACCATCGAGAACAGCAGCGGCCGCACGATGCGCGCGACGAGGCGGTAACCACGGGAGTCAGGTCGGGCGATCGGCACGGGGCCAGAGCCTACCTCCCGGCCCCGGCGGTCGAGGTGCCTCAGCCGCGGGAGACGTCGGCGCCGAGCGCGACGAGCTTGTCCTGGAACGACTCGTACCCGCGGTCGATCAGGCTGATGCCCCGCACCGTGGAGGTCCCCTTCGCCGCCAGCGCCGCGATCAGGTGGGAGAACCCGCCCCGCAGGTCCGGCACCTCGATGTCCGCCGCGGACAGCGGCGTCGGGCCCGAGATGACAGCCGAGTGGTGGAAGTTGCGCTGCCCGAACCGGCAGTCGCGCCCGCCGAGGCACTCCTTGTACACCTGGATCGTCGCGCCCATCTTCCGCAGCGCGTCGGCGAACCCGAACCGGTTCTCGTACACCGTCTCGTGCACGATCGACAGGCCCTTGGCCTGCGTGAGGGCCACGACGAGCGGCTGCTGCCAGTCCGTCATGAAGCCGGGGTGCACGTCCGTCTCCAGCACGATCGAGTCCAGGTCCCCGCCCGGGTGCCAGAACCGGATCCCGTCCTCCTGCACGTCGAACCGGCCGCCGACCTTCCGGAACGTGTTGAGGAAGGTCATCATCTCGGGCTGCGTCGCACCCTTGACCGTCACGTCGCCGCCGGTGGCCAGCGCGGCCGACGCCCACGACGCCGTCTCGATCCGGTCGCCGAGCGCCGTGTGCGAGTACCCCTCGAGCCGGTCCACACCCTCGATCCGGATCACCCGGTCGGTGTCCACCGAGATGATCGCGCCCATCTTCTGCAGCACCGCGATCAGGTCCATGATCTCCGGCTCGGTCGCCGCGCCGGTCAGCTCCGTGATGCCCTCGGCCCGCACCGCGGTGAGCAGCAGCTGCTCCGTGGCGCCCACCGACGGGTACGGCAGCGAGATCTTGGTGCCCTGCAGCCGGCGCGGCGCGCGCAGCTGGATGCCGTTGGGCATCTTGTCCACCACCGCGCCGAACTGGCGCAGGATGTCCAGGTGGTAGTTGATCGGCCGGTCACCGATCCGGCAGCCGCCCAGGTCGGGGATGAACGCCTCACCGAGCCGGTGCAGCAGCGGCCCGCAGAACAAGATCGGGATCCGGCTCGAGCCCGCGTGCGCGTCGATGTCCGCCACGTGCGCCGACTCGACGTTGGACGGGTCGAGGTCCAGGATCCCGGCGTCCGGGTCCGACTTCACCGTCACCCCGTGCAACTCCAGCAAGCCCGTGACCACGCCCACGTCCCGGATCTGCGGCACGTTGCGCAGGACGCTCGCCGACTCGCCCAGCAGCGACGCCACCATCGCCTTGGAGACGAAGTTCTTCGCCCCCCGGACCGTGATCGTGCCCTCGAGAGGAGTCCCGCCGTTGACGTGCAGCAGATCGTTCATGTCGTCGTGTTCGTCCCGTCGTTACGGATGCAGTGGTCCTGGGATGCCGTCGGTACCGTCGTCCCAGCGCGCCGTCGATCCTGCCTCGCCCGACACGGTGGTGCCAACACGCGCCCCGGCGGGCTTATTCACGTTCACCACACCTTCACGCGGCGGGCACCGGCACGCAGCGGGGCGCTATTCATATCCTGAGACAATTGTTCATGATGCGGGACGCCGGTTCTACGGTCGTCGACCATGACCTCCTCCGTCACGTCGGGCGCCCCCAGCACGCCGACGCCGGCCGTCAACTCGCGCGGCCGCGTCATCGTCGCGTCGCTCATCGGCACCTCCATCGAGTTCTACGACTTCTACGCGTACGCGACCGCGGCCTCGCTCGTGTTCCCGGCGCTGTTCTTCCCGAACCAGGACGGCACGACGGCGTTGCTCGCGTCGTTCGCCGCGTTCGGCGTCGCCTTCGTCGCCCGGCCGCTCGGGTCGGTGCTCTTCGGGCACTTCGGCGACCGGGTGGGGCGCAAGACGACTCTCGTCGCGTCGCTCCTCACCATGGGGATCGCCACCGTCGTCATCGGCGTGATCCCCGCCGCCACCACGCCGGGCTGGGCCGTGCTCGCGCCGCTCGTCCTGGTGCTGTGCCGGTTCTGCCAGGGCCTGGGCCTCGGCGGCGAGTGGGGCGGCGCCGCCCTGCTGGCCACCGAGAACGCACCGGCCGGCAAGCGCGCGATCTGGGGCACGTTCCCGCAGCTCGGCGCGCCGATCGGCTTCATCCTGGCCAACCTCGTCTTCATCGGGCTGTCCCAGACCCTCACCGACGCGCAGTTCACGTCGTGGGGCTGGCGCGTGCCGTTCCTCGCCAGCTCGGTGCTCGTCATCGTGGGCCTGTGGGTGCGGCTCAAGCTCATCGAGACGCCCGCGTTCACCAAGGTCGTCGAGGCGGAGGCCGTGGCGAAGGTGCCGGTGGCCGAGGTCTTCCGCACCTCGTGGCGCAAGATCGTCTCGGGCACGTTCATCATGCTCGCCACGTACGGGCTCTTCTACCTGATGACCACGTTCACGCTGAACTACGGCGTCGCGGCCACCTCCCCCACCGACGGCTCCCCCGCGGGCCTGGGCTACGAGAAGATCGACTTCCTCTGGATGCTCATCGTGGGCTGCGTGTTCTTCGGCCTCTTCACGCTCGCGTCGGGACCCCTGGCCGAGAAGTACGGCCGCCGCCCGATGCTGCTGGTCGTCACCGGAGGCATCGCCGCCTTCGGCCTGCTGTTCGTGCCCCTCTTCGCGGGCGGCACGATCGGCGTGCAGTCGCTGCTCATCATCGGCTTCACCCTCATGGGCCTGACCTTCGGCCCGATGGCCGCGCTGCTGCCCGAGCTGTTCCCCGCGAACGTGCGCTACACGGGCGCGTCGGTGGCCTACAACCTCGCGTCGATCCTCGGTGCCGCCGTCGCCCCGTTCGTCGCGGTGTGGCTGTGGGAGGCCGCCGAGTCCCCGGTGCTGGTGGGCGTGTACCTCACGGTGATGGCCGCGATCACGTTCGTCGCGCTGTGGCTGCAGAAGGAGACCAGGGACGTCGACTTCAGCGGAGACATCCGCGCCTGACCCATCGAGCACCGTGGGCGCTCGTCCGGCGCCGTTCCTGCCCGGAACGGCGCCGGACGGGCGCCCACGACGCTCCCGGGGGTGTCAGGCCGCCGTCGGCGCGGCCTCGTGCTCGCGGTGCTGCACGGGGGACATCGCCGCCGCGCAGAGCACCCCGACGACGAGCACCACCCCCACCAGCAGCAGCGTCTGCGCCGCCGCGTCGGCGAAGCCCGCGAAGAACGCCTGCTGGGCGGCCGCCCCGACCTGCTCGGCGACCGAGGCCGGCACCTGGTCGGGCAGCTGCACCGACCCGACCGCCGTCGTGCCGAGGCTGCCGCTCGCCTGCGAGATGCCGTCGACGAACGCCTGGCGGTACTGCTCGGGCAGCTGCGCGGCGACGTCCTGCGCGGCCGCCGGGACCGTGACCGTGAGCCGGGCGGACAGCAGCGCCACGACGACCGCCGACCCGATGACCCCGCCCACCTGACGGGTGGTGTTGAACGCACCGGCGCCCGCCCCGGCCGTGCGCGCGTCGAGGCCCGACGTCGCCAGGTTGGACAGCGGCGAGAACGTGAGCCCCGTGCCGACGCCGAACAGCGCCATGGGCCACAGCAGCGCGAACGGGGACAGGTCCGGGTCGAGCACCGCGGCGAGCCACAGCACCGCGCCGGCGATGGCGGCGAACCCGGCCGCCACCACCCACTTGGCGGGCACCCGGTCCGACAGCCGGCCCGCGAACGGCGCGACGACGCCGGACACGAGCGAGCCTGGCATCATCACGAGCGCCGCATTGATGGGCGTCAGGCCGAGGATCGACTGCAGGAAGATCGTCAGCGGGAAGAAGATGCCGATCATCGCGAAGGTCACGACCATGCCGTCGACGTTCGCGAGCGAGAAGTTGCGCGAGCTGAACAGCCGCAGCGGCAGCAGAGCGCGCGGGCCCTGGCGGTGCTGCCACCACACGAAGACCGCGAGCACGAGGACGCCGAGACCCACCACCGACCACACGGAGAACGGCCCCCAGATGTGGCCCCAGTCGAAGTTCTCGCCCTCCTGGAGGCCGAAGACCACCGCCGCGAGGCCCAGGACGGACAGCACCACGCCCAGCGGGTCGATCGTGGTGCCGTGCGACGGCAGGTGCGGCAGCCGCGCGACCGAGAACCACAGCGCCGCCACGCCCACCGGGATGTTGACGTAGAAGATCCACTCCCAGCCGATCGTCTCCACGAAGACGCCGCCGAGGAGCGGGCCGACGAGCGTCGCCACGCCCGCCGTCGCGCCCCACAGCCCCATCGCCGCTCCGCGCTGGGTGGGCGGGAAGACGCGCGTGATCATCGACATCGTCTGCGGCGTCATCATCGCGGCGCCGACGCCCTGGACCACCCGGAAGCCGATGAGCCAGCCGATCTCGGGCTCCGAGCCGATGTTGCCGGAGAACCCGCACAGGAACGAGAACGTCGTGAACACGATCAACCCGGCGATGAACACCGACTTCTGCCCGTAGCGGTCGCCGAGCCGGCCGGCGAGGAGCATCAGCACCGCGTACGAGAGCAGGTAGGCGCTGTTGACCCAGCCGACCTCGATGAGGGAGGCGGAGAACTGCTCGGTCAGGGTGGGGATGGCGATGTTCACGATGGTCGTGTCGACCATGATCATGAAGAAGCCGAGGATGAGCGGCGGGAGCACGCTCCACGCGGACCTGCCGTGCAGGTCGACGAGCGGGGTCACCGGGCCGCGCCCGGGAGAGGTGGACATGCGACGAGCGTGGCACGACCCACCGACGCGCGCGCGGCCTGCCCCGAAGCGGTTCAGCCCTCGGCCGGAGCCTGGGCCGGGGACGGCTCGGGACGGTCCAGCGCGGCCCGCAGCGCGACGGCGATCTCGCCGGCGGCCGCCAGCTGGTCGTCGGTGAGCGCGTCGACGAAGAGCTGCCGCACGACGCGCAGGTGCGCGACGGACGCGCGCCGGAACGTCGCCGCGCCGTCGTCGGTGAGCGCGACGCCGGCCGCGCGGCTCCCCTGCCGGGCGACCAGGCCGCGCCGTTCCATGCGGCCCACCTGGTGCGACAGGCGGCTGCGCTCCCAGCCGACGGCGTCCGCGAGCGCCGACGATCGCAGGCAGTGACCCTGGGCGTCGTGCAGGGCGAGCAGGACGGCGTAGTCGGACGACGAGAGCCCCGACTCGGCCTGCAGGCGCGCGGACAGCCGCGAGCGCAGCGCGTCCGTGGTCTCGACGAACTCGCGCCAGGTGCGCAGCTGGTCGCTGGTCGGCGAGCGCCGACCGCCGTCCCGGCCCTGGGTCATGCCGCCCTCCAGCCCTCGGGAATTGACACGTCAATTCCGACGTTACCCCCGGCGACCGACACCGTCACGGGAGGGCATCATGACCACGCTCCAGCTCGGGCTCGACTCGTTCGGCGACCGCCCGGTGGGCGCCGACGGCGAGCTCGTCTCGCACGCCGCCGCGATCCGCCAGGTCGTCGAGGAGGCCGTGCTGGCCGACCGGGTGGGCGTCGACGTCGTCGCCCTCGGCGAGCACCACCGGCCCGAGTACGCGATCTCGACGCCGGAGACCGTGCTCGCCGCGATCGCGTCGCGCACGGAGCGGATCCGCCTCGCCTCGGGCGTCACGGTGCTGTCCTCCGACGACCCGGTGCGCGTCTTCCAGCGCTTCGCCACCCTCGACGCGCTCTCGGACGGCCGCGCGGAGGTCATCCTCGGGCGCGGGTCGTTCACCGAGTCGTTCCCGCTGTTCGGCTACGACCTGGCCGACTACGACCTCCTCTTCGACGAGAAGATCCACCTCTTCACCGAGCTCCTCAAGGAGCAGCCGGTCACCTGGTCGGGCACCACCCGGCCCGCGCTGCGCGACGCCGACGTCTTCCCCAAGACCGAGTCCGGCCACCTGTCGACGTGGGTGGGCGTGGGCGGCTCCCCGCAGTCCGTGGTCCGGGCCGCGCACTACGGCCTGCCCCTCATGCTCGCGATCATCGGCGGGGAGCCCGGCCGGTTCGCGCCGTACGTCGACCTGTACCGGCGCGCGACCGCCCAGCTCGGCACGACGGCGCACCCGGTCGGGATGCACTCGCCGGGGTTCGTCGCCGACACCGACGAGGAGGCCGTCGAGATCTTCTGGCCCCACTACCGCCTCCAGCGCGACCGCATCGGCGCCTCCCGCGGCTGGCCGCCGATCCGGCGCGAGGAGTACGACGCCGAGGTGGCGCACGGCTCCCTGTACATCGGTTCGCCGGAGACCGTGGCCCGCAAGATCGCGTCCGCGGTGACCGAGCTCGGCGTCGGCCGGTTCGACATGATCTACACCACCGGCGCGCAGCCCGCCGCTGCCCGCCTGCGCAACGTGGAGCTGTACGGCACGCAGGTGGTCCCCCGGGTCCGCGAGCTCGTCGCCGAGCACGCCGCGGCGTCCCCGGCGGAGCCGGTCACGGCAGGCGGTGCCGCGTGACCGCCACGATCGGCGTCCTCGGTGCGGGCAAGGTCGGCACGGTCCTGGCGCGGCTCGCCGTGGAGGCCGGGTACCGGGTGCTCGTCGCGGGCTCCGGCGACCCGGCGAGGATCGCGCTGACCGTCGAGGTGCTCGCGCCCGGCGCGCAGGCCGTCACGGCCCAGGAGGCCGCGGCGAAGGCCGACGTCGTCGTGCTCGCCCTGCCGCTGGGCCGGTACCGCACCGTGCCTGCGGACGCGCTGGCCGGCAAGCTCGTCGTCGACGCCATGAACTACTGGTGGGAGGTGGACGGGCACCGAGCCGACCTCAGCGACCCGGCCGCCTCGACGAGCGAGCTCGTGCAGGAGTTCCTGGCCGCGTCGCGGGTCGTCAAGGCGTTCAACCACATGGGCTACCACGACCTGGACGCCGGGGCCCGTCCTGCGGGAGCCCCGGGCCGCCGGGCGATCGCCGTCGCGGGGGACGACGCCGACGACGTGGCGCAGGTCGCCGGTCTCGTCGACCGGCTCGGCTTCGACCCCGTCGTCGCGGGCCCGCTGTCCGCCGGCGCGCGCCTGCAGCCCGGCACACCGGCGTTCGGGGCGAACCTCCCCCACGACGAGCTGCGCGCGCTGGTCTCCCCCGCCGCCTGACGCCGCGGGCGCCGTCCCGGGCGCCCGGCGGCGCCGCGCCCTATGCTGGTCGGCAGGGCGGCGCGTCCCGCCCGATCCCCGGACCGGCGCTCGCGCCGCCGGGACCGCGCGAGCGGTGGGGACAGAGGGGACCTCGAGTGCTCGACGCGGTCAGGACACCGTGTTCACCGGTGCCTGCCGGCGGGCGCGAGCCGCGGGTGGCGCACCGTGCGAGCACGCAGGAGTCCTCATGGCCACGCAGGAGTCGTTCAAGAAGCGCGTCCGCGCGCGCATGGCCGCCACCGGCGAGAGGTACGGCGCCGCGCGCCGCACCCTCCTCGCCTGGGCGGCACCTCCCCCGGCCGGCGCCCGCGCCTGGGTGTCGGAGCCCGACCTCTCCGACGACACGATCCGCGAGGGCACCGGCCGCGGGTGGGACGAGTGGGTCGCGCTCGTCGACGCCGGCCCCGGTCGCGACGCCGGGCACACCGCCATCGCCGCCTGGGTCGCGGGCGAACACGGCGTCTCCGGCTGGTGGGCGCAGTCGGTCACCGTGGGCTACGAGCGCATCACCGGGCTGCGCGTGCCCGGCCAGCGGCCCGACGGCACGTTCTCGGTCAGCCGGTCGCGGCTGCTCGACGTCGACCGCGACGCGCTGCGCGCCCTGCTCGACGACGACGCCGACCGCGCCGGCCTCGTGCCCGGCCTCACGCTCGCACCGCGGTCGCGCCCGGGCGTGAAGAGTCCGCGGTTCGGGGTGTCCGACGACGACGGCGAGCACGGCGTCGCGATGTTCTCGCCGGACCCGGTCGGGTCGCGGCTGCGCCTGACCGTGACCCACGAGCGGCTCGGCTCCGCGGCCGAGGCCGAGCTGTGGAAGGCGTTCTGGGCCGACTGGCTGGCAGCGCTCGACGACGCCTGACGGTCGCCCCGGCCGGTCTCGGACCGGTCCTCGACCGGGAACCCGCCGGACGCCGGGGGCGTGCTACCCGAGCTCGGGTCGAACGCCCTCGGCGATCATCCGCCGCCGCTCGACGTACTCCGGCAGGATCGTCACGTCGTCGTCGGCGAACCACTCGAACGGCGCGGTGGACGCGACGAGCGCGAAGTTCGCCCAGGGCTCGAACGAGCCGGAGCGCACCACGACCTTGGCGCGCGGCGCCCAGTGCTCGATGAGGTGCTCGTGGGTCGTGCCGCGGAACGTGGCGCCCGAGCCGGTGAAGAGGTCCTGCACGTCGCCGTAGAGGTGCGGGTGGTGCGTCCGCACCTCGCCGGCCATGTGCACCTCCTCGACGAAGACCTCCTCCAGCAGCACCCGCAGGATCGTCCGCACGTCGAGGTGCCCGCGTGTCAGCGCGAGGTCGACGCGGTGCGCGTCCTGCGGGATCGGGAACCCGGCGTCGGTCACCAGCACGACGTCGGTGTGCCCCAGCGTGGCGAGCGCCCCGGCCAGGCCGGGGTGCAGGATCCGTCCGCTTCTCATGCCCTCTCCTTCGTCCTCGCGAGGAACTCCTCGACCTCGGCGCGCGTCCGGTAGGACGGCACCGTCTCCCAGTGCTCGCAGCACAGCGCCGCCACGACGCCGGCGAAGGCGGCCGCGCCCCGCAGGTCGCGTCCCTCCCCGAGCGCGACGGCGAGCGCCGCGTTGAAGCTGTCGCCCGCGCCGTTGGAGTCGACGACGTCGACCGCCGCGGCCGGCACGGCCACCGCGCCCGCGGCGTCCGCCACGAGCGCCCCGTCCTCCCCGCGCGTGACGACGACGGCCCGCGGGCCGAGAGCGAGCAGGCGCCGGGCGAGCTCCTCGACCGGGGTCGGGTCGCCGGGCAGCAGGCCCAGCGCGACCCGTGCCTCGTGCTCGTTAGGCGTGAGCACGTCCACGGCCGACAGGTCGACGCCCCGCAGGTCCACGGCGGGTGCCGGGTTGAGCACCGTCGGCACGCCGGCATCCCGTGCGACGGCGAGCGCGTGCAGCGCCGAACCGAGCGGGATCTCGAGCTGGGCCAGGACGACGTCCGCCCCGCGCATCGCGTCGGCCGACGCGTCCAGCACGTCGGGCAGGAGCCCGTCGTTGGCGCCCTTGTCGACGACGATGAGGTTGCGCCCCGCGGTGTCCTTGACGATGAACCCGACCCCCGTCGGCGCGGTCGCGTCGACCGTCACGCGGGAGTCGTCGACCCCCTCGGCGGCCATGAGGGCGCGGAACTCCGCGCCGTGCGCGTCGTCACCCACGGCCCCGACGTACGCGACGTCGGCGCCGAGCCGGGCCGCCTGGACGGCCATGTCGGAGCCCTTACCCCCGTACGTCTCGCGGTACTCGCGCCCGAGCAGGGTCTCCCCCGCCTCGGGCAGCCGGTCGACCGTCATCACGAGAGCCTTGGCATAGCTCCCCACCACCGTGAGCCTCATCGCTCCCCTTCGTGTCGCGTCGTCGTGCGGTCTGCCGCGCGTCCGGCCCGGTCAGTAGGCGTCCGGGTCGCCGACGAGACCGTCGACGATGGCCGGCCCGGAGCTGGTGCCGACCAGCTCGGCGCCCGCCTCGAACAGGCGCTGCATCTTCCCGAGCGAGTTGACCTTGCCGGACACCTTGACCCGGCACGGTGGCTCGATGTTCGCGGCGAGCAGGCGCACGTCGTGCTCGGTGGCCTCCAGGCCGCCCTTGCCCCACCCGGAGGACTGCTTCACCCAGTCCACGCCGGCCTCGTACGCGATCCGCGTGGCGCGGGCCTTGAGGTCGTCGGTGGGCAGGAAGCCGAACTCGAGCATCACCTTCACGGCCACGCCCTCGGCGTGCGCGAGCCGGACGACGTCCTCGACGTCGCGGGCGTAGAGGTCCTCGTCGCCCCCGAGCAGCAGGCCCGGGTGCGGCGGGAAGTCGAACTCGTCCACCCCGGCCGCGACGAGCGCTCGCAGCGCGGCGAGCCGCATCTCGGGGGTGTCGTTGGCCATGGGGAAGTTGAGCGTGGATGCGACCTTGACGCCGGTGCCCGCGAGCACGTCCTTCGCCAGCGGCACCCAGTACGGCGCGATCATCGCGGCGTCGAAGCCGTAGGCGGCGCACGTCTCGAGGTGCTTCGTCACGCCGTCGCGCGTGAGGTCGGGGTTGACGTTCGTGTACTGGATCGCCCGGGCGACCTGCGCCGGGTCGGTGAAGTCGAGGGTCATGCGGTTCTCCTGGACAGGTGCGAGACGAGTGGGAGGCGAGGGGGAGACCGGTGGGTGGGCGGGTCAGCCCTTGACCGCGCCGGCGGACAGGCCGCTCATGACGTGGCGCTGCATGAGGACGAAGATGAGCAGGATCGGAACCACCGCCAGCAGCAGGGTGGGGAAGACGATCTCGTAGTTGGTCGTGTACGAGGACACGGCCGCGTACACGCCGGTGGTGATGGTCCGGAACGACGACCCGGGCCCGAGGATGAGCTGCGGGCTGACGAAGTCGTTCCAGGCGCTGAGCGCGTTGAGGATGAACGCCGTCGCGACGATCGGCTTCATGAGCGGGAACACGATCCGCCACAGCACGCGCTGCTGGCTCGCGCCGTCGATCGCCGCGGCCTCGTCGAGCGAGCGCGGCAGCATGCGGATGTACCCGGTGAAGATGAACAGGGTGAACGGGATCATCGTCGACGACATGAAGAGCACCAGGCCCGGCAGGGTCCCCATGAGGTGCAGCGCCTTCAGCACGAAGATCGCGGGCACCAGGATGATCTGCGCCGGGATGAACATGCCCGCGACGAAGAACATCAGCAGCACCCGGAACAGGACCGTCGGGGTCCTGGCGATGACGTACGCCGTGGGGACGGAGACCCCGATCGCGACGACGTTGCACGCGACGACCAGGAACAGCGTCACCGCGTAGCCGGAGACCACCGGGAAGTTGGGGTTGGTCCACGCGTCCTGCAGGAACTGGGTCGTGGCCGTGGCCGGGTCGAACCCGAGCGGCGACAGCAGGATCTCCTGCTGCGGCTTGAACGCGTTGACGACGACGATGTACAGCGGCACGAGCATCGCGACCGACAGGACGGCGATCGCCCCGTTCCGCAGGGTCGTGCGCGTCCGCGCCGACCGGCTGCCGGACAGGCTCATGACAGCGCCTCCGCTCCCTCTTCGGCGCGCCTGCGCAGCGCGATGATCGTGAACGACAGGATCCCGGCGACGACGATGAGCAGCATCGCCTGCGCGCACGCCAGCCCCACCTTGTTGTTGGCGAAGGACACGGCGAGGATCTCGTAGGCCCAGGTCTGCGTGGCGTCACCGGGGCCGCCGTTGGTGAGGCCGAGGACGACCTCGTAGACCTTGAGCAGCGACAGCACCGACGTCACGATCGTCACCGTCACGGTGGGCGCGAGCGCCGGCCACGTGACGTGCTGGAACACCTGCACGCGGCCGGCGCCGTCGAGCGTCGCCGCCTCCTGGAGGTCAGCGGGCACGGCCTGCAGGCCCGCCAGGTACAGCACGAGCTGGACGCCGAGCTGGGCCCACACGATGACGGCGATCATCGTGGCGAGCGCCCAGTCCGGGTCGGACAGGAACGGCAGGGTCGACCGGCCCGACCCGGTGAGCAGGTTGTTCACCGCGCCCTGCGGGCCGAGGACCGCCTGCCACAGGAAGCCCACGATGAGGGCCGACAGGACGTGCGGGTAGAACATCACGGCCCGCGCGAACGCCGTGAACGGGGTGGTCCGCCGCAGCAGGAGGGCCAGGCCCAGCGCGATCACGTTGACGCCGAACGCGCCCACCACCGCGATGACCCCGGTGACCCACAGCGACGAGTGCATGTCGCCCGTCGGGTCGGTGAAGATCCGCGTGTAGTTCTCCAGCCCGACCCACTCGGGCGCCTGGGTCGGGATGCCGTTGTACTCGGTGAACGAGTAGTAGACGGCGTACCCGACCGGCACCACCATGAGACCGATGTAGACCAGCGCCGCCGGGACCGTCATCAGGCCCCGGCCCAGCGCACCCCTTCTCCCCAGCACGCGTGCCGTCCTCGCTCGAGCCATGTCAGCCCGCTGCCTCCGCGTCGTACCACGCCGTGAGCTGGCCCGCGGCGTCCGCGGGCGACGTGCCCTGCCACAGCCCCTGCGCGACCTCGGTGAACTTCTCGTTGAACCCGGCGACCGGCAGGGCGAGGTCGCCCACCGTCTGGTTGCCGGGCACGACGAACGACGGCGCGGCGTCGAGCAGCTCCTGGACCAGCCCCGCGTACTCGTTCGCGCTCGCGTCCAGGCCCTCGCGGTTGAAGTTGTCCATCTCCGCCTGGGTGGCGATCGCGTCCTCGTCCGTCACGAGGTACTCCACGAGCTGCGTGGCGGCGTCCTTGGCCTGCGTCCCGTTCCAGACCATGTACGGGAACGCCATCGTGGCGCCCATCGGCGCGGGCTGGTCCGCGGCGTCGTCGACGGGCGGCGCGAAGATCCCGACCTCGAACTCGGGCGGCGACGCCGCGAGCGTCGTGGTGAACCACGAGCCCATCGGGTAGATCCCGACGTCGCCGGCGATGAAGTTCGCCTCCTGCGTGCCGCTGTCGGTGGCCACGTCGTCGGCGGTCGTGTAGCCGGCGTCGATCCAGCCGGCCACGTGCTCGAACATCGGCTGGAACTGGTCGCCGAGCGTCGAGGACCCGCCGGCCACGGCCTGCTGCCACCCGGGGGTGCTGAGGTTCTGCTGCGGGTGCCAGATCTCCTGCACCTGGACGCCGGTGGCCCACTCGGAGGCGAAGCCGATCGGCTTCTTCACGCCCTCGTCCTGCAGGGCCTTGAGGGCGGCGTCCATGTCCTCCCAGGTGGCGGGGGGCTCCGTGATGCCGGCCTTCTCGAAGAGTTCCTTGTTGTAGTACAGGAGCGACTGGGCCTGCATGCCCACGCCCACCACGTTGATCGCGCCGTCCGTGGAGTACAGGTCGGCCATCGGGGTGCCCTGCGCCCAGTCGAACTCCGACAGGTCGAGGATCTCGGGCGCCGTGTCCTCGGTGGGGAAGATCGACTGGATGACGTCGGGCGCCGTGCCGGCCGCGAGCTGCGTCGGGAACGTCTCGGCGACCGACTGGCCGCTCGGCCCCTCGATCTTGACGTCGATCCCCGTCTCCTCCTCGAAGGGGGCGACGAGCTCGTCCCACTTCGCCTGCGTGAGGTTGTCGGTGATGTTCACGAGCATCCGCACCTGGTCGCCGCCGCCCGAGCTGCCGCCGCCGTCGCCGGAGCTGCAGGCCGTGAGGGCGAGGACGGGTACGAGCCCGAGCGCGGAGGCGCCGATCGCCCCGCGCCGAAACCTTGCTGACATCGTTGTCTCCCTGGGTGGGTGCGTCGTCCTCGAGAACGAGGACCACTTGTCATACATGCTACATGTGAGAGGTGGCGTGCCACCAGCCTTAGCCGAGACGACCTCGGAACGGGACCGGGCCGACCACGGTGACGTCCGTGGACCGGTCCGAGCCGTCGATCCGGAAGATCCCCTCGTCCGCGACGAAGAACGCCGGCGGCCCGGGATACTCCAGCTCCGCCGGCAGCGGCTCCTTGTCCGTCCAGGCGAAGAACGACCGCGCGAACGTGTCGCGGTCCTTGCGGCCGAAGATGCTGAGATCCCCGGCCGTGTACGGGCTGAGGATGCACCAGTGCACGCCGTCCTCGGCCCAGAACGCCCGGTCCGACAGGATCACCGCCTGCCGGTCGGGGTCCGCGAACACGGCGTCCCAGAACGTCGCGTCGACGTCACCCCGGGCCAGCGCGTGACGGGCGAGGAAGAGCAGGTCGTGCGCGTGCCAGGCGGTGCTCGGCGCGACGTCGGCCTCGTGGTGCCAGCCCGTGGCGGAGACGAACGGGCCCGCGGGCGACTGGTAGTGCGCGTAGGTACGCAGGCACGCGTCGCGGAAGTCGCCCAGCTCGGGCACGTCGACGTCGGCCAGCACCTCCTCGATGCCGTACAGGCTCAGCCCCATCCCTGCGACCAGCATCGGCGTGGTCGACAGCAGGTGCGTGCCGCCCCGCACGTACCAGTAGCGGTGGAACCGCGTGCAGCCCGCGTCGTCCACCCAGGCGGAGCGCGCGACGTGCCGGCAGATCGCCACCGCCTCCTCCAGGAGGTCGGGCCGGCCGAACCGGCGCGCGCCCAGGACGAGCGGCACCACCATGAGCCCGTAGTACTCGGCGGGCTCGAGGATGCCGCCGCCCTCGCGGTCGGTCGGCTGACGGAAGACACCCACGGACTCGCCGTCGGGCACCCCGCGCACGTGGCTGAGGCGCACCAGGGCGTCGAGGTCGTCCTCGAGCTCGGCGGCGTAGACGTCGACGCCGCTCAGCTCCTCGTACCGCAGCTTGGCCCAGACCCGCGCGTACTCCTGGTTCACCGTGCCGTCGGGCGTCGGGCGTCCGCCGCCGTAGACGCGGCAGGCGTCGAGGTCGTGCCGGACGGCCGCGAGCACCTCGGCGCGCTCGTCCTCGGGCAGGAGGTGCCCGGCGTGCCGCAGCCCCTCCAGCAGGCCGAGGCAGCCCACCATGTTGTGGATCAGGCCCGCGGTGGCCGACTCCCCCACCTGGAACCCGATGTGGCGGAACTGCCCGTCGTCCTGCACGGTCCGCGCCTGGAAGAGCATCATCCGGCGCCACAGGTCGAGCCCGCGGTCGTCGGGGTACCGGCCGAGCACCTCGCCGAACGCCGCGGTGGCCGGGGCGGAGAACGCCTGGTGACCGCTGGTGAAGTCGACGAACGTCGCCGGGTTGGTGCCCCACACGCTGTGGTTGTGGAAGCCCCGGATCTGCCCCTCGTCGCCCACCCACGTGCGCATCCAGCGCGCGAGCGCCGCGACGTCGGGGCCTGCTTGTCCTGCCGCCATGCGTCCTCCTGCCTCGTTGCTGCGGGTGGCATCCTCGCGCACCTCGGTCGTCACGACGCCACCAGCTCCTCCGTGTGCACGAACGGCAGCCCGCGGGCGAACCGCTCGACCTCCGCCACGACGGAGTCGCCGATCCGGCGCAGCTCCGTGCCCGTGGAGCCCGCGAGGTGCGGGGTGAGCACCACGTTCGGCAGGCTCCACAGCTCGCTGTCCGGCGGGGGCGGCTCGGGGTCGGTGACGTCGAGCACCGCGTCGATCCGGCCGGTGCGCAGCTCGGCGAGCAGCGCCACGCCGTCGACGACGCCGCCGCGGGCGGTGTTGACGAGGGTGGCGCCGTCGGGCATCAGGCCGAGCACCCGGGCGTCGACCTGCCCCGCCGTCTCGGGCGTGAGCGGCTGGTGCAGGGACAGGACGTCGGCGCGCGCGGCGACCTCGTCGAGGCACGCCGCCCGCGCCCCCGGCAGGCCGGGCACCGGGCCGGGCGCCAGCTCCGGGGAGTACAGCAGCACGTCGAGGTCGAACGGCCCCAGCAGCTCGACGACGCGGCGCCCGACCAGCGAGGCCCCGACGATCCCCACCGTGCGGCGGTAGTTGCCCGTGCCGGTGAGGAGACGGTCCGCGTCCGGGGCGGCGCGCCGCTCGCGGTAGGTCCGCTCGGCGGCGTGCGCCTTCTTGTTCGCGAGCAGGATCATCGCCAGCGCGTACTCGGCGACCGGCACCGCGTTGGCGGCCCGGGCGTGGGACGCCGTCACCCCGCGCGCCGCCAGCGCGGCCGGGTCGGCGAGGCACGTGCGCGCGACGCCGCCCGCGTAGGCGACCGCGCGCAGCCGCGGCACGAGGTCCGTCGGCAGGGGCGGCGCGCCCCAGCCGGCGACCAGCAGCTCGGCGCCGGCGAGGCGGCGGCGCGCAGCCTCCGACGCGACCTCCACGACGACCTCCGGGTCGAGGTCCACGACCGCCCCCAGGCGCTCGAGGCCGTCCGCCCCGAAGATGCGCTCCACGAGCCCGGGCGGGTCGAAGGCCAGCACTGCGCGGGGCCGGGCCCGGGCCTGCGGGAAGGCGCTCACTGCTGCTCGCCCGCGCGGCGGCGCGCGAGGCGCAGGCCGGCGTCGACGGGTCGCACGTGGGGGCCCGACGGCACGGCCCATGTGCCGGACTCGCGGTTCGTGGCGATGAGCTCCTCGTCGACCTCGATGCCGAGGCCGGGCGCGTCGCCCAGCACGATCCCGCCGTCCTGGATCTCCTGGTCCACGCGGAGCCCCACGGGCCACGACAGGTCCTGCACCTCGGTGACCAGGTGGTTGGGCACGGCGGCCGACGCGTGCGCGACGGGGTTGGCGTTGTAGCCGACGGGGCTGACCGGCAGGTCCCGGCCGAGGGCGAGCACCGAGACCCGCAGGAAGTGCGTGACGCCCCAGACGCTGCCCGCCTGCACGACGCCCACGGCGTCGCGGTCGAGCAGCGGCCCGTACTGCTCCAGGCCCGTGAGGTTCTCACCCGTGGCGACCGCCGCGCGCAGCTCGGAGGCGACGGCCCGGTGCCCGGCGACGTCCCACCTGCGTACCGGCTCCTCGATCCACATGATGTCGACCTGGTCCTCGACGCGGCGGGCGAACCGGACTGCCTGGTGGCGCCCCCACGCCTCGTTCACGTCGTACATGAGGTCGGGGTGGTCGGTGTTCTCGCGCAGGACGTCGCGGACGATGGCGAGCCGCTTGACGTCGCGGTCGACGTCGAGGCCCCCCTTCACCTTGGCGCCGGTGAAGCCGCGCTCGGCCCACGGCTCGTAGAGCTCGACGAGCGCGTCGTCGGGCAGGGCGTACTCGAGCCCGGACGCATAGCCGGGCACGAAGCGGTCGGCCGCGCCGAGGGTGCGCCACAGGGGTTCGTCCGCCAGCTTGGCCTTGAGGTCCCACAGCGCCATGTCGAAGGCGCCGATGGTGCCGAACGTGCTGCCCGCGTGCCCGGACTTGAAGACGAACGCGAGCATGCGGTCGTAGAGCGCGGTCACCGCCCGCGGGTCCTGCCCCTCGAGGGCACCGAAGACCAGGTCGAGGTCGCCGCTCGCCCCGAGGCCGACGCCGGTGACGCCGGCGTCCGTCTCGAGGAGCACGACCGGTACCTCGGTCACCCCGTCCGCGACGACGCCGTTGACGTCGCCCACCGGCCGCCCCCATCGGTGGACGGTGGTGAGGGTCCGGTATCCCGTGATGCGCATCCGCTGCTCCTACTCCGCACGCGCCGCCGTCGGCGCGAGTCTCGAGGCCGGGTCGTGGGAGGTGCAGCGGCTGGTGCCAGCGCCTCGTCGAGCCTGTCGGCTAAGTCATAACTTATGATACGAGTGATGAGTGCGCAAGCCTCCGCTACGCTCGGGGTGGCCGTCAGCGCAGGCCGCGACGCAGAACGGAGCCCGGACGACATGACAACGACGCCCTCGACCGCCGGAGCGGTGCCCCGTCCCCAGCGACACCGCCCGCCGCTCGCCGCCGCGGTGGTGAAGAGCCTCGTCACGGCGATCGTCGTCGGCGAGCACCCCCCGGGCAGCGCCCTCCCTCCGGCGGGCGCCCTCTGCGAGCAGTACGAGGTCAGCCGCACCGTGATCCGCGAGGCCACCACCGCCCTGGTGGAGAAGGGCCTCGTCGCGTCGCGCCAGGGATGGGGCACGATCGTGCTCGACCAGGACCAGTGGAGCCTGCTCGACCCGCTCGTCCTCGACGCGCTCTTCCAGCGCGAGGACCGCCTCGTCTACCTCGACAACCTCATCGAGATCCGCACCACCCTGGAGTGCGCGATGGCCCGGCGGGCAGCCGGCCTGCTCGACGCCGAGCAGCGGTCCGCGCTCGCCGCCAAGCTCGACGAGCTCGCGGGGCTCGTCGACGACCCCACCGCGTACGCGCGCGTCGACCTCGAGTTCCACGAGCTGATCCACCGCGCCTCCCGCGACGCCTTCGGCCGTGCGATCGTCTCCAGCGTCCAGGGCAAGGCGCTGCACTCGCCGCAGTACAGCGGCACCCCGAGCGTCGACGACGTCCGTTCCACGCACGAGGGCCACACCCGGATCCTCGAGGCCCTCGCCGCCGGTGACGCGGACGGCGCGGAGGCCGCGATGCGCGAGCACATCACGTCGTCCTGGGCGCGCCGCCGGCCCCAGGAGTAGCACGGCCCGAGGCCCGGCCCTCCCGGCGGCACCGCTGCCGCCCGGAGCGCCGGGCCTCTTCTCGACCTGTTGACTTGTACTACATGTGATGTACTACATTCGATCCGTCGCGGCACCGCATCCCTGAGCACCTCGGGACGCGAGGACGGCGGGGCAGGGCTGCCCGGCCTCCACCGGCCGCGACAGCACTCCAGCGACACCCTGCAGTTCCGGTACCGAAGGCGACGACGCCCGACCGCACGGGCAGCCGTTCGACCTTTCGTGGCCTCGACGACGAGACGGACGACGAGAGGGATGTGGATGCGATGACCTCGTTCACCCGACGAGACCTGCTGAGATCGACCGGCGCCGCAGCGGCCGGAGCGGTCGTGCTGGCCGGCGGTGCCCGCGCCGGCACGGCCGAGGCCGCCACGGGGGACGCGGCCCCGGACGACGCCGCGACCCACCCGCTGGAGCTCTGGTACCCCCGGCCCGCGGCCGCGTGGCTGGAGGCTCTCGCGGTCGGCAACGGCCGGCTCGGCGCCATGGTCTTCGGCGGCGTCACGGCCGAGACGCTCATGCTCAACGAGGACACGGTCTGGGCGGGCGGCCCGCACGACTACGCCGACCCCGCGGGCGCCGAGGCCCTGCCGGAGATCCGGCGGCTGCTCACCGAGGAGCGCTGGGCCGACGCCCAGCGGCTCGCCGACGCGCGCTTCATGGGCCGGCCCACGGAGCAGATGCAGTACCAGCCCGTCGGCGACCTGCACCTCGCCTTCCCCGGGCTGACCGACGACGTCGCGGAGTACCGCCGTTCGCTCGACCTCACCACGGCGGTGACGACCACGACGTTCGTCGCCGACGGCGTGCGGCACACCCGGGAGGTGTTCGTCAGCCACGCCGACCAGGCGATCGTCGTGCGGCTGCGCGCGGACGTGCCGGGCGCCGTCTCGGTCGATGCCTCGTTCACGTCGCTGCAGGAGACGACCACCCTCGCGCACGACGGTCGGACGCTCGCGCTCGAGGGGCGCTCCGGCGAGGCCGAGGGCCTCGAGGGCGAGGTGCGGTTCGTCGCCCTGGCACGGGCCGTCGCCGAGGGCGGCTCGGTGGTGTGCGGCGAGACGTCGCTGCGGGTGCGGGGCGCCGACGCCGTCACGCTGCTCGTCACGATCGGCACCAGCCACCGCAGCTATCTCGACGTCGGGGGCGACCCCCTCCAGCAGGCGGCGCCGCCTCTCGAGCGGGCGAGCGTCCGCGGCTTCGGCGTCCTGCGCCGGTCGCACGTGCGCGACCACCAGGAGCTGTTCGGGCGCGTGGACCTCGACCTCGGCACGTCGCCGTCGGCCGACCTGCCGACCGACGAGCGGGTGGCGGCGTTCCGGGTCGGCGGCGACCCGCAGCTCGCCGCCCTGTACTACCAGTTCGGCCGCTACCTGCTGATCTCGAGCTCACGCGCGCCCGGCCAGCCGGCCAACCTGCAGGGGCTCTGGAACGCTGAGATGCTGCCCGCCTGGCAGTCGAAGTACACGCTCAACATCAACTGCGAGATGAACTACTGGCCGGCAGGCCCGTCGAACCTCGCGGAGTGCTGGCGGCCGCTGTTCGCGATGATCGAGGAGCTCGCGGAGTCGGGGGCGCGGACGGCGCGGAAGATGTGGGGAGCCCGGGGGTGGGTGGCCCACCACAACACCGACCTGTGGCGCGGGACCGCCCCCGTCGACCACGCCTTCTACGGGGTGTGGCCCACCGGCGGCGCGTGGCTCTCGCTGCTCTTCTGGGAGCACTACGAGTACACCGGCGACCTCGACACCCTGCGCGAGTACTTCCCCGTGCTGCGCGGCGCGGTCGAGTTCTTCCTCGACACGCTCGTCGTCGACGACGCGACCGGCTACCTGGTCACGAGCCCGTCGCACTCCCCCGAGCTGAAGCACCACGAGGACGATGACGAGGGCGTCAGCCTCTGCGCCGGGCCGACGATGGACTGCCAGATCCTGCGGGACCTGTTCACCGCGTTCGACAAGGCGTCGCGGGAGCTCGGCCTCGACCGCGAGACCGCCGTGGCCGCCCTCGCCGCGCGCGACAAGCTGCCCCCGAACCAGGTCGGCTACCTCGGCCAGCTCCAGGAGTGGCTGATCGACTGGGAGGACGCGGCCACCGAGACCAGCCGCCACGTCTCCCACCTGTGGGGCGTGTTCCCGAGCGACCAGATCACGCCTCGCCGGACGCCGGAGCTCGCGGCCGCGGCCGACCGGTCGCTCGAGCTGCGGGGCCCGGCCGTGACCGCCGGCTGGTCCCTGGCCTGGAAGATGAACATCCGCGCCCGCCTCCTGCAGCGCGACGGCGCCTACGCGCACCTCACGCAGCTGCTCTCCCCCGGCCGGACGGCGCCCAACCTGTTCGACCTGCACCCCCCGTTCCAGATCGACGGCAACTTCGGCGGCACGTCGGCGATCAACGAGATGCTCCTGCAGTCCCACTCCGGGGAGGTCTGGCTGCTGCCGTGCCTCCCCGAGGCCTGGCCCGAGGGGCGCGTGCGCGGCCTGCGCACCCGCGGGGGCTTCGAGATCACCATGACGTGGTCCGCCGGCCGACTCGACCACGCCCGCGTGCGCTCGCTGCTCGGCCGCACGGTCCGCCTGCGCACCGACGCGCCCGTGCGCGTCGTCGGGCCGCACGGTCCGGTCGCCGTCGAGCGACCCGAGGACGACCTGGCCGTGTTCGAGACGCGGCGCGGCGCCACCTACGTCGTCCAGCCGACGGCCTGAACCACCCGGCGGCAATCCACAGCCACCCACCCGCACCACTCACGAGAAGAGGACACCGATGTCCAGACGATGGATCAGGACCGGAACGGCGGCGGTCGTCGCGGTCAGCGCGGTCGCGGCCGTCGGGGTCGGGGCCACGGCCTTCGACCCGTACGCCGCCAGCTCCCAGAGCGGCGGCAAGTGCCCCCAGCTCTACGTCTCCCCCGACGGCGACGACGACCGCGGCAAGGGCACCGAGCGCAAGCCGTGGGCCAGCCTTGACAAGGCCCGCGACCACATCCAGGACCTCGGGCTCAACCACGAGCGCAAGATGCGCTGCGACATCGTGGTCAACCTCGCCGAGGGCGACTACCCCGTCGACGAGACCATCGAGTTCACCGAGAAGGACTCCGGCAACAACGGCCACCAGGTGATCTACCGCTCCGCCGACGGGCCCGGCAAGGCCAACCTCGTCGGCGCCGAGCCCGTCACCGGCTGGGAGCCCTACAAGGACGGCATCTACAAGACGACGTTCGACCCCGAGCAGCAGTTCTACACGCTGTTCGAGGACGGCGAGCGCTCCGAGCTGGCGCGCTACCCCAACCGGACCTCCGAGGACACGCAGGCCCCGTACCTGTTCTCCGTCCTCGGCGAGCCCGAGAAGGAGGCCGTCCGCTCCTGGCTCTACTGGAAGGACGGGGACTGGGACCCGGCGTGGGACGACACCGCGGACAGCAACCCTCTCAAGGACGCCCAGATCACGGTGTGGTCGGGCGGGTCCTGGAGCTGGTTCACGGACACGATCCCGATCGGCGGCGCGGACTACCGCAAGGGCTTCGCGACGTTCGACTACTGGTCGCGGTACGCCCTGGTCAACAGCCGCAGCGGGTCGCGCTACTACATCCAGAACGCCATGCCGTTCCTGGACCAGCCCGGTGAGTACTACGTGGACCGCGAGGCCGGCGAGCTCTACTACATGCCGCGGGGCGACATCGACGACGTCACCATCATGCGGCCGACCGTCGCCAAGCTCGTGGACATCAAGGGCGACTCCCCCGACGACCGGGCGCACGACATCACGTTCGACGGCCTCGGCGTCCAGTACTCCGACTTCGTCGACTGGTACCGCGCCGGGTGGATCAGCGCAGGCGACTCCGGCGAGGTGCACACCTATCCCGAGTACGACCGGCAGATCGAGATGCCCCGCAACCGGTTCGGCGCCGTCACGCTCGAGAACACCAGCAACATCACCCTCACCGGCATGCATATCCGGGACACCGGATTCATGGGTGTCTACGCACTGTTCGCCAACGACCACCTGACGGTCGAGGACTCCCTGCTGGAGAACATCGGCGCGGACGGCATCAAGGTCGAGGGCGGCTGGCCCGGCGAGGGCGACCTCACCCACGCGCACACGTTCCGCAACCTCTACATCGACCACGTCGGCGAGCTCGTGCCCGGCGACGCCGCCGGCATCGAGCTCATGGGCACCGGCGACAACACCGTCGAGCACGTCCACGTCAAGCACTCCGCGCGCTACGGCATCAGCCTCGAGTCGCGCCCCGAAGTGATCGACGGGGACCAGTACACCGACAACAACACCTTCCGCTACATCCGCATCGACCAGGCGGGGCTCGACTCGGGCGACATGGGCGCCTTCTACACCTACGGCGTCGCGAACCAGGAGCCGCACCCGATCCAGAACACCGTCGACCAGATGGTCATCGGCGACGTCATCCCCGACCCCGCCGGCGCCATGCCGGACTCCGGCACCCGCGGCGTGCACATGGACGCCGGCGGCTGCGGCTTCGCGTTCTCCAACATCGAGGTCGGAAAGACCACCGACCAGTCCTACCAGTCCTACCAGTGCAACGAGGTCACCAACGGCAACTGGGAGGACGGCTTCGACGCCACCCAGATGCAGTACGACCAGATCGGCGTGACCGACGACTTCCCCTTCGAGGTCGAGTAGCGCCCGGGGCCGTGTCGCGCACCGTGGCGTGCGCGGCACGGCCCGCCCCGCTCCACACCCGTTCCGCTCCCGTTCCACACCGACCGGAGGACGACGATGTCCAGCAGGTGGATCAGAACCAGCACGGTGGCCCTCACCGCGTTCGCGGCGGTCGCCGCCGTCGGGGTCGGGGCCACGGCCTTCGACCCGTACGCCGCCAGCTCCCAGGGCGCCGGCAGGTGCCCCCAGCTCTACGTCTCCCCCGACGGGGACGACGAGCGCGGCGACGGAACCCGCAGCGCCCCCTGGGCCACGCCCGACAAAGCCCGCGACCACATCCAGGACCTCGGGCTCAACCACGAGCGCAAGATGCGCTGCGACATCGTGGTCAACCTCGCCGAGGGCGACTACCCCGTCGACGAGACCATCGAGTTCACCGAGAAGGACTCCGGCAACAACGGCCACCAGGTGATCTACCGCTCCGCCGACGGACCCGGCAAGGCCAACCTCGTCGGCGCCGAGCCCGTCACCGGCTGGGAGCCCTACAAGGACGGCATCTACAAGGCGCCCGTCGACCTGGACGCCCCCTTCTACACGCTCTTCGTCGACGGCGACCGCGCCACCACCGCGCGGCATCCGAACCGCACGAGCGAGGACACCCACGCGCCGTACCTCGTCTCACGCCTGATCGAGCCCGAGAAGGAAGGAGTCCGCGACCAGATCGGCTACAACCCCGGCGAGTGGGACGAGACGGCGGACCTCGGCTCGTACACCAGCTGGCCGGCGCAGGTCACGATCTGGTCCGGCGGCTCGTGGAGCTGGTTCACCGACACCGTGCCGATCAAGAACGCCGACGTCAAGGACACCGACAACAAGATCATCCTCGACCACTGGACCCGCTACGCCATGATCAACAGCCGCAGCGGCTCGCGGTACTTTCTGCAGAACTCCCTCGACTTCCTCGACCAGGCCGGCGAGTACTACCTGGACCGCGAGGCGGGCGAGCTCTACTACAAACCGGCCGCGGGATCGATGGACGGCGTGACGGTCATGCGGCCGACCGCCACGACGCTCGTGGACGTCCAGGGAGACTCCCCCGACGACCGGGCGCACGACATCACGTTCGACGGCCTCGGCGTGCAGTACTCCGACTTCGTCGGCTGGTACCGCGCCGGGTGGACGAGCGCCGGCGACGCCGGCGTCCCGCACACCTACCCCGAGTACGACCGGCAGATCGAGATGCCCCGCAACCGGTTCGGCGCGATCACGCTCGAGAACACCGCGGACATCACGCTCACCGGGATGCGCATCCAGGACACCGGCTTCACCGGCGTGTACGCGCTCTTCGCCAACGACCGCCTGACCGTGGAGGACTCGCTGCTGGAGAACCTGGGCGCGGACGGCATCAAGGTCGAGGGCGGCTGGCCCGGCGAGGGGGACCTGAGCCACGGCCACACGTTCCGCAACCTGTCCATCGACCACGTCGGCGAGCTCGTGCCCGGCGACGCCGCCGGCATCGAGCTCATGTCGACCGGAGACAACACCGTCGAGCACGTCCACGTGAAGCACTCGGCGCGCTACGGCATCAGCCTCGAGTCGCGCCCCGAGGTCGTGGACGGTGATCAGTACACCGACAACAACACCTTCCGCTACATCCGGATCGACGAGGCCGGGCTCGACTCGGGCGACATGGGCGCCTTCTACACCTACGGCGTGGACAACCAGGATCCCCACCCCGTGCAGAACACCGTGGACCAGATGGTCATCGGCGACGTCATCCCCGACCCCGCCGGCGCCATGCCGGACTCCGGCACCCGCGGCGTGCACATGGACGCCGGCGGCTGCGGCTTCGCGTTCTCCAACGTCGAGGTCGGAAAGACCACCGACCAGTCCTACCAGTCCTACGACTGCAACGAGGTCACCAACGGCAACTGGGAGGACGGCTTCGACGCCACCCAGATGCAGTACGACCAGATCGGCGTGACCGACGACTTCCCCTACACCGTCGACTGACGACCGCGGCCGTGCCCGCGCCCCTCGCGCGGGCACGGCCGTACCTCCGCCCGAATGTGAGCGCTCACACACCTGGAGCCACCATGACCGACCGCCAGAACACCCGCGCCCTGCGCCGCGCGCCCGTCGTCGTCGGCGCCGCCGCCGCTCTGCTCGCGACCGTCGCCGTCCCCGCCGGGGGCTCGACGGGCGCGGGCGGGCCGCCCGGCACAGACGTCGGGCTGCAGCGCCCCTTCGCCCTGCCCGGCTACGTCGAGCGGGACGACAACGGCGCCCTCCTCGTCGGCGAGGGGGAGAGCCGCTTCGCCCTGCGGGTCGACCTGCTGACCGCCGCAGGGAAGCTCGTCCGGGAGAACCAGGGCCTGCTGGGCAACGTCGCCCGCGTCGGCCCCGTGACGGTCGACGGCTCGTACTACGAGGTGGAGATCAGCAGCGACGACCGCTCGATCACCCCCGACCGCCTGGGGGCGCTGCGCGAGATCCTCGACCACCCGGACGAGTGGTCCGCCGACCAGGTCGCGGAGGCCCGCGAGCAGCTGCCCGTACTGCAGGCGCGCTACGACCAGACGCAGCGCGACAAGCAGACGATCCTCCTGCGGTTCGCGCGGACGACGCCGAACACCCTGGTCGGGTCGGTCACCGCGCGCGACGCCGACGCGACCGTCTTCCTCGAGGCCACGCCCCCGTGGGACGAGGAGAACTCCTACGAGCTGGCCGACGGGGGCGTCCGCGCCACCGGCGCCGGGCTCGACGACCCGTCGGAGATCGGCCACTTCGCGCTGCTGCCGACCCAGGCGCCGGACGACGCCGCGGCCTACGCGTCCGAGGACGACCTGGTTGCCGCGATGGAGGGCGAGGAGGGCGTCGCCGGCGACGCCGCGGCGGCCCTGCGGTACGACCTCGAGGAGGGCGAGACGATCACGTTCACCACGAGCGTGGCGGATGAGCCTCCGGCGGCCCGCGCCTCGCGCGGCAGCATCCTCGGCACCCTCGCCCGGGCCCGGGCGCAGGCCGACGAGGGCACCCTCAGCGGCAGCGGGCCGGCCGGCCGCGCGGCGACCGCGATGCGTAGCGCCATGGCCCTCAACGCGAACTACGACGAGCAGTCGCGGCAGAGCTTCCTCGTGTGGGGCTGGGGCCGTGGCGGGTCGGAGAACGACTCGATCTTCACCGGCTGGGACTCCGCCTGGGACGCGATCACCGCGCTCACCGTGAACCCGGACCTGGCGCGGCAGCACGAGCGCGTGCTGTTCGCCTCCGGCGGGCCGCGCTACGACCAGCTGCACGCCGGCCCGATGCACGCCTACGCCGTCAAGCGGATCTACGACGCCACGGGCGACCGCGAGCTGGTCGAGCAGGCCTACCCGGCGCTCGTGGAGTTCTTCGACAAGCTGCCCGAGTGGGACGTGAACGACGACGGCCTTCTCGAGGCGCCCTACGACGGCGACCCGAGCAAGGTGGGCAACCACCTCGGCCTCGACGACCTGCCCGTCTACCTCGCCGCCGACCGCATCGCCAAGGAGGGCGGCAGCGGCGACGAGCGGGACAACACGGATCTCACCGACGTCGCGCTGACCTCGTACTACGCGCTGATGGCGGGCTCGCTGACCGAGCTGGCCACCGCGCTCGACCGGCCCGAGGACGCCCGCCGGTTCGCGACCGTCCTGGCGCGGACCAAGAAGGCCGCCAACGACACCCTCTGGGACGACGAGCGCGGCATGTACCTCGACCGCAACCTCGACGGGACGTGGGGGAACGTCGTCACGCCGACGATCTTCTACCCGCTGTTCGGGGGCCTGGCCACGCCCGATCGGGCGGCGCGGACGGTCGAGGAGAACCTGCTCGACCCGGAGCAGTTCTGGGGCGAGTACGCGATCCCGAGCATCAGCCGCGACGACGCGGAGTACTGCGCGAACGGCGACGTCTCCGCGACGTCGTCCCCGGAGTACACGTACTACCTGGGGTGGGGCGAGGAGAACACCTGCGAGCAGTGGCGCGGCGCCGTCTGGCCGCCGATGAACGCCACCGTCTACGACGGCCTCAAGCGGTACGGGCTCGACGAGGCCGCCGGCGAGCTGGCGACGAAGAGCACGAGCATGTACCTCGACAGCTGGGACGAGAACGGGTACTTCCCCGAGTACTTCGACCCCGAGCCCGGCCAGGTCGTCAACGCCTCGGCGGTGGACAGCGCGTGGCGCTACTACACGTGGTCCAACGTGATGCCCCTGATGGCGGTGCACGAGCTCGTCGCCGAGGACGCCTGGGGGCGCCCCGGGTCGGTCACCTTCGGCTCGCACGCCCTGCCCGGCCGCAACACCGTGGACGACGTGCGCGTGGGCGGGCACACCTGGGCCGCGACGGTGAGCCCGAGGGCCACCGCGCTGGAGCGGGACGGGCGGACGGTGTTCCGCTCGACCGGCGGGCGCGTCGTCGTGCGCGACTTCGCGCTGACCCGGGACGGTGCGTGCTTCGACGTCAACGCCACCGGGACCGCACGTCTGCAGGTGACGCCGCGTCCCGGCACCACCCTGCGCGCGACGGTGCGGGAGGGCAGCTCGCACCTCTGCCTGTGACCCCACGGCAACCCGGCGCCCGGTCGTGACCACCCGTCACGACCGGGCGCCCGTCGTCGTGCCGCCGTGCGCCACCACCAGCTCCGCCCCGAGACGCGCGAGCTCCGCCCGCACCTCCGGCGGTCCGACGACGTCGGCCTGGGCGCCCCAGCCGGCCAGGTGGCGCGCGACGTCGAGCGGCGTGGGGGCGGCGACCCGCACCGTCGCGCGAGCGCCGTCGCCGCCGTCGACGATCACCGTGTGCCGCCCGAACTGGGCGCGCAGGACGTCGACGTGCTCGGGGGCCACGCGCACGGTGGCCCACGTCGCGGACCGTCTCGCCTCGACCTCGCCGACGACGCGGTCCCACTCCGCCTGCAGGTCGACGCCGTCGGGCACGACGGCGGGCTCGTCGGTGACGTCCAGCGCGCCGACGCGGTCGACGCGGAAGGTGCGCGGGCCGCGGTCCGTGCCGGCGATCAGGTACCAGGCGCCGTCCTTGTCGACGAGCCCCCAGGGGTCGAGGGCGCGGCTCGAGGACCGCCCGGTCGCGCCGGTGTAGTCGATCCGCACGCGGCGCCGCTCGACGACGGCGCGCTGCAGGGCGTCGACCTCCGGCGGCCGGACCCGGCCGGCCGCGCTCCACCCCTCCCGGTCCACGACCACGGCCGCGGCGGCCGCCTCCGCCTCGGCCCGGAAGGTGGCGGGCAGCGCGCGCACGAGCTTGCGCAGCGCCGCGCGCGCGTGGTCGGACGACGCCGCGCCCGGCCCGGCGAGCAGGAACAGCGCGCGCGCCTCGGGCGCCGTGAGGCCGCTGAGGTCCGTGCGCGACCCGCCGAGCAGCGACCACCCGCCGCCGCGGCCCGGCTGCGGGTACACGGGCACGCCCGCGGCCGACAGCGCCTCGAGGTCCCGGCGGGCGGTCGCCACCGAGACCTCGAGCGCGTCGGCGAGCTCGGCCGCCGTCACGCGGGGGCGCGACTGGAGGTGGAGCAGCACCTGGATGAGGCGGTCGGCGCGCATGCTCCGAGACTGCCACGAAAAATAGTCAGAAGGTGAGCACTTTGGACGGAAGAGTGGTGCTCACGAGGTCATCAGGCCTCGATCGCACCGACCGTCACACCGAGCACCGGGAGCCGACATGCTGCGCGGACTGACCACCATCACCTACCTGGCCGACGACGTGGCCGCCGCCCGCGACTGGTACGCCGAGGTGCTCGGCACCGAGGCGTACTTCGCCCGCGAGGCCGGCGGGGCGCTCGCCTACGCGGAGTTCCGCATCGGCGACTACCAGCACGAGCTGGGGATCATGGACCGGCGCTTCGCTCCCCCGCAGCCCGACGGAGCCGCGGGCGCGGTCGCCTACTGGGCGGTCGACGACGTCCGCGGCACCGTCGCGCGGCTGCTCGAGCTCGGCGCCGCCGCGTACCAGGAGCCGGTCGAGCGCGGCCCCGGGTTCGTCACCGCGGCCGTCGTCGACCCGTTCGGCAACGTTCTCGGCGTCATGGAGAACTCCCACTACCGCGACGTGCTCGCCTCCCTGACCTCCTGACCGCCCCGCCGGCGGACGCCCGCCCGTGCCAGCATGGTGGCGAACCGCGACGCGAGGAGGCCCGCGATGGAACGACAGGACACCGACGAGCAGGACGACGCCGGGCTCGCGCGTCGCGTCCTCGACGACGGCCGCTACCTGGTCCTCGCGTCCGCGGACGGCGACGGGAACCCGTGGCCCACCCCGGTCTGGTTCGCCCGCGACGGGCGAGAGCTCGTCTGGGTCTCCCGGCGCGGCACGCGCCACTCGACGAACGTCGCCCGGCGGTCCGCGGTGGGCATCGTGGTCTTCGAGACGCCCGCGCCCGTCGACGGCCGCCCGCGCGCCGTGTACGCCGAGGCCACCGCGGGCGAGGTGCCGGACACGGACCGCGACCGCTGCCTCGCGATCTTCGACCGCCGCTCCCGCGCCGAGGGACTGGGCCCCTGGACCGTCGACCGCGTCGTCGCGCCCGCCGAGCTGCGCCTGTACCGCGCCGTCGTCTCGCGGTTCTTCGTCCTCGAGCCCGACCGCGACGTCCGCCGCGAGGTCGATCTCGGCCTCTAGGTCACGCCGTCAGCACCAGCACCGCGAGCGCGACGGCGAGGATCACGTCGAGCACGCCGCAGAACTCCGACAACGACCGGGCCACGACGCGACCGGAGCGGTGGTGGTAGACGTCCCAGGCGGCGTGCCCGAGCAGCCCGACGGCGACGACGAGCCCGCCCGCGGTGGCGTCCAGCCGGACGGCGACCGACGCGGCGGCCCCGAGGACGAGCATCGCCGCGGCCTGGAGCGGGAGCGACCACGGCGGGCGCCGGCGCCCGGCCGCGAGGCCGACGACGACCAGCACCACGGCGAGGCCGATCATCCAGGGCGTCGGGTCGAGGTCGACGACCTTGGTGGCGCCGATCAGCACGAACGTCACGCCGAACGCGAGCCATGCGGCGCCGCGCCGGCCGAGCGCGGCGGCCGCCAGGTAGACGAGGCCGGAGGCGGCGAGCACCGGGGCGACGTCGCGCGCGTCGGCGAGCCCGACCGCGGTCGCGGCGGCGACGACCACCCCGAGCGCCGCCGGCCACACCCGGCCGAGCACCGAGCGCCGGTCGGCCGTCCACGTGCCTGACACCTGGTCCTGGGTCATGGTCTTCTCGCTCTCGTGCGTGCGAACCGCGTGAGGTGAACCGCTGACGATCGAGCGCGATAAACTGTACACACTTGTTCGAGTTAGAGGAAGGGCGGACGACGATGTCGCACTCCACGGCGGCGACGCCCGGCCCGGCGGAGCTCCGGCGCGCGACCCCGGACGACACGGACGCCGTCGCGCGGATCTGGCACGAGGGCTGGACGGACGCCCACCTGGGCCACGTGCCCGACGCACTCGTGGTGGCCCGCACCCCGGCGTCGTTCCCGGAGCGCGCCCGCGAGCGCATGGCCGACACCACTGTCGCCGTGCACCGGGGGGCCGTCGCGGGCTTCGTCATGGTCGCCGGCGACGAGGTGGACCAGCTCTACGTCGACCGCGCGGCCCGCGGCGCCGACGTCGGCGGGGCGCTCCTGCGGCACGCGGCCCAGACCGTCCGGGACGCCGGGCACCCGCGCGCCTGGCTCGCCGTGGCGACGGGGAACGCGCCGGGGCGCCGCTTCTACGCGCGGCAGGGCTGGGTCGACGAAGGCCGGTTCGTGCACCGCGCGCCGGTGCCGGGCGGGACCGTCGAGGTGGACTGCCACCGGTTCGCGAGCCCGGACCGTTAACCTGGACACTCCTGTACAGGCTTGGAGGAGCTCGTGGTCACGACACCGGCGCAGACGACGGAGACGACGCACGGGGCCACGGCCGACGGCGGCCGGGACCGCGCCAAGCGCGCCGACGCCGTCCGCAACGTGGAGGCGATCCTGGCCGCGGCCACCCGCGTGCTGGCGACGGACCCCGACGCGAGCATCAACGAGATCGCCAAGGCCGCGGGCGTCGGTCGCGTCACCCTCTACGGACACTTCGACTCGCGGGCGACGCTCGTGCGCGAGGTCGTGGACCGCGCGATCGCCCAGACCGACGAGGCGCTGGCGACCGTCGACCTGGACGGCGACCCCCGCGAGGCGCTCGGCCGCCTGCTCGAGGCGACCTGGCACCTGACCCACCGGTTCGGGGCCCTGGTGGTCGCGGGCTCCCAGGTCCTCCCGCCCGAGGAGATGAGCCGCGCGCACGAGGGGCCCGCGCAGCGGGTCCGCGGCCTGCTCGAGCGCGGCCGCGCGGCCGGCGAGCTCCGCGACGACATGCCCGTCGACTGGCAGGTCAGCGTGCTGCAGGCGATCCTCCACGGCGCCTCCGCCGCGGTGCACCGCGGCGAGATCACCGCGGACGAGGCTCCCGCGCTCGTCCGCGCCACGACCCTCGGCGCGCTCTCCGCCTGACGTCGCCCCGGAAGTCACCCGCACGACCCTCTTGTCGAACATGCCTGTTCGAGTTAATTTACTCGAACAGGCATGTTCGACTTATTCGTGCTCGACACCTCGAGGGACCGTGCCATGACGTCACCAGAGAAGCCCGCCCCGCAGACCACGCCGCAGACTCCGGACGACCAGCCCTCCGCACCCGACCCCCGGCGCTGGCGCATCCTCGCGCTGCTCGGCATCGCCCAGCTGATGCTCATCGTCGACGTGACCGTCGTCGCGATCGCCCTCCCCGAGATGGGGGCCGACCTCGGCCTCTCCCGCTCCGGCCTGGCCTGGGTGGCGAGCGTGTACGCCCTCGTCTTCGGCGGGCTCATGCTGCTCGGCGGCAAGGCCGCCGACGTCCTCGGCCCGCGCCGCGTCGTGCTCGCCGGCCTCGCGCTGTTCACCCTCGCGTCGCTGCTCGCCGGGCTCGCACGGTCCCCGGAGCTGCTGCTCGCCGCCCGCGCCCTGCAGGGCGCCGGCGCGGCGGCCATGTCGCCGGCCGCGCTGTCCGTCATCGTGCGGACGTTCAGCGGGCCGGAGCTGTCGCGCGCGATCGGCGTCTGGTCCGCGCTCGGCGGCGCGGGAGCCGCCGTCGGCGTGCTGGTGGGCGGCGTCCTGACGTCGGGCCCGGGCTGGCCGTGGGTGTTCTACGTCAACGTGCCCGTCGGGGTGCTGCTCCTCCTGGCCCTGTTCCGGTGGGTACGGCCGTGGCCAGGGTCGGGCGGTCGGCTCGACGTGGCTGGCGCCGCACTCGCCACCGCCGCGACCGCCGCCGTCGTGTACGGGCTCGTCACCGCCGGCGACGCCGGCTGGCTGAGCGCGCCGACCCTGGTCGCCCTGCTCGTCGGCGTCGTCGGGTACGTGCTGCTCGCGCGCCACCTGCGCGCGTCCGCGACGCCGCTGGTGGACCCGGCCCTGCTCGTCCGGCGACCGGTGCTGCGCGGGCTCGGGCTGATCTTCGTCGCCACGGCCCTGATGATCTCCGTGTTCTTCCTCGGCTCGTTCACGCTGCAGCAGCTCCACGGCTTCAGCGCCCTGGACACGGGGCTGACGTTCCTGCCCGTCGCGGTGGGCACCATCCTCGGGTCGAGCGTCGCGGGCCGCGTCCTCCCCCGCCTCGGCGTGCGCGCCGTGTCCGTCGTCGGGCTGCTCGTCGCCGCCGTCGGCCTGGCCGCGGCGGCCGGCATCTTCTCGATGACGGTGCTCGTGGTGGGCATCGCCGTCGCCGGGTTCGGCGTCGGCGCCGTGTTCGTCGCCGCCGCGGGGAGCCTCTTCTCCGCGGCCGAGCCGCACGAGGCCGGCGTGGCCTCCGGCGCGCTCAGCACGTTCCACGAGTTCGGGGCCGCGACCGGTGTCTCCGCCGTGTCCAGCGTCGCCGCCGCGGCCCTGGTCGACCCGGGGTTCGACACGTTCGCCGCCGGGTACTGGTTCGCCGCCGCGGTCGCCCTGGCGGCCGCGCTCGCCTCGCTCGCGCCGGCCCGGGCCGGTCGCTGACGGAGCTCACCGCCGCCGGGCCGGGCCGGGTGATATCTCGCCGTCGCGTGGCCACTCGCGGGGCGGGAGAGAGACGCTGGTACGGCCGCGCCCGCCGCGCGGGCTCATACTGGCAGGAGCACACCCGGGCGGAGTCACGATGACGCGTGCACAGGAACCGGGGGCGCCCGACCTCGACGCCCCGGGCGCGAGCCGCCGCAGCCTCCTGTCGACGGTCTCGCCGGCAAAGCTGCGCCCGGCCGTCAGCCCCGAGTACCTCGTGCCGCGGCCGCGGCTCGTCAGGCTGCTGGACGACGCGGTGCGGGCGCCGCTCACGCTCGTCGTCGCGCCGGCCGGCTCCGGCAAGACCTCGCTGGTGCGCGACTGGGCCGCGCGGAGCGCCCTCCCTCACGCCTGGCTGTCCGTCGACGAGCCCGACCGCGACCCCGCCCAGCTCTGGCGGGGGATCCTCGCCGCCCTCGAGGGGATCGCACCGGGGTGCTCCGAGCCCGCGGCGCGGGCCCTGCGGCAGCAGCGGCCGCTCGACGACGCGCTCGCCGTGCTGCTCGACGACCTCGAGGCGCGACCCTATGACGCGCGCGTGCTCGTGGTCGACGACCTGGAGCTGGTCGACGACGAGCCGGTGACGGCGTCGTTGCGGACGTTCGTGCAGCGGCTCCCCGGCTGGCTGCACGTGGTGCTAGTGAGCCGCCGGGTGCCGCAGCTCCCGGTGGACCGGCTGCGGGCGCGCGGGATGCTCGGCGAGGTCCGCTTCCCCGAGCTCCGCTTCTCGGACGCGGAGGCGTCCGCGATGCTCGCCCGGCTCGCCCCCGCGATGCCGGCCGACCGCGTGGACGAGATGTCCCGCCAGGCCGAGGGCTGGGCCGCGAGCATCCAGCTCGCCGCGCTGGCCGCACGGTCGGCCGCTGCGCGGGCCGACGACGTCCGGGCGGGCGACAACCAGGCCGACGACCTCCAGGAGGGCGACGTCGACGACGGCGAGGAGGCCCGCGACGACCGGTCGGCCCCGGGCGCCGTGCGCCGCGACGACGGCGCCCGCTACCTCGAGGACTACGTCTGGCACGAGGTGCTCCGGGGCGAGGCGTCGGACGTCGTGACGGTGCTGACCGCCACCGCCGTCGTCGACCGCGTCGACCCGCGCCTCGCGCGGGCGCTGGCCGGCCGCGAGGACGCCCCCGACCTGCTGGCCCGCGCCGAGGAGCGCGGCCTGTTCGTGGCCCGGATCGAGCCCGCGGGGTCGTACGAGCTGCACGCGCTGGTCCGTGAGGCGCTGGTCGCGCGGCTGCGCCGGCAGGACCCGGCGCGGATCGCGGAGCTCCACCGCCTCGCGGCCCGGTGGTACGAGGCGGACGGCCAGCCGGTGCATGCGATCGAGCACCTGCTGCGGGCGCAGGAGCACCGCGACGCGCTCCGGCTCCTCGCGTCCTGCGTCACCGCGCTCTACGAGAGCGGTCGCCGGTCCACGGTCCTGCGCACGCTCGCCGCGATCCCCGCGGACGTCGCGCCGGCCGACCCGGGCGCCGCGAGCGACGTCGCCTGGTGCCGGCTCTATGTGGACCGGGCGGGCTTCGTGCAGACGGTCGACGGGCTCGACGCCCCGGCGCACGACGTCGGCCCGGGCACGGACGACCCGGGCGCCGACGACGGGGCGACCGCGCCGGCCGTGCGCGCCCGGCTCGAGGTGCTGCGGGCGGTCGTCTCGGCGATCCGCGGCGACTGGGCCGGCGGCGCAGGACTCGCCCGGGCCGGCCTCGCCACCATGGGTGACTCCTGGCTGCTCGACCCGGTGGTGCGGTACGGCTGGAACCTGGTCGCCCGGGAGATCGCGCTCGCCGAGCGGTGGGACGACGCCAGCGCCGAGGTGCACAAGCTCGCGCTCACGATCGCCGCGGCACCTGAGCGGAGGCTCGCGCTCGAAGGCACGCGGGCGCTCGGCGCGGCGCTCGGCGGGCGTCCGGTCGACGCCCTGCGGCTCGTCGCGGGCGCGCGGGAGGCGTCCGAGCAGACCAGCATGACCATGCTCCGCACCGAGCTCCTGACGGCCGAGGGGATCGCTCTCCGGGAGATCGGCGACCGGGCCGCCGCCCTACCGCTGCTCGACCGGCTGTCCGGCGAGGACTGCGACCCCCTGCCGCACTGTCGGCTCCTCGCCTGCCTGGAGCTGGCCCGGGCGCACCTCGACCAGGGGGACCTGGACGCCGCTGGACGAGCCTTCGCCCAGGCCGCCGAGATCGTGGGGACGGAGGTCACCGGCCCGGGCGGCCGGAGCCTCCTGGCCCGGACGGGATGCCTCGTCGCTCTGGCCCGGGGCGCGACGGACGAGGCGCGACGCTGGGTCACGCAGATCGACGACCCGTTCTGGTCACCCGTCAAGGGCGCTCTCGTGCTCGTCGCGGAAGGCGAGCCCGGGGCCGTCGCGGGCCTGGTCGTGGACGCCGAGCCCCGGAACGCGCGGCACCGCGTGGTCCTCGACCTGGTGCTCGCCCGCACCGCCGCGAGCCCGGCGGAGGCCGAGGCGCACCTGCTCGAGGCCGTCGGCACGGCCTCCGCGCACGGCCTGGTGCAGACCGTCGCGAGCGCGGGTCCCGAGGTCGTCGAGGCGATCGAGCGGCTCGCGTGGCGCGTGCCGCCGAGCTGGCTGGCGCGGTTGCGCCGTGTCCCCGCCAACGGGTCGGTGCTGTCGAGCGCGGCGCTGCGCGAGCGCGCACGCTCGCTGACCGACCGTCAGCTCGGGATCCTGCGGATGCTGCCGAGCCGGCTCACCCTGCGGGAGGTCGCGGACGAGCTCTACATCTCCGTGAACACCCTCAAGTTCCACCTCAAGATCATCTACCGCGAGCTCGGCTGCGGGTCGCGCGCGGAGGCTGCCGAGCTCGCGCGCGCCCTGGTCAGTCCCGGGCACGCTCAGCCGTCGAGCACCCTGCGGCGCTGAGCCTCGTACTGGTCGAGGGTGAGGACGCCCCGCTCCACCAGCTCGGCGAGCGTGCGGAGCTGAGCCGCGGGGTCGACGGCGAGCTCGGGCCGCGCGGCCGTCGCCGGCCCGCGGACCAGCAGGTCGGCGGCTCCCCGGCGCCCGGTGTCGGCGACGGGCCCGTCGCGGTGCGCCGAGGACGGCGCCGTGGCCGACCCGGCCGCGCGGACACGGACACGGGCCAGCCGCTCACCGCCGACGATCCGCCCCCCGGCCGCCCGGGCAGCGGCCGACAGCGGCGCGGCCCAGCGGTCCTCGAGGAGCAGCAGGAGGGCGGCCGCGTCGGGCTCGACCGCCACCGACGCGAGCGCGACGTCGTGCGCACTGAGCCGGACCCGGGGGTGCTCGAGCGCCGCGAGCGGCGCCAGCTGCTCGACGTCCCGCAGGGCGTGGGCGGTGGCCGACGCCTGGTCCGGCCCGCGGCGGAGCAGGACCGCGTCGACGAGCCCGAGCACCCCCGACCGGACCAGCCCGGTGACCGTCGCCACGACGCCGCTGAGGAGCTCGACCGCCGGCACGGCGATCATCACGTACTCCAGGAGGTCGTCATCGGGGCCGCGCGCCGCGCCCGCCCCCGGCGCATCGGTCATCGGGCTCCCCTCCCCGCGGTCGTGTCGTGCCCAGCCAGGCTGGCCCGGGGGCGGGTGGTGCGGCACCACCCCCCGACGGATGGAGCCCGCCGCGGCCGAGCGCGCCCCGACCGCGATGCCGTGGACGGCGGCGTCAGGTGCGGACCCGGAGACGCCGTCGCCGGGCGACCAGCTTCCACAGCTCCTCCACCACCACGAGGGACAGCGCGAGGCCGGCGGCCGAGCACCACTGCCCGAACGACAGCCCGGTGGTGCCGAAGATCCGCGTCAGCAGGTCGATGCCCGTCACCGCGACGATCGCGAGCAGCGCCAGGCCGTACCGGCGCAGCTGGACCGCCCCGGGCAGGGCGTCCCGGTCGAAGATCGTGCCCTCCGGGTCGCGCGAGAGCAGCGCCCCGGCGAGGTGGAACAGCGACAGGGTGGTCAGCAGCATCGTCGTCGCGACGACGGCGCCGCCCTGAGCGTCGCCGACCTGGTAGGCGATCAGCGATCCCACGGTCATGACGAACCCCTGCACGCAGAGCCGGACCCAGCCGCGGCGCGAGATCACCGGCGCGGACACGGGCCGCGGTGCCCTCGACATCAGCCCCCGCGCGGGCTGGTCGAACCCCAGCGCGATCGCGAGCGGGATGTCCACGACCATGTTGAGCCACAGGATCTGCAGGGGGTCCAGGGGCACGCCGCCCGCGATCCCGAGGGTGCCGGCGCCGAGGAAGATCGCGATGTAGGCGACGAGCGTCGACATCTGGAAGCGCAGGTACTTCACCAGGTTGTCGTAGAGCGCCCGGCCGTAGGACACCGCGCCGACGATGGTCGCGAAGTTGTCGTCGGTGAGCACCATGACGGCGGCCTCCTTGGAGACCTCCGTGCCGGTGATGCCCATGGCGACGCCGATGTCGGCCGTCTTGAGCGCCGGGGCGTCGTTGACGCCGTCCCCGGTCATCGCGACCACGTCGCCCTGCTCCTGGAGGAGCCGGACCAGGCGGACCTTGTCCTCCGGCGCGACGCGGGCGACCACGCCGATCTCGTCGAGGTCGCGGAGCAGGCGTTCGTCGCTCGTCGCCGCGAACTCGCGGCCCGTGACGGCCCGGCCCTCGATGCCGAGCTCCGCGGCGATCGCGGCGGCGGTCGTGGCGTGGTCGCCGGTGATCATCCGGACGCGGATGCCGGCCCCGCGGCACTCGGCGATCGCCGCCCTCGCCTCGGGGCGGGGCGGGTCGACGATGCCGACCATGGCCAGCAGGGTCAGCCCGTCCACGAGGCGGACGAGGTCGCCGGGCGCGGTCCCCTCGAGCACCCCCGGCTCCAGGTCTCGCCGGGCGACCACCATCACGCGCTCGCCCGCGGCGGCGATCTCGTCGTTGGCGGCGAGCGCGCGCCGGCGCTCGTCGTCGGTCAGGGCCGTGACCGTCCCGTCCGGACGCAGGACGGCGGTGGACCGGCCGATCAGCACGTCCGGCGCGCCCTTGACATAGCAGCGCACGACCGCCCGCCCGTCGGCGACGACCTCGTGGAACGTCGCCATGAACTTGTACGCGGAGTCGAACGGCACCTCCGCGACCCGGGGCAGCGCCGCGCGCGTGCCCGCGACGTCGAGCCCGCCCTTCGCGCCGAGCACGATCAGCGCACCCTCCGTGGGGTCGCCGACGAGGTCCTCGCCGTCCAGCACGGCGTCCGCGCACAGCACCATCGGCAGCAGGTAGGGGTCGAGGTCGATCCGCTGCCCTCCGACGTGCCGGATCTCGCCGGCGGTGGAGTAGCCCTCGCCGGTGACGGTGAAGCGGCCGTGGCCCGGGACGACGAGCTGGCGGGCGGTCATCTTGTTGAGCGTCAGGGTGCCGGTCTTGTCCGAGCAGATCGCCGACGTCGAGCCGAGGGTCTCGACCGCGGGCAGCCGTTTGACGATCGCATGGCGGCGGGCGATCTCGCGGGTGCCCATCGACAGCAGCGCGGTGACCACGGCGGGCAGCCCGGTCGGGATGGCGGCCACGGCGAGCGCGACGCCCGTGACGAACAGCGTGTCGAACGGCTGCCCCTGGGCCAGGCCGAGCATGACGACCAGCACGAGCGCGACGCCGGCGACCGACGCGATGATCCGGGACAGCGCGTCGAGCTGGCGCTGCAGGGGCGTGCGCGCCGTCTCGGTGCCCGCCAGCATGTCGGCGATGTGCCCGATCTCGGTGCCCATCCCGGTCGCCGTCACGACGAGCTCGCCGCGCCCCCGGGTCACTGCCGTGTTCATGAACACCATGCAGACCCGGTCGCCGAGCGGGACCCCCTCGCCCGGCACGGGGTCGACCGACTTCGCGACGGGCAGGCTCTCGCCCGTCAGCGCGGCCTCCTC
The DNA here is from genome assembly GCF_050311635.1 of Isoptericola nanjingensis. Lineage (NCBI taxonomy): Bacteria > Bacillati > Actinomycetota > Actinomycetes > Micrococcales > Promicromonosporaceae > Isoptericola > Isoptericola nanjingensis. Next base: position 189,013 of record NZ_JBNOZL010000004.1, on the reverse strand, counting down.
GACCTCGAGGGCGGCCGCCACCCAGAGGCGCCCGTCGGCGGGCACCCGGTCGCCCGCCTCGACGAGGACGACGTCCCCCGGCACCAGCTCGGCCGCGTCGATCTCCGCCGCCAGGCCGTCGCGCCGCACCCGGCAGACCGTCCGCATCATCTGGGCCAGCGCCCGGACGCTCTCCTCGGCCTTGGCCTCCTGCCGCAGGCCGATGACGGCGTTGAAGACCGTCAGGCCCGCGAGCACGACCGTCGTCCCGGTGTCGCCGGTGACCACCTGGTTCACTGCGGCGGCGACGAGGAGCACCACCTGCATGAAGTCCTGGTACTGGCGCAGGAACGCCCGCCACCCGGGCTCACGGGCCTTGGCCGCGAGCTCGTTGCGCCCGTGCGACGCGAGCCGCGTCCGCGCCTCCTCGGCCGTCAGTCCGTGGGTGGGGTCGACGCCGACCGCGCGTGCGACGTCCCCGGCCTGGGCGGAGACGGGGTCGATCGAGGTCGGTCCGGGGTCGGTAAAGGTCATGCTCGGCTCCAGGTGGCGGCGAGACGGCGCGGCACCACGGGTGGTGGTCGTCACGACCGATGCTGCGGGTGACCCGGGTGGCGACGCTCCACCCCGCCCGGGGTGGGGTGCGACCACCCGCGACGGTGCCAGTCTGTCCGTCGCGGCCGCACGGGCCGCGCCCGGCAGGCTGGCACCGTCGCAGGAGGACCTCGATGACCGAGCAGCAGGTGGGACCGATCGACTACCTCGTCCTGGAGTTCCCCGGCGCGAGGCTGCAGGGCAAGGGGCTGCCCGCGCTCCTGGACCTCGTGGAGCGCGGGATCATCCGGATCCTCGACCTGCGGGTGGCGAAGGTGACGGAGACGGGCGTCGCCGGCGTGGCGCTCACGGACCTCGACGACGACGGGCAGCTGGACCTCGCGGTGTTCGAGGGGGTGACGTCCGGCCTGCTCGACGACGACGACCTGGCGCGCGGCGCCTCCCTCGTGGAACCGGGCAGCGCCGTCGGGATGATCGTGTACGAGAACACGTGGGCCGGACCCTTCGTCGCCGCCATGCGCGAGGCCGGCGCGGAGGTCGTCTCCAGCGGCCGCATCCCGGTGGACGACGTCGTCGCGGCGCTCGACAAGCTCGAGGAGGAGTGAGATGGGACTGCTACGAGGGGTCGCCCGGACCGCGGTGGTCGCGGGGACCGCGACCGCGGTGTCGAACCGGGTGTCACGACGTCAGGCCGGCCGCTGGGCCGCGCAGGAGCAGTACGCGGAGCCGCAGCAGCAGTACGCGCCGCCGCCTCAGCAGTACGCGCCGCCGCCGGCACCGGCCGCCGGCGGCGACGACGTCATCGCGCAGCTGGAGAAGCTGGGCCGGCTCCGTGACAGCGGCGTCCTCACGGACGAGGAGTTCGCCGCCCAGAAGGCCAGGCTGCTGGGGGCATGACCTGACCGGCGAGCGGGGACGAGGGAGACGACGATGAGCGCCACGGACACGCCCCGCCCGCCTGCGGCCGGGGCCCGGACGAAGCCGCCGGCGACGGCCTGGATCTCCTGGGTCGCGCTCGCCATGATGACGACCAGCTCGGTGGCCAGCCTGCGGGCCGCGCCGACCATGGCGGTCTACGGGCTCGCCTGCGTGTTCCTCTACCTGCTGCCCGCGGTGGTCTTCCTGCTGCCCACGTCTCTGGTGTCCGCCGAGCTCGCCTCGGGCTGGAAGGGCGGCGTCTACAACTGGGTCTCGCTCGGCATCTCCAAGCCGATGGGCTTCCTCGCCGTGTGGTGCCAGTTCGCGATGACGATCTTCTACTACCCGAGCCTGCTCGGGTTCGTCGCGAGCACCCTCGCGTACGTCTTCAACCCGTCCCTGGCCAGCAGCGGCGTCTGGACCGCGCTCGTCATCATCGTCGTCTACTGGAGCGGCGTGTGGGTGTCCTCGCGCGGGACCAAGGGCGTGGCAGGCCTCGCGAGCGGCGGGCTCATCATCGGCACCCTCATCCCCGGCGTCGTGCTCGTGACGCTGGGCATGGTGTTCCTCGGCCAGGGCAACGAGTCGGCGGCGCCGATGACGAGCGACCACATCTTCCCCGTGTGGGCCGGCCTCGCGAGCCTCGTGCTCATCGTGAACAACTTCCTGTCGTACTCCGGCATGGAGATGAACGCGGTGCACGTCTCCTCGCTGAAGAACCCGGCCAAGGAGTTCCCCAAGTCGATGTTCCTCGCGATGGGGATGGTGCTGCTGATCTTCATCCTCCCGGCGCTGGCGATCAGCTGGGTGGTGCCCGCCGAGGAGCTGTCCCTCACCGCCGGCGTCATGCAGGCCTTCGACGCCGTGTTCGCGAGCTTCGGCTCGCAGTGGCTCACCCCGATCGTGGGCGTCATGCTGGTCACGGCGTCGCTGGGCGGGATGCTCACGTGGCTGGCCGGGCCGTCCAAGGGCCTGCTGCTCATCTCGCGGCAGGAGGGCTACCTGCCACCGTTCCTGCAGCGCCTGAACAAGCACGGTGTGCAGCAGAACATCCTCGTCGTGCAGGGCGTCGTGACGACGGCGATCGGCCTGATGTACGCGCTGATCCCCGACGTCTCCAGCGCCTACTGGATCTTCTCGGTGATCACCACGCAGGTCTACCTGATCATGTACCTGCTCATGTTCGTCGCCGCCGTCGGCCTCCGGCGCCGGTACCCGGACCACCCGCGCGGCTTCCGGGCGCCGATGCTCGTGGCGCTCTGCGGCGTCGGGTTCGCGGCGTCGCTGGCGGCCCTGCTGGTGGGCTTCGTGCCGCCGTCCCAGTTCGGCGGCGGCAACACCGGCCTGTACTTCCTCATCGTGGGCGGCGGGGCGCTGGGGCTCGGCCTCCTCGTCCCCTACCTGTTCTACCGCTTCCGCAAGCCGTCGTGGCGGCAGCCCGACGACGGCGGCGAGGCGGGCACCGACGTCGCGGGCACGCCCCCTGACGGCTCGGGGGTGAGCGCGGCATGAGCACCGTCGACGAGACCCAGCCGCCCCGCGAGCGCCGGACGCTGTACGTGGTGGTGACCGTCGTGGTCGTCGCGCTCGTCGTCCTCGGACTGATCTTCTTCCGGTCGGGCGAGCAGACCCGCGACGCCGAGGCCAAGGCCGACCAGCTCATCGCGGCGCTCGACGCCGCCGGGGCCCGCACGCCGTCCCAGGACCAAGTGATGCGGGTGCTCGCGGACGACGGCGGCGCGGTGTGCGCGAACCCGAACGAGGCGCTGAGCCGGGCCGCCTACCTCGCCCAGCTCGCCAACGGGGCCGGCGGCCCGGGGGCACGGCCCGTGATCGCGGACAGCCGGGTCGTGCGCGGGCAGGTGCTGATCATGGGGATCTACTGCCCCGACGAGCTCGCGGAGTTCCAGGAGTTCACCGACGGACTGACCACGGAGGACCTCACGGCGCCGTGACGGGCGGGACCGTTCACCCCTGCCCGTCCGTCCCGCGCGCCGCGAGCTCCTGGAGGAACGCCGGGATCCGGCCCGTGCCGAAGTCGTAGTAGCGGGCCCAGGTCGGCACGACGGCGATGCGCGCCATGCGGTCGTAGAGCGCGCGGCAGGCCTGCTCGAACTGCTCGAGCTCCGCCCCGGCCATGCCCTTGCCGGCGGCGGCGAGGTACTCCGGCACGAGGCCGTCGACGACCGTGATCTCCGCGCGGCCGCGCACCGACAGCGACTTCGCCCCCGACGGCGAGTCACCGTCGACGAGGGACAGCGCCACGTCCGGGCGGGCCCGCAGCGCGGCGACCTTGGGCGCCGTCTCGGCGGTGGAGACCACCAGCTCCCGGCCGGTCCACCAGAACCCCGCGGGGACCACCCGTGGCGTGCCGTCCTGCGCCGTGTACGCCAGGTGCAGGGCGGACGGCGAGCCGAGGAGCTCCCTCGCGTCCGCCAGCTCGCGGTCGATCTCCTGCTGCTTCATCGCGTGCGTCCCTCCGTCGGTCGCGGCGCCGGTCGCCGCCTCACCCCGGGGACGGAGCGGGCCGCGCGTCCTCGACATCGGCGTGCTCCCGACATCGAACCGCGGCCGCGGCCCTTCCGCCCGACGTGGGCACCGTGGGGTCCCCTGCCGGTACACCCCACGCCAGGGACTCCCCCGCCCGCCGCCGGAGGCGTTGACTGGGACCCGGGCCGGCGCCGCACGGGCGCCGACCGCCACGTGGGAGGAACGACATGACGACGCTCGCCATCATCGGCGCCGGCCCCGGCCTCGGGCTGTCGGTCGCGCGACGCTTCGGCCGCGAGGGCTTCTCGGTCGCGCTCGTCGCCCGGGACGCCGCGAAGCTGGACCGGCTCGCGGCCGGGCTGCGCGACGAGGGGGTCACCGCCGCCGGGTTCGTCGCCGACGCCCGGGACCGCGCCGCGCTGACCGCTGCGCTCGACCGGGCGGCCGCCGACCTCGGCCCCGTCGAGGTGCTGCAGTACAGCCCCGTGCCCGCGCGCGAGTTCATGAAGCCGACGCTCGAGACCACCGCCGACGACCTCGTCGGCCCGCTCGAGATGTCCGTGCTCGGCCCTGCCGCCGCCGTCCGGCACGTCCTGCCCGGGATGCGCGAGCTGGGCCGCGGCACCGTCCTGTTCCCCAACGGCGGGAGCGCCGTCCGGCCGCGCGACGCCGTCACCGGCACGTCCGTGGCCTTCGCCGCCGAGAGCGCCTACGCCCGGCTGCTGCACGAGGTCCTGGCACCGGAGGGCATCCACGTCGCGCAGCTCATCATCCCGCTCGGCATCGGCGGCGGGGAGCCGGACCACGACCCCGACGCCCTCGCCGACCGGCTGTGGCGGCTGCACGTCGAGCGTGGCGAGTTCCGCACGTTCGTGCGGCCGCTGGACTGACGCTGCCCGCCCGACGGCCGCGGCCCGTCAGCGGCCGGTCGCGCCCTCGTCGGGGAAGGACGCGGTGACCAGCGGATCGGCGTGCATGTGCACGATCCGCCAACCGGCCGCGCGCCGCAGGTAGACCTTGGTGACGCGACGCTCGCGGACCTCGGTCTCCCCCGTCGCGGACCGGGAGTGGATCTCCTCCACGTGCACGGTCCAGGCGGTGTCCCCGTGGACGTGCTCGTCGAGCTGGTCGAACCGCCGGTAGACGCCGTTGCCGTACGTGACGGCCACGGCGGCGAGGCGGTCGCGCACCTCCTCCCAGCCGCGGGCGACCCCGCCGAACGCGCCGAGCAGGGAGACGTCCGGGGCCCGGTCCCAGAGCTGCTGGAAGTCGTGCGGGTCGCCGGCCACCAAGGCGGCCAGGGCGGAGCGCTGCGCCGCCTGGAAGTCGGCCCACGTCGACACCATCGTCCTGACCCCTCGGGGTGAGCGGTACGGGCCGCGGGACGGACGCCGGCGGCCTCGGAGCCCCACGTCACCACACCGGCCGCGACCGTTCAACCCCTGCGGCCGCCCGGCGCGGGCGCGGCGCCGCACGACGCCCGGACGGTCAGCCTCGGGAGCAGGCTGAGGTGCCGCGGCGGGCGGCGGCTCGCGCCGTCCTCCGCCATCCGGTCGACGAGCAGCCGCAGCGACTCCTCGCCGATCTCGCGGCGCGGCGGGGTGACGGTGGTGAGCGGGACGACGGCGAGCTCGGCGTTCTCGTCGTCGTACGCGACGACGGCGAGGTCGCCCGGCACGCGCAGCCCGCGGTCGAGCGCACCCTCGACGAGGCGCGCTGCGTGGTGGTCGGTGTGCGCGACGACCGCCGTCGCGCCCGCCGCGACGCACCGGTCCAGGGCGTCCTCGACGGCCGCCGCCAGCGCGATCGGGTCGCCCTCCTCCCCGACGTCGAACGACACGTCGGGCCCGGGCTCCAGGCCGAGGCGCGTCAGCGCCGTCGCGAACCCCGCGCGCAGGTGCGGCGCTGTCGGGGTGCGGTCGTAGACGGCCAACGCGATGCGCCGGTGGCCCAGGCGGTGCAGGTGCTCGACGGCGAGGACGCCGCCCTGGGCGTGGTCGGTGCGGGCGAGGTCCAGCTCGCTCAGGCTGGTGTCCCCGTCGAGCTGACGCTCCATGAGCACCAGCGGCACGGCGACGGAGCGCAGCCAGGACGCGAGCTCGGCGACCGGCCGCTCGCGCGTCGTCGGCGCGACGACCAGCCCGGAGACGCCGAGGGCGACGAGCCGGTCGACCTGCGCCACCTCGACCTCCGGCCGGTACTGCGACACCCCCAGCACCAGCCGCACGCGCAGCGCGGGGGCGACCGCCTCCGCGCCGCGCACCACGGAGCGGAAGTACGACGTCGTGTTCGGCACGACCAGGCCCACGAGGCTGCGCGCCGGCCGGGGCGCCGGGGCCGCGTCGAGGGCCACCGCGCCGCCATGCACCCGACGGAGCTTGCCGGCACCCTCCAGCGCGACAAGGTCGCGGCGCATCGTGATCTCCGAGACGCCGAGACGCGCGGCCGTCTCCGCCGAGCGCAGGGCGCCGCGCAGCGCCAGCTCGCGCAGCACCAGCTCGTGCCGCTGGCGTGCCAGGTGCATCGCCGCTCCCTCGTGTTCCGCGTCGCCGGCAGGGTATCCCGGCCGTCACCCGCCGAGGCGGGCGGCCCAGTCGGCGGGTGCGGGCAGCGGCGGGGCCTCGACCCCGGCGAGCCGGTACAGCGTGGGGCGCACGGTCGTGACGAACTGGTGCGTGGCGTTGAGGTCGCCCTCGTCCAGCCCCAACCCGAGGCGCACCGCGTTCGGCGCCGGGACGGACGCGCCGACGTGCCGTGAGAAGCCGCCGTCCCCGCGGGCAAAGCCCACCGCGTTGCAGGTCGTGATCGCGACGAGCTCCGCGACGTCGGCGTCCGGGACGCCGCCGAGCTGACCGCCCACGACGTCCACCAGCTCCACCGGGTTGCGCAGCCAGCACGCGTCGACGCACGGCTCGGTGCGGATGACGTCGAACGCGGCGGCGTAGATCTCGCGGGCGAGCGGCACCGGTCGTCCGACCTGCCGGCAGAACAGCGCGAGCTTGAAAGCCCCCGACAGCCGGTTGTACGGCACGCCCTCGCCCGCGAACCCCGTCGCCGGGTCCTGTCGGGCGCCCACGTGCGCGAGCGCGGCGTCGACGAGCGGCTCGCGCCGCTCCGCCGGCAGGAGCGCGAGCAGCGAGCCCTGGGCCTGGAGATTGTCCTGCGCGAGCCACGAGTCGTCCCAGGGCCGGCGGTCCAGCCACTCCTCGAACGCCGCCACCGACTCCACGTGCCGCGTGAACGGCGTCGTGCCCGACGTCGCGTCCGGCAGCGGGTGCAGGGGCGCCGCGCCCAGCCGCCGCAGCGCCGTGGTGGACACGTCGAGCGCGCGGCCGCGCAACCGCTCGATCTCGCGCATCTCGTTCTGCCGGTCCAGGAAGTAGCCCGTCGACGGGTCCTGCCGGTCCTGGAAGTAGCGCACCAGGGCGTCGTGCACCGAGGCCGGGAGCGCGCCGAGCAGGCCCGCCCGGTCGACGATGTTCACCGCGAACGCCGTCGACTCCAGGTCCGCCTCGAGCTCGGGGCGCGTCCGCGAGCTCGCGGCGTAGTAGAACCCGCCGCGATCCGCGTCCCACAACGTCGGCAGCCACTCCAGCAGGTGGTCGAAGAGCCGGTCGAACTGCGCGAGCGCGGGTGCGACGTCGGCGGTCGTCGCGGTCATGACCGCCCCACCCTCTCGTCGGCGAACGAGAACCACTGGCTGACGAACTCGTCGACCGTGAGGTTGCCGTACTGCAGCTCCTCGCTGAGGCGCTTGAACTCGGCCTCGAGCTCGCCGACGCCCTCGACCGGGACGGGGACAGTCTCGGTGACGACGTCCGCGACGTCCTCCTCGTACTGCACCACGCGAGCGTCGACCGAGCCCGGCTCCACGCCCATCGCGTCGATCTGCGCCTGGGCCGCGGGCACGCCCTTGGAGGTGCCGAAGATCCTTCCGACCTCCGGGTCGTTGACGAGGAAGTCGATGAGCGTGGCGGCGGCCGCCGGCTGCTCGGTGGAGGCCGACGCCGACAGCAGCATGCCCGGCTTCCAGAACTGCTGGGGCCCGTTCGGCCCGGACGGCATGGGCAGCATCTTCACCTCCTGGCCGGTCTCGGACTCGTAGCTGCCGAGGAAGTTGTCCCACGTCATGCCGGCCGCCTGCTCCCCGACGGTGAAGCCCTCCAGCGGCTCGATCTGCTTGGCCTTCTTGATCGGGAAGAACGCGTCGGCGTCGCGCAGGTCCTGGCCGCGGTCCAGCCACTCGGTCATCTGCGCCTCGTCGAAGTTCAGCCGACCGTCGTCGGTGAACGGCTCGACGCCCTGCTGGATCAGCCATGACAGGAAGAACCACAGCTGGCCCGTGTAGTCGCTGAACCCGTACAGGACCGGGTCGTGGCCCGCGCCGACCTTCGACGTCTTCGCGATCCACGCGTCCAGGTCGTCCCAGGTGTACCCCTCGGCGGGCGGGTTGACGCCGAGCTCGTCGAGCAGGTCCGCGTTGTAGAAGAGCGCCAGCGTGTTGGTGCTGAGCGGCACGCCGAACTGGCCACCGTCGAGCTCCCCCGCCGACACGAGCGACTCGTCGAGCCCGCCGACGTCGAGGTTCACACCCTCCTGGCCCGAGAGGTCGAGCAGCTGGCCGGTCGCGCCGTACTGCCGCAGGTACGACAGGTCCATCTGCATGACGTCGGGCAGTGCGCCACCCGCCGCCTCCGTGGCCCGGGCGCCCCAGTAGTCGTCCCACGCCTGGAACTGCGTCTGCACCGTGATGTTCGGGTGCTTCTCCTCGAAGACGTCGATCGCCTTCTCGTAGAGGTCCGCGCGGTCGTTGTCGCCCCACCACGCCATGGAGAGGGTGATGTCCTCGTCCGTGCTCAGCTTCTCCGCCGAGCCCGGCGCCGTCGTCCCCGGTCCGCCGCCGCACCCCGTGAGGGTGAGTGCCACCGCCGCCAGCGCCGCCGTCATGCCGGCCGCCTTGCGTGCCAACCTCATGAGAGCCTCCTCGCTCGTCGACCATCCGTACCCGGCGACCTCGCCGGCGCGAGACGAACGGTAGGTCTCGAGGTGGTGCCCTCGGTGCGAACGAGCGGCCAACCGATCATTTCCGGTCGTTCGAGGCGGTTCACTCGCGCAGGCCCGTCGCGCCCACCTCGCCGCGGCGGACTCTCCGGCTCATGTCTCGTGGCCGACGAGCGTCTTCCCTCTGCCACCTGCACCGACGCGATATCCACAGACGCTCAGGCAACCAAATGACGATCTGCTCTACAGTGACCGCGACGTCACCGCCGACAGGGAGCCCCGTCATGACCCGCAGCCGGGCCATTCTCGCCGCCACCTCTATCGCCGCTGCCGCTGTGCTCCTTGTCGCCGGCTGCGACGATGACCCGCCCGCGACGCCGTCTCCCGAGCCCACCGCCGCCAGCGCGAGCCCCTCGGCGTCCCCGTCGCCCAGCGCCACCGCTGTGGTCGTCGCGCCCGAGCGGCCGAAGGCGATGGACGGCGACGGCCCCGCCGGCGCCGAAGCGGCAGCGGTGTACTTCCTCGAGCTCGACGACTACATCATGAAGACGGGCGACACTGCCGAGTGGGAGTCGATGTCCACGAGCAGTTGCGGACACTGCGCTGCCCGACTTGATCAGGCTCGTGATATCGCCGAGCAAAACGCAGTTTGGGAGGGCGGCGAGACTGAGGCACGCGTTGTGCACACCTATGAACAGGATGCCGCGACCAGCATTTGGCCAATTGACGTGGAGATCAAAGTCGCACCAGTCACGGTGAACGATGCCTCCGGAAAGCAGATCTTCGAGGATCCGGCGCGAGAGGCCGGCCTCCGTGTCGAGATCGCCCACAAGGATGGCAGCTGGGCGGTTGTCGGCGTCGCGAATAGGCCGGAGTCGTGATGTCTGGCTATGTCATTGCGATCGCGACGGCGCTGATGCTCTCATCGGCGACGCCGCCCCCACCCCTTGACCTCAGCGGCTCGATTCCGGATAGCAAAGACTCCGTCGCCGTCGAAGGAACGTCGAACGCGTGGAAGCAAGGCCACGACGGCCGTGAGCCCGCGAACAACGAACCCAAGGACCGCTACGCCCGCACCGACGCGGTGACGTGCGGGACGCTGGGTGAAGACCTGGATTCCCTCAGCGGCATCGTCACCGCACCGGGTGCATGCCCGGAAGGCACGGACGTCGTCGAAATCACGACACCGTGCGAAGACGGTGAGTACGCCCTCGATGCGCTCTGGGTCCAGCAAGTCCGGGAGAACGGCACCTACGACGACGCCGAGCAGCTCACCGAGGACGAGTGCATCTCCCCCGCGGACATCGCACGCCAGGCACAGCGCGAGTTCAAGTCCATGAAGATCCGGGCGCCGGAAGCGACGGTGCAGGGCAACCCGCCGATGGTGGTCAACGTCCACTACCCGGCGTACACCACCGCGGCGCCGCAGGACCGCACGGTCACGCTGCTCGGTGTGCCCGTCGTCCTGCGCGCGGAGCCCACCGAGTACGCGTGGGACTTCGACGACCCGTACTCGTCCACCGGCAGCACGCTCACGACGACGTCTCCCGGTCGCCCGTGGCACGAGGGCGACGCCACCCCTGACGAGTCCTGGGTCGGGCACACCTACAGCCAGCTCGGCACGCCCGGCGAGGACGCGGGCACCGCCGTCGACGACAAGGGCAACGTGTACCGCGACGGCGTCACCGTCTCGCTCACCACCACCTGGCAGGGCCGCTTCCGCGTCCAGGGCACCAGCGACTGGACGGACATCCCGGGCACCATCTCGACGACGAGCACCACGGGCCCCACCACGGTCACCGAGGCACGCACGCGCCTCGTCTGCGAGGACCTCGACGGCAACGACGTCTGCTGACCCACCGCGCCCCGACGTAGCGCCCGGTGGCGGTTCCGAGTCGGGAACCGTCACCGGGCGCTACGTCGACAGCACGTCCGCCGGAGCCCGAGGCCGCGGCGCCAGGCCCTAGATCACGCTGCGCCCCTCGGCCCTGGCCTTGCGCAGCTCGCGGTAGAACGCGCGTGCGCCGCGCAGCCAGGCGCGCGAATCCCGTCGCTCCCGACGGGAGGCCCTGCCAGACTCGCGGGCATGACGACCGACGCCAGGCACGGCGACCGCCCCGGCACGACGCCGCCCCTCCGCACCGCGCGGGTGCTCCGCGTGACGGAGGAGGCGTGCGACGTGTGGCGCGACGGCGGTGTCGCCACCGTGCCGTTCGCCGCGACCCTTCCGGCACCGCGTACCGAGCGCGTCTCCCCCGGCCACCTCGTCGCGATCGCGAGAGCGACCGACGGGCGCGACGTCGTCGTCTGGCGATGGTTCGACGCCGTCGTCCTCGGCGAGGAGGCCGACGGGTCGGTGCGCCTGTGGGAGCCGGCCCACGGCGAGGTGCTCGCACGGCGCCGGCCCGGTTGTCGCCACCTCGAACCGGGTGTGCGCGCCTATGCCTCGGCCGGCCTGCCCGGCGCCGGCTGGTGGGTGGCGTCGGCCGCCGGCGGGGGCGACGTCGTCCCCCCGGCCGACCTCGACGAGGTCGCCGCGTTCTCTGCGAGCAACGGCCTCTGGGCGGCGGCCCTCGGCTGAGGGGACGAGGTCATCTCACGTCACTTCACCGCGCCGCCGAGCGCGCCGGCGGCGATGTACCGCTGCGCGAGGACGAGGAGCACGATCGCCGGCACGGAGGAGATGACGGCGCTCGCCATGACGGGCCCCCAGCTCTGGACGCTGCCCTGCAGGTAGTCGTAGATGCCGAGGGTGATGGGCTTGATGTCCGCACCCGTGGTGAGGGTGAGGCCGAACATGAAGTCGCTCCACGCGAAGAGGAAGCTGAACAGGCCGGCGGTGATGAGCGAGTTCCTGCTCACCGGCACGATGATCGACCAGAACGCGCGGAAGTGGCCGGCGCCGTCGACGCGCGCCGCCTCGGTGAGCGCGGGCGGGATGGACCGCATGAACGCGCTCATGATGAGGATGGCGAACGGGATGCCGTGGGTGGCGTTCGCGAGGATCAGCCCGACGTACGTGTTGAGCAGGCCCAGGTCGTTGAACAACGTGTAGAGCGAGTTCGCGATGACGATGCCGGGGATCATCTGCGCCAGGAGCAGCACGAACAGGAAGATCCCCATGCCGCGCAGGCGGAACCGCGACAGCGCGTAGGCGGCGGGCGTGGCGATCACCAGCGACACGAGCACCGCGCCGAGGGCCACGATCATGCTGGTGACGAGGTTGCCGGTCTGGTCCTCCCACGCCCGCTGGTAGCCCTCGAACGTGACGTTCGTCGGGAAGAACGAGCTGTTGGCCGCCGTGCCGCCGCCCTGGAGGGACACGTTGACCATCCAGTAGACGGGGAACAGCATGACCGCGAGGAGCACGATCCCGACGATCGTGTACCGCAGCTTCCGGGCGTCGGTCGTCTGATTCACGATGAACCTCACTCATCCACGGCGCGCTTGTTGACGCGCAGGTACACGACGGCGAACAGCAGCGACACCACGATGAGGATGTTGCTGACCGCGGCGCCGGTGCCGAAGGAGAACTCCTGGAACGAGCGCCGGTAGGAGTCGGTGGCCAGGGTCTGGGTCGCGTTGGCGGGGCCGCCGCCGGTGAGGCCCAGGATGATGTCGAGCACCTTGAGGGTGTAGATCACGCCGAGCACGAGGACGACGCTGACCACGGGCCGCAGGTTGGGCCAGGTGATGTGCCAGAACGCCTTGGCGCCGGTGGCGCCGTCCAGGGCGCCGGCCTCGTAGAGCTCGTCGGGGATGTTCTGCAGACCGGAGTACAGCAGCGTCATGTTGAACGGGATGCCCACCCAGACGTTCACCAGGACGACGGCGACGAGCGCGACGTCGGGGCTGGTGAGCCAGTGGACCGGCGCGATGCCGATCGTGCCCAGCGCCTCGTTGAGGACGCCGCCGTCCTGGTCGAGGATCCACTTCCACACCGCGGTGCCCGCGATCATCGGTAGCAGCCAGGGCAGCAGGAGGAGGGACCGCAGCACGTTCCCCAGCGGGAACCGCCGCTTGAAGAAGAGGGCGAACAGGAGCCCGATGACGAACTGGCCGACGATCGAGCCGATGGTGAACAGCGCCGTGTTGAGCACGGTCGTGCGGAACAGGCCGCTCGTCACGACCTCGACGTAGTTGTCGAGCCCGACCCACGGCGCCTCGCCCGAGACGAAGGTCCGCACGGTGTAGTCCTGCGACCCCATCACGAGGTTCTTGACGATCGGGTACCCGAAGAACACGAGCACGTACGCGATCGCGGGCACGAGGAACAGCCACTGGGCGGTCCGCTCGCGCATCCGGGCGCGGCTGCGCCGACGGTCGGCGCCGCGACCGGGCGCGACGACGGGCGCCGGGCCGGCGAGGGTGGTGGTCATCGTCGATCCTTCCTCGGTGACGACGCGCGCGACGTGGGCGTGCGCATCAGTGCTCCGTCGCCCGCTCGAGGGCTTCCGCGGGAGGCTCGCTCCCGGTCAGCGCGAGCTGCTGGGCGGTGTAGATCTGGGTGGCGGCGCCGGGCCAGTCCGGCCCGAGCAGCGCGGTGCGCGACCGGGCGGTCTGCACGGTGTCGACGAACGTCGCCACGACCGGGTTCTCGGCGGCCGCCTCCGCGGCGACCTCGGTGTCCGACGGGACGGCGCCGCGCCCGGTCGCCATCGCGAGCTGGTGCTCGCCGCGGGTCACGCACGCGACGAAGTCGCCGGCCTTCGCCATCTTCTCGGGGTTCCCGGTGCGCGGGACGGTGAACGCCTCGCCACCGAGCGGCGCCTCGAGCGTGTCCCCCGCCTCCGGGACGGGCAGCGGGACGGCGGCGTAGTCGAGGCCGTCGGCCGCCTCGAGCGCGGGCATGTTCCACGGCCCGTTGACCATCATGGCGGCCTTGCCCGCGATGAACTGGTCGTTGACGTCGTTCTGCGACCAGTTGACGACGCTCGACGACGCGTACCCGTCCTGCACGAGGCCGTTGACGAAGGAGAGCGCTTCGACCGCCTGGGGCGACGTCAGGTCGTCCTCGTCCGCCCCGTTGCTCCACAGGTAGGGCAGGAACTGCCAGGTGCCCTCGAAGGTGTTGGCGGCGCTGAACGCGAGGCCGTAGCGCCCGTCGGTGGTCAGCGCCTCGGCGGCCGCGCGCAGCTCGTCCCACGTGGTGGGCGGCTCGATCCCGGCCTCGGCGAGCGCGTCGACGTCGTAGAACAGCCCGACCGTGTTGACGACGGGCGCGATGCCGTACAGGTCGCCGTCGTAGGTGCCCGCGTCGACGACGCCCTGCGGGAACCCGTCGCCCGTGATGCCGTAGTCGGTCAGCGGGCTGAGCGCGCCGGACGACGCGATCTGCTGCACGTCGGGGTTGTCGAGCATGAGGACGTCGGGGAGCGTGTCGGACGACGCCTGCTGCAGGACGGTCGCGATGAGCCCGGAGCCCGCCACGTGGTTGGCCTGCACCTTCATGCCGACCTCGGCGGCGCAGGCGTCGTAGACCTCCTGGTAGACGGGCGCGCTGGTGTCGGACAGCGTGTCGGTCACGATCAGCGTGCCGTCGTCCGCACGGGCACCGCCGCTGCAGGCCGAAAGCCCCAGGACGACGACGGCGGCCGACGCCGCGCCGACGGCGGTGTGGGTTCGTCGCACAGTCGTAGCTCCTTCGCTCGGTTCACGTGACGGCGAGGTTAGGCACGACCCGGCGAGGCTGTCAAAGCGCTTTACCAATCTCGTCCGGCTGTGTGATCATCGATCCGCACCACCGATCCCGAGCTTTGTTCCCGACCTGTTCCCGACGTGAGGAGTGCCCCGTGGTGACCATGCAGGACGTGGCCGACCGGGCCGGCGTCTCCCTGACGACCGTGTCGTTCGTCGTCAACGGGACCAAGCGCGTGGCCCCGGCCACGCGCACCCGCGTCGAGGACGCGATGGCCGACCTGGGGTACCGCCGCAACGTGCTCGCCCGGGCTCTGGCGAGCCGCCGCAGCCACATCGTGGCGCTGGTCTTCCCCGCCCTGCAGCACCGCCTCGGCAGCACCGCGCTGAGCATCGTCACCGCCGCCGCGAGCGCCGCGACCGAGCGCGGCTTCAACGTCGTGCTCTGGCCGGTCGACGACGTCGCCCAGCTCGACGACTACCTGTCCGGCGGGCTCGTCGACGGCGTCCTGCTCATGGAGGTCACCGCCGACGACCCGCGCGTCGCGCTGCTCGCGGCGCGCGCGGTGCCCTTCGGGCTGATCGGCCGGACCGAGGACACGACCGGGCTGTCGTACGTCGACATGGACTTCGCCGGCATGGTCGCCACGGGCCTCGACCACCTCACCGACCTCGGCCACCGCCGGGTGGCGCTGTTCCTCGGCGAGCCGGGCGGCCCCTCCGGCGCCGCATGGTCGGGCTACGGGCCGGTCGTCCGCACCGCGCGGGCCTACGAGGCGGAGGCGGCCCGCCGCGGTCTCGACCCGATCGTCGTCCGCGGCGGCCAGGACCCGCGCTCGGGCCGGCAGGCCGCCACCGCCCTGGTCGCCGACCACCCCGACGTCACGGCCGTCCTCGTCCTCAACGAGGCGGCGCTGTCCGGGTTCGTGAACGGACTCGTCGCGGCCGGGCGCGCCGTCCCCGACGACGTCTCCGTCCTCGCGCTCGCGACCTCCGCGGCGGACCTGGCCACGGCCGACCCCGCCGTCAGCGCCGTCGTCGCGCCCGGCGCCGAGCTCGGCGCCCGCAGCGTCCAGGACCTCGTCGACCGCCTCGCCGACCCGTCCGCCGCCCCCACCCACGACCTCCTGCCCGGCACGCTCCGGCTCGTCGGCTCCACCGCCGACGCCCGCTGAGACCGGTCGGCGCGCCCCGCACCACCCGCACCACGGAAGGCCCTCCCCCATGAAGTTCACCGACGGTTTCTGGCACGCCCGCCCCGGCGTCGCGATCCACTACGCCCGCGAGGTGGACCGGGTCGCCGCCGACGGCGCGCGCCTGCGCTCCGTCGCGCCGACCAAGGTCGTGCGGCACCGCGGCGACACCCTGAACAACCCGGTCATCACGACCACCGTGTCGTCGCCGATGGAGAACGTCGTGCGGGTGCAGCACGTCCACCACAAGGGCCGCCAGGAGCCCCGCCGCTTCGAGCTGGACCTGCTCGACGGCATCGGCGAGGCGAAGGTCGTCGACGGCCAGGGCACGCTCACCACCGGCGACCTGAGCGTGCAGCTGTCCGTCGGGAAGTCCTGGGAGCTGTCGTTCCACGCCGGCGGGCGCCGCCTCACCGGGTCGAGCGGCAAGTCGGCCGCGTGGGCCGACGTCGCCCCCGACGCCTCCGTCGACCACGGCCCGATCGAGCTGCGCCGCGACGGGCGCACCAGCTACGTGTTCGACCAGCTCGACCTGGGCGTGGGCGAGCTCGTCTACGGCCTCGGCGAGCGCTTCGGCCCGGTGGTGAAGAACGGCCAGACGGTCGACATCTGGAACTACGACGGCGGCACGTCGAGCGAGCAGGCGTACAAGAACGTGCCGTTCTACCTGACCACCGGCGGCTACGGCGTCTTCGTCAACGACCCCGGCCACGTCTCGTTCGAGGTGGGCTCCGAGGCCGTCGAGCGGGTGCAGTTCTCCGTGCTCGGCGAGGCGCTCGACTACTTCGTCGTCTACGGGCCGGACCCGAAGACGATCCTCCAGCGCTACACCGCGCTCACGGGCCGCCCCGCCGAGATCCCCGCCTGGACGTACGGGCTCTGGCTGTCGACGAGCTTCACCACGGACTACGACGAGACCACGGTCAGCTCGTTCATCGACGGGATGGCGGAGCGGGACATCCCGCTGAGCCTGTTCCACTTCGACTGCTTCTGGATGCGCGAGTTCAACTGGTGCGACTTCGAGTGGGACGAGCGCACCTTCCCCGACCCGGAGGGCATGCTGGCCCGTCTCCACGACCGCGACCTGCGGGTCTGCGTGTGGATCAACCCGTACATCGCCCAGCAGTCGCCCCTCTTCGACGAGGGCATGGCGGCCGGCTACCTCGTGAAGCGCCGGGACGGCTCGGTCTGGCAGTGGGACCGCTGGCAGGGCGGCATGGCCCTGGTGGACTTCACCAACCCGGACGCCGCCTCCTGGTACAAGGACAAGCTGCGCGTGCTCGTGCGCCAGGGCGTCGACGCGTTCAAGACCGACTTCGGCGAGCGGATCCCGGTGGACGTCGAGTACTTCGACGGCTCCGACCCGGAGCGGATGCACAACTACTACACGCACCTCTACAACGAGGCGGTGCACGAGGTGCTCGCCGAGGAGCGCGGCACCGGCGAGGCCGTGCTGTTCGCCCGGTCGGCCACCGCCGGCGGGCAGCAGTTCCCGGTGCACTGGGGCGGCGACTCCACGGCGTCGTACGTGTCGATGGCCGAGTCGCTGCGCGGCGGCCTGTCGCTCGCGTACAGCGGGTTCGGCTACTGGAGCCACGACATCGGCGGCTTCGAGATGACGCCGGACGCCGGCGTGTTCAAGCGCTGGACGGCGTTCGGCCTGTTCTCCAGCCACAGCCGCATGCACGGCAGCGGGTCCTACCGCGTGCCGTGGATGTTCGGCGAGGACGAGTCCGACCCGACGAGCGCTGTCGCCGTGACCCGCACGTTCGCGCGGTTCAAGAACCGGCTCGCGCCCTACCTCGTCGCCACCGGGCACGAGGCGCACCGGTCGGGCACGCCGATGATGCGGCCCATGCTGCTGGAGTTCCCCGACGACCCCGCGGTGCCGCACCTGGACCGCCAGTACATGCTCGGGTCCGACCTGCTCGTGGCGCCGGTGTTCAACGCCGAGGGCGACGTCGACCTCTACCTGCCCGACGGCGAGTGGGCCGGCCTCCTCACCGGCGAGCGCGTCGCCGGCGGCCGCTGGGTGCGGGAGAACCACGGCTTCGACTCCCTGCCCGTCTACGTGCGCGCCGGCGGCGTCGTCCCCCTGAGCGCCCACGAGGAGCGCCCGGACGCCGACCACCTCGACGGGCTGACGCTGCTCGTGCACCCCGGCACCGACGGCTGGTCGCGGACCGTCGAGGTCGACGGCGCCGACGGCGAGGCCGTGGCGTTCACCGTCCGGCGCGACGGCGACGAGGTCGTCGTCGAGTCGGCCCTCGGGGCGGGCTGGTCGGTCGAGGTCGCGGGCGGCGCCCGCGCGCAGGCCGCGGACGGCGTCGCCCGGGTCGCGGCATGAGCGGCGCGACGTCGGTCCCCGGCGTGAGCGTTGCCCGCCCGGGCCCCGGCTGGCTGCCGGACGCCGTCACCGCGGCCGGCGCCCGCCTGGTCGCGCCGGGCCCGGAGACGGAGGGACTGCTCTGGTTCGGCGGCGACCTCGCCGACCTGCGGGCGGCGCTGGCGTCGGCGACCGGGACCCGCTGGGTCCAGCTGCCGTCGGCCGGGGTCGACGCGTACGCCGAGGCCGGGCTGCTGGGGACGCCGGGCATCACCTGGACGTCCGCGAAGGGCTCCTTCGCGCGCCCCGTGGCCGAGCACGCCCTCGCGCTGACCCTGGCGACGCTCCGGCACCTGCCGGAGCGCGCCCGCGCCCGCTCGTGGGGCACGTCCACCGGGACGTCGCTGTTCGGCGCCGACGTGCTCGTGCTGGGCGCCGGCGGCATCGCCCGCACGTACCTCGACCTCCTGGCGCCGTTCGGCACGCGCAACGTCGTCGTCCGCCGTCGGGCCGAGCCGGTGCCCGGCGCCGAGCGCACCGTCACCACGGACCACCTGGCGGCCGAGCTCGCCCGGGCGGACGTCGTCATGGTGGCCGCGGCGCTGACCACGCAGACCCGGGCGCTGCTGGGCGCGGACGAGCTGGCCGCCATGAAGCCCGGCGCCGTGCTCGTCAACATCGCGCGCGGCGGGCTCGTGGACACCGACGCCCTCGTGGCGGCGCTGGCCTCGGGCCGTCTCGGCGGCGCGGCGCTCGACGTCACCGACCCCGAGCCCCTGCCCGACGGCCACCCGCTGTGGGACCTGCCGACCGCGCTGATCACCCCGCACACCGCGGACACCCCGGAGATGGTCGCGCCGCTGCTGCGCGCGCGGGTCGAGGTGAACCTCCGCCGGTTCGTCGCGGGCGAGCCGCTCGACGCCGTCGTCGACCCGGCCACGGGGTACTGACGTGGGCCCCGTCCGCGTCGACGACCTGCGCGGCGTCGTCGTCATGGGCGTCGCGGGCTGCGGCAAGTCGACGGTGGGCGGCCTGCTCGCCGCCCGCCTGGGCCTGCAGTTCGTGGACGCCGACGACCTGCACCCGCCGTCGAACGTCGCCAAGATGTCGGCCGGGACCCCGCTGACCGACGACGACCGGCGCCCCTGGCTCGCCCGCGTCGCGGAGGTGCTGCGGACCGGCGCCGAGGCCGGCAGCCCCGTCGTCATGGCCTGCTCGGCCCTGCGCCGGTCGTACCGCGACGCCCTCCGCGACGGCGCGGGCGGCGGCGTCGCGTTCGTCCACCTGCACGGCGACCGTGACCTGCTCGCGCGGCGGATCGCCGCACGAGCGGACCACTTCATGCCGCCGGCGCTCCTGGACTCGCAGCTCGCCACGCTCGAGCCGCTGGGCGCCGACGAGAACGGCGTGGTGGTCGACGTCGACCGGACCGCCCACCGCGCCGTCGACGTCGTCGCGGGATGGCTAGGGCGCCCAAGGGTGCCCTGACAGGGCGCCCCGGAGCGGGCCGGGGGCGCATACGGTGGACCCCGCACCACCGACGAAGGAGAACTCTTGCGCACCGTCAACGCCTACGCTGCCCCGTCCGCGACCGAGCCGCTGGTCCCCACGACCATCGAGCGTCGCGACGTCGGCCCGAAGGACGTCCTGATCGCCATCCGCTACGCGGGGATCTGCCACTCCGACATCCACACCGTGCGCGGCGACTGGGGCCCGATCACCTACCCCCAGGTCGTCGGCCACGAGATCGTCGGCGAGGTCGTCGAGGTCGGCCCCGCCGTCACCAAGCACGCCGTCGGCGACCGCGTCGGCGTCGGCTGCATGGTCAACTCGTGCCGCGAGTGCGAGAACTGCCGCGCCGGCATGGAGAACTACTGTCTCAAGGGCAACACCGGCACCTACGCCGCCGTCGACCGGGACGGCACCATCACCCAGGGCGGCTACTCCACCCACGTGGTCGTCGACGAGGACTTCGTCCTGCGCGTCCCCGCCGCCATCGACTACGCGGCCGGCGCGCCGCTGCTGTGCGCGGGCATCACCACGTACTCCCCGCTCGCGCACTGGAACGCCGGCCCCGGCAAGCGTGTCGCGGTCGTCGGCATGGGCGGTCTGGGCCACATGGCCGTGAAGATCGCCGCGGCCATGGGCGCCGAGGTCACCGTGCTCTCGCGCACGCTGGCGAAGAAGGACGACGGCCTCGCCTTCGGCGCGACCGACTACTACGCCACCGACGACGCCGCCACGTTCGAGGCGCTGAAGAACCGGTTCGACCTCATCGTCAACACCGTCAGCGCGCCGCTCGACCTCAACCAGTACCTCCGGCTGCTGCGCCTCGACGGCACCATGGTCAACGTCGGCGCCCCGCCCGAGCCGCTGCCCATCCAGGTGTTCTCGCTGTTCAACAACCGCCGGTCGTTCGCCGGCTCCAGCATCGGCTCCATCGCCGAGACCCAGGAGATGCTCGACTTCTGCGCCGAGCACGGCATCGCGCCCGAGACCGAGCTCATCGCCGCCGACCAGATCAACGACGCCTACGAGCGCGTGCTGTCCAGCGACGTGCGCTACCGGTTCGTCATCGACACCGCGACCCTGTAGCACTGCGTCGCCGCCCTCGCGGGCCGGTGCCGGCGTCGCCGTCAGACGGCAGGGGCGTCGGCACCGGCGAGGAACTCCCGCAGGGCGGCGGCCACCTCGTCCGGGGCCTCCTTGGCCTGGTGGTGACCGGACCCGATCTGGCGGTGCCGCAGCGGCCGGTCGAGCCACGGCTCCCAGATGGCGGCCGGGTCGCCGTGGATGTCCAGGTCGTCCCCGGTCGACTCGAGCAGGAGCGTCGGGCACCCGACCCGGCGCCCGGCCGCGCGGTCGTCCTCGTCGTGGCGGCGGTCGATGCCGAGGCCTGCGCGGTAGTCCTCGCACATCCCGTGCACGACGGCGGGGTCCCGCAGCGCGGCCCAGACGTCGGCGTGGTTGCCGGGTCCGATGTCCTCCGGCGGCGGCGTGCGGTACCAGGCGTCGGGGTCGGCGGTGATGACCCGCTCGGCGGGCTTGTCGTCCTGGGCAAGGAACCACCAGTGCCACCAGGCGCGGGCGAACCGCGCGTCCGTCCGCTCGAGGTGCTCGACCACGGGCAGCCCGTCCATGACGACGAGGTGCGTGACCCGCTCCGGGTGGTCCATGGCGGTGCGGAAGGCGACCAGCGACCCGCGGTCGTGGCCCACCACGGCGAACCGGTCGTGGCCCAGGGCGGACATCAGGTCGACGACGTCCCGCGCCATCGCCCGCTTGCTGGACTGCGCATGGTCCGGCGCGTCGGGCGGCAGCGTCGACCTCCCGTAGCCGCGCAGGTCGGGGCAGACCACGGTGTGCTCCTGCGCGAGGAGCGGCGCCACCGCGTGCCACGTCGTGTGGGTCCGGGGGTGCCCGTGCAGCAGCACCACCGGCGTGCCCGTGCCGCCGTGCCGCACCCGCAGCGTCACCTCGGGAAGTTCCACCCGGTCCAGCCGGAAGCCGTCGAACATGAGCCGACGCTAGCAACGCGCCCGCGGCCTGACCGTCATCGGCACGGCCAGCGCGGCGCACCACGATCACGTCACCGAGCTCGAGCTCGAGGCTCGGGCCTCTCGTCGTCCCGGCGCCGGCACGTCGGCCGGGACGAGGACGACGGTGCCGCGGGCCCCGGCGACGACGCGGCGCGCGAGGGTTCGCCCCCTCAGGTCGCGCTGGGACGACGGCACGCCCACGACCGTGAGCGCGGCGCCCACCGATTCCTGAACGACGGCGCGAGCGAGCGCGGGGACCGCCCGGGTCCGCACGTCGACGTCGGGAAAGACCTGCTCGTAGGGGTCCAGGACCTCGGCGAGGATCTCCGCCTCGACCGTGGCGGGGAGGGTGTCACCCGGGACGTGCAGCACGGTGACCCCGACGCGACGGCGCGCAGCGGCGCGGAACGCCACGTCCAGGACACCGGTCGGGTCCTCCCGGCTGCGCAGCGCCGCGACGACGCGGTGCGCGGACGGTCCCTCCTGCGGAGCCTCTGCCAGCGCGACGACCGCCAGCGGTCGGCCGACCCGTCGTGCCGCCCGCCGGGCCGTCCCGGGGACTGGCCCGCCCAGCGCGCGGAGGCCGCGCCGCCGCCCCACGACCAGCAGGGCGTCGTCCCGGCGGGCGGACGCCGCCCCGGCCTGCGTGAGCGCGGTCTCGACGCCGAGCTGCGGGTCGACCTCGTGCGCCTGCCGCACGACGTCCTCCAGGTCGGCCCGCGCGGCGTCCCACGCCGCGGCGACGGGGCTGCGTCCGTCGGACGACGTCCACGGGTACCAGGTCCCCCAGGGAGTCGCGGGGACGACGACGGGCGGCGGCGTCACCACGGTCCGCACCACCCGCAGCGTCGTGCCCCGCACGGCGGCCTCGGCCGCCGCCCATGGGACCGGCAGGTGGCTGGCCGGGGTGTCGTCGAGCGCGAGGAGGACGGGCCCCACGGGCTCGACGCGGGAGGGAAGCCGAGACCGCAGCCTCGCGATCACCCGGGGATCGGTAGCGGACATGGTCGACCTTTCTCGGGACGGGACGGATGGCTACCGACGACGATGCCGAGGACGCCTGCGGGGTCGCGCCCGGGTGCGGCACCGGCGCCGTGACGGGTCGCCCGGGCCAGGGCACCGGGCCCGGGCACCGCCCGTGGGTGGACCCGGGTGCCGCACGGGTGCCGCGGTGCGGCCGGCGGCCGGACGGTGGGGACGTACCGCCGACCGAACGGAGAGCACGAGGAGATCCGCGAGCGCCGCCCCGGCCGCTGACCGACGGCGCCCCGACACCACGCACCGCACCATCCCGACGAAAGGAACCCTCATGTCCGAGCCCACCACGTCCCGCCCCACCGTCGTGCTCGTCCACGGCGCGTTCGCGGACTCGTCCAGCTGGAACGGCGTCGTCGCGCGCCTGCAGGCTCGCGGCGTCCCCGTCACGGCCGTGGCGAACCCGCTGCGGACGCTGTCCGGGGACGGCAGGTACGTCGCCGACGTCCTCGCCTCGATCCCCGGCCCCGTGGTCCTCGTGGGCCACTCCTACGGCGGCAGCGTGATCACCCAGGCCGCCGCCGACGCCACGAACGTCGCCGCCCTGGTCTACGTCGCCGCGTTCGCCCCGGCCGACGGGGAGAGCGCGCTCGAGCTGTCGGGCAAGTTCCCCGGCAGCACCCTCGGCGACACCCTGAAGAGCTACCCGCTCACCGACGGCGGCACCGAGCTCGCCATCCGTCAGGACGCGTTCGCGCAGCAGTTCGCCGCCGACGTCGACCCGGGCACGGCGGCCCTCATGGCCGCGGGCCAGCGGCCCGCGACGTCGGCAGCGCTCGGCGAGGGCCTCGCGGCGGGCGCCCCCGCCTGGGAGCGGCTGCCGTCCACGTTCGTGCTCGCCGGCGCCGACCGGAACATTCCGGCGGAGGCGGTCCGTTTCATGGCGGACCGGGCCGGCGGGCGCCTGATCGAGATCGCCGGGGCGTCCCACGCCGTCGCGGTCTCGCACCCCGCCGAGGTCGCCGACGCCGTGCTCGCCGCGGTCGCCGACGTCTCCTGATCCTGAGGCGCGCGAACGCCCCGGGCCGTGACGGGAGACCGTCCGGGCCCGGGGCGTTCGTGGTCGACGCGGCCCTACAGCCGGGTGGCGTCCACGACCGCCTGGGCGAACTCGCGCGGCGCCTCCTGCGGCACGTCGTGCCCGACGGCGAACGTCCGGTGGTCGTACGGCCCGACGAACTTGGCGCGATAGTGCGCCCCGTCGCCGTCCGGGGTGAACGGGTCGTCCGCACCGTCGATCGTGATCGTCGGGACGCCGATCGTCGGCCCGGCCGCCAGCCGCTTCTCGAGTCGGTCGTACCTCGGGTCGCCGGCGGCCAGACCGAGCCGCCAGCGGTAGTTGTGGACCACGATCGCGGCGTAGTCCGGGTTGGTGAACGCCGCTGCCGTCCGCTCGAAGGTCGCCGCGTCGAAGGACCAGGTGGGCGAGTTGAAGGTCCACACCAGCCGGGCCAGCTCGTCGCGGTACTCAGGGTTGTTCAGGCCCCGCAGGCCGCGCTCGGTGGCGAAGTAGTACTGGTACCACCACGCCCACTCCAGGCTCGGAGGGATCGGGTCCTCGTTGGCCTCCCGGTTGGTGATGAGATAGCCCGTCACCGACACCAGGGCCCTGACCCGTTCCGGCCACAGCGCGGCGATGATGTCGCCGGTGCGCGAGCCCCAGTCGTAGCCGGCGATCACCGCGCTGCGGATCCGCAGCGCGTCCATCAGCGCCACGACGTCCAGCGCGATGACGGACTGCTGGGCGTTGCGGAAGGTGCGGGAGGAGAGGAAGGTCGTCGTCCCGTGCCCGCGGAAGTACGGCACGATCACGCGATATCCCTGGTCAGCGAGCAGCGGCGCCACCTTCACGTAGCTGTGGATGTCGTACGGCCAGCCGTGCAGCAGGATCACGGGCGTGCCCCGGGCGGGGCCGAGCTCGGCGTACCCGACGTCGAGCTCACCGGCCCGGATCTGCTTGATCTCGGGGAACGCCGGGCGGACCGGCAGCACGGGGGGCGGTCCGGACGGACCGGCGGCGGGCGGGCCGGCGACCGCGGTCCCGGCCTGGGAGCCGACGGCTCCTGCGGCGGCGAGCACGCCGGTGGTGCGGAGGAACGTCCTTCTGTCGAGCATGGCGCGACCTTTCTGTGGATGGGTACGGGTGTTCTGCGTGCGGTGGCGGGGTGCCGGTCAGCGGGAGCCGAACAGCGCGACCGCCGCCCAGACGCCGCACCGGTGGTCGGCGGCGAAGCCGCGCTCGACGGACGGGGCCGGGTCGTCGAGGGAGAGGATCCGGTGCCCGGCCAGGTCGAACCTCGGCCAGGGCGTGGTGGCGGTGGCCGGCGACCCCGTGCGCGCGAACTGCACCCACGCGGCCTGCATCGTGTCGGCGAGCTGCTGCTGCGACGCCGAGAGCTCGCCGGGGAGCGGCGCGTTGGGCTGGTCGAAGAGGTACGCCAGCTCGGACTGGTGCGTGGCCGCGTAGGGCTCGCCGAGCGTGTCGGGCGCGAACAGCCTGGGCGCCTCGGCGTCGTTGAACTCGTACGCGTAGGTCTTGACCCAGGCCGAGGCCGCGCCGTCGAGCGCGAACGCCGGGCAGGAGAAGTTGGCGTCGGAGTTCAGCACGCTGAAGGCCTGCGCCGGCGACGCGTACCTCGACAGGGGGTAGGCCTTCGCGACGAACGACGCCGTCCGCGCGTCCACGCCGAAGTTCGTGGCGATGGTGGACTCGTAGCTCGACGCGTCGACCGGGCCGGGCAGCACGGCGGTGGCGCCCTTCGTCACGCTCAGCCCGAGCGTGGTGAAGGTCCGGTTCTCCTGGGTGTTGACGCCGTTGAGGATCGGCACCCGGTGGAACCGCCCGGTCGCGATCGCGTCGCCGACCGACCGGGGCAGGACTGTTCCGTCGACGACGCCGGGCGTGATCGACAGCGGCTGGTTCGCCACCAGGGTCTCGACGGACGCATGCCGCAGGCACTCGGCCACCTGCGCGGCGGTCCCGTCGTCGCAGCCGACGGCCGCCGCCGAGGCGACGCCCTCGCGCTCCGCCCGCGCGAGCGACTTCTGCACCGGGGCGAACGCCCCGCTCTGGATCACCGCCCGCTGGAACAGGCCCTTCGCCCCCGGCGACGCCAGGTGCATCGCGACCGACAGCCCGCCGGCCGACTGCCCCGCGATCGTCACGTTCCCGCCGTCCCCGCCGAAGCCGGCGATGTTGCGGTGCACCCAGCGCAGCGCCGCCTGCTGGTCCATGAGGCCGTAGTTGCCGCTCGCTCCGGCCCGGTCGGCCAGGGCGGGGTGCGAGAGGAACCCGAGCAGCCCGAGGCGGTAGTTGATCGTCACGACGACGGCGCCCTGGGCGGCGAGGTCTGCCGCCTCGTAGTCGGCGCCCTCCCCGATCTCGAAGCCGCCGCCGTGGATCCAGACGATCACCGGGAGCTTCGCGTCGGCCGCGGTGCCGGCCGGGACGGTGACGTTGAGGTAGAGGCAGTCCTCGCTCTGCCCGTTCGGGCTCGGCGGCGCCTGCGGGCACACCGGCGAGTAGTCGGTCGCCTCGCGCACGCCGCTCCAGGGCGCCACCGGCTGCGGCGGCTCCCAGCGCAGCTCGCCGGTCGGCGGCGCCGCGTACGGCACGCCGCGGAACTCCAGGCCTGCGGGCGTCGTGGCGCCCTCCAGGGCGCCGGCGTCGACGTGCACCACGGACGAGACGGGCGCGGGGCGGTCGGCCGCGTGCGCCGGGGGCAGGAGCGAGCCCCAGCAGGAGAGCAGCACGGCGAGCGCGCCGAGGACGGCGAGGAGGCGGACGGTGAGCGGGCGGACGCCGCGGCGTCCGGCGACCGCGGCGCGCGCGGTCGGTCGGGACGTGGTCGGTCGGGGGGCGTCGGGCGGTGGGGGGAAGGTGTTCATGCAGGCCACGGTCGCGCGCGGGCTCGGGGCAAGGCACCGGTGTCACTCCCTGGGCGACCACCCGGGCGACCACCGGGCGATCACCGGGCGATCACCGGGCGAGCCACTGGTGTCCGACGGGCGGACCACCGGACGAGCGCGGAGTCACCGCGCAGCGGCGGGCGGCGCCGAGCGGCTGCGATCCCAGGGTGTCGACCAGGGTGTTGCCCTGGTGGTCCCGGGCACGCAGGGCGGGAGGCTCGACCCAGGCGCCGGACCGGACGGTGCCGCACGTCGAAAGGACTCCGATGTTCCACCGCACCACGGCCGCACGACGGGGACGCGCATGACCGACCCGCTGGCGCCCCTCGACCGGCTGCTCGTCCTCGAGGAGCTCCGCCGCGTGCAGTCCCGGCTCTGCCGCGCCGCCTCCGTGCGCGACTGGGCCGAGCTGGAGTCGTTGTTCACCCCCGACGGCCGGTTCCGCGCCTACGGCGCGGACGGCGAGCTCGGCTGCTTCGCCGCCACCACGGGGATCGGGGCCGCGATCGACCGGGCCGTCGGCCCGGGGCGGCTCGTCGTCCAGTCCTCGGACGAGGAGCTCGACGTCCTCGCCGACGACCGGGCCGACGGGACCTGGGCCGTCGAGGACACCCTCTACCCGGAGGACGGGACGCGTGCCCGGCACGGCGCCGGGTCGCTCGCCCTGGCCTACCGGTTCGACGGCGGACGATGGCGGGTCGCGACGGCCGAGTTCACCCGGACGGCCCGTGAGCACGGCTGACCCGAGCGCTGTCGAGGCGCGGGGGCTGCGGATAGGCTCTGCGACCATGACGCCTGGTGCGCATGGTCCGACCCTCATCGGGCGTCGTCGCGAGCGGGAGCGGCTCAGCCGCCTCGTCGCGAGCGTGCGCGGCGGCGAGAGCCGTGCCCTGGTGCTGCGGGCCGAGACCGGGCTCGGCAAGACGATGCTCCTCGACCACGTCGCCGAGCAGGCGACCGGCTGCCGAGTGGTGCGGGCGATCGGCGTCGAGTCCGAGATGGAGCTGGCCCTCGCGGGCCTCCAGCAGCTCTGCGCTCCCGTCCTCGACGGCCTGGGAGCGCTCCCGGAGCCGCAGGCGATGGCGCTCGGCGTCGCGCTCGGCCTGCGCTCGGGACCGGCCCCGGACCGGTTCGTCCTCGGCCTCGCGGTGCTGAGCCTCTTCAGCCACGCGGCCGAGACGCGTCCGCTCGTCTGCCTCGTCGACGACGCCCAGTGGCTCGACCAGGCCTCCGCCCAGGTGCTCGCCTTCGTGGCGCGGCGGCTCGTCGCGGAGTCCGTCGCGATCGTCTTCGCCGTCCGCGAGCCGGTCGACGAGCGGTTCGCCGCGATCGAGGACCTCGTGGTCCGGCCGCTCGACGACGCCGACGCGCGCACGCTGCTCGGTACGGTCGTCGGCGGCCCGGTCGACGCGGCCGTGCGCGAGCGCATCGTCGCCGAGGCGCGCGGCAACCCGCTCGCGCTCGTCGAGCTCCGGCGCGGGGCGATGGAGTTCTCCGCCGCTCCCCTCCGGGGAGGCACCGGCGTCGGCGCCAAGGTCGAGGACGGCTTCCGGCGCCGCGTCGAGCGGCTGCCGTCCGACACCCGGCGGCTGCTGCTCCTCACCGCGATCGAGCCCGTGGGCGACCCGACCCTCGTGCTCGCCGCGGCGGCCTCGCTCGGCCTGGACACGTCCGCGTTCGCGCCCGCCGTCGAGGAGAACCTCCTGGAGCTCGGGGCGCGCCTCCGGTTCCGGCACCCCCTGGTGCGCTCCGCCGTGGTCGCCGCCGAGCCCGCCGCCGACCGCCGCGCCGCGCACCGGGCGGTCGCCGACGCCACGGATCCGCAGCAGGACCCCGACCGCCGCGCGTGGCACCTCGCCGAGAGCACGATCGGGTTCGACGAGGACGTCGCCGCCGAGCTGGTGCGCTCCGCCGACCGCGCGCGCCTGCGCGGCGGGATCATCGCGGCCGCGAACTTCCACGCCCGCGGAGCCGAGCTCACCCCCGACCGCCACATGCGGTCCCGGCGGATGCTCATGGCCGCCGAGGACACCCTCCGCGCCGGCGCGATGCAGGACGCGCAGCGGCTGCTCGACCGCGTGGAGCCGGAGCTGCTCAACGCGCACCAGCAGGCACGGGTCGACCTGGCCCGCAGCCACGTCCGCTTCTACACCTCCCCCGGCCGCGACGGCGCCGAGCTGCTCCTCGACGCGGCGAGACGCCTCGAGGCGTTCGACGGCGACGCGGCGATGGTCACCTACGCCAACGCCTTCATCGCCGCGGTCCTCGCCGGGTCGTCGGCGGGCCCCGTCGGCATCCCCGAGGTCGCGCACGGCATCCTCGCCGCGGACCCCGCGACGCCTCTCAACCGCGGGTCGCGGGCCGCGCTCGACGCCCTGCGCGGACTCGCCGTCCTCGTCCTGGACGGCTACGGGCCGGCCGCCCCGGCCCTTCGCACCGCGCTCGCGGCGCTGCGCTCGCTCGACGACGACGCCGACGCCGCGCAGCAGGACACCGATCCCATGCGCGGGTACGGCGCCGACGTCAGCCAGGAGGTCGGGGCGATGCGCTGGCTCCCCCTCACGTGCCTCGTCGCCCGGGTCCTCCTCGACGACGCCGCCTACCTCGACGCGTCGGCCGAGTTCACCGACGCCTGCCAGCGCGACGGGGCGTTCTCGACGCTCGCGATGGCGATGTCGGAGCGCTATCCGATCCTGCTGATGAGCGGCCGCATCGCCGACGCCGAGGAGCTCTACGAGGGCACGCGGGAGATCATGGCCGCGAGCGACGTCCCCGAGGGGCCGGACCGGGCGGGCTGGTTCGCCGCCTATCGCGGCGACGAGGCGGCCAAGCAGGAGTCCGCGGCGTCCGTCGCGCGCCGGGTCGCGGAACGCGGCGAGGCCCAGTGGCGGCTCTCGGACGACCTGCACGGCGGGGTGCTGCACAACTCCCGCGGGCGCTACGCCGAGGCCCTCGCGGCGACGGCCTCCGCCGACGGGCACCCGTTCGACGTGGGCCTCGCCGCCTGGGTGCTCCCCGAGCACGTCGAGGCGGCCGTGCGTGCCGGCGCTCCCGAGCAGGGCCGCGCCGCGGCCGCCCGCCTGCAGGAGATCGCCGACGCGACGGGCACGGACTGGGCCGTCGGGCTGGCCACCAGGTCGGCCGCGCTGCTCGCCGACGACCGCGACGCCGAGCCGCTCTACCGCGCCGCGATCGAGACCCTCGGCCGTACCCGGGTCGGCACCGCAGAGGCCCGGGCCCGGCTGCTCCTCGGCGAGTGGCTGCGTCGCCAGAACCGCCGGGTCGAGGCCCGCGAGGTGCTCCGGCAGGCGCACGAGCGCTTCGTCGGCTTCGGCGCGCACGCCTTCGCCGAGCGCGCGGCGCGCGAGCTCGCGGCGACCGGCGAGGTCGTGCACCGGTCGGTCGTCGGCCCGGTCGACGAGCTGACCGCCCAGGAGCGGCAGATCGCGCGGCTCGCGGCGACGGGCAGCACGAACCCGGAGATCGGCGCGCAGCTCTTCCTCAGCCCGCGGACCGTCGAGTGGCACCTGCGCAAGGTGTTCGGGAAGCTCGGCGTCACGTCACGACGGCAGCTGGCGACGGCCCTCAAGGACTCGGTGGTGGCTGCGGGCTGACCCCCGGCCGACGAGGGCGGCGGCGACGGCGACGATCGCCACGATCGCGGCGGCCGACGCCCAGGCGGGGAGCCACGGGGACGCGGCCGCGGCAGCCGCCACCGCGGCGGCGGCGACCACCGAGGCCGGCCGCCACGTCCTCAGCAGCACCCACCGGAACGCCTCGAGGCCGGCCAGGAAGCTCACGGCGCCGCCGGCGAGGGCGACCACCGCGAACCCGTGGGCGGGCGCGTCCGGCGCACGCGCGACGTCGTCGAGCAGGAGGGCGACGCCGAGGGCGACGAGCACCACGCCGCCCACGATCGGGAGGTGGCCGAAGGTGTACCCGTCGCGCGCGAGCGCGGAGCGTCGCGACCGGTCCGTGCCGGCGAGGGCCCGCGCCGCGTCGCCCGAGAGGTGCCCGAAGAACGCCCACCACAGGCTCGCGGTCAGGAGGAAGCCGAGGAGCGCGACGGCGAGCGCCGCGGGCTGCGCCGTCCAGGAGCCGACCCGGGCCCCGGTGGCGAGCACGGTCTCGCCGAGCGCGATGATGAGCACGAGGTCGTGCCGCTCGGCGAAGTGGCGGGCGCTGCCCACCCGCCACCCGCGGTAGCGCGACGCCGACCGACCGCCGACGAAGTCGACGACGAACGCGCTCGCCCACAGCGCCGTCTGCCACCTGCCGCCGAGCAGCGCGCCGGCGAACAGCAGGCCGATCGACAGCGACTGCGGCACGAGGTCGAGCAGGACCTGCGTGCGCAGGCGCCGGTGCGGCCAGGCGACGACCGCGAGCAGCACGACGTAGCACGCGCGCACCACGGTGAACGCGACCGCGAGGACGACCGCCGGGGCGACCGCGCCCGGCCGGGCGTCCCAGGCCTCGGGCACCACGAGCCCGACGACGAAGAGGGCCGCCATCGCGACGAGCATCCCGACCCGCACGAACCCCCGGTCGAGGCGCACCTGGTTGCCGAGCCAGATGAACGCGCACCACGACCACCAGAGCATGAGCAGCAGCACGACCGCCCGCCCGAGCGAGTCCGCGCCCGGCGTGGCCTCGACGAGCGCGACGTCCCGCGTGAGGGCGAAGACGAAGACGAGGTCGAAGAAGATCTCGAAGGGCGTGGTGCGGTCCTCGGCCCGCGTGGGCACGGCGGCGCCCGGGGCGGGCGTCCGCGCGTGGGAGGTGCGAGCCGGGGTGGTCACGTCGGCCCGATCCCGCTCCCGGCGCCGGTGATGCGCCAGACCGGGGCGCTCATCGATCCGCCCCCGTGGCCGCCCCGGCCGGCGCCGGCGCGAAGTCGGTGCTGCGGCTCGTCTCCGCCCACGCCTCCGTCTCCTCGATCCGGCGCCGGTCGCCCTCGAGCGCGCGCCCGACGGCGTCCGAGCCGAGCGGCAGGCGGAGCGGGAGATCGGCGCTCGCGGCGAGGTCCACCAGCAGCCGGGCGGCCCGCGCCGGGTCGCCGGCCTGGGTGCCGTCGGTCTCGGCCCTCAGGTCGTTGATCGCGCCGACCGTCGTCGCGTAGTCGGCGCCCGCCGGGTACCGGCGCATCGAGCCGCCCTGCCAGTCCGTGCGGAACGCGCCCGGCTCGGCGATCACGACGCGCACGCCGAACGGCGCCACCTCGGCGGCGAGCACCTCGGAGAACCCCTCCACGCCGAACTTCGCCGCCTGGTACGCCCCGAGCCCCGGCGAGCCGCCCACGCGGCCGCCGATCGAGGAGAACTGGAGGAACAGCCCGGAGCGCTGCCGGCGCAGGACGGGCAGGGCCGCCCGCGTGACGTGGATGACGCCGTACAGGTTGGTGTCGATCTGGCGCCGCAGGGCGTCGTCGGGCATCTCCTCGATCGAGGCGCTGTCGGCGTAGCCGGCGTTGTTCACGACGACGTCGAGCCGGCCGAAGCGCTCCACCGCGGCGGCGACGGTCGCCCGCGCCGCCTCGGCGTCCGTGACGTCCAGCGGGGCGAGCAGGAGCCGGTCGTCGCCGAAGCG
Source organism: Isoptericola nanjingensis (assembly GCF_050311635.1). Taxonomy (NCBI): domain Bacteria; kingdom Bacillati; phylum Actinomycetota; class Actinomycetes; order Micrococcales; family Promicromonosporaceae; genus Isoptericola; species Isoptericola nanjingensis. Next base: position 156,845 of record NZ_JBNOZL010000004.1, on the reverse strand, counting down.
CTCGGCCAGCGGTGCGAGGTCGTCCACGCGGCGGGCCGTCGCGACGACGGCGTCGCCGTGCTCGAGCACGGCCTCGACGATGGCGCGGCCGAAGCCGCGGGAGCTCCCGGTGACGAGCCAGACGCGCTGCGGGGTGAGGCTCTTCTCGGACGGGTTCTCGGACATGGTCCGTTCCTTTCGGGGTCGGCGGCGGGCCGCCGGAGGTGGAGGGGGTCAGGCGGCCGCCTGCAGGGGGCCGCTGAAGGACGTGCGGAGCGAGCCCGGCGCCACGAACGGCAGCAGCGCGGCGAGGAGCTTGCCCTTGAGGGACGCCGGGTGCCGCGTGAGCTCGACGTCGACCCGGGAGCCGGACCCGGTGGGCGTGACCTGGAAGACCCAGCCGCCGCCCGGCCCGAAGACCTTCGAGTCCAGCGTCGTGATGACGACGCGGCCGGCGTCGGCGTCCCACTCGTAGCGCGCGTGCTCCCACGCGGATGCGGTGCCCTCCGTGACGTCGGCCCAGTCCGCCCCGAGGCCGTGGACCTCGAAGTGCTCGGCGTCGATGGTCGGCCACGCCTCCGGTCGTGCGGGCGTGAAGTCGGTCAGCACGTCGAGGACGTCCGAGGCGCTGAGCGTGGAGTCGAGATGAAAGCGGATGACGGGCATGGCCGTTCCCTTCGGGAAGCTGCGTGGGGCTGCGGGAGCTGCGGGGGTCGTTCCCCGCTCTCCGAGACTCCCGCCCGGGCCGGGGTGAAGGCGCCAGGGGCGGCCACTGGCCGTGACCCCAGGGCCGCTCCCCGGTACGTGCCCGGGCCCCTGGCCCGGGCACGGCGAAGACCCGGGTGTGCGGGTCGTCACTCCGGCGGCTGCTGGCCCGCCGCGACCCGCATCAGGTACTCGGCGTACCACTCGGGCCAGTTCGCGTCCGCCTGCCCTGTGCGGGCCTCGTGCTCCCCGTGCGCCGCCGCGGCCGCGCGCAGCGCCTCGGCGAGCTCTGCGGCGGAGTCGTAGCGCGCCTGCGTGACGCGGCCCGGGATCCGCTCGGTGATCTCCTGCACCGTCCACGTGTTGCCGTCGGGGTCGGCGAACTCCACGAACGAGCCGTACGACGCGCGCCCGGGCGCCAGGCCGGCCACCCGCGATGCCGGGTCGGCGCGGTGGAACACCCCGCCGGCGTCGTGGAACACGTCGCTGACCTCGACGCCCCGCGCCACCAGGTCCGCGTGCGTCGCCTCGATGTCGCGGGTCACCAGGTGCAGGCCCCGCGCCGAACCGGGCGCGGCGTCCGTCACGCCCGTCCCGACGATGATCGACGCCGGCGACCCGGGCGGGGTGAGCTCGACGACGCGGTAGTCGTCCGCCACACGCAGGTCGACGTCGACGGTCCAGCCGAGGCGGGTGTAGAACGCCTTGGCGCGGTCGACGTCCGCCACCGGGATGACGACGAGCTCGAGCTTCAGCGCTGGGGCCGTCGCCGGGGACTCCCCGGAGACGTCCGTCGTGGCGGTGCTCTCACCCACAGGAATGGTGGTCATGGAACGCTCCTTCGAACCTGGGCCGGTCCGATACCGGCCTCAGGTCGATCGTTCGTCCCCTCCCCCGTCGCAGGCGCCGGTGGGAGTCACTGGTCGACCCCACCTGTCGGCCCACCGGGGTGCCGGAGGGTCGCGTGCAGGTCCTGGCCGGTGACCGAGGGCTACTCCCTCTCGCCCCGCTGCCGCGCGATGGAGACCAGGTGGGCGTGGGCGTACTCGCACACCAGCGCGTGCCGGTAGACGAGCTGCGGGACGTCCACGTTCGTGTCCATCCAGAGGCTCAGGGCGCCCATCTTCCAGTGCTCGAACGTCTCGTCGTCGGTCAGCACGGCGAGGATGCTCAGGAACGAGTCGTCGAAGCGCAGCGAGTGGATCGCGCGGCGGAACTCCTCCAGGTTCAGCGCGATGCAGAACGGGATGTTCATCAGGCACAGGGCCGTCTGGATGTCGAGGCGCAGCAGCCGGCGTCGACGTCGTTCCGGATCGATGTCGGGCACGTCGAGCTGGGCGAAGTTCAGACGCTCGGGCGCCGTGATGTCGATCCCCTCGAGCGCGATGAGCACGTCGTAGACGTTGACGTCGTGCTCCACCACCGCGTTGTCGCCCAGCCCGGACAGCGTCGTCGGGCGCAGCGTGACCGGCTCGATGGCGGCCGGGGTGTTGCGGATGATGAAGTTCACCAGGTTGGTCTCCACCACGAAGTGGCGGATCAGCAGCTCGACGGCGTCCGGCGACACGAACCGGCGCAGGAACCACAGGCACAGCGCGTCCATGGCGCGCAGCGTCATCCACCTGCCGGGGAACACCCGCTTGATGACCGAGAGCACGGCCACCAGCACCCGGGAGACGATCCGCGCGATCGGGTACAGCAGACGGCGCGACGGGCGCTGCTGGTCCTCGATGATCATCCGCACCAGCGGCTTGTCGAGCGGGACGGAGGGGTCGGCGTAGATCGCCTCCCACATGCTCGGGTCGGACGTCACGGGCATCAGATCTCGTCCAGCTCGGTGAGCTGCATGACGTAGAGCCGGGCCACCACGCGCGCGCAGGTGACGATGGCGTCGGCCGCGGCGTCGTCGATTCGGTCGGAGGTGAGGATGGCGTCGAGCGTGCCGGTGTGCTCGGCGTCGGCGTCCTGGTGGTAGGCCATGAAGTGCACCTGGTTGTCCGCCAGCCCGAGCACCTCCTGGAAGCGCCGGGCCCACACCCCCGCCTTCTGCGCGCCGAGCCCCTCGATGATGAACATCGCGCCGAGGCACCCGACCGGGTTCGGCTTGCTCGCCTCGTGGAACATGTAGCCGGACAGCGCCTGCGAGCCGACGTTCTTCCGGCCCGCGCGCAGCGCCTCGAGCGAGCCGCCGACGGCGACGTAGTCGCGCTCGAGCAGCAGGTGGTCGCGGTGCTCCTCCAGCGCGTGCGAGATGGCGGCCGAGCGCAGGTCGAAGTGGTCCATGTCGAAGTTCGACGCCGCCCGCGCGATCCACAGCGACCCGTCGACCACCTGCTGGCGCAGGTTGTGCAGCAGGCGCTGGTAGTCCGCCACCGTCACGTCGCCGTCGTCGAGCGCCCGCAGGATCGGCACCTCGGCCAGCCGGGCCTCGAAGTCCGTCCAGACGTCGGAGAGCCGGGCGAGCAGCCCGGCGGAGCGGTCCGGCTGGGGCGGGCGGTAGCCCTCGACGGTCTCGGCGCTGGCCTCGGTGCTGATCCCGGTGCTGGTCATCTGGTGCTCCTTCGCGGTGCGACGACGGTCAGGTGGGCGAAGCCGAACGAGAACCGTCCGGACTCGGGGACGGCGAGGAGGATCGTGTCGCCCGGCGCGAAGCGCCCGGTGCGCCACGCTTCCTCCAGTGCGATGAAGATGCTCGCGGCGCCGGTGTTGCCGCAGGTCTCCAGGTTGGAGAACCAGCGGCTCCTGTCCATGCCGGGGACGCGCGCGCTCAGCGCGTCGAAGACGACGTCGCGGAACGCGTTGGTGCTGTAGTGGCAGAGCACGTGGTCGAGCTTCTTGAGGTCGACCAGGCCGCGGTCCACGAGCTCCTCGAACTGCGCCAGCCCGGCCGCGGCGAGCTCGTCGAGCACGGCCGTCTCCTGCCGGATCTGCAGCAGGCCGGCCTTCTCGGCGGTGGCCACGTCGTCGTAGTCCTGCCACGTACGGCCCGCGACGGCGGCGGGGCCGTCGAGCCCGGCGCGCATGCAGACCTCGTGCTCGTGCGCGAGCGACACCTGGCGCACCCAGTCCACGCGCAGCGACGGCCTGTCCGGGCGCGGCTGGAACTCCACGATCGCCGCGCCCGCGCCGTCGGACAGCATCCACCGCAGGAAGTGCGCGTCCAGGTGGTCCTCGACGCCCTCGAAGCGCCGCTGGTGCAACCACCGGCTGGACAGCTCCGAGCCCACCACCGCCGCCCGCGGGTGGTCGCCCAGCCGCACCTTGCTCACCGCCGCGTCGAGCGCGGCGATGCTGGACGCGCACACGCCGCTCGCCGTCAGCGTCTGCATGGGGCCGCCGCCGAGCCGCCCGTGCACCATCGACGCGAACCCCGGCACCAGCAGGTCGCCCTGTGTCGTCGCACAGGCGAGCATGCCGAGGTCGGTGGCGGTGATCCCCCGGTCTGCCAGCGCGTCCTCGATCGCGTGGACCGCCAGCTCCTCGTTCAGCTCGGTGGTGCGACCCTCGTCGTCCAGCGCGTAGTACCGCTGCCGGATGCCGTTGGCGCGCTGGATGCGCGCGCGCAGGCCGTCAGTGCGCTTGTCGACGCCGCCGAGTCGGCGCGCCACGTCCTCGTTGGCTACCGGTTCGCCGGGCAGGTACCGGCCCAGGCCGGTCAGGTACGCGGTCGCTGGCATGGGGGCCATTCAGCCACACACGGGGTTTCGCCGTCGACGACACGCGCACCCAAGACTCGGCCGAACGATCGGCTGACCGGGACAGCAGCTCGCCGACGGCCCGGACGCTCCTAGAAAAGGGGCCAGGGCACGGACGGCATGTCGCCCTCGGGCGACGGGAAGATCTCCGTGCGCAGCAGCCGGTCGCAGCGCTCGGCCAGCGCGACCAGCTCGACGTCGTCGAGCAGCGGGGCGAGCCGGCCGCCGAGACCGCCCTCGCCGTCGTCCTCGAGATCGGTCCGGACCCGCCGGACGCCCTCGAGCTCGTCGGCGGTCAGCGGCTCGCCGAGGAATCCCCACAGCACGGTGCGCAGCTTGGGCTCGACGTGGAACGTCACGCCGTGGTCGACCCCGAGCCGGCGGCCGTCGCGCAGCGGCAGCACGTGCCCGCCCTTGCGGTCGGCGTTGTTCACCACGGCGTCGAACACCGCCATCCGCCGCAGCGCCGGCGAGTCCTCGTGGATCAGGCGGACCGGCTGGTCGTCGGCGTCGCTGCCCTCGAGCACCACGCGCCACCCGTCGAGCACCGCTCCCCGAGCGGGGACGACGTCGACCGGGTCCTGCTCGGCGTCCTGCTCCTGCCACAGCTGGACCATGCCCGGGCCGAGCGGCCCGTCGCGCAGCCACGTGCGGGGCACGATCCCCCAGCCGAACGCCTCCGAGACGAGGTACGCCGCGACCTCACGGTCGGCCAGCGTCCCGTCCGGGAAGTCCCACAGCGGCTTCTCGCCTGCCACGGGCTTATAGACCACCGAAGACCCGCCGATCCGGCCCACGAACGTCGCGTTCGAGGCCACGGCGATGCGGCCCACGACCTCGAGCTCGCCGTGCTCGAGGTCGACGTCCAGCTCGGTCACGGGGTGCCCGGCAGGCTCATGGCGCCTGCTCGCCGTCGTCCGTGGGGCACTCGTGGCCGTCCTCGTCCATCGGCAGGCCGCAGTCCGAGCACGTCGGGCGCCCCGCCTCGACCACGCGACGCGTGCGCTGCGCGAAGGCCCGCGCCGTCCCGACCGGGATCCGCACGAGCAGCATCTCGCTGGGCTCGGCCTCGTCGTCGGCCGCCCCTGCTCCGGCCGGATCGTCGTCGTCGGACAGGTCCGCCTCGACCGGGTATGCCTCGATGACCATCTGCAGGGTCCGGGGGTCCCAGGCCAGCCGCATCGTGCCCGTCCGGAAGTCCTCCTCCACGGGCTGGTCCAGCGGCTCGTCGTCGAGGAGCTCCACCGGTGCCTCGGCGGGGATGGAGAGCTGGTCGTTCTTGGCCGTCAGCTCGTCGAGGAGCCGATCGACCATCTCGGCGAGCACGGCGGACTGCTCTTTCTCCAGCGCGACGCTGGACGTCCGGGTGCCCGCGCGGGCCTGGAGGTAGAACGTGCGTGACCCGGGGCGGCCGACCGTCCCGACCACGACCCGGTCGGGCCAGTCGAACTCGTGCACGATGGTGGGCATGCCACCACTCTAGGAGGCGGCGGCAGCGGCGTTACAAGGCCTGGGCGCCGGACCCGCCCCCGACGGGCGCGTCCCCTGCCGGTCCGGCGTCGCGCAACCACGACAGGTCGCCGGAGTCCGTGTTGGTGGCCACGACCTCCGGCCGGTGCGGCCCGTACCGCACGATCGACACCGACGCCGGCCCCACCGCGATGCGCTGGAACAGGTCGAGGTGCATGCCGAGCGCGTCGGCCAGCACCGACTTGATGATGTCGCCGTGCGCGACAGCCGCCCAGACCGCACCCCTGCCGTGCTGCTCCTCGAACGCCGCGTCGTGGCGACGGACCGCCGCCACCGAACGGGCCTGCATCTGCGCGAGCGACTCCCCGCCGGGGAACGTCACCGCGGACGGCTGCGACTGAACCGTCGACCACAACGGCTCCTTCGCGAGGTCGCGCAGCGCGCGCCCCTGCCACTGCCCGTAGTCGCACTCGGTGATGCCGTGCTCGACCACGATCGGCGATGCCGCGACGTCTTCGCCGGGCCGGCCGGCCTGATGGTCGACCAGGATGCGCGCCGTCTGCCGGCAGCGCTCGAGCGGGCTCGTCACCACTGCGACGAGCGGCACCTGCGCCATCCGCTCCGCTGTGCGGGCCGCCTGCTCGCGGCCTACGGCGTCCAGCCGCACCCCGGCCGTCCGGCCGGCGAGGATGCCCTGCGCGTTCGCGGTCGTACGGCCGTGGCGGACGAGCAGAACAGTGGGCATGGTCCGGAGCCTACGTGCCGACCAGGCCCGGGACGACGGCCGCGCGCCTGCCGGGAGCGGGCACGTGCCGCGGGGTGACAGCCGCAGCGGCCTCGTCCCACGGCGCGTCGGTCGTCGCGGCGGGGACGCAAAGAGCGCAGTCGCTTCGTCGCGGACCGCTGCTTCTTGGCGGTCAGACGACGCTCCCGGAAGCCGTGGGTCGGGCGGGTGGAGCGGCGTGGCCGGGACGGTGCAGCGATCGCTTCGGCAACGACGACGGCCAGCGGCGGGCGGCCGCGTCGCGGTTGCGACGCTGCTCCCGGTGCTCCGACGCCGACACGGTCAGGACCCCGTCCACCAGACGGTCCCCGAGCCGCGAGACGATCCGGTCGCGCTGCACCGGGGTCAGCACGGTGGACCTGCCGACGTCCCAGAACAGATCGACGCGCGAGTCGGTGGTGTTGACGCCCTGGCCGCCAGGCCCGGAGGAGCGGGAGAACCGCTCGGACAGCTCCGTCCGCGGGATCGTCAGCGCACGGCTCACCACAAGACCAGGACGGAGCGGAGCGGGCACACCCCTATGGTGACGTCATACGGGGTCACTCCGGTGCCTCCTGAGGCATGCGCCGAGCAACGCCGTGTGCGCCCGGACAAACGCCCGGACAACGATGAGGCCGGAACCGCAGCGCCCCGCGGCTTCGTTCTACTGACCGCGCGAACGAGCACGACGATCGCTCGTCGATAAGAAGTCGATCGTCCTGGCAATGTTCAGAATCATCGAAATTCCGCGGTTTCGGCGCTCTCTCCGAGTAGTCGTGCGGCTCGCGCTAGCCCCTCGGAACTGAAGTGGGGACATGTTTGTCGCTTTGAATTCTGCGGAGGGCACGACAGGGCATGTGATCGGGCGTTCACCGCTCCGACGAACCGCTGGCAAGGACGCGCCGATTTGGCGTCTGCGTCTGCGACAGAGGCCTGCCGGATCCCAGTCCGGCAGGCCTCGCAAGGTCGCCGCTCGCCCGCGGTCTCCTGGCACGTTCCCGGGTCCGGAGGATCGATGTCGGCGCAGCCCGGGGCGTACTCCAGGGGTTGTTTGACCTTCCCAGGATTCAGGCCTCACCCAGGCGACTCATCGAGCCAGAGCGGGGAACACTTGCCCGATGACGTCCAACAGCTCTGCGGCCGTCAGTTCGTCGAGCTGGATCGACTGGCTTATCGTGCCGACGTCTTTTCGCTGGGGAGAGCCGTAAGTGTCCAGCTGGAGAACCTTGCGACCCTCTCGGGTCGACTCACGCCAGGTGCACTCCGACTCGGAATGAGGTCGGTGGCTCCCTTCGATCGGCGCGAGAGGGGAGAGGGAGACGATGTAGGCCATCTTTGGCTCCGTTCAGTGGACGAGCAGGTGGAAGACCTGGTCAGGTCGATTGCGGAGGATCCTCGCGTCCGTCCAACGCACCGTGCGGCCGCTGCTCTGGAGAGCGTCCTGCACGCGCCGCTGGACCCCGTTGAGCCGTTCATCGCTGATCGACCACAGAGGGTGCCCTACGGGCACTGCGACGCGGCCGGCGGAGATCACCGTGATCCCCTCGACTTCGTGGGCATCGAGGCCGTCCAGTGCGTCACGGAACGCACGCGCGAATCCTCGGACACCACTAGCGACCACTCGGTCCCACCTAGAGGTGTCGAGCGCTCGACCGAGGGCCAGCTCGGCGACATCGACGGCTAGCCGCCAGTCGAGAGCGCCGTGCAGGTGACGATTGTCCCAGGAACGCAGGCAGTCAGGGCACGACGTATCACATGACCCGTGTGCTTCGGCCTGCCATGCTTCTGCTACCTCATTGACGATGCGCTCGAGGACTCCCCCGATGCGACCCCGCGCAAGCTCGAGCGCGTAGCCGGCGCCGTTCTCCAACGTATCCGCCACGTAGACCGCTGCAGTGCGTACACCGTCGATGGTGCGCGGCTGGGTACCGACGACCAGCTCCGACGGGTCGATGTCCAGCTCCGCCTGGCACCCCCTACGGAGCGCCTCAGCGAAGGAGAGCATCGCGGCGTTGCCCGAGCCGCAGTCCTCCCGGCCCGTCGGGACCACGCCGTCCTCCAGATCGGCCCCCCGCACGAGCACGAGAGCGGCGTCAGTCACCCTGACCTCGCCGATCGCCGCGTCAGCCAGCTTTGGCATCGACGGCACCTGGCTGCTCTCGACCGGGACGATGATTGAGCGATCGCTCGCCTCGTACATCGGGAAGAGGTGCCCGTTGTTGTCGTTGATCGTCAGCAGTCGGGCCTGGTCGAGGTTCCACACGTCGAGGGCGCCCACTCGTTCGGTCGGTGCGCCCGGCTCGAGCCAGCCGAGGACCGGTCTCGACGCCGTCGCAGCACCAGCGTCCTCGACGCGCCCATCCTTGGCGTCCGGGTGGGTCCGGAACCCTGCAGGCTGGTACATCGTCACCGTTCGGACGGGACTGCCGCACACCGGGCAAGACTTCGACGACTCGCTGATGGTCGAGGCTGAGCACTCGCGGCAGCGCGAGACGGTGAGAGAGGACTCGAGCGCCTTCGTCGTGAAGGGCTTGCGGCCCCCGCCCCGACGCCACGAGACGAATCCGTTGGCCGTGTACACCCAGCCGTCACGGACGACCTGCGCGCCGGGTGCGAACAGCGAGACTGCTTGCGACAGGGGGCGGTCGGAGAGTTCCTCGGCTGTGGTCCGCCCTGTGGCGTCCGTTCGGTAGAGGTAGCGCACGCGCGTCGGGAACCCGAACATCGGCAGGACACCCGCGTTGGCCAGACGCTCGCTCAGCGCTCGCTGGGTCTGGGCCGGGTCGTCGACGGCGTCATCGACGCAGAGCACGAGGGAGTCTCGCGCCCAGTCGACGAGCTCGTCGACCTCGAACTCGGTCACACCGGTGAATGCCGTGAGTCTCCGCACGACCGGCTCGACCTGGTTGCTCGTTCCGAGCCATGCCTCCACGCCCGAGCGATAGACGTCCTCCCAGTCCGGGGTGTCGCCGAACGCTCCGTGGACGTTGTCGCCTCGAGGCTCTGGGGGAACGGGGAGCGCGGCGAAGGCTCTACGGAGCAGCTCGGCGGCGACGACCCGTCGCAGGATGGTCAGTCGTCCGGTGTCGAGGAACGGCTGCGGCGGGGCGTCTCCCGTGATGCGCGCCGAGTGAGCAAAGTAGTAGTCGTCGTGGGACCGGTCGCGGCAAAGGGTCGCCGCGTAGGAGAAGGACTGACCGGAGCGACCGGCGCGCCCGACACGCTGCTGGTAGTTGAACCGCTGGGGCGGCATGTTGCCCATCACCGTCGACTGCAGCGAGCCGATGTCGACTCCGACCTCCATCGTGGTGGTCACGCTGAGCACGTCGAGCGGTGTGGCTCTAGCGTTCTCTCGGGGCTCAGGCAGCAGCGCGCCACGGAACACCCGCTGGCGTCGACGTTGCTCCTCCGGCGGCCTGGTCTGCCCCGTCAGCTCCGCGACCGCGAGGCGCTGCGGTCGCTGGCCGGCGAGCCAGGCGTAGTAGTCGGTCTCCCCGAGAGAGGTGACAGAAACCTCCGCGAGGGCTCCGGAGCAGCCGGCCCTGGTGCAGGTGCCCGCCGACGGGTGCAGGTGGCGTCGGCCGCACAGGTCGCAGACCCATGCGTGCTCGCCCACGGGGAGCACGTCCAGAGGGAGGTCGAGGCTGTTCAGGTGGACGAAGCCGTCCGTGAGGATCCCGGAGAGTTTTGACTCGACCGTGGCCAGGAGATCGTCTCCCTCGCAGCCGGCACGGGCAGCGGCCCGCCGGACGTAGTCGACGACCGACCGGGGCATCGCAGCCGCTTGGGCCGGCCTGTCCTGAGGGAGCCAGCGGTCCGCGGCCAGGAGCAACCGCAGGCTGGACCTGACCACCTCGGCGACCAGCCCATCGCCGTCCTCCCGGACCGACCTCGGCACCAGCGCAGCCACGAGGGTCTCCTCGGCGTCCCGGTCTGCGGCGCCCATCAGGACGTCTCCCAGCGACTCAGCAAGGCGGTCGCGGTAGGCCTTCTGAAGCTGCTGACGCATCGTCGGGTCTTGGATCGGCTCCCACTCCCCCCGGGTCGGCGGCTCGAACGCCTTGTACCAAGGGAGCCCGTCGCCGAACGTCAGCAGCGAGGCGCGCGGCCCGCCCGGCGGCACCCCGATCTCGACGAGGCGCGCGCTGATGTGGTTCAAGATGTTCGCCCAGTCGCGCGCGACGTCCTGCCTGCAAGCCTCCTCGAAGGTCGAGATCGTCTGCAGGTGCTGCTCCTGTGCCATGCCGAGGTGCTCGAGCATGTAGGCCTGGTTGACCAGCGGGTGCTGAGTCGAGAGTTCGCCGTAGCGGGCCTGCAATGATCCGGTGAGAGCCCCTTGCACACCGCCGCGGAAGATCGCTGGTACGTCCTCGGTGGGTGCGGCCAGCGTCTGCTGAACCTGCTGCCTCACGAGGTCGGCGTAATGGTTCATCGAGAGGCCGACCGCCATCCGCGCCGCATCGTCTCGCGAGTCGGTGAAGACGATGGTACGGCTCGACTCCTGCTCGTCGCCGAGCTCGCGGAAGATCTCGGACACCAGCAGCTGGGCAGCCTGTGTGGCGCCCTGGGTATGAGCCCGCAGGGCGGACGAGACTCGTCCACGGTCGAACGCGGTCTGCCGGCGGGAGTGACCGCACCGAGGGCAATGGGACGGCAATGCCGGGGGCTGCCAGTCGCTCGGCCCTGACGTCCTGACGACCGTCCCGGTCGCGTCGTGGGCGTCCTCCTCCAGGTAGCCGTTCCGGGGGTCGAACCTGCCTGGCACGAAGGAGAACTTCCACGACTTCTTGTCGGCCCCCGTGTGGGTCCAGGACACACCGATGCCTGCCCGGCCGGGCAGGTACCAGCGATACTCCGCCCGACTGCGCTCGAACACCATCTTCGACCGGTCGCCGTCGGACTCGGACGGGTCGACGCCGAGGAAGACGCCGTCGGCCAGATTGGAGAGGACGTGCCCGCCGAGGCTGGCGTCACCGCAGTTGCCGCAGTAGATCAGTTCGAGCACGCGCGCGCCGCACCGGCACTGACGCACCGGACGTGGGTAGAGCCGGCCCACTCCGGTGACCTCGCGCGATCCGGGTCGCACTTCGCTGCACCTGGGATCGCTGCACGCCCACATGCCGCGCATGGTGCGCATGAAGTAGTGGGCCCGGAACGGGATCGGCCGCTCAGAGGGCGTCGCCGACATGCTCTCGAGCGCGCGGTGTACCAGGCCGACCGAGGAGCCCTCGCCGAACGCACGGCTGGCGATCTGCTCGATGCTCGTCGCACGCGGAGGGCCGTCACCGTCCCGGCACGCGCTCGCGAGCACCTCGTCCACACCCACGTCCAGCCCACCCGAGAGCGCCACCTCGGCGTCGACGGGCACCTGCACCCTTGTCTCTCGGGGTGCGCCCGCGATCTGCGCGAAGGTCGTCCGCGGCACCCCGAAGAACTGTTCGAGATACTCGCTCTTGTCGGAGTCGAGCGAGGCGCTGGTCCCGATCACCCGCAGCTGCGGGGAGTCAGCCTCTAGCCCGAGACGCAGGAGGAGGTTGCGCAGGATGAGGGCGACCTCGGAGCCCTGCGTCCCCCGATACAGGTGCAGCTCGTCGACGACGAGGGTGAACACCCTGGACGGATCGCCGGCGAGCCAGGACCGCGTCGTCTCGAAGATCCGCTGCTCCATCTGACGCATGAGCATGATGTTCAGCATCGAGTAGTTCGTCACGAGGATGTCTGGTGGCGTCGCCACCATGTCCCATCGCGTGAGAAGCTCGACGCGCCGCGGGTCAGACAGGAAATCGGCGATGTCTGGGCGTGCAGCGGTCAGCGAGTCGTACTCCTCGACGAGATTCTTCATCTCGTGCGCGACGTCGGCCAAATGAGCGTGCGAACCGCTCGCCTTGGGCATGCGAGTCCCACCCGGGGCGGCGGAGGTATAGCGCCCGAACCACAGGGCGGGCCCCCCGAAGTCCTGGATCCTGCGGGCGGTTCGGCGCAGTCGCGACATCTGGTCCTCGACCAGGGCGTTGGTGGGGTAGAGCACGAGGGTTCGCACCGCGGCAGGACGCTCCTCCTTGGCACGCACAGGAGCCCAGCGCGTCGTCTCCCACCACCGGGTCGCCTCGGCGCCGGGTCCCCAGCCCCTGGCCTCGACGAGTAGCCGGGAGAGCACCGGCAGCAGGAACGACTCCGTCTTGCCGGAACCCGTGCCCGAGGTGACCACCGGGTTGTACGGGGCGCTGGCCCGCGTCGCCACGGCCAATGAATCGGCCTGGTGCTGGCGCAGGCGCAGGTTGTCGACGTCCTGTGTCCCGAAGAGGCCCCCGAGCAACCATGCCGCCTCCTGCTGCCGCAGGCCCGCCGCTCGGCACGCCTCCGCGCCGTTCGTGGTCCCGTCGTACGGGAGCACCGGTTCGAGCAGCGGGGCGGGGACGAGCGGGAAGTCTTCTGTCAGCAGGTGCCGCCGCTCGGCCTGGAGCGCGCCGTCGCGCAGAAAGAAGGCGGTGTCGATGTAGCGCATGAGCGTGTCGCTGATCCGCTGCCCGACGGAGACAGGGTTGGGCTGGTTTGCCATGTCTGCTGTGCTCAGTTCTGCAGGAGGTGGGTGATGCGGTGGGCAACCTCAGGGGTGACCCCCGGGTACACGAGATAGCTTCGACGGCGCTCCGGGGCTCGGCAGGAGTCCATGACGACGGCGCGCTGGTACATGCCGGGGAGGCTGGCGCCCAGCGGGACGGCGAGCTCTCGGTTGTGCTCGTCGTAGGCAAGCAGGGCCCGACCACCCAGCTCAGCAGCGGCGGCATGCTTGACGAGGTAGACGTCGGCCCGTGCAAGAGTGCCGTCGACGACGTCCTGCGCGGTTCTCAGGAGGTGCTGCGAGGCGTACCTACCGACCCGGTAGGCGCCCGGACCGTCGACCCCGACCACGTCGATCCAGGCAGCGCGGGCCGGGTCGAACCACTGCACGTCGAGGTGAGGGGGCGCCTTTCGGCGGGGAAGTGCCGCGACGACGCTGCTGAGTGGTGGGAGCGCCGCCGCCAGGGCGATTCCAGCCCGACCGACGACGAGGACGTCCTCGATGCCAAGGTGCTCGAGCACCTCGGCATCAGTGGCGCTCGTCGACCAGCGATCCGGGCTCAGCGTCTGCGCCTCCTCGGTCAGGGAACGGCCGTGGTCTGCAAGGTTTTCCTCAGCCACCTCGAGGAGCCCCGGGGTCCAGAATCCTGCGAGCACCCGCTCCTCCCTGGTGTCGATGACCGAGGTAGGACAGATCTCCCACGAGACCTCAGCGAGCGTCTCGGGTGAACGCCTGACCTCGATGTGCCCGAGTGCTTCAAGAGTCGCGACGAACTCCTTGACGAAGAGGCTGCTCGGGTCGATTTGCCGGGCGATGCCCTCGAGCAGCCTGAACGGTCCGCCACCGGCGAACCGCAGCGCGTCGAGGGCCAGGTCCCATCCCTCCGCGATGCCCTCCGGCCTCGGGGTCGACGGTGGGAGGGCCGCGGCCTCGACGCGGGCGCCGGAAGCAAGTGCCTGCCTCCGTTCGAACTGCTTCCTGTTCTTCCAATAGCTGGCCGAGAAGCGCTTGCGCAGGTCGCAGTTCGTGCAGACGCCCTCGGTGGTCGTGGCAAGCGGCCTGCCCTTCGAGTCGTACATCGCGGTCCCGAGCTCGAAGCGATGCCTGCCCGTGTAGAAGCAAGAGTCTGGCGCCGGTCGTGCCAGCGCGACCGTGCGGGTGCGCTCCTGGTCCGCGGCCGCGCGCCACCAGGGGCGCGCCGGGGGGCGGGACACCTCCGCCCGGTCGCCGACCTCGCCGGCGTCTAGCAGCACTCCCTGCACGACCGGGCCGGCCGCCGCAGTGTCGCCCGCCCCGATCACGGACAGAGGGTCGGCGAGGCCGTGGCTCACCTCCTCGACCCGCGACCACAGAGCCTCGTCCGGCGAGTCCGAGGAGCGCAGATAGATCTCCTTGCGGCTCAGCACGTCCTCACCCACGACCAGCTCGACGGCATAGTCGCCGTCGTCGAGCTCGAGCTCGGCGAGGTCTTGGATCACGCTGCCCGTGCCCTTGTCGGGCCACTCCTCCAGCACGACGAGGTCGTCGTGCGGGTCCCCAGGAGGCCCCAGATCGAGGATGCGGACGACGAACGGAACCCCGACGTCGCTCACCGCCCGGACCTCGGGCGCCCGTCCCGAGTGCCAGCGGTTCCGCAGGCGCCCCGGCAGCGCCAAGCCTCCCGCGAGCTTGAGCTGGCTGCTCGTGAGCGGGACGAGCGAGCGCAGGTCCTGGGCGAGCCGTCCCTCCTCGGCCGGCCGCGAGAAGATCTCCACCTCACGGACCAGCGTCCAGGCGTGGGGTATACCGCGGGTGCTCTGGTCGGTGGTCCATCCTGGCCGGGACACCTCGCGCAGCACCGCCTCCACACCGTCGAGCAGGCGGGAGGACACGAGAAGCGCGACGTCGTCGCCCATGAGCACCTGCTGAACCTCGACCCAGCTGCCAGTGAGGTCGTCCTTGCGGAAGACGACAAGGCCGCGCGGGCGCCGTACCACGCTCCCCGCGAGCTCGTCCGTGATCGAGAGCACGCCCTCGAGCAGACCGGCGGCGTCGACGAGCCCCGGGTCCTGGAAGCTCATGGTCCCGCCGGCGACCTGCTCCACTGTCACCGCCTCGTCCTGCTCCCCGTGCAGGGTGACCTGCCTCGAGACCTCGGGGCGAGGCAGGAAGAGCTGGGGCATGAGCCGGATCTGAGGGCGAGGGAAGGCCGTGATGGAGAGTGCCAGCCGCGCCCTCCCACGTGCTCCGGGCTCGTCGGCCTCAGTGTCGGTGTCCAGACCGTCCCACTCAGCGAGCAGCGTGGCCGCGACCTCGGCGACGCGTCCCTGGAGGGACGGCTTGCGCCACAGGTTCGCCAGGTGGTTTGTCGCCGGTGATTGCGGCTCGTTGATCCACGAGCCGAGCAGCGGGGTCAGCTCAGCGGGAGGAAGCTCGGAGCGCGGCGCAAGCCCGAAGTCGGTGAAGAAGCGCTCGAGCCTCTTCCGGTCGGCCTCTCGCACGAGTGCCTGGGAGACGGCGAGACCGACGTAGCGCAGACCGACGGAGTAGGCGGTCGGGGTGCCTCGTCGGCCGTCCAGGGCGGTCAGCCAGAGGTTGAGGCTCGCCCAGAACGGCTCGGCGACGTCGCGGTAGCTGGTCCCCAGCCTGCCAGCATCAAAGCCCAGCAGGTCGGAGAGGCGACCGTAGTAGTTCTGCGCCGACATCCCGTCCCCTGACGCCATGCGCTCAGCAGCCAGGCTGAAAGTGGCCAGGAGTGCTACCAGAGGATTCGTCGCGGTGCGCCGACCACCGCGCCACGCCCGAAGGCGCTCGCGGTGCCACGCGAAGACCCCTCCGGTCGTGACGAGCGTCGCGGCCACCGCGCCGGCGAGCGCAGGCACGACCTCGTCCGAAGCTACCTCCATGCGGGCGCCCAGAGCTTCGAGCACGTCGCTCTCGAGGTCGAGGTATGCGGGCCGGGGCTCGTCCTGCTCTGGGAGGAGCACGTCCGTGAGCGCGGCGTTCCACCGCTCGTACTCTGCCCGTGCCGCGCTGGTCACCACTGCTTGCCCCCCGCAATGCTCATGCTTCGGTCATACCTCGACGACGGTAGCGCCGCTACCTGACTCAGGAAGAACTCTCAGCGGGCGAAAAATTCGTCCTGTGCCGTTCTGTACCCACCTCCGCATCGGTGGCGGATACGATCTCGTGGGTCTTGCTTTGCCTGGACGACTTGAGCGAAGGAGCAGATGTGAGCATGGAGGACACCGACGTCGAGGATCGCCGCGAGGCCGAGGCGGCCATCGCCGAGGGGCTCGCGATGCTGTCCCGATCGTCCCTCCGCCCCACCGAGGTGGACGTGGTCCGATCGTTCGAACCCGAGGAGGTGAGCTTCTCGGGCGGCCTGTGGCTCGACAGCGTCGAAGCTGTCCAGGACTGGCTCCGACTCGAGTCTCGGCTGGACTCGTTCGGAACTAGCACGTCGATGGCGACTTCTCTCTTCGCGGGGCTGTCGGCCGACCGCCCTCAGGACGCCTTCGCGGTAAGCGAGGAAGACGTCGTGCTGACCCCCTACGGGCTCGATCTGCTGCGCAGCCGTGTCGACCGCGCCCTCCAGCTCAGGGACGCCTTCGTCGGCGACGTCGAGGACGGCTCCGTCGCCTCCGCCACCGCGTCCTGGATCGCCGCGTGGGACGACGTGGTCGACGAGACCGTCTCGGGACCCATCCGGGCGAAGGCCGAGGTCTGGTCGATCCACGACTTCGCCTCCCGCGCGAAGAGCCGTCGCCTCGACCTGAGCCCGTCGTACCAGCGCGGCGAAGTGTGGCCGACCCGCGACGCTCAGCTGCTCATCGAGTCCATCCTGCGGGGGATCCCGCTGCCCTCGGTCATCATCCTGCGCCCGAAGTCGCTCGCAGAGTCTCCCTTCGAGGTCGTGGACGGCAAGCAGCGCCTGACGTCGATCCTCCGATTCATCGGCATGCATCCCTCCGCCCTGAGGGCGGTCGAGGAGGCGAGCCGTGAGCACCCCGGTCACGACCTGTCCCGCCTGTTCCAAACCGACTACCCCGCGTTTCGCAACGCTTGGACGGAGGCCACCGGGGAGAAGCTCACCACCACGCGGGAACGTGAGCTGTTCTTCCCGTTCAAGCTCGCCGGCAGGTCCCCGGGTCTTCTCGGGGCTCTGGCGGAGCTCGGCGGGAAGTACTACCACCAGATCGCCGGCGAGATCATCCGTGTCGGGGGCGAGGAGAGCGAGGTCCGCGACGTCTTCGAGTCCACGACCGACTACAAGGTGCCGGTCATCGAGTACATGGAGGCCACGCCCCGCCAGATCCACGAGGTTTTCAACCTCTACAACAAGCAGGGCAAGCACCTGAACGCCGAGGAGATCCGCAACGCGGTCTACCACGAGGTCGACCTCATGAGGGCGCTGGCAGTGGCTGCTGGCGACGGACCGACGATCTCCGGCGCAGCACCGTTCCTCGCACCGGTCACGGCCGAGGTCGAGGTGATCGCGGAATTCCTCGCCACCTCCGGTGTCGCGGAGAGCCGGTACCGGCGTACCAAGGTCCTCTCATGGCTGTTCTCGATGGCCTTCCTGGAGTCCACCAACGACGACGGCACGCCCCGCAAGCTCTCGACGGCCCACCAGATCAACGCGCTCCTCGACCGGGCGGCCAAGCCTGGCTCCCCGTTCAGCGACCAGCGGCGCATCGCCGACGCCGTCCGCCTGGTGGCGACTGCGATGCGGGCTCACCAGGCTAGCGACGTCTGGGCGCCCAGGTTCAAGGACGGTCGCAAGGGCGAGAAGTGGCAGGACCTGCAGCTGGTCGCGAGCCTGCTCGGCGTCGTCCTGGCTACCGCGATCCTCCCCGACGGCATCGAGGGCGCGCTCCGGTCGCGTCGCGACAACTTGCTCCGCCTCTCGGGGGAGGTCTGGACCCGCCCCACGAAGACGCAGACCTCGGAGCAGTGGGACTACATCGCCACGGTGGCGCTCGGCATCCTCACCGAGATCGGCGCCTCACCGGCGCAGGTCGACCAGGCTCTCCGGGACGGGTACCTCACGTCGTCGGTGCGAGCCTTGACCCAGGTCGCGGCATCCACCGGCGCGCGTCGCTGACGCCCGGGGCGTCAGGTCGAGAGGCGGGACAGGGCCTCGGACACGAGGTCCGCCGCTCTCTCGGGAGGTTCGTGCTCCCACACCCTGACGACGCTCCAACCTCGCTGGACGAGGATCCGATCCGTGTCGGCGTCGCGTGCTCGGTTGGCGGCGATCTTCGTCTGCCACCAGGCGTCGTTCGTCCGCGGGTTCGTCCCGTGGTCGGGGCAGCCGTGCCAGAAGCACCCGTCGACGAAAACTGCCAGGCGACGCCGCGTAAAGGCGACGTCGATGGTACGACGACGCTGACCAGGCACGGGGTAGGCGACCCGGAAGCGCAGACCTCGGGAGTGCAACAGCCGTCGCAGTGCCAGCTCAGGAGCCGTGTCACGTCGCCGTGCACGGCTCATCCTCTGGGAGACCGCCGTCGACGAGGCTCCGGGGTGCGTCGGGACGTGCTGCGGCAGCGGCACCCCGCCGTCAGGCTGCTCGGGCCTCATCGACGTCGTGAGCGCTGTCGGTACGCGCCGCTGGCTCCGCGGACGAAGGCCCGGTTCCGCCGGACCATCGTCGCTCCCAGCGCCTCCTGATCTCACGGAGCCGCGGGTCGAGGTCGAAGGAGTTCTCGAAGTGCTCGATGAGCTGCGCCAGAGCGAACCCGACCGCCCCCACGTGCACAGCGTTGCCGAGCTGCTTGTACGACTCCGCGTCGGTCTGCAGGCTCGCCATCACGTCAGAGACGAAGTCTGGAAAGCCTTGCAGACGAACGGTCTCAGCCGGCGCGAGCCGACGACGCTCCTTCCCCAGGATGGTCGTCTGGTTGATCGCGACGAGGGCCGGGGTGTACGTGTCCTTCTTGACCCGAATCCCCGACGGTCGGAGCTGGATCAGGCACTCGTCCAGGGACGAGGCGTCCTGCGCCTGCCACTCGAACTTCCACCGGCTCTCTGGGAGCTTGTCGTGCAAAGGCTTGACCGTCGCCTCGAGATCGACGCGGTGCTGGTCGATCGTGCGTTCGTTGCTGTCGAGGAAGGCGTTCTTCCAGTGGCTGCCTTCCTGCGCACGGCTGTTGGCGTCGGCCCGCTCTCGTGCCAACCAGAGCGGTCTCATCACACCCGTCCAGATCGGGTGTCCGGGCAGTCGTCGCACGCCGTCGTCCTTGCTCAAGCCGCGCCGCGCGACGACGCGGCGGACGAACGCGTCCCACGCGTCGATCGCTCCGCCGTCCTCGTCGCGGAGCGCGAGTCGCGCACGATCGCCCAGACGCTCGTCCGGCAGGACGACGGGCTCACCGTCGTAGAGCGCCAGCGGGGTCGTGCGGATCCGCCACTTCTGCGGATCCCACGTGCCGTACGAGAAGGCCGAGAACGGTGCGACGTCCCGCAGGAAGGGCCCGTTCTCGTCGGTCCACCGGATCCGGTCCTCCGTGCCCTGAGCCTCCGTGCCGAGAGCGGTCCGATGAACCGCCAGGATATAGATGCGCTCGCGCATCTGCGGAGTTCCGCCCTGGTCAGGGTGGATCCGATGAGGCGAGATCACCGTCGGGTCGTCCGAGACGACGTAGCCGAGCTCGAACAACGAGTCGACGATGGCCTTGAACGTAGGACGATGCTTGGGGCCGGCGAGATTGCGCACGTTCTCGAGGAACACGATCCGCGGCCGCTTGGCACGTACGATTCGCAGAATGTTGTAGAAGAGCGTCCCGCGCGTCGCGTCGAGGATGCCCTGCTGCTTGCCGGACTTGCTGAACGCCTGGCAGGGAAAGCCAGCCGCGAGCACGTCATGGTCCGGAAAGTCCGGCAGGTCGGAGCTCGCTTCCGCCAGGGCCGACTCGGGCAGTACCGGTACGTCGTCGTTGATGTTGCCTACGAACGGGTACGCGCCGATCCCTCGGGCCAGCTCCGGCGTGCGCCAGGCATTCTCGTAGACCGCCCGGGCCTTGTCGTTCCACTCGGCCGCGTAGACGCAGCGCCCGCCGAGCGATGCCAGCGCGGCGTGGAACCCGCCGATGCCCGCGAAGAGGTCGACGAACGTGAACCCCTGGTCGTCGGTGCTCATCGAATCCCCTTGCTGCTTCATGTCGCGGCCGAGCGCATGGTGATCCAAGCCGCACCTTCACGCTCCTGCCATCCACCTCGAACGCGCGTTCAAGCTACCACCGTGCCCACCGCAAGAGCTAGCCGGCACACTGCGTCGTGCCCCACACTCGTTCGCCAGCCCGGAGCGGGCCCGCCGGATTTCACCCGCGGCCGGGCTTTTCCGGGCACACCACCTGGATAACGTCACGGGTCGGGTCTCCGAACGCTTCCCCGCTCGTCCACGCGCGGCAAGGGGCTGGCCCGGGAGAAGATGACCAGAGCGACGGTCCGCTTCATCTGCCTGAGCAACAACCTGGACGGACCACAGACGACGAAGCACCAGCGAGGGGTAGACACGTGACAGCAGTGACGGAGTCACGGACGGAGTTCGACGGCGCCCCGGGGTCGACGGTGGTGGTGCGGGACGAGGAGTGGCTCGTCACGCAGGTGGAGCCGACGACGGACGGTCACTTCGTGCACGTGACGGGCCTGTCGGAGCTGGTGCGGGACACGGAGGCGGTGTTCTCGACGGCGCTCGACACGGTCGAGGTCGCGGACCCCGCCTCCACCAGAGTGGTTGCCGACGCCTCGCCGAAGTACCGCGACTCGCGCCTGTGGCTGGAGGCGATGCTCCGCAAGACGCCGGTGCCGATCGCGGAGGAGGCCCTGACGACGGCGCACCGGGCGCTGGCGGACCCGCTGCCTTACCAGTTCGCGGCGGTGCGGAAGGCACTTGACCCGGGGAACCTGCGGCCGCGCATCCTGCTGGCGGACGCCGTCGGCCTGGGCAAGACGCTCGAGATCGGCATGATCCTGTCGGAGCTGGCCAGGCGTGGCCGCGGCGAGCGGATCCTGGTGGTGACGCCGAAGCACGTGCTGGAGCAGATGCAGTTCGAGCTGTGGACGCGGTTCGCCCTGCCGTTCGTGCGCCTCGACAGCACCGGCATCCAGCGGATCCGGCAGAAGCTCCCCGCGAACCGCAATCCGTTCGCGTTCTTCAAGCGGGTGATCATCTCGATCGACACCCTCAAGAGCGACAAGTACGTGGCACACCTGCGCAAGCACCGGTGGGACGCCGTCGTCATCGACGAGTCGCACAACGTCACGAACGCCTCGACGCAGAACTTCCGCCTCGCCAGCATGCTGGCCCGCCAGACGGACGCGCTGGTCCTGGCGAGCGCGACGCCGCACAACGGTGACCCGCGGTCGTTCGCCTCGCTGATCCGCATGCTGGAGCCGACGGCGGTGAAGCCGGACGGCGTGGAGCTGGACGAGAAGCAGGTGGAGCGCCTGATCGTCCGCCGGCACCGGCACTCCCCCGAGGTCGCGTCCGTGGTGGGTGCGGACTGGGCGGAGCGCAAGGAGCCGCAGAACGTGCTCGTGCCGGCGTCGCCGGTCGAGGAGGAGATCGCCGTCGAGCTGGAGCGCACGTGGCTCTGGCCGGCGAACGGCGCGAGCCCGTACTCCGGCAAGGGCGGCGTGACGCTGTTCCCGTGGACGCTGGCGAAGGCTTTCCTCTCCTCCCCCGCAGCGCTGGAGGAGTCGGTGCGCAAGCGCCTGCGCACGCTCGACGGCGGCGTGGAGGGCGCGGACGACGAGGGGTCGCTCGGCTCCCCCGGCGACGCGCCCGACGACGGCGCCGCGGCGGACAGCGCAGCGCCCGCCGGCACCCGGGCGACCGAGCGGGAGGCGCTCGGCCGCCTGCACGACCTCGCCCGGCGGTCGCTGACGGAGCGGTCGGCGAAGTACGACGCCCTTCTCGCTCACCTCAAGCAGATCGGCGTCGGCAAGGGCTCGGAGATGCGGGCCGTCGTCTTCGCGGAGCGTGTCGCGACGCTCGGCTGGCTCCAGACGAGACTGATGAAGGACCTCGGCCTCAAGGACGAGAACGTCGCGGTGCTGCACGGCGGGCTGTCGGACGTCGACCAGCAGGCGATCGTGGAGTCGTTCAAGCTGGCGTCGTCGCCGATCCGCGTGCTGGTCACGGGCGATGTCGCGTCCGAGGGCGTGAACCTGCACAGCCACTGCCACCACCTGGTGCACTACGACATCCCGTGGTCGCTGATCCGCATCGAGCAGCGCAACGGCCGTATCGACCGGTACGGGCAGAAGCACGCTCCACAGATCACGACGCTCCTGCTGGACCCGCAGCAGACGACGCGGTTCGGCGGCGACATCCGCGTGCTGACGCGTCTGGTGGAGCGCGAGCACCACGCGCACCAGGCGCTCGGCGACACCGCCTCGCTCATGGGCGAATACTCGGTGAAGGCCGAGGAGCGGGCGATCGCGGACGTTCTGCGGCAGGCGAAGGCGCTGGACAGCGTGGTGAAGGAGGTCGAGGAGGTCGTCGCCGACGACGGCCCCGCGGGCCTCCTGGCCCGCCTCATGGGTCTGGGCGCCGCCACCCCCGCCGAGCCCGAGCAGGCCGCGCCCACCGCGGAGACCGGCGGCCGCACCGGCGTCTACGACGACGAGCTGTCGTTCCTCGAGGACGCGCTCGCCCAGATCTACACGACGCCCGGCCAGGAGCCGTCGAACGGCGTCACGTGGCGGACGTTCCCGCAGCAGTCGCTGGCGTCCCTCAAGCCGCCGCGCGACCTGCAGCAGCGCCTGGACGTGCTGCCGCAGTCGTACCTCGCGGACCGCAACGTCACCGAGACGCTGCGCCTGGCGACGTCGGTGCCCAAGGGCAAGCAGGAGCTCGCGAACGCGCGCAGCCGGGAGTCGAGCTCGACGTGGCCGGAGGCGCACTTCCTCGGCCCGCTGCACCCGATCGTCGACTGGGCGTCGGACCGTGCGCTGGCGTCCCTGGGCCGCGACCAGGTGTTCGCGGTGCGCGGTGACGTCGACGCCGTGACGGTGCTGGTGCAGGGCGCGCTGTACAACGCTCGCGGTCAGGTGGTGGCGACCTCGTACCAGACGGTCCTCTTCCCCGACCCCGACAACCCTGCCGGCGGGATGGCGGTCCAGCACGCGTCGTCCGCCGACGCCGTCGCCCACCTGAACCTGAGTACCACCAACACGGGCGGCGTCCCGGGCGCCGGGACGCTGCAGCCGTTCGTGCGGCAGGCGATCCGCTCGGCGGAGGTCGCGGTAGGCGACCAGATCGAGTCGATCCGCACCGAGACGCAGGCACGGGTCGAGGGCTGGCTCGACCGCAGCAGCAGGTGGCGCATGAACGCGACCGCCCTGATCAGCCGTGAGGCCGCCACCCGCGCAGTCGTGGAGAGCCGCACGTCCGACGTCGACGAGGAGTCGCGCCTGGCGCGCGAGATGGTGCCGCACCGCACGCTGCTGCGGCCGCTGCTCGTCGTCGTCCCGCCGGACTTCACGGCACCCGAGAGCACCGAGCACCGCACCGAGGGGAACCACTGATGGCAGCGAGCGACGCGATCGTCGTCGGCGAGGACTGGATCAGCGAGCACTACTTCGGCACGGACGGCAAGCAGTCGTTCCGCACCCGGGTGCTGGAGCGCCGCAAGGCGTGGGACGACGCCGCCAAGGAGGGTGAGCAGACGACGCGCGCCCGGTTCGTAGGCGCGCGCACCGGCCTGCTCTCGACGCTGGCGGGGCTGGGCGAGACCGGTGGCCGGTTCGCCGTGCTGCCCGATCTGTACGACGAGCTACGCACGGTGCTGGGGTACCGGACGGCGGCGCTGCAGTCGAAGAAGGACGGCCCGGTCGAGTGGGTGCATGCGACGGGCCTGGAGGCCGCCGCTCCCCTGGTCATCGTGGAGGCGGTGGCGGTCAAGGACGTCGAGTCGCTGCTCGCCAAGGGCGATCCGGTGAAGCCCGCGCCGAGCGACCGGACGCTCCTGGAGCCGTACGCCGTCGACGACAAGACCGAGATCTTCTCGGTGGCGCGGATGCTGTCGTACCTGTTCGTGCAGGACGACGCCCCGGAGTTCGCGCTGGTGCTGGCGGGCGGGTGGATGCTCGTCGCGGAGAAGACCCGCTGGGCGGAGGGCCGCTACCTGGCCGTCGACCTCCAGCTCGTGGCCGAGCGCGGCGGTCCCAAGGACCCGCGCGGCGGCGAGATGGACACGGCGCTGACGTGCGTCGAGGCGGTGTCGCTCGCCCCGGACCCGGAGGGCAACCTGTGGTGGCCGGGCGTACTGGACGAGTCGGTGAAGCACACCGTGGGGGTGTCGAAGGACCTGCGCGAGGGCGTGCGGCTGTCCATCGAGATCATCGCCAACGAGGTGGTGCGTCGTCGGGAGGCGCAGGGCCTGGAGGCGCTGCCTCAGGGCGAGGCGCAGGTGCTCGCCGGGCAGTCGCTGCGGTTCCTCTACCGCATCCTGTTCCTGCTGTTCGCGGAGGCGTCGCCGGAGCTGGGCGTGCTGCCCGTCGGCGACCCGACGTACGAGCAGGGGTACAGCCTGGACCGGCTGCGCGAGCTGACGCTCATGGAGATCTCCGGCCCGCGCGCCGAGGACGGCACGCACCTCTACCAGTCGCTGCGCACGCTGTTCCGGCTGGTCGACGAGGGGCACGACGGCGCGGCGGGCGCGGCGCGTGTCGAGCGCGTCGACGGCGAGGCGCAGCGGGTGGACGACGGCGCGGACGGCCTGACGTTCCAGCCGCTCAAGGCCGACCTGTTCCTGGCGAAGGCGACCGCGCACATCGACGAGGTCGGGCTGGGGAACGCGGCGCTCCAGCGCGTGTTGCGGCACCTGCTGCTGAGCAAGGAGTCGAAGGGCAAGGACCGCGGGTTCATCTCGTACGCCGAGCTCGGCATCAACCAGCTCGGCGCCGTGTACGAGGGCCTCATGAGCTACACGGGCTTCTTCGCGGACGAGGACCTCCACGAGGTCGCCAAGGACGGCAACTCCGAGAAGGGCTCGTGGGTGGTGCCCGTCGCGCGGTCGCAGTCGATCGCCGCGAAGGACTTCGTCACCACGCCCGACCCGGTCACGGGCGAGCAGAAGCCG
Organism: Isoptericola nanjingensis; assembly: GCF_050311635.1. Classification (NCBI taxonomy): domain Bacteria; kingdom Bacillati; phylum Actinomycetota; class Actinomycetes; order Micrococcales; family Promicromonosporaceae; genus Isoptericola; species Isoptericola nanjingensis. Next base: position 131,597 of record NZ_JBNOZL010000004.1, on the reverse strand, counting down.
GTGGTGCACGAGCAGGGCACGTTCGTGTTCCGCCTGGCGGGCCGGGAGCGGCAGCAGTCGGCGTCGTACTACACGCCGGAGGTGCTGACCCGGTTCACGGTGTCGCAGGCGCTGGTGGAGCTCATCGGCCCGGACGAGGTCAAGGAGGGCTCCGTCGAGTGGGAGGGCCGCGAGGTCCCCCGCAAGATGACCGCCCGCGAGATCCTCGATCTCACCGTGTGCGAGCCGGCCCTCGGGTCGGGCGCGTTCGCCATCGAGGCGGTGCGCCAGCTCGCCGCCGCGTACCTGCGCCGCCGCCAGGAGGAGACCGGCGAGCGGATCGACCCCGACCGCTACGCCGCCGAGCTCCAGAAGGTCAAGGCGTACATCGCCCTGCACAACACCTACGGGGTGGACCTCAACGGCACCGCCGTCGAGCTCGCCGAGATCTCCCTGTGGCTCGACACCATGGGCGAGGGCCTCCAGGCGCCGTGGTTCGGCCTGCACCTCAAGCGCGGCAACTCCCTCATCGGCGCGCGGCGCGCGGTGTACCGGCGCGACCAGCTCGCCAAGAAGGCGTGGCTCAACGCCGTCCCCGCGGACGTGCCGCTCACGCCGTCCGACGACGACGTCGCGGCGGGCAAGGCATCCTCGCTCGGAGACGTCGGTGGGCGCATCCACCACTTCCTGCTGCCCGCCGCGGGCTGGGGCTCGGCCGTCGAGGCCAAGGAGGCCAAGGAGCTCGCCCCCGAGGCGCTGGCCCGCCTCAAGGCGTGGCGCAAGGCCGTTCTGGTGACGCCGTCCAAGAAGCAGGCCGACGAACTCGTCAACCTCGGCCACCGCGTCGAGGCACTGTGGGACCTCGCCCACCAGCGGCTCCGCATCGCCGAGGGCGAGGTCCGTCGGTCCATCGACGTGTGGGGCGCCGACGACTTGCCCGTGGGTGGGGCTGTCACGCGCGAGCAGATCGAGTCCGCTCTGGCTGATGCTCGGGGGGCCTACCAACGGCTGCGGCTCATCATGGACGCCTGGTGCGCGCTGTGGTTCTGGCCGCTGACGGACGGGTTAACCCGGGTTAACGAAACGGACGGTACCGAGGTGACCGTCGAGCCCCCGACCCTGGACGAGTGGATCGCCAGCCTGCGTGCGGTGCTCGGCGTCCACGCCGAGGCCGGAGCCTCCGGGCGCGGCCGGAAGTGGACAGGCGGCGACCAGACCCTCGCGTCCACCGCCGACTGGGACGAGCTCAATGGGGCCGAGGATCTGGAGCTCTCCTTTGCCGGTGTCGCGTCGCCGGAGCGGGTGCTGCGGGAGAACCCGTGGCTGGCAGTGTGCCAACGGGTTGCCACACAGCAGGGGTTCTTCCACTGGGAGCTCGACTTCGCGTCGGTCTTCGCCGCGCGGGGCGGGTTCGACCTCCAGGTCGGAAACCCGCCGTGGGTGCGGCCCGATTTTGACGAAGCAGCAGCGCTGGGCGAGTACGAGGTGGCTTTCGCGCTGGAAGGAAAGCTGGCAACGGGCCGAGCGAACGAACTGCGCAGCACCACGCTCGGCGTGCCTGCCGCCCGGGACTTCTATCTCGACTCTCTCGCAGCGACGGTCGCCACTCGCGAAGCCGTGTCGAGCCCGACCGACTACCCGCACCTTGTCGGCCTTCGCCCGGACCTCTACCGCTGCTTTATGGAGATCACCTGGCGTCACCAGGCGGCCAGAGGGATGACGGCCCTCATCCACTTGGAGTCTCACTTTACCGATGAGAAGGCAGGAGCCCTTCGCGTGGAGACGTACCGGCGGCTACGCAGACACTGGAGCTTCATCAACGTCAAGAAACTCTTCGAGATCAAGGACAATAAGCAGTACGGAATCAACGTCTATGGTTCGCTGCAGTCGCCATTGTTTGTTCAAGCATCATCGCTCTACCACCCCGACACCGTCGAACGCACGCTTGCCCATGACGGAAGCGGTAGCGAGCCCGGGATCAAGGATGCGGACGGGTCGTGGGACGTTAGCCCTCACCGCGGAAGGGTCGTTTGCGTTGATGAGAGAGAATTGTCAATCTGGCACGAGTTGCTCGAAGAGCGCTCCACTCCGGTACATCAAGCGCGAATGGTCTACACGGTAAACCGATCATCCGCAACCGTTCTTGACAAGCTAATCAGGGCGAAGCGAGTTTCCAGCCTTGGCCTGGTTTTTTCCCAGGGCTGGAACGAGACAACCGATTTCAAGACCGGTCGCTTCGTCAAGGGATGGGGCGCACCTGAGGCATGGACGGACGTAATTCTCCAGGGATCACATCTTGGCGTGGCGGTCCCGCAATACAAGCGCCCAAACAAGACGATGCTGCACAACACCGACTGGACTTCGGTCGATCTTGAAGCGCTCGATACCGAAGCGATCCCTGCCACGTCGTACAAGCCGCGCGGCGACCGCAAGACCTACGACGCGGCATACGCGCACTGGACCCGCGATGTCGAAGTCGGCCCGGACGGCAAGCCCACCGACGGCTCCCCCGTCGTGGACCCGAAGTACGTTCGCCACGTTGAGACCACCACCCGTAGCAACGGCACCACCGTCCGCACCGAGACCGTCTCCGCCCGTGCCTTCTACCGGGTCGCGTGGCGAGGCATGGCCGCAAACACCGGTGAACGGACACTGATCCCGGCGATCATCCCGAGGCACGGCACTGAGGTACAGACCATCTCCACGGTCGGCTCGCCGACAGACACTCGCAAGACGGTGCTTGCGGCGTCGTATCTGCAGTCCCTCGTCTCGGACTTCGCTGTTCGCGCCACACCCAAATCGCACGTCCTCTTCTCCACGGTGCAACGCCTCCCCTACGGAGGCGTCGAGTATGGCCGTGAACTCACACTGCGAACCCTTCGCCTCAACTCCGTCACCGACGCATATGCCGACCTGTGGACCGAGTGCTACGACGAGGCGTTCCGTGACGACTCGTGGACGAGCCTCCCAGAGCGAACTGGCTGGGCGGATCTCGGCGACGTTGGCTCGACGTGGACTCCGGAGACGCCGCTGCGTCGGGCGGAGGACCGTCGTCAGGCACTCCTGGAGATCGATGCCCTGGTGGCTCTGTCGCTGGGCCTGACCGCGGACGAGCTGTGCACGATCTACCGCACCCAGTTCCCGGTGCTGTACGGCTACGACACAGGCATCTCAAAGGCACGCCAGGACCTCTTCGACTCCAACGGACGCCTGGTCCCGAACGCCGTCCTGACCATCTGGCGCAAGAAGGGCGGCAACGACGGCCGCTACTCGGACGACGACCTCACCGCCGTCCACCCGGGCAGCGGCGTCGCCTACACCTACGACCTCCCCTTCCAGACCCTCGACCGCGAGGCCCACATGCGCCAGGCCTACGCCGCCTTCCAGAGGCGTCGCAACATCAAAGCTGCTGGCCACTACGCCAAGAACAACTCGTGAGAAGAGAAGCGATGCTTGAGACTCGGGTCGCAGACACACTTCCACTTGACAAAGCTGCGAGCGAAGTTACCTCCACGCCAATGGATCACCTCCCTATCCTGGCTATCGACCTTTGTCTTTCTGGTTCTGAAGGACACGTGATCGACGCTGTACGGTCGGAGTTCGCTGGATCGAACGCTCCGCGTGGAGAAACCATCTCCATGCCGAGGAAGGGATACGGTCCGAGACCTGTCTACGTTATGCCCACAACTGCGAGAACTCTCTACTACGCGTTAAGTTCCGCGGTAGCTCCGGATCTTCCCCCGCCTTCGCGCACGAAAGAACGCTGGGAACGAATGACCGAGGTGGGCATGGGCGCCTTTGACAGTGGCTACATTGTTGAATTCGACATTGCTTCCTGCTATGAGTACATAAGCCACGAACTACTGCGCCGTGAACTCACCCTCCAGACAGGAAGCCCTGCGCTTCCGAAGGCTATTCATGGACTCCTGGGTTCAATCTCTCCGCGAGGTCACGGCCTTCCGCAACTCATGAGCCCTAGCGACCTACTGGCTGACACGTACCTCGAAGCGGTCGAACGCAGGCTGGTCCGCGAGGGGATCTCCGCGGAACGATATGCCGACGACTTCCGGGTCCTATCGAACACTTGGGAATCAGCCAACACGGTGATCGAAATCGCAGCGGAAGTGATTCGCGACTACGGACTTGTGTTGTCCACTTCCAAGACCTCGGTAATGAAGTGTGAAACAGCGCGGGAGCGCGATGCGCACGGAAACGAGCTTCTATCCTCATTGCTTAATGACAGAATCGTCGTCCGCACAACGCGCACTTCGAGATACGACGAAGTGTTTGATGACGACGAAGATATATTCGGAAGTCCATCTGACGACGACATATTCGAAAGTCCATCTGCAGGAAACGGCGAGTGGGCAGTTCTGCGGGCATGGGAGAATAATTCGTTCAAATCTTCGCCGGAGAAGCCGTTCGTTGAACTCTTGCCCACCCTTCTCTCATCGCTAGCGTCAGACCACAATCGTATTGGAGACGACATTCTCCAGCAGATCGTGTTCGAAACCCCTTTGTGGCTCGGCAAGGTCCTCGATTATGTCGAACGCCGCAATGCCAACGAAGCGGCCGCCAATAGGCGCACCCTTCGAACTCTCTGTAACATGGGTCGGCAGAGCCCCTGGGCGAAATTGGTTCTTCTGGACCAGATTGAGAAGTCCATTGGCGTTCAGGAGGCCAAAGAGGAGGACGGGGAGGCGTTGCTAAAATGGGCACATGAGCAAGCGACGTCACGCTATGAAACGGTACGCACACAAGCAATTTGGCTGCTCTCCTCACTAAAGCTGACAACGGAGGACCACCTGTTACACGCCCTCAGGCAAGCGACTCCGTTAAGCATCCCCGCTCTGGCGGGCGCGGCGGCAAGAATGCCAGAATCGAAATTGACCCGATCTCTTCGCGATGAAAGTAGCCTGTCACGGGCTGCCTACAAAAGCGCTCGCAACGCATCATGATTCCTGTGACTCTGAGTTCGTGGGCAGAGAGTGCATTGATCGGACTTGCTGCGCTCAGCGAATCGTCGACAAGCGACCCCGGCGTGAGGCGCCACTTGGTAGTTTCATCCTGCGCGATCGCGGAGTCCTACGCCGACGGGCTCACAGATTCAGGCATGAATTCAGTCCTGGGCCCAGCTGGAAGTTCAGACGTTCGCTCATGGCTATATCAAAAGGCGAGAGACGATGTTAGCACGAGCTGGGCGCGCCGGATATCGTGGCTGCAGATGCTTTACGGAGTTGAGAGGGATCACGATGGCCCCATTGGCCGTCTCTTGCGAGTTGTTGATCTCCGGAACTCACTCGTTCATGGCGACGGCGGGCTGTCACCGCAACAGCTTTCTAAGAGCATTGACGCACAGCGGAACCTGCTTCGCGACTTCGCAGACCACTGGAAATGTGTCGCGGAGCGTGGCTCATTATTCGTTACGAGTGAAACCTGTGGACTCGCAATCCTTGCCTCGCGGAGGTTTGTTCTGAGCGTCGATGCAGCAGCCCACGCCTCCGCGCCCCGCATGTTTGCGCACCGGTAGCAGTTCTTTCCCGATAGCCGTTCTATCGAGGCATCCTCGCCGACATAGATCTGCCCGAGTGTCCGTCTCAGGTCGCAGACCTATAAGGCATTATCCGGCCGAGCGCGGTCTTGGGACGGGAGAACTCTCGCGATAGCTGAGCGCGACTCGGTTCGGTCACGGTACACATTTAGGCAGGCCGGGAATTGTTCCGAGACATCCTGGCGAATTTCATGTAGTACTTGAGCACTTGCTGTGCGCTCGGCCCATAGTCCTTCCAAGCCTGCTCGATGTCGTCCAGGTTCACCTTCTTGGTGTGAACCGCTTCGCACAACCGCATCCACGACTGCCCTGTGACGTAGGTGATGGTGCCGGCCACCGCCGCGTTGATGATCCAACCAACGCCGGGGATCACCTTCACGATGCTCCGCGCTGCCGCCCTGCCCGCGTACTGCACGCCGAGCTGTGCCAGCGCCTGCGCCGACAGGACGACCTTGAGGTCGATCCGGTAGGCGGCGGCGACCTTACCCATCATCGTCAGTTGGACGGGTGCGAGCGCCACCGCGTCGGCGAAAGGGATGGGGGTCGCCGCGATCGCCATGGCGGATGCCGCCGCCGAGTTGATGTAGCGCTGCGCCAGCTCTCGCTTGAGCGGGAGAGACAGCTGCTGGACAACCCGGAGCGCATCCTGGTTCTCCTCCGGGGATGTCTCCAGCGTCTGGGAGAGCAGATCCTCGAGGCCGTGCTTCGGGCCGCCGAACTTCCCCTGATCGACGGCGGCCGTCATGACGGTGCCCGAGACGGGGAGATCAATCAGGTTCCCGCTCTCGTCCCGCGGGTCCTGGAGAAACTCGAGCATCTGCTTCGCCTCACCAGACGGCGCCCAGCGGCCGGTGATGCCCTCCTTGGCACGCTGCACCTTGGTGAGCACCAGGATGACGTGCAGACCCTTGTCCGCGAACGTCCTGATCAGACGGATGTCGTTCTCGGTGATCCGTCCCGACGACGCCTGGATGCAGTACCAGACCACAGCGATCTGCTGCTCTCGCGGCCCGGCAGCGATCTCGCCGAGACCCTCGGCGACGTGGTCCTCAGGCGATTTCGCCGAGCCCGCCTCGAACCCCTCGAAGTCCCAGATGCCGAGGGATCCGTCCGGGTTGAGGTGGTAGTCGATGCCCTTGGTGACAGGCATTCCCACGCCAGTCGGCGCACTGTCCTTGCCGAAGATCGCATTGATGAGGGACGACTTACCGACGCCAGTTCCGCCGACGACCGCCAGGTTGAACCGGCCGATGCTCGCGCCCTGTTCCCGTTCCGCGTCAAGGATCGGGGTCGGGTCGAGGGTCGGATCAGCCTCCCAGTCCTGCACCCTCTCAGCACGTTCACTCTTGGTCCGTCGCCCCTTGTCGGTGCGGCTCATCGCAGAATCCTCTCCGTCAGTGATGCCGACCGTATCGGCGCGCGGGGCAAGCACATTCCCCCCTGGCGGGTGAAGTCTTGGGTCTCCGCCAACCCCTGCTTGGGAAGTTGCCTCGGGAGTCTGAAACGATGCCGAGGTGAGCGAGCTCCTCCCCGTGTCCCAGGCCGAGTCGCTGCGCGCTGCGCTGCTGGAGTACCTGGGCACCACGTTCGCCCTGGCGGACGCGAGCACGCGGGCGTCGTTGGAGGAGTTCCTGCGGTCGCCGGAGTCGGGTCTCTTCCGTGGCCCGTACGTGCGGCTGCGGCTGCCGTTCCGCGCCGCGGACCCGGGCTGGCGGGAGTCGCTCGACTGGTACGAGGGCTTCCCGCCCTACGGGCACCAGGCGGCAGCCTTCCAGCGACTGTCGTCGCTGGCACCGGACGGCGGGCTCCGCCGTCCGCAGCCGACGCTGGTGACGACGGGCACGGGTTCGGGCAAGACGGAGGCGTTCCTCTACCCGATCCTCGACCACGTGCTGCGCGCGAAGCGGGCCGGTCTGGGCGGCATCAAGGCCGTCATCCTCTACCCGATGAACGCGCTGGCGAACGACCAGGCGAAGCGCCTCACCGAGCTCCTCACCTCCCAGCCCGCGCTGGCCGGGATCACGGCAGCGCTGTACACGGGCGAGCAGGGGCCCACCCGCACGAAGGTCACCCGGGCCGGGTTGATCAACGACCGCCCCGTGATCCGGGACTCGCCGCCCGACATCCTGCTCACCAACTACAAGATGCTCGACCAGCTGCTGCTGCGCCGCGACGACGCGAAGCTGTGGTCCGCGAGCGCCCGTTCCCTGCAGTACCTGGTGCTGGACGAGTTCCACACGTACGACGGCGCGCAGGGCACGGACGTGGCGATGCTGATCCGGCGGCTGGGTCTGGCGCTGAAGTCGCACTGGCCCACGGACGCCGAAGCACTCTCGGCAGCCGGGCTCACCGACGCGGACGTCGCACGTCCCCTGGGCATGGTGACCCCGGTGGCGACGTCGGCGACGCTCGGCGACAAGGGCGACGCGACGGCGATGCTCGAGTTCGCGCGCACGGTGTTCGGCGAGGAGTTCCCGACCGACTCGGTGGTGACGGAGTCCCGCCTCTCGCTGGCGGAGTGGCGTGGGGACGCGGACATGGTCGCGGGCGCCCGCGGGTTGCGCCCGGTCGAGGTCGACGACGTCGTCGCCCGAGACCTGCTGGACGCCCTCTGGGCGGGCGACCCGACCGATCCCGACGCCACGACGCGCACCGTCCTGTCCCACCTGTTCCGGGTGGCAGGGGGCAGCGGCCACGTCGACCCCTCCGGCGAGCGGCCAGACCTGTCGGCCAACTCCGACGACGACCTGCTCGACCTGGTCAAGGCGCACCCGTTCGTCACGGGCGAGCGCGGCCTCGTGCAGCGCACGGAGCAGGCAGTGGACCTGGCGGACCTGGTCACCGACCTGTTCCCGCCGTCGTCCGACCCGACCTGGCCGGGGCGCGCCGAGCAGACGCTCACCGCAGTGCTCGCCGCGCTGTCGCACCTGCGCAAGGTGACCGGTCGAGGGGCGCTGTCGTTGGACGTCCACCTGTGGACGCGCGAGCTGACCCGCCTCAACCGCACCACGGCGGGCGTGGCACAGTTCCGGTGGCAGGACGAGGGTGTCGTCGTGGAGGACGGCGACGACGACGGCGGCGGAGACGCCGCCCGGGTGTTCCCGGCGGTCTACTGCCGGCACTGCGGCCGATCCGGCTGGGGCGTGGCCCTCGCCCCGACGGGCACCGACCTCGACACGCAGGACAACGACATCCGTGGGCGGCACCTGCGCAGCGACGAGCGGTTCCGCGCCCTCGTCCACGCCCCGGCGGAGGGTGAGCGCGCGGAGGCCGGCGAGAAGGTCGACGGTCTGTGGTGGTTCCTCGTCGGGCAGCGCCGCCTCGTGACGGCCGTGCCCGCGGGCGACGAGGCGGAGGCGGGCGTGCTCCCCGTCCTCGCGCACCCCATGGACGACGCCGGCGGCAAGCCGTCCAAGGACGACGACTGCCCCTCGTGCGGGCAGAAGGACGGCATCCGGTTCCTCGGCTCCGCCATCGCGACGATGCTGTCGGTGTCGTTGTCCAGCCTGTTCGGTACCGCCGGGCTCGACCCGGCGGAGAAGAAGGCGCTGGTCTTCACCGACTCCGTGCAGGACGCCGCCCACCGCGCCGGGTTCGTCCAGTCCCGTTCGCACGTGCTGACGCTGCGCGCGGTGCTGAGGAACGCCGTCGGCGACGAGCCCGTCGACCTCGAGACGCTCGTCGACCGGGTCGTCGCCGATGCCGGGGACGACCCCCGCAAGCGGTACCGGCTGCTGCCGCCGGACCTTGCCGAGCGGGAGAAGTTCGCGCCGTTCTGGCAGGCCGAGTCGTGGGCGAAGGTCCACCACACGGTGCGCAAGCGGGTCCGCCGTCGCCTGCTGCTCGACGTCCTGATGGAGCACGGCCTGCGCTCCGCCGTCGGCCGCACGCTGGAGGCCACCGGCACGCTGGTGGCCGAGGTCCGGGCCGACCCCGACGTCCTGCTCGCCGCTGCCCGCGCCGCGCTCGACGAGGCCGACCGGCAGGGTGTGCTCGACGACTTCGAGCCCACCGAGGCAGACCTGCGCGCCTGGGTCCGCGGCGTCCTGGAGCACATGCGTACCCGCGGCGCGATCGACCACGAGTGGTTCAAGAAGTTCCGCGAAGAAGACGGCAACCGCTGGTGGGTCACCGGTGGGCGCCGCCGCCACGACGGCATGCCGGGTTTCGGCAAGGGCAGCAGCGCGCCGGGCTACCCGCGCGTCGGCGGATCCGTCACCACGGGCGCGGGCGCGAAGAGCGCCGGCGACGACCTCGAACCCGTCGGCTCACCCCGCGGCTGGTACGCCGCATGGACTCACAAGTGCCTGCACGTCGACAAGACGGAGGGCGCGACGTTCGCCCGCCTGCTGCTCAAGCACCTCTCGCGGCTCGACGTCGTCGGGACTCTCCTGTCGTCGTCGGGTGGCACGACGTACCACCTGGACCCGCACGACGTCACCGTGCAGGCCGCCGACGCCGTGGCCCTCGACGCCGGGGACCGGTGCCTGGAGTGCACCGACTGCGGCACGGCGCTCCCCGCGACGGGTACCGTCGTCGACCAGCTCGACGGCGCACCCTGCCTCGTCGCGCGCTGCACCGGACGGCTGCGGCGCCACGCGGTCGCCGACAACTTCTACCGCCGCATGTACGAGGACTCCGACCCGGCGCGCGTCGTCGCCCGCGAGCACACCAGCATGCTGGAGGACGAGGTCCGGCTGGCCTACGAGACCGCGTTCAAGTCGAAGAGCCCGGAGCCCGACGCCCCCAACGTGCTCGTCGCGACCCCGACGCTGGAGATGGGCATCGACATCGGCGACCTGTCCGCCGTCGTGCTGTCCTCCCTGCCTCGCACGGTCGCGTCGTACCTGCAGCGTGTCGGCCGCGCCGGGCGCCTCACCGGCAACTCCCTCGCCCTGGCGTTCGTCACCGCCCGCGGCGACCAGCTCCCCCGGTTCAGCGAGCCAGGCGGCGTCATCAACGGGGCTGTCCGGCCACCGGCGACGTACCTCGGCGCCGAGGAGATCCTGCGCCGCCAGTACGTCGCGTCGGTCGCCGACGAGCTCGCCCGCCGGGCTGACGCCCCGCACCCCCGCACGGCGTCCGACGCCCTCGGCAACAGCGAGCCCGGGTCGTTCCTCGGCGAGCTCGTCGCCCTGTCCGAGGCCGAGGGCCCGGCCATGCTCGACCGGTTCCTCGACGGGTTCGGCGAACTCGCCGACGAAGTGAAGGACGGTCTGCACGCCTGGGCGCTGCCGTCCACCGTGAACGGGGAGCCGGTGCCGTCCGACCTCGCCGCCCGGGCGCACGCCGCGTCCCTCGCATGGCGGTCCCGCATGGAGACCCTCGCGTACCGCGAGAAGGAGATCCAGACGGCGATCAACGCGGCCGACGGTCTGCGCATCAAGGCCGGGTCGCCCGCCGCCACGAGCGACGACGAGCGCGCGCTGCGCACCGCGCAGGCCGCGCTCAAGCTCACGAAGTACCAGCTGGCGCAGACGTCCTCGGACCACTGGGTCGGTGTGCTGGAGGAGCACGGCCTGCTGCCCAACTACACCCTGCTGGACGACTCCGTGTCGCTCGAGGTCTCGCTCTCCTGGGTCGACCCCGACTCGCAGGACTTCCGCACCGAGCACATGGAGCTGAACCGAGGCTCTGCGCAGGCTCTGCGAGACTTCGCGCCCGGCTCCACGTTCTACGCCCGCGGGTATGCCATCGCCATCGACGCGCTCGACCTCGGCCGCGACGACGACGCGCTGCGCACCTGGGCGTGCTGCCCGCAGTGCGGGTACACCCAGGACGTCTCCGGTGCCGGCGCTCCGGGAGCGGAGGCCTCCCCCGCCGCGTGCCCGCGCTGCGGCGACCCCGGCATCGCCGACGTCGCGCAGCAGGTCGAGGTGGTCGAGCTCAAGCGGGTCTCGTCGGTCATCCGGCGCGAGGAGGCCACCATCGACGACCGGCACGACGAGCGCGAGCGCGAACGCTTCACCATCCGCACCCTCGCCGACGTGGACCCGGCGGCCGTCACCCGGCAATGGTTCGTCAAGGACTACGGGTTCGGTGCCCGCTACCAGCGGCAGATGACCATCCGTTGGCTCAACCTGGGCAAGGCGTCCGCGCAGGGCGCGACCGTCGAGCTCGCCGGGCAGCCCCACGACGTCGCGATGTTCCGTGTGTGCGAGCAGTGCGGCAAGCTCGACACCTCCACCGGGGCCAACCGCGCCTCCGAGCACAGGCCGTGGTGCCCGCTGCGCAAGGCCAGCAACGAGAAGGTCCGCACGGTGGCGCTCGCCCGGTCCCTCACCACCGAAGGACTGGTGCTGCGGCTGCCCGAGTCCGTGACCATCGGTGACGACTTCTCCCTGCCGTCCCTGCGCGCCGCTCTCCTGCTGGCCGTGCGCATCCGCATCGGCGGCGACCCCGACCACCTCGAGGTCACCGACGTCGTCGACCCCAGCCCCGCCGCCGACAGCCCCGCCGAGGCCCTGCTGCTGCACGACGTCGTCCGCGGCGGCACCGGCTACCTCGCCGAGCTCGCCGACCACGAGGCCGTCTGGGTGATGCTGCGCGACGCCTGGCAGCACCTCGAGGACTGCTCCTGCCAGACCGCCATCAAGCTCGCGTGCGAGCGCTGCCTGCTCCCCCACGCCGCCCCCCAACACGTCGAGCACGTCTCCCGCGCGTCGGCTGCACGCCACCTCAAGGCGATCCTGCTCGGGCGCTCGCAGGTCGGTGCCGACGACACGGTCCCCGCAACGAGCCCGTGGTCCGTCACGGTGGACGAGCCGGTCGTGGCCGACCCCGAGTCCCACATCGAGCTGCTCTTCCGCAAGGTGCTGCGCCAGCGCCTCGAGCAGATGGGCTCGACCATCACGGAGAAGCCCGGCCCCCAGGGCAACACCTGGTCGATCACGATGCCGGGCGGAGCGCTCTGGCGGCTCGAGCCCCAGGTGCTCGTGCACGACGCCGGGACCAAGCCCGACTTCGTGCTCCGCAGCGACCGCGCGAACGTGCCCCCCACGGCCGTCTACACGGACGGGTGGCGGTTCCACGCCTCGCCCGCCGTCAACCGCCTCGCTGACGACGCCACCAAGCGCCAGGCGCTGCGCGATCTCGGCTACCAAGTGCTCGCCTTCACCTGGGAGGACCTCGACGGCACGCAGCCCACCACGGTTGACGTGCCGTGGCTGCACCCGCAGGCGACCGCCGCCGTCCTGGCGGGCGCGAAGGATTCTCTCTCGCCGGCCACGGTCGGCCTGGTGGCCCGTCCGCCCCTGGACCTGCTGCTCGACTGGTTAGACCGCCCTGACCCGGACGGGCGAGCCCAGCTCGCCCGCTGGATGCCGCTCCTCGCGGCGCCGTCGCTCACGGGCGGTGTCATCTCCACCGAGGTCGGCATCGACGGCATCGCCCTCGACGTGCTCGACGGAGCTGACCTGCCCAGCGGCACCCGGTTCGGCGGGGTGTGGCACCACGGGACCGTGGCGATCGGAGTCCGCGAGTTCACCCTGGGCACGTACGAGATCGCCGTCGTCCTCGACGACGCCCCGGACGCGCTCGGCCGCGAGCAGAAGGCCGCGTGGCGCGAATGGCTGCGGCTGTCGAACCTGCTCAACTTCCGTGACGACCTGCCCGTGCGGATCACGACCCGCTCACTAGTCACCGGCCTTGCGGCAACGACCGCGCAGCCGTCGGCGGCAGAGGCCGAGGAGGCGAGCCGGATCGAGACGGCGCTCAGGAGCGCGCTCGACGCCCACCCGGCGTGGCAGGAGGTGGATGCGCTCGCCACCGAGGCGGAGCACGCCCTGTTGGTCGAGATTCTCGATGTCGCCCAGCTCGGGGTCGCCGCCCCGACGATCGGCGACGAGGTCGGCGACGGCGTGCCGCTCTCCCTGTCGTGGCCCGCCCTTAAGGTGACCGTGCGGTCCGACGACCTCGACGAGGCGACGGTCGGGCTCCTCGTCGCCGAGGGCTGGACCGTCCTCGATCCCGACTCCGCTGCCATCCGTGCAGCGCTGACCCACTGACCCGGAGGAAGCACGACCGATGCCGCAGATCATCCTGGGACCGTCCTTCGGCAAGCTCGACGGCGCCGTACGGAAGGCCGCGTTCGCCTTCCTCGAGAAGCTGCAGGACGACGACACCGCCCCCGGCCTCCACATCGAGCCGATCAACGGCTCCGCCGACTCGCGCATCCGCACGGGCCGCGTCAACGACTTCTGGCGCGCGGTGCTGGTCAAGATCCAGGGACAGGCCGCCGAGGCGCACTACGTCTACCTCGGGACCTACCCGCACGACGAGGCGATCACCTACGCCAAGAACGCCGTCGTGCGCATCAACCCGCGCAACGGCATCGCCGAGCTGGTCAAGGCGGACCAGGTCGCGAGTCCGCCCGTGTACGAGCACGTCTCCGAGCTCGCCGCCAGGCCCAAGCCCAAGCCCGACGACGTCGACCTGCGGACCTACCCCCTGCTGCAGACGCAGGGGATCTCCGTCGCCGACCTGATCGACCTCGGCATCGACACGGACACCGCCACCGAGGCGTCGTTTGCCGAGACGGACGACCAGATGCTGGCGGTGGCCGAACGCGCTCCCGCCTCATGGCAGGGCGACGCGCTGCTGGACCTCTCGTTCGGCACCGCCCTGACCGTCGTGAAGGAGAAGCTCGGTCTCATCACGCCGGAGGTCGAGCCGGACGCCGGCAGCGACGAGCAGCTGCTCACCGCCCTCAAGCAGCCCGCCGCCCAGATGGACTTCGCGTTCATCGAGGACGACGCCGAGCTGCGCGCCGCGATCGAGGACGACAACTTCGGCCGCTGGCGCGTGTTCCTGCACCCCGAGCAGCGCGACTACGCCTTCAAGCACCGCAACGGCTCCTTCCGCCTCTCCGGCGGCGCGGGCACCGGCAAGACCGTGGTCCTGCTGCACCGGGCGCGACACCTGGCCCGCCAGAACCCGGACGCCCGCGTCGTCCTGACGACGTTCAACAGGACGCTGGCCTCGTCGCTCCTCGAGACCCTCAAGATGCTCGACCCGCGGATCCCGATCGCCGGCGAGCTCGGGCAGCCCGGGGTGTACATCGCGGGCGTGGACGCGATCGCACGGCGGGTGATCGCCAAGGCGGAGGAGGTGCACGTCGCGTCGCCCTCCTGGGGAGAGACCGTCGCATCCGTCCTCGGTCCGCGCTCCCCGTACGTCCTGGACCCCACTGCCGCGGCACGCTGGGAGGCTGCACTCGGGACGGCAGGTGCGGACCTGAACCACGAGCTCCGCAGCCAGGCCTTCATGGTCGCCGAGTACGCGACCGTCGTCGTGCCGAACAAGGTCACCACCCGCGACGAATACCTGCGGGTCCGTCGACCGGGTCGCGGCGTCGCCCTGAACCGCGCCCAGCGCGTGGCCGTCTGGAAGGTGGTCGAGGCGTACCGGGCCTCCGCGGACGCCGCCGGCTCCACCGACTGGGACGAGAAGGCGATGATCGCCGCCGCTCACCTCGACACCATGTCCGCCGCAGGATCGACGCGTCTCGCCGACCACGTGCTGGTCGACGAGGGCCAGGACCTCGCGCCGTCGCGCCTGGTGCTCCTGCGCGCCCTCGTCGCGCAGGGGCCGAACGACCTGTTCCTCGCCGAGGACTCGCAGCAGCGGATCTACGGCCAGAAGATCGTGCTGTCGCGCTACGGGATCAACGTCCGCGGCCGTTCGCGGCGGCTGACGCTGAACTATCGCACGACGGCGCAGGTGCTCCACTACGCCGTCGGCGTGCTGGCCGGCGAGAACTGGGTGGACATGGAGGCCGAGGACGCCACCGTCACCGGGTACCGCTCCGCACGTTCCGGTCCCGCGCCCCGTGAGGTCGGCGTCTCGTCCCTCGTCGACGAGTACGAGCGCACGGCAGAGCTCGCCCAGACGTGGCTGGACAGCGGCGACGCCCCCGAGACGATCGGCGTCCTGGTTCGCACCAAGGTCATGGGAGACAAGGTCGTCCATGCACTCAGCGAGCGCCACATCAAGGCCAAGTTCATCCAGGACGACGCCGCGACCGGTACCGGCAGCGTGCTCGTCATGACCATGCACCGGTCCAAGGGCATGGAGTTCAAGCGCGTCGTGCTGTTCGGCGTCTCTCCGGACGAGGCCGGATGGGGCGTCGGGCTGTCGTCCCTGCCCGAGGCCGACCGTGCCGACGCCGAGCTCCGGGAGCGGTCGCTTCTCTACGTCGCGGCCACCCGCGCACGCGACGAGCTCGTGGTGCTCTGGAACGGACAGCGCAGCGGTCTCCTTCCCCAGGTCTCAGTCTCGTCCGCAGCGACCGCACAGAACTAGGGGTTCTGCGCGCCCCCGCTCGGCCCCAGTGCACGAGGAGCCATGGTTTCGCCGCCAAGAGCGGGACGACCATCGCGCGAGAAGACGTGCGCTCCCCTACCTTTCCCCCATGACGCGCGGACACCTCTTCGTGGTCAACGGACGGCTGGATTCCCTGAGCGCTGACGCCGTCGTCATCCCCACGGACGCTCGATTCGGGGTGAGAGCACAGTGGCGCGAGACCGCCGGGCTCGGACCTGATGGCTCCTGGGACGACCTCCGGCCGCAGGGCTGGGGGCCCGGTGCCGCCCAGACGGCTCGCGTACAGCGGGGCGGATCGGCACCCGAGGTGTGGTTCGTCGACACCGTCGCGGTATCACCGTCCGGCATCGGGGACGTCGCCGCCCGCGTGGTGGAGTCGATCGTCCAGCGCTCAGGCGCTGCGTTGCTCCGTACCGCGAATGAGGCGGGACGCCAGCTTCCCCTCGTCGCCATGCCCGTCCTCGGGACCGCTGGTGGTGGGCTGGGCGGACGGCGTGGCCAGGTCATCGCTGCGCTGGTCTCCGCTCTCGGCAAGGCCACAGCAGAGCTCGGCGTCGACGTCGCGCTCGTCGCGTGGGAGCGGTCTGACTATGCCGCCCTGCAGCATCGCCGTCGCGAGACGGACGTGCCGGCGCCTCTAGGGTCGAACGCCGACACTGCCAGGACACTCGGGGAGCGAGTCCGCCGGGGCGAGGTGGCGCTGTTCTTCGGTGCCGGGGTGAGCATCGCTGCGGGGCTGCCGTCCTGGAGCGGGCTGCTGTCAGAGCTCGTCCACCGGCTCGACCTCGACGAGCTCAAGGACCGGATCGAGAAGCTCGGCCCGCTGGAGCAGGCCGAGCTCGTCCAGGTGACCCTTGCGGCGAACCGGAAGGCCGACCCGGCCGGCTCGCAGAAAGAGCTCGGCCGACTGGTGGCGGACGTCGTCGAGGAACGTTCGGCACGGCCGAGCCTCGCCCACGCCCTGCTCGCCAGCCTCCGGGTGCGGGAAGCCGTGACCACCAACTACGACCGGCTCTACGAGCAGGCCGTCACAGCGTCCCGCGGGCCGAACGGCATTTCGGCCGTCGACGTCCTGCCGTGGGCGCGGACATCGAGCGAGCGTCCCTGGCTGTTGAAGATGCACGGCGATGTCAGGCATCCCGGGTCGATCGTCCTGTCGCGCAGCTCGTTCGTGCACTACGACACCCGCTGGAAGCCGGTCGGTTCGCTCGTCCAGTCGCTCATGCTCACCAAGCACCTCCTCGTCGTCGGGGCGTCGATGACGGACGACAACCTGCTCCGGTTCGCCTACGAGGTGGCCGGGCTTCGGGAGTCCATCGACGAGACCGATCACAGCGACGCTGAGATCGGCACCGTGGTCAGCCTCGCCGTGGACGAGGCGTTCAGCCGGTTGTGGAAGGGCCGTTTTCGGGTCGTGGTCCCAGAGCTGGACGCTGATGTCGAGGCTCAGGAACCCGCGACCCCAGACGCCGGGACTGCCGACGCGCACAAGGAGAGCGAGGCCTTCGAACGTCGACGTGCAGCCCGCGCACTCGCCGTCTTCCTCGACACCGTGGCGATGCACGCCGTCCGCGAATCGCCCTACCTCCTGGACGTCCGGTACGCCGATGGTCGCGGCGACACGGCCGCGCGGCTCGTGGACGACATCAACGCGGTTGCCGGCCGTGCCCGAGCGCTCGTCTCCGACGACGCCTGGAGTCAGCTCGTTCGTATGCTCGACGAGTTCGGTGCTTGAGCGCGTCAGTACGGGCCGCATCGCCATTTTCACCCTCGCCACGCTGCCGACGCCCGCCGAGGATCACGCGCACTGCCGTACGGTCGCGTCGAACCTGGAGGAGGAGGCACTTTGCCGGCAATCGTGCTCACGTGGAATCCCCAGCGCTGGACTTTCGCGGAAGGTGAGCGCACCGAACAGCAGGTGCGCACCGAATCCGGGCGGTTGACGCCCATGGCCTGGTCGATAGGTCGCCGCCGATCTGTCCCCGCAGGGCAGCGCGCCTTCCTGCTGCGACAGGGCGACGGTCCGAGAGGCATCGTGGCCACTGGCTGGACCCGCGACCTGGTGGAGGACAACGCTGCCGAGGACCCCTCCGCGGACAAAACCCGATACGTCCAGGTCGACTGGGACTTCGTCGTCGACGACGCCGACCCGCTGCCTGTGGCCCTGCTCGCAGAGAGAGCCCCCGGCGCGAACTGGAACAGCATTCGCCAGAGCGGTGTCGACATCCCCGATACCGCCGCGGCCGTCGTCGAGACCCTCTGGTCCGCCCACGTCCGTGCCGCGGCTCCTCGGCACCTGAGGTACCTCTCCCGATGGCGACGGCGCGGGGAGATGCGGCGCGCCGGTGCCCGCGCGTCGGTGTCCACGGGGAAGGACTGATCCCATGGCCGCGACCGACATGCCCTACGAGCACCTGCTCCGTCCTCTGGAGACCGTTCCACCGCTCCCCCACGATCTCGCGCAGTCGCTCGGCGACGGCGCCGTTCGACCGCAGGGGCAGGAGGGGATGCGATGGACTCGCGAGCGTTGGGCGTCGCGGCTGCGAGGTGTGCCAGGCATCGGTCCGTTCCTGGACCAGGTCCCGTCCACGGTGGACCGCGCGGCGACCACCAGACTCGTGCTCGATGCGTACGACGACGGCAGGGACGACCTCGCGTTCATCGCCGCGATGATCTGGGGCTACGGCCCGTCCGGTTACGGGCCCTACCGGACGAACCGCGTCCTGAGTGGCGACGGGCAGGGCGCCCCCGAGCGGGAGGTCCTGAAAAAGCTCCGCGACGGCGCCGCTGCTGCACGCCGGGACGGCGCCCTCGCCGGCTTCTACGCCCTGAACAACCGACCGGGCCGGATCCGGTACCTGGGCCCCGCGTTCTTCACCAAGTGGCTCTACTTCACGACAGCCACGGGCGGACCCGACGATCGCGGCGCTGCTCCGATCCTCGACCTCCGGTCCAGCGCTGGATCGCCCGACAGGACGGGGCTCTCACTTCGACTCGATCGCACCCGTGACTATGCCCGCTACGTGGAGCTGCTCGACGCGTGGGGCAGCCTGCCTGAAGGCACGCTGAGCAGGGCCACGGTCGAGCGCTCGATCTTCTCGCTCACGCCGTGATGCGCTCCGGCGAGCGCATGTCGTCCTCCGTCCTCGATCCCGCCCGGCGTCCCTCGATCGCGAATTCATCGTGCCGTCCTCAGCGCGGCACGGCCGCGCTCGACGGCACGGGCAGGCCCGACTTCGCGAGCTCCTGGAAACGGTCGGCGACGATGTTCCGGCGCCGCTGTAAGCCGTCGTCGCTCTCCACCAGGTCGAAGAGCCCCATCGGGAGGAGTGAGTCGGCGCGGGGTGTGGTCGCGTGGCGGTAGGTCCACTCGTACATGTCGAACAGGGGCCACCAGGTGTAGCCGACGACGTCGAGGCCGTCCTCGCGGAGCCGCTGCACGCAGGCGACGGAGTCCTCGAGCCAGGCCACGCGGGCCTCGGGGGTGTCGGTCACGCAGGTCTCGCTGAGCATCACCGGCGCGCCGTACCGCTCGGCGTACGTGCGCAGCACGTCCTCCAGGCCGTCGACGCCGTCGTCCTGCGTCGGCCACGGGTCCACGAATCCGCCGGCGTGGGTGACGCCGTCCTCCATGAGCTGGGTGGAGAGGCGCGGGTAGTAGTTCACCCCCATGACGTCGGGCAGCGCGGCGTGGCCGGTGAACCAGTCCAGCGTCGCCTCGTCGGTCCCGGTCGCGAGGAGCCGGCGGGCCATGGGGTGCCGCCCGTCGACCTTGCCCGTGACGAGGTCCTCGACCAGGAACGACTGCGCGCGCTGGAGCTCGACGGTCTCGCGGTGCTCGCCGTCCACGTCGCCGGCGAACCGGGCGGTGGCGTCGACGTGCACGAACGTGGCGCGCTCGCCGAGCACGTCGGCGATGCCGTGCTGCGCCCGCGCGAAGCCCTGCGCGAGCGCCACGCTGACCGCGTTGTACCCGGCCTCGCCCGTCAGGTACGGGGGCCAGTAGGCGAGCTCGCCGCAGAACCGCGCGTGGATCATCGGCTCGTTCACCGGCGTGTAGTCGGTGACGCGGTCCCCGTACCGCTCGGCGACGGCGACCGCGAAGTCGGCGAAGTACCGCGCGTAGTCGGGGTGGGCGAACTCCGATTCGATCCACAGTGGGGTGCCGTAGTGCAGCAGGTCGAGGATCGGGCGGATGCCCAGCTCGAGCTGGCGGTCGACGGCCGGGTCGGTCCACGACCAGTCCCACGCGCCCTGTGCGGGGTTCACGCGGTGCCACGGCACGCCCCAGCGCAGGAACGTCGCGCCCACGTCGGCGGCCAGCGCGAAGTCCTGGTGGTACCGCTCGTAGTGCTCGGTGAGCTCGTACTCGTCCAGGCGCCGTTCGCCGGCCGAGGACTGGGGCACGAAGGTGTCCTCGATCCCGAGGCCGAAGTGCAGCCGCCCGTCGGCGAACCACCGCGTCGCGCCGCCGTCCTGGTCGCGGCGCGGAGCGTTCGAGGGGTACGAAGTCATGGGTATCGGGTCAGCCCTTCATTCCGGTGAGCGCGACGCCCTCGATGAAGCGTCGCTGGACGAGCAGGTACAGGATCACGAGGGGCAGGATCGCGACGAGCGCGCCGGCCATCAGGACGCCGTAGGGAGCGGCCCCCGTCGCGGAGCCGGTGAGGAGCGCGAGCCCGGCCGTCAGCGGCCGCACCGCGGAGTCGTTGGTCATGATCATCGGCCAGAGCAGGTCGTTCCAGTTGTTGACGAAGTGGAACAACGCCATCGTCAGGAGCGCCGGCTTCGCGTTGGGAAGCACGATCGACCAGAAGATGCGGAACTCGCCGGCGCCGTCGAGCCGCGCGGCGGAGTCGAGGTCGCGCGGCAGGGTGATGAAGAACTGCCGCAGCAGGAAGATGCCCGCGACGTCCGCGGCGCGCGGCACGATGAGCCCGACGAAGGTGTTCACCCAGCCCAGCTCGGCCGTCATCTCGTAGATCGGCACGAGCAGCGCCTGGAACGGGATCATCATCGTGGCGATGAGCACGGTGAAGACCACCGTGCGGCCGCGGAACTCCATGCGCGCCAGGGCGTACGCGGCGAGCGAGTTGAGCACGAGCGCGCACAGGGTCACCCCGCCCGCGAACAGGAGCGAGTTCCACGACTGCGCGAGCACCGGCAGCCGGCCCGCGAGCGCGCTGAAGTTCTCCAGCGTGAGCCCCGAGGGCACGAGGCTCGGCGGCCACGAGTTGACGTCCTTCTCCGGCGAGAAGGCCGCGAGCGCCACGACCAGCACCGGGAACGCGGTGACCACGGTCAGCGCCACGAGCCCGATCAGGACCCCGGTGCGGCTCCACGCCGACGGCGTGTCGAGGCCCCGGCGCCGGCGCCGCGCCGGGAGGGCGGGGGCGTGCACGACTGCTGCCATCACTCGAGCTCCTTCTCCTGCTTGGCACCGACGCGCAGCTGGATCAGCCCGAGCACGAGCGTGATGGCCAGCAGGATGTACGAGAGCGCGGACGCGAACCCCAGGTCGAAGTCGCGGAACCCGTCGGTGTAGATGCGGTAGACGATGGTCTCGGTCGCGTGGTCGGGACCGCCCTGCGTCATGATGTAGATCTGGTCGAACGCCTGGAACGCGCCGACGATGGCGAAGATGACGACGAACGTCATCGTGCCGCGCAACCCGGGCAGCGTGACCGCGAGGAACCGCCGCCAGGCGTTCGCGCCGTCGAGGCGGGCCGCCTCGTACAGGTGGGCGGGGACGCCCTGGAGCCCGGCCAGGAAGATCACCATGAAGTAGCCGAAGTTCTTCCAGATGGCGACGGCGGTCACGGCGGGCAGCGCCCAGGTGGGCGAGGCGAAGACGTCGCCGATCTCGATGCCGACCTTGCCCAGCCAGTACGGCAGGAGGCCGAGGTTCGGGTCGAGCAGGAAGTTCCACGCGAGCGACGCCACCGCCATGGAGATGACGAACGGCAGGAAGATCGCGGTGCGGAAGAACGCCCGGAACGGGATGTCGCGACGGTTCAGCAGCAGGGCCGCGGCCAGGCCGACGACGATGACGAGCGGCCCGTACATCGCCGCGTAGAGCAGCGTGTTGAGGATCGCCCGGAGCACCGAGGGGCTCGTGAACGCCTCGACGTAGTTGTCCAGCCCGATCCACCGGGCCTCGCCGAACCCCGTGTCGTCGGTGAACGACGTCCACAGCGCGCTGAGCGCCGGGACGAAGACGAACGCCACGATGACCAGGAGGGCGGGCCCCAGGAAGAGCGCGACCTTCCCGCTCCCCGCCCGCGTCCAGCGGGACGTCCCGGGCCCTCCGCCGAGCTGCCTGGGCGCCCGGTAGCCGGCGGGCGGACGGACCGTCGTCGCCATCGCTCTCTCCTTGTCCTGGTCCGGCCTGTCGTGTGCCGGCTTGTCGGGATCCGGTGTCCGGCGGGGCTCGGTGGCGGCGGTGCTCATTCGTCCTCCGAGAGGATGTCGGTGATCGCGTCGTCCGTCTCGCGCGTGAGCGTGCCGACGTCGCCGCCGGAGCCCTGGGTGACGTGCACGGAGAGCGTGTCGAGCTCCGCGTTGATGTCCGTGATGCCCTCGGGGATCCCGGCGAGCGGGATGTCCGTGTGCGGCACGAACGACTGCATGGTCGCGACGTAGGGGTTCTTCGCGAGCTCGTCGGCCCCGATGTCGGTCCGGTTCGGCGGGTAGTTGGCCTCGAGGCCCCACCTCACCTGCGACTCGTGCGAGTTGAAGTAGCGCATGAAGGCGTACGCACCGGACTTGGTCGCGCCCTGCGCCTGCTCGGTCAGCCACCAGTAGTTCGCGGCCGCCGGGGCCGAGACCTTCTCCGTGCCGGACGGCATCTCGAACACGCCGACGTCGAGGTCGACGGAGTCGGCGATGCCGATCATCCACGGCCCGATGGGCACCATGGCGGCCTTGCCTGCCTTGAACAGGTCCACCGCCTCGGGGAGGCTCACGTTCGTCGGGCCCCACCCCTCGGCGTACGCCTGGCGCCACCGCTCGAGCGTCGCGACGTTGGCCGGCGAGTCGAGGGTGACCTCGCCGTCGGCGTAGACGTCGCCGCCGTCGGCCGCCAGCCACCAGGGCAGGAACGTCGCGGCCTTGTCGGCCATGGAGAGCCCGTAGATCTCGGGCTTCCCGTCGCCGTTCTCGTCGACGGTGAGCTTGCGGGCGAGCGCGAACATCTCGTCCCAGGTCTTCGGGGGCTCCGTCACGCCCGCCTCGGCGAACATCTTCTTGTTGAACCAGATCCCGTAGGGCGCGTACCCCATCGGGACCGCGTAGTGCTCGCCGTCGAAGACCCCGTAGTCGACCACGTGGTCGTAGTAGGTGTCCGTCTCGTTCGCCGGGTCGTCGTAGAAGTCCTCGAGCGACTGGAAGACCCCGCGGTTGACGTACCCCTGGCCGGTGTCGACGCCCTGGACGACGAGGTCCGGGCCGTTGCCCGCCTTCACGGCCGGCATCAGCTTGTCCGAGATCACGTTCCAGGGGTTCACCTCGACCTCGACGCGGTAGTCGTCCTGCGACGCGTTGAAGTCGTCCGCGATCTCCTGGACCACCGTGCCGTCGGCCTCCGTGAAGCCGTGCCACACCTGGACGACGGTGCGCCCGTCCTCCGACTGCGGGGCGCCGCACGCCGCGACGGCGAACATGCCCAGCGCCCCGACGGCCAGTGCCGCGGCCGCGCGGATCGGCCGTGCCGACCTGATCATGCCGTTCCTCCTCGATGACATCTGCCGGCCACGGCTTCGTGACCGGTGGCGGCGCTCGCGCGCCGCGCCCTGCTGCGTCAGCTCTCCCGCCGGGCGTAGGCGGCGAGGATGCGCTCGCGCGGGATCACGCCCACGCGGTCGGCCCACTCGCGGTATCGGGCGTCCAGCGCCGCCACGACGTCCGGGTGGTCGGCCGCGACGTCGTGCAGCTCGGCGCGGTCGACCGCCATGTCGTGGAGCGCCCACGGCTCGCCGTGCTTGCGCACGAGCTTCCAGTCGCCGTCGCGGACGGCGGCGTTGCCCTCGTGCTCCCAGAACAGCGGCCCGTGCTCCAGGGCCTGCCCCTCCAGCAGCGGCAGCAGGCTGACGCCCTCGGGCGCCGGCACCGGGCGACCGTCACGCTCGGACGGCACGGCCGCCCCCGCCGCGTCGACCAGGGTGGGCAGGACGTCCACGAGCTGCGCAGGCGTCCGGACGACGCTCGCAGGCGTGCCCAGGCGGCTCGGCCACGACACGATGAGCGGCGTCGAGATGCCGCCCTCGTGCACCCAGTGCTTGTACTCGCGGAACGGCGTGTTGGACACGTTGGCCCACTCGCGCCCGTAGCTCGTGTAGGTGTCCTCGCCGCCGGGCAGGACGGATGGGTCGTTGGCGAGACGGACCGGCCTGCCGTCGCGGGACGCGTCCGGCACCATCGGCAGCTCCGCGAACGCGGGGTCGCCGCCCGGGGGCATCTCCTCCTCGCAGGCGCCGTTGTCGGAGAGGAAGACGACGAGCGTGTCGTCGAGGCGGCCGGCCGCGCGGAGCGCGTCGAGCACCGTCCCCACGCCCCGGTCCATCGCGTGCACCTGGGCCGCGTAGACCTCCATGCGCCGGGCCTGCCACTCCGGGTCGGTGACGTCCTCCCACGCCGGCACGCTCGCGTCCCGGGGGCTGAGGGCGACCGACTCGTCGAGGATCCCCTCGGCGCGGAGCCGCTCGTGCCGACGCTCGCGGACGGCGTCCCACCCCTGGTCGTACCGGCCTGCGGTGCGCTCGAGGTCCTCGTCCCGGGCGTGCAGCGGCCAGTGCGGGGCCGTGAACGGGACGTAGAGGAACATCGGGTCGTCCGGGCGGCTCTCGGCGTGCTCCGCGACGAACCGGGCGGCGTTGGCGGCGATCGCGTCCGTGTAGTAGAAGTCCGGGTCCTGCGCCTCGGCGGACGCGTCCACGCCGTCGCGGTGCAGGGTGTACGGGTCGAAGTAGGAGCCCGCGCCGTCGATGGTCCCGAAGGTCCGCTCGAAGCCCCGCGCGTGGGGCCACGACGACGACGGGTTCTCCATGTCGGCCGACAGGTGCCACTTGCCCGACAGGTAGGTTCCGTACCCCGCGCCGCCGAGCACCTCCGCCGCCGTGTGGCACGCCTCCGACAGGTCGCCGGCGTACCCGTCGGGACGCTCGTCGCCCGTGAGGATGCCGATGCCCACCTGGTGCGGGTGCAGCCCGGTCAGGAGGCTCGCGCGCGTCGGGGAGCAGCGGGGCGAGTTGTAGAACTGCGTGAAGCGCGTCCCCGCGCGGCCGAGCTCGTCGAGGCGTGGCGTCTCGATCTCGCTGCCGTAGCAGCCGATGTCCGAGAACCCCATGTCGTCGACCAGGACGAGCAGGATGTCCGGTCGCCTGTGCTGCGGCGTCGTGTGCGTCGTCGGCACGCTCGCCCCACCTCCTCGTGTCCCGTTTCCTACAACGTTGTAGGACAACGTTGTAGGAACGAGTATGTGAGGACCCGCATCTGGCTGTCAAACGTGCACGTCGCGGCGGCGCGGCGCGAGGACCGGGCGGTCAGACCCGCCCGAACGGGGCCGGCCGGGTGCTCCCCCGCTCGACGACCGTGAACTCCGCGAGGTGGAGCTGGCGCTCCTCGGGACCCGTGCCGCGGATGCGGGCGTCGAGCAGGCGCACGGCCGTCCTGGCGATCTCCGCGCGCCCCGGCGAGATCGTCGTCAGGCCCGGGAGCGAGTACTGCGCGTCGTCGACGTCGTCGAAGCCGACGACCTGCACGTCCTGGGGCACCCGCACCCCCTGGAGCTGCAGGAAGTGCATGGCGCCGAGCGCCAGCGTGTCGTTGAAGGCGAAGACGCCGTCGGGACGGACCCCGGAGTCGAGCACCGCCCGCATGGCGTCCGCGCCGTTGCGGCGGTGCCAGTCCCCGGCAGGGCCCACCAGCCGTTCGTCGTACTCCACCCCTCGGTCCCGCAGCGCCGCGGCGTACCCGTCGAGCCGGAGCGACGCCGAGCTGGCCGTCTCGCCCGGGTGCGCCCCGATCGCCGCGATGCGCCGGCACCCCCGGTCGAGCAGCAGGTCCGTCGCGGCGCGGGCCGCGTCGACGTTGCGCATCGTCACGTGGTCGACGTCGTCCACGAACACGCCCTCACCGAGCACGACCAGCGGGTAGTCGACCCGCAGCAGCCTGCCGTCCTCGGGACGCAGGCCGACCGGGCTGAACAGGAGGCCGTCCCTCGACTTGTCCAGGGCGTTGGCCAGCACCCCGATCTCGCGCTCCCTGCTGCCGGCCGTCGGCTCGATGAGCACCTCGAGGCCGACCTCGGCCGCCTCCTGGATGATCAGGTCGGCGAGCTCCCCGAAGTACGAGAGCGACAGCTCCGGCACCGCGAGCCCGATCCTCCCCGTCCGCCCCTGCCGAAGGTTCCGGGCGGCGACGTTGCGCTGGTACCCGAGCTCGTCGATCGCCTCGTACACCCGGGCCTTGGTCGACTCGCGCAGGTAGTGGTAGTCGTTCAGCACGTTGGAGACGGTCTTGATCGAGACCCCCGCACGCGCGGCGACGTCGTGCATCGTGACCGACGAACCACGACGCCGGAGCGATCGGCTCGTCGCCAGACCTGGCTCGTCCCCGGCCCGCGGCGACTCGGCTTGCGGTGTCACGCCCCCATTCTGCCCGGTATGCCGCAGTCGACCGCTCGGGGCGGCGAGATCTGCCAGGTCGCGTTCAGCTCACTTCACCGCGCCGGAGGTGATGCCCGAGATGATCTTGCGCTGCGCGATGACGAAGACGACGAGCAGCGGCAGGCTCATGAGGATCACGTAAGCGAAGATCAGGTGCCAGTTGTCGAGATAGAGCCCGGCGCTGGCGACCTGGAAGAGGTTGAGCGGCAGGGTGTCGAGCCGCCCGCCGACGACGAAGAACGCGTAGAAGACGTCGTTCCACACGTACAGGCAGATGAGGATCGTGGCGGTGGAGAGCACGGGCACCAGCAGCGGCAGGATGATCGTGCCGAAGACGCGCAGCGGCCGGGCGCCGTCGACGCGGGCGGCCTCCTCGAGCTCGTGCGGGATGGTCCGCACGAAGCCGGTGACGAAGAAGATCACCGTCGACATGTACATGCCCATGTAGACGCCGATCATGCCGATCGCGGTGCCGGCGAGGCCGAGCTGGCGCAGCAGCAGCACGATGGTCACCACGGCCGGGGGCAGCACGATGCCGCTGATCGCCAGGGCGTAGAGCACGGCGTAGCCGCGGGTGGTGCGGCGGGCCAGCACCCAGGACGCGAGGGAGCCGAGCACGAGCACGCCGATCACGGCGGGCACCATGATCAGGAGGCTGCCGAAGAAGCCCGCGGGCACGCGCCCCTGGTCCCAGACGGCGGCGAAGTTCTCCAGGTACTGCCACGTGGAGGGCAGGGACAGGTTGGGGTTGAGCGCCTCGGCCTGGGTCTTGCCCGCGGTGACGACGACGATCCACAGCGGCATGCCGATGAGCAGGACGACGGCGAGCAGCGCCGCGACGGGCTGGACCCGGCGCCAGGTTCCGGTCCGCCCGCCGGTCGGGCGTCGGACGGCGTGGGTGCGGGTGATCGGGTGAGCGGTCTGCGTGGTCACAGGACTTCCTCCCGCTTGCGAAGGGTGCGGATGACGGGGAACGCGAGGGCGACGACCACCACGAACAGCACGAGGCTCATCGTCGTGGCCTGCGCGAACAGCCCCTGCCCGAAGGTCCGGAAGATGAAGATGTTGAGCAGCTCGGTGGTCCGGGCCGGGCCGCCGCCGGTCGTGGCCTGCACGATGTCGAAGCCGTTCATCGACCCGAGCAGCGCGGTGGCGACGTTGAAGGTGATGGCCGGCGCCAGCAGGGGGAACCGGACGTCGCGGAACGTGCGCCACGCGGAGGCGCCGTCAAGGCGGGCGGCCTCGAGCACGTCCTCGTTGATGGTCTTCAGGCCCGCCAGGTAGATGAGCATCGACAGGCCCATCCACTTCCACGAGTGGATGAGCGCGACGACGACCAGCGTCCAGGTGGTGCTCCCCAGCCACGGGATGGTGACGTCCGTGCCGAGCACGGTGCTGAGGATCCCGTTGACCGCGCCGTCCGGCTTGAGCATCGCCTGGAAGACGTACCCGACCGCGAGCGCCGACATGATCACCGGGACGAAGAACATGACGCGCGCGAACCGGTTGACGCGGGTGTCGCGCTCGAGGAGGAGCGCGAGCAGCAGCCCGAACAGGTTCTGGAAGATGGCGACAAGCACGGCGTAGACCAGCGTGATCCGTAGCGACGCGAGCAGCGTGCCGCTGCTGAGCAGGTCGGCGAAGTTGCGCAGCCCGACGAACGAGATCGAGGCCTTGAAGCTCGACCAGTCCGTCAGCGCGTAGACGAAGTTGAAGATCGTCGGGACGAAGAAGAACACGCCCAGGACGACGAAGGCGGGGAGGAGGAACCACGCGGGGTGGTTCTTGCGGGTGCGCTCGTCCCTGCCGGGCGCGGCGCGCCGGGGCTGCGGCGCCGGGCGGGCCGGCGCGCCTGTGCTGAGGGTCGCGGTCATCGGTGCATCACCTTTCGGCGGCGCCGGGGCGGGCGGGTGCCCGCCCCGGCGGCGCGGCTCGGCTCAGAGAGCGAGGCTCAAAGAACGAGGCTCAGAAGCCCTCGACGCCCTGGGCTCGGGCGAGCTGGGCGAACTGGTCCTGGGTCTGCTGGGCGACCTGCTCCGGCGTCGTGGACCCCTGGATCATGTCGGCCAGGTAGATGTACAGGTCGGGGTTGGCCACGGCCAGCGACTGCATCGACCCGACGGAGTCGGCGAGCGATGCGTGGACGTCCTGCAGCGCCTGCGGCACGCCGTCGGGCGTGGGCACGTCGGGCTGCAGGGAGACGGTGTCCCGGTCGGCGACGAAGTCCGCGTAGCCGTCACCGAGCCAGAACGACAGGAGCTGACGCGCCGCGGCCTCGCGCTTCGCGTCCCCGGTCTTGAACGCCACGAGCGCGTTGGACTGGTCGGGGATCACGGTGGCGACGTTGCCGCTGGGCGAGATCGGGAAGAACCCGATCGCGTCGTCGAGCTCCGCGGTGTCGGCCTTGGCCTGCAGCTGGCCGAAGAACGAGTTGACCTGCACGGCCATGGCGGCGTCGCCGGCGAGGAGCGCGTCGGCCTGGTCCTCCAGCGTCGCGGTCTTGATGTCGTCGTTGAACAGGCCGTCGTCGATGAGGCCCTGGTAGGTCTCGATGGCGCCGAGGATCGTCGGGTCGGTGAACTTCTCCTCGCCGGTGTTGACGCGGTCCCACAGGCCGTCGGCCGCGGCGTCGGCGAGCTGCACCTGCACCCACCACTGGGTGGCCCACCGGTCGCCGGCCATCTCGAAGAACGGGGTCTCGCCCTCGCCCTTCAGCGTGCGGCCGAGCTCGACGAACTCGTCCCAGCTCTTCGGGGTGTCCTCGATGCCGTGCTCGGCGAAGACCTTCTTGTTGTAGTAGACGCCCTGGACCGCCGGGCTCGTGATGAGCGCGGCGTACCGGGTGTCGTCGAGGGTGCCGGTGATGTCCTTGACCTCGGGGCTGTAGGAGTCGAGCCACGGGGCGTCGTCGAGCGGCTGCAGGTTGGTGGGGGCGTTGATCGCGGTGAGCATCGACGCCGTCGGCTGCCAGAAGGCGAGGTCCGGCTTGTCGCCGGTGGCGACCTTGGTCTGGATGCCCTGCTCGTACGGGTCGGGGATCGTGACGATCTCGACCTTCGCGCCGGTGGCCTCCTCGAACGCGGCCGTGACCGCCTCGGGCACCGTGTTGGAGTTCTGGGCGGCCCAGATCGTCAGGGTGGTGCCGGTCAGGTCGGCGGTCTGCTCGGGCCAGTCGGCGGCCTGGGTCTCGCCCGCGTCGGCGCCACCGCCCGCGGTGGGGTCGCTGCAGCCGGTCAGTGCCAGTGCCGCCACGGCCGCGGCGGCTGCCGCGCCGGTCAGATACTTCCTCATATCAGCTCCTCGGAACTCGCCCGTCGTCAGCGATGACGCCGGGACCTGGCTGGACGACGGTGGTGCTACCGCGCGTCCTGATGGCGGATCTTCAGTACTCGTGCGCCGGGCTCCCCCGAGGCTGCGCGCAGCCTCAGGTACCCGTCCTCGGTGTCCGCCTCGAGCCCGGACACCGAGCCGTCGGCGGGGTAGGCCGCCTCGACGGTGCCGGGCGGCACCGGGACGGAGATCTCGTGCTCGTCCCCGCCGCGCCACCAGACGGCGAGCAGGGTCTCGGTCGCGGTGGACCGCCCGACGGCCACCCAGGGCGACTCCCAGTCCGGGAGGCCGAGCGGCCACACCGGCACCGCGTCGCGCGCGGCGTCGTCCCAGGCCCGCGAGGCGCGCACGCCCTCGGCCACGAGGGTGCGCTGACGGGCGGTCATCCCGTCGAGCTTCCCGGACAGGTAGAGGCGGCCCGACAGGCCGGTCACCATCGTGAAGACGATCTCCGCGTCCGACATCGAGGGCTGCGGGTAGGCCCAGTTGCCCGCCTGCTCCGGCAGCACGGCCATGAGCGCGCCGGCTGCGACGGGCGGGTAGCGCAGGGGCTCCTGCTGGTCGGTGGTCGACTGGAGCTCGAGCCGGGACAGCAGCCCGTTGTCGGCGCGCATCGCCCCGGAGGCGCAGTTCTCGACGACCAGGCCGGGGTGCCGTGCGAGCACGCCGTCGAGCCAGGTCAGGTACGCGCGGGTGTGGCGCAGCAGGCCGTCGCCGACGCTGTCGGCGTCCCGGTCGGTGCCGGGGCCCGGCGTGACGTTGTAGTCGAGCTTGAAGTAGCCCACGCCGTGCTCGTCGACCAGGCGGTCGACGACGTCGTCCAGGTGCTTGCGCGCCTGCTCGTCGCGCAGGTCCAGCAGGTAGCGGCCGTGCTCGACGATGCGCGTGCCGTTCCGCTGCAGGAACGCGTCCTCGGGGAGCTGCGCCGCGAGCGGGCTGCGGACGCCGATCACCTCGGGCTCGAGCCACAGCCCGGGCACCATGCCGGCGGCCCGGATCGCGTCGAGGACCCGGTCGAGCCCGCCGTCGGGGAAGCGCACGTGCGACGGCTGCCACTCCCCCACGGAGTCCCACCAGTCGCCGCCGTCGTCGTACCAGCCGGCGTCGACGCAGAAGAAGTCGGCACCGGCCTCGCCCGCCGCCGCGATCAGCGGCAGGAGCTTGTCGGTCGTGGGGTCGCCCATGAGCGTGTTCATGTAGTCGTTGAAGACGACGGCGCCGGCGGCGCGGGCGGGACGGCGGTCCGCCCGGCGGTGGCGGGTCAGCTCGCCGACCGCGGCCTGCCAGTCGCCGTCGGCCCAGGCGACCGACACGGGCACCGAGGTGAACTCCTCGCCGGGCCGCAGGCTGCGCAGCCAGGCGTGGTCGGCGTCGGTCGGCCCGAGCAGGCCGAGCACCAGCACCTCGCGGTCGTCCGCGGCGAGCCGGACGCCGAGCTCCGTCCGCCAGGGCCCGGGGTGCTCGACCTGCCACGCGAGGCTCGCCGTCGCCGTGGTGAGCGCCCCCGCGGGCGGGTGCTCCCCCGACGACCAGGTGCCGTGGCTGACGACCGCACGCGCACCGCGGGAGTCCTGGCGCTGGTGCGAGGTCAGGCCGAGGGCGGGCAGGCCGGTCTGGCCCCGCACGGGTCGGGACGACCAGCGCCACTCCCCCAGCCACTCGCTGTCGCCCTCGATCGACTCGACGTCGTCCAGCGCGTCGGGGCCGCACGGGTCGGCGAGCATGAGCGACGACACGGCCTGCAGCTGGACCGTCGCCGGTCCGGTGTTCCGCACCGTCGTCCAGGACTGCACGGACGAGCCCCCCACGCGGGCGCGCAGGAACGAGTGCACCTCCAGGCCGCCGGCGTCGTCCCGCTGCACGACCTCGAGGCGCTCCCAGCCCGGCTCGCCCGTCACCTCGTGGCCCACGTACCGCAGCCGGGCGCCGATCTCGGTGGCCGTGTTCCGCAGGTTGGCGGAACGGTGCCCGTGCCCGACGGCGAGGACCTCGACCAGCGGCTGCGCCGCCGGGCCGCGTCGTGCGCCCGCAGCGACCAGGGACACGGCGACCGGGCCGTCCTGGGGGCGGCGCACGACCAGCCGCAGGGCGCCGTCACCCCACGTCATCAGCTCCTGGCCCTCGTCGGCCCGATCCGGCATCGCTGCCTCGCTTCCTTCGCCACCATGGCGCGTCGTCGATGACGCTATGAAAGCGTCGATCATCTGAGAATGCAAGCCAAGACGGCGTCATCTTGGGTGAGATCTGATCGTCGATTTCAGGGCGCGACGTCGGCACGGCGGCGCGTGCAGGCCGATCCCCTCCGCCGTTCCCCCAGGTCGCGGCACCTGCGGTCGTGCGACTAGCGCGACGCGGGCCGCCCGGTCGACTGCCGCACGACGAGGTCGGGCACCATGCGCACCGACGGTCGCGGCTCGCCCGCCTCCATCCGGCCGACGAGGAGGCCGAAGACCTGGTGGCCCAGCCCGACGAAGTCCTGCCGGACGGTGGTGAGCGGCGGCACCCACAGCTGGCTCAGGGGGTGGTCGTCGAAGCCGATGACGCTGACGTCCCCGGGGATCGAACGGCCGGAGTCCACCAGCCCCTTCATCACCCCGATGGCGAGCTCGTCGTTGCCCGCCAGCACCGCGGTGGCGCCGTCGTCCCGGGCGAGGCGCACGCCGGCGTCGTAGCCGGCCAGCGGGTCCCAGCCCGCGTGGATCACCGGCGGCGGCTCGATCCCGGCGTCGCGCAGCGCCTCGCGCCACCCGACCATGCGGGCGCTCTCCACCCCCATGGACGGGATCGCCACGTGGTGGACGGTGCGATGCCCCAGGTCGAGGAGGTAGCGCGTGGCCTGGATGGCTGCGTGCCGGTCGTCCATGTAGGCGTGCGAGATCGCCTCGTCCGACGAGCCGCCGGACGCGGCGGCGACCGCGGGCAGCCAGGACGGCATCTGCGCGAGGGCGGCGACGCCGGGTGGGTCGAACTCCAGCACGACGGCGCCGGCCAGGGGCTGTCCGAGCGCGTGATCGATGGCCCGCTCGACCGTGGCGCCGTCGGCCGTCTCCACCACGGAGATGACGACCATGTAGCCGGCCTGGCGCGCGGCCTCCTCGATGCCCTGGATGGTGGCCGCGTACCCGTAGCGCGTGGTGTTGCCCGCGAAGACGGCGATCATCGAGCCGGCCTGGCTCGCCAGCGACCGGGCGGCCCCGTTGGGGCGGAAGCCCAGCTTCTTGACGGCCGCCATGACCCGCTCCCGCCGCTCCGCGCTGACGGGCACCGTCCCGTTGAGCACGCGCGAGACGGTGGGCACCGACACGCCCGCCACGCGGGCGACGTCGGCGATGACGGGCGGCTTCACCCTCGGGACCTGGCTCACGCCGCAAGGTTACGCGACCGCGGCCCGCTCTTGTGGTCGAACGTGATTCACGCTTTCATGGCTCACGGCGCCCGACATCGACCGTCCAGGCGCTATCAGACCTACGAAGGAGTGGATCGTGCCCCAGCCACGTGAAAGCGTGCATCAGTTCGGCGTCCGGCGAGGCGCCGTCGCCGTCGCAGCGGCCGCCGCACTCGGCCTCTCCGCCCAGGCAGGATGGGCGGCGTCCGCCACCGACGAAGGAGAACGACCCGTGCCCGACGTCCTGTCCGTCGCCTTCTCGCAGACCACCGGCAGCTTCCGCGGCGGCGCCACCGGGACGCTGTACGGCTTCGGCGACGACGGCGTGCCCACGCAGGCGCTCATCGACGGCGCCCACATCACCAACTCGTCCCAGAAGGCGCCGTACGGCACCCAGCACCCCAGCGGCGACGCGCTGACGATCGAGGACGGGTTCTTCGCCAAGCACGGCCAGGAGCTGGCGATCTACATCCAGGACTACTACCCCGACTGGTCGTACAACGGCGGCAGGCGCCCCGGCGACGCCCGCACCTACGACCAGGCCACCGGCACGTACGTCGACGAGCCGAACGGCGTGTGGGACTACCTCGAGATCGTCGAGTTCGTCACGGAGGCCGTCGCCACCCAGTCCGACCACCCCGAGAAGTACCTGTTCATCCCCTTCAACGAGCCCGACGGCGGCAACTGGTACCCGGACTGGGCGGCGCAGAAGGACCAGTTCCTCGCGGACTGGCAGGCCACGTACGAAAAGATCCAGGAGGTCTACGACCGGCACGGGCTGGGCCACGCCCGCGTCGGCGGCCCCGGGGACACCCGCTGGCAGCCCGAGCGGTCGGCCGACTACCTCACGTACGCGAAGGCCCACGGCGTCCTGCCGGACGTGTTCATCTGGCACGAGCTCGGCATCGACAACCTCGCCACCTTCCGCTCCCACATGCGCGACTACCGGCAGCTGGAGCAGGACCTCGGCATCGACCCGATCCACGTGAACATCACCGAGTACGGGATGCTGCGCGACATGGGCGTGCCCGGGCAGCTCGTGCAGTGGCTGTCGATGTTCGAGGACGAGAAGGTCGACGCCCAGACCGCCTACTGGAACTACGCGGGGAACCTGTCCGACAACACCGCCCGCGCCGGCGGCGCCAACGCCGGCTGGTGGATGTTCAAGTGGTACGGCGACCTCGAGGGCAGCCAGACCGTCCAGGTCGACCCGCCGCACCCCGACACCGTCGACACCCTGCAGGGCATCGGCGCGATCGACGAGGACGATCGCCGCGCGACCGTCCTGCTGGGCGGCACCGACGAGGACGTCCGCCTCGACCTGACCGGCCTCGACCGCCGCACCTTCGGCCAGAAGGTCGACGTCGAGGTCCGGGAGGTCACGCTGTCCGGGGCGCAGGGGCTGGCGAACACCCCGCGCGTGGTTCAGAGGATCGACGGTGCCCAGGTGCGCGACGGCGGGCTGGAGCTCGACCTCGACCCCTACGACCGGTACGCCGCGTACCAGGTCGTCGTGACGCCGGCGCGGGGCGCCGACGCGGCGCCCGAGGTCTGGACGACGAGCGTCGAGGCGGAGGACACCGCGCTCACCGACGCCCAGGTCTACGAGCAGGACCCGCAGGGCGGCGGTGGCTGGAAGTTCCTCGCCTCCGGCGGCCGTGACGTCGGCTCGTTCGACAAGGCGACGTCGCGCGCCGACTGGACGGTGACCGTGCCCCGCGACGGCACCTACCGCCTGCAGGTCATCGGCGCCACGCCGGGCGTGCCCGGGCGGCACGCCCTCTTCGTCGACGGCGCGCTCGACCAGCCGGTCCAGTACACCGCCGACCTCGCGCTCACCGACGCCCAGAAGTGGCAGTACCGGGGCAGCACCGAGGTGCAGGTCGAGCTCACCGCCGGCGAGCACGTCCTCTCGCTGCGAGCCAGCGAGGACGGCACCACCCTCCTGCCGAACGCCGACATCACGCTCGACAAGCTCGTCCTGACCGACGTCAGCGACGGCGAGCCCACCGCCTACCCGGCGAGCACCATGCGCCTGGCCGGCGGGGCCCGCCTGGACTGGGACCGCGGCAACGCCCGCGGCTTCGCCCGCGTCCAGGGCGAGGGGCAGCGCGCGGAGGTGTACGCCACCGCGATGGAGTCGGGCTACTACGACGTCACCGTGCGGCACACCACCACGCGGGCGTCCGACCTCACCCTGACGGTCAACGGGCGCCCGGCCACGTCGTTCGCCGTCCGCGGTCCCGGCGCCTGGACCTCCACGGCGCGCATCCACCTCGCCGAGGGCATCAACGAGCTCGAGCTCACCTCCGACGCCGGGTCGTTCGTCGGCGCCGTGACGACCACGCGCGCGCCCGACGACGCGGCCGTCACCGTCCAGGCCGAGGACGCCGCGCTCCACGGCACCGCCGTCGTCGCCACGAAGTCCGCGGCGTCGGGCTCCAACGCCTCGGGCGGCAAGGTGGTCGAGTGGCTCGGCGACGGCGAGGAGAACTACCTCGAGATCGCCCGCGCCGCCGGCTTCGACGCGGCCGGCGACTACGACGTCACCGTGCGGTACGCCAACGCCGAGCTGTCCGGGAAGCACGACTACAACCCGCAGGTCGTCGACCGGGAGCTGCAGGTCACCGAGGGCGGCGCCGTCGCCGGGGCCACCCACTTCCGCTACACGTTCTCGTGGGACAGCTTCTGGGAGCGCACCGTCCCGGTGACCCTCGCGACGGCGGACCGGTCGCTCCGGTTCGGCAACCCCGACGCGTTCGCGCCGAACATCGACGCGATCACCATCGCGCCGCTCGTCGCCGGCGAGCCGTCCACCCAGCGGGTGACGGGCCGCCCCTGACGTCCCTGGCACGACGGGAGGATGCCCGCC
Organism: Isoptericola nanjingensis; assembly: GCF_050311635.1. Classification (NCBI taxonomy): domain Bacteria; kingdom Bacillati; phylum Actinomycetota; class Actinomycetes; order Micrococcales; family Promicromonosporaceae; genus Isoptericola; species Isoptericola nanjingensis. The sequence continues at coordinate 95,493 of NZ_JBNOZL010000004.1, read as the reverse complement.
CCGAGCAGAGCTCGGGGCGGGCCTCTCTCGCGACCGAGCGGGCCGAGAGAGACGAAGGGGATCAGCCGTTGCCGCCGCGGAGGGACTCGTTGTAGGTGACCGCCGCGATGGAGTCGAGGTTCCGAGCAGCGCGGTAGACACCGACAGCCAGCGGGATGGCGCCGATCACGATGGCCAGAAGCCCGAACGCCACCATGCCGAAGGCCGAGAGCGCCACCCCGACGACCAGGAAGAACAACCCGGTGCCCAGGGAGCCGGCCGAGGCGTCCGGACGGGGAACCGCGACCGGGCGAGCCGGTGCACCGGGGAGGTTCTGCGGGGCAGTCATGGCGCGAACAGTAGCGGTTCCGCAGGTCAGGGCACGGCGCGGATCACCATGCGGGTCCGTCGGGACCGGCGCGGGCCGCTAAGGTATTTCGCATGCGAAGTGAAGACACGACGACGGTCGAGTCCGAGGAGCTGCGGATCCAGATCCCCGCGGGCGGCTGGGTCGTCGGCACGGTGCGCAAGCCCGCCGACGGGTCGCCCCGCGGCGTCGTGGTGATCCACCCCGCGACGGCGGTGCCCGAGCGCCTGTACACGGGGTTCGCGGAGTTCCTCGCCGCCAGCGGTTACGTGGCTATCACGTACGACTACCGCGGCACGGGCCGGTCCGGCAGCCCGCGCGACCACCGCGGCCTGCGCATGCGGGACTGGATGTCCGACGACGTCCCCGCGGTCGCGGCGTGGGCTCGCCCGCGGTTCGGCGACGTACCCCAGCTGGCGGTCGGACACAGCATCGGCGGGCACGCGCTGGCCCTGGGGAACGGCTCGCGGGGCCTGGCCGGGTTCGTCACGGTCGCGTCGCACGTCGCCGCGACGTCCACGATCCCCGACCGCGCCGAGCGGGCGCGCGTCCGGCTGATCCTGCGGGTGCTCGGCCCCGCCACGGCCCGGGTGCTGGGCTACGTCCCCGGGCGCCGCCTGAGCCTCGGGGAGGACATGCCCGCCGCCGCGATGCTCGAGTGGAGCCGCTGGTCGACCATGCCGCACTACTTCTTCGACGACCCGACCATGACCGCCGCCGCGGACGCCGCGCGTGTGACCGGCGACGTCCTCGCCGTCGGGTTCACCGACGACCCGTGGGCCACGCCCGCCCAGATCGACGCGATCACAGACCGCCTCACCGCCGCCCGCGTCGAACGACGTACCTGGAGCCCCGCCGACGGCGGCGTGGACACGATCGGGCACATGGGCTTCTTCCGCCGAGGCCTGCGCGACACGCTGTGGACCGAGCTCCTCGCCTGGCTCGACGCCCGCGCCGGGGCCGCCCCGGCCCAGGAGGACGGGAACGTCCGCTTCCGTGCCAGGAAGCCGCGACGATGACGCGCCGCCCGTCGCGGCTGGTGTTCCTCACCACCGCGGCGGAACGCCAGATGCGGCGCTGGATCGCGCGGCGCGGCGGCGCGCACACCGCCGGGAACGGCGGCCAGGGGTTCGGCGCCCCCGCCGCGGGCGTGCTGCTGCACCTCGCCGACCACCCCGGCGCGACGATCGGCGAGGTGACCGCCGCCCTGCAGGCCTCCCCCGCCGGCGCCAGCGGCCTGCTCGCCCGCATGGAGCGCGCCGACCTCGTGCGCCGTCGCTCCGACCCCGACGACCGGCGCACCGTCCGCCTCGACCTCACGCCCACCGGCACCGCGGCGCTCGGGGACGTCCGCGCCGCCCTGGCCGAGCTGAACGACCGCCTGGCCGAAGGGTTCACAGAGGATGAGCTGGCCACCGTGAGCCGCTGGCTCGAGCACGTGACACGTACGCTCTCGTAGCGCGCGATCCCTTCACTGCGCAGCCCGACGGCGAGAGTGCTGGTGGCGGCTCCTCAGGCTCGGCCCTCCCCGACGTCCGACGCCGCCAGCAGCTCGTCCGCCTGGCCCGGCGACAACCCCATCGCCAAGAACGCCTCGCGCAGGTCGGCCTGGGTCACGTCGTCCCCCACCGACCCGTAGTCCGACAGGTCGTCGGGCACCGGTCCGATAGCCGGCCAGTCCGGATGGGCGGGAAGCCGCGCCTGGGCTGCTGCGAACTCGACGAGGTCCTGGATCTCGCGCACCGCGGCGTCGGCGAGTTGCTGGGGGTGGTGGCCGTGGCGCCACGCCGAGCCAAGCTCGATCTCAACGTCGATGCTCCGGCGACGACGTCGCACCCGCGCGGCACCAGAGGGCTGCGGCGTCACGAACGGGTACAGCCGGAGCTTGTCACGGCCGCTGCGGTCCCACCAGGAACGCCAACCGGCGTCTGCGTTGAGCGCGTCGGTGAACGTCAGGTCCGCCCAGCGGCCGGCCGCCGGGTCCGGGACCTTGATGTCGAGCCCACACCCGATCTCGAGCCAGTCAGCGCTCACATCGCCGCTCGGATCGAGCTCGAACACCTCACCCGTGCGGTCGTCGTATGCGTCCTCGACGAGGGCCAGCAGCAGCTCGCCGTCCGCCATCTGCCACGGTCGCGCGGCGAGCGCGGCGGGATCCGCGACCACGCGCTTCCACGCTTGCCGACCGGCGCCGACCACCGCGCAGCGCATGTAGAGAAAGACGTCGTCGGACATCGGGAGCACAGCGCCCGGCGGGCCGTCGACGTCCCGCACGGGCTGCTCGAGGTGCGCCGGGGTATACAGGGCCTTGAGGGCTGCGCGGAAGTGATCGCCGAACGCCGTCATGCGGCCCGGGCTCAGACATCCCAGCGCGTCGCGCAGCGGCCTGAGCGCGTCGTCGTCGACCTGCCCGCCCGTCACGGACACGAGCTCCCAGAACTCGTCCACCGACATCGACGACCGGCCTCTCCGGCCCTCCCGCAGGGTCCACTTCACCGTTGCTCGTCTCCGTCGTCCGGGCGGTCGGGAACCGCGGCATGCGCACACGGCTGCCTGATTCTTGGGGACGGTGCTCCCCAGAGCAAGATCGGCCAGCGGCCGACGGAGAATTCACCCGTGTTCACCGGAACGACGGGACGTCCGGTCAACGATGCTGTGGCCATGTCGACATCTGCCGCAGGGGACGGCCGGGCGACGGCGCCCATTCCCCCCATCGAAGGACACCCTGCGACTCGCAGCCGGCGACGGCTGCCCGGATCCGGGGCCGGTCGCCGTGCGGCCGGTCTGACGGCGTCCGGCGCCGCCGGCGCGCTGGTGCTGGCCGGGCTGGTGGCGGTCGGCCCTTCGGCGACGGCGGCGCCCGCCCCCGACTGCGCGGCGCCGTACCCGGTCGCCGACGTCGTGAGCGGGGCGCCGGTCACCGGGCTGACGGTGAGCAAGGGCACCACCCCGCAGTCGTTCACCGGCGAGGTGCTGGGCGTGCTGTCGGACGGCATCGCGCCGGACCTGGACATGATCGTCGCCAAGCTCGAGTCGCCGGCGATCGACGCGGCGGGCGGCATCTGGCAGGGCATGTCGGGGTCGCCGGTGTACGCGCAGGACGGGCGGCTGATCGGCGCGGTCGCCTACGGGCTCGCCGCCGGGAGCTCTCCCGTGGCGGGCATCACGCCGTTCGGGGACATGCAGGGCTACCTCGGTGCCGCGAAGGCTGCGCCCGAGGTGGCGGTGAGCTCCCGCCTGGCGACACGGATCGCGGCCGAGACCGACGTGACACGTTCCGAGGCCGCCCAGGGCCTGCGTCAGCTGCCGATGCCGATGGGCGTCGGCGGGATCGACCTGGCCCGCGCCCGCACGGCGGTCAAGGCCGCCGGCGGCAGCGAGCTCGTGACCCCGGACTCCTACCGCATCGGCCGGTCCAGCGGCACGGCGGCCGCCGGCATCGACACCGTGGTCGCGGGCGGCAACGTGGCCGCGGTGCTGTCGCACGGCGACATCACCTTCGCCGGCATCGGCACCGCGACCTCGGTCTGCGGCAACCGGGTGGTCGCCTTCGGTCACCCGCTGAACTTCACCGGCACGACGCGCCTGGGGCTGGCGGCCGCCGACGCGGTCTACGTCCAGGAGGACCCCCTGGGCGTGCCGTTCAAGGTCGCGAACCTCGGCGACGTCGGCGGGACCGTCACCGACGACCGCCTCGCCGGGATCGCCGGCACCTTCGGCGCCTCGCCCACCGCCACCCCGGTCCGGTCGACGGTGGCCCACGGCAGCAGGACGCGCACCGGCACCACGCAGGTGCTGGACCCGACCGCCCTCGCGGACGTCACCCTCCTCGCCGGCATGGCGAACCACGACCGCGTGGTGGACGGGGTCGCCGGCGGCACCGAGACGCAGGCCTGGACGATCACCGGCACCCGCAGCGGGAGCCCCTTCCGGCTGCGGTACGCCGACCGGTACCAGTCGGCCGAGGACGTCGGCTCCGCGGGCGCCTTCGACCTCCCGACCGTGGTGGGCACGCTCTCGTCCGTCTCGAACGTCAAGCTCACCGGGGTGACCAACGAGGTCAGGGTCAGCAACTTCCGCGAGCGGTTCCGCGTGACGTCGATCCAGCAGCTCACGGGCGGCCGCTGGATCGACGTGACCGGCAAGACCGCGAAGGTCCGTGCCGGCCACACCCTCGTCCTGCGGACCCGGCTGCTCGGCACCGACGGCGCCACGCGATCGGTCTTCCGCCAGGACTTCACGATCCCGAAGAGCCTCAAGGGCAAGAGCGGCGTGGTCACGGTCGTCGGCGGCAACTCGTTCCAGGACGAGTTCTACGGCCCGACGTCGTTCGACTCGGTCCAGAAGCTGCTGGCGGGCAACCTGCGCAACGACGAGCTGGAGCTGAGCCTCGTCATCGGCAGCGGCAGGACCACGTACGAGCGGACCCGGACGTCCGACGTCATGACCCGCGTCGTGAACGGCCAGAGGGACCTGCAGGTCCGCGTCACCTCCTGAGGACGGACGACAGGCGGCACGACGCCGGACGGTACGAGGCCCGGGTCCGCGGAGCTCCGCGAACCCGGGCCTCTGACGTGCGATCCGGCCCTGACCTGTCGGTCAGAAGTTGATCATGTGCCCCACGATGCCGTGGATGGACTCCTGGATCGCCTCGGACAGCGTCGGGTGCGTGTGCACGTTGCGCGCGACCTCGTCGGCGGTGAGGTCCCACTTCTGCGCGAGGGTGAGCTCGGGCAGCAGCTCGGAGACGTCCGGGCCGATCATGTGGGCGCCGAGCAGCTCGTTGTACTTGGCGTCGGCGACGATCTTGACGAAGCCGGTGGGGTCGCCGAGGCCGTGGGCCTTGCCGTTGGCCATGAACGGGAAGGACGCGACCTTGACGTCGTAGCCCTCGTCCTTGGCCTGCTGCTCGGTGAGGCCGAACGACGCGACCTGCGGGGAGCAGAACGTGGCGCGCGGCATCATGCGGTAGTCGCCGAGGGTCTGGGTCTCGGCCCCGCCGATGGTCTCGGCGGCGACGACGCCCTGCGCCTCCGCGACGTGCGCCAGCATGAGCTTGGCGGTGACGTCCCCGATGGCGAAGATGTGCGGCACGTTGGTGCGCATGTGGTCGTCGATCGCGATGGCGCCGCGCTCGGTGAGCTGGACGCCGGTGTTCTCGAGGCCGAAGCCCTCGACGTTCGGCGCGAAGCCGACGGCGGACAGGACCTTGTCGACGACGATCTCGCCGGGCTTGTCGTCCTTGACGCCCTTGTAGGAGACGGTGACGGACGAGCCGTTGTCCTTGATCGTCTGGACGGCGGTGGAGGTGAGGAGCTTGATGCCGAGCTTCTTGTACTGCTTGGCGATTTCCTTGGAGACGTCCGCGTCCTCGTTCGGCAGGGCACGGTCGAGGAACTCGATGATCGTGACGTCCACGCCGTAGTTCTTGAGGACGTAGGCGAACTCCATGCCGATGGCGCCGGCGCCGACGATGGCGATCGACTCCGGCAGCTCGCGCGTCATGATCTGCTTCTCGTAGGTCACGACGTTCTCGGACAGCTCGACGCCGGGGAGCAGCTTGACCTGCGAGCCGGTGGCGATGATCGCGTTGTCGAACGTCACCGTCTCGGTGCCGCCCTTGTTCAGCGCGACCTCGATGGTGTTCGCGTCGCGGAACGTGCCGCGGCCGTCGAGCTCGGTGATCTTGTTCTTCTTCATCAGGAAGTGGACGCCCTTGGTGCGGCCGTCCGCGACCTCGCGGGACCGGTCGAACGCCTTGCCGAAGTCGAACGTCACGTCACCGGACATGCCGAAGAAGTCGGCCTGGTGGTTGAAGATGTGGGCGAGCTCCGCGTTGCGCAGCAGCGCCTTGGAGGGGATGCAGCCCACGTTGAGGCAGACACCACCCCAGTACTTCTCCTCGATGATGGCGACGGACTTGCCGAGCTGGGCCGCACGGATCGCGGCGACATAGCCGCCGGGGCCAGCCCCGAGGAGGACGACGTCGTAGTGGGAAGCCATGGGTCCAGCCTATTAGCGCGCGCCACCCCCTGCGGCGTGACGTCCGTCGCACCTAGCGGACGGAGTCCACGCCCAGGTTCGCGAGCGCGTCGGCGCGCTCGTTCCCCGGGTCGCCGGCGTGCCCCTTGACCCACACCCAGCGCACGTCGTGCTTGGTCACCTCGGCGTCGAGCGCCTGCCACAGGTCCACGTTCTTCACGGGCTTCTTGGCCGCCGTCGTCCAGCCGTTGCGCTTCCAGCCGGCGATCCAGGACTTCATGCCGTTCATCACGTACGAGGAGTCGACGTGGATCACCACGGTGCTGGGCCGCTTGAGCGCGCGCAGCGCCTCGACGACGGCGGTGAGCTCCATGCGGTTGTTGGTCGTGACGGTCTCGCCGCCGTAGAGCTCCTTGGTGTGCTCCCCTGCCTTCAGCAGCGCACCCCAGCCGCCGATGCCGGGGTTGCCCTTGCAGGCACCGTCGGTCCACATCTCGACCAGGGGCTTCTCGTTCTCGTCAGGCACCCGGACACCCTACGTTCCCCGTGTGCCACGGCCGTGTCGGACGCCGCGCGTAGCGTCGACGCAGACCCCAGGACGACGAAGGAGACGCACATGAGGTTCGGTTTCGTCGGCAGCTTCGGCACCCCGCAGCAGAACGTCGCCCTCGCCCGCGAGTGCGAGGAGCACGGCTGGGACGGCTTCTTCAGCTGGGACGGGATGAGCATGGGCGACTGGGGTGGCGACGCCCTGACGGCCTGGGACCCGTTCGCGGTCCTCGCCGGCGCCGCGGCCGTGACGGAGCGCATCACGCTCGGCGCCATGGTCTTCGCGGTGCCACGGCACCGGGCGTGGGAGTTGGCGCAGCGCGCGCTGACGGTCGACCACCTGTCGGGCGGGCGGCTCGTGCTCCCGGCCGGCGTCGGCGTGCTCGACGACCGCGGGTTCACGTCCGTCCCGGGGCAGGTGACCGCCCTGCGCGACCGGGCGCAGGCGCTCGACGAGACGCTCGAGTGGCTGCGCACGTCGTGGTCCGGCGAGACGTTCGAGGCCGACGGCGCGCAGGTGCGCACCGGGCCGTTCCGGTTCGCCGCTCCCCCGGTGCGCGGCCGCATCCCCGTGTGGCCGGTCGGCGTCTGGGACGCCACGAACCCGCCCCTGAAGAACCTGCACCGCACACTGCGCTGGGACGGGATCGTCGTGCAGGCTCGGGGCGCGACGCCGGAGGAGGCGGAGGCCGGGCCGGACGCCGTCCGCGAACTCACCGCGTGGATCGCCGAGCAGCGCGCGCCCGACGCCGGACCGTTCGACGTCGTCGCGTCCGGCCTCCTCCCGTCCGACGCGGCCGAGGCCCGCGACCAGGCTCGCGCGTTCGCGGAGGCCGGGGCGACCTGGTTCGTCGACTCCTGGTGGGACCCGGCGGAGGCGACGCCCGAACGCCTGCTCGAGCGGGTGCGCCAGGGCCCGCCCACCCTCTGAGGATGGACGGGCCCCGGCGCGGACGTGGTCGAGCGGGTCAGCCGACCGGGCGCGCCGGCTCGATCGGGACGCTCGGCAGGTGCTTGGCCGGCAGCGTCTTCGGCCGCCAGGCCGCGCGCCCCGCCTCGAAGGCCGCGATGTCGTCCTCGTGCTGCAGCGTGAGGCCGATGTCGTCGAGGCCCTCCATGAGGCGCCAGCGCGTGTAGTCGTCGATCTGGAAGGGCACGGTGACGTCGTCGGCGTGCGCGGTGCGCGCCTCGAGGTCCACGGTCACCTCGGTGCCGGGCTTGGTCTCGAGGATCTTCCAGAGGATCTCGATGTCCTCCTGCGCGACGATGCCGGCCACGAGGCCCTGCTTGCCCGAGTTGCCGCGGAAGATGTCCGCGAACCGGGGCGCGAGCACCACGCGGAAGCCGTAGTCCTTGAGCGCCCACACGGCGTGCTCGCGCGAGGAGCCCGTGCCGAAGTCGGCGCCCGCGACCAGCACGGAGCCGGCCTTGTACGCGTCCTGGTTGAGCACGAACGTGGGGTCGCCGCGCCAGGCCGCGAACAGCGCGTCCTCGAAGCCCGTGCGGGTGACCCGCTTGAGGTAGACGGCGGGGATGATCTGGTCGGTGTCGACGTTGGTGCGGCGCAGCGGCACCCCGACGCCCGTGTGGGTGGTGAACTTCTCCATGACGATCTCCTGCTACGGGGTGGGGGTCAGACGAAGGACGGGGCGGACAGCGGCGCCAGCGGGGTGCCGTCGAACGTCGTGAGGTCGACGTCGCCCTCGAACTCGAGGTCGGCGACCGACGACAGCGTGCCGCGGACGGCGGTCGCGGCCGCGACCAGCGGCGACACGAGGTGCGTGCGCCCGCCCTTGCCCTGGCGGCCCTCGAAGTTGCGGTTCGAGGTGGACGCCGCGCGCTCGCCCGGCGCGAGCTGGTCGGGGTTCATGCCGAGGCACATGGAGCAGCCGGCGTTGCGCCACTCGGCGCCGAACTCCTTGAAGATGACGTCCAGGCCCTCGGCCTCGGCCTGCAGGCGCACGCGGGCGGACGCGGGCACGACGAGCACGCGCACGTCGTCCGCCTTCTGCCGACCCTGGAGCACCTTCGCCACGGAGCGCAGGTCCTCGATGCGGCCGTTGGTGCAGGAGCCGATGAAGACCGTGTCGACCTTGACGTCGCGCAGCGGCGTGCCGCCCTCCAGGCCCATGTACTCCAGCGCGCGCTCGGCGGTGACGCGCTCGTTGGCGTCGGCGATCTCCGCCGGCACCGGCACGGACGCCGACAGCGGCAGCCCCTGGCCAGGGTTGGTGCCCCACGTGACGAACGGCTCGAGGTCGGCCGCCTCCAGCACGACCTCGGCGTCGAACTCGGCGTCGTCGTCGCTGCGCAGCGTCGTCCAGTACTCGACGGCGGCGTCCCAGTCCTCGCCCTCGGGCGCGTGCGGGCGCCCCTGGAGGTAGTCGAACGTCGTCTGGTCGGGCGCGATCATGCCCGCGCGGGCGCCGGCCTCGATGGACATGTTGCAGATGGTCATCCGCGCCTCCATCGAGAGCTTGCGGATGGCCTCGCCGCGGTACTCGAGCACGTAGCCCTGCCCGCCGCCGGTGCCGATCTTGGCGATGATCGCCAGGATGATGTCCTTGCTGGTGGCGCCGGGGGGCAGCTCGCCGTTCACCGTGATCGCCATCGTCTTGAACGGGGCGAGGGGCAGGGTCTGCGTGGCGAGCACGTGCTCGACCTCGGAGGTGCCGATGCCGAAGGCCAGAGCGCCGAACGCGCCGTGCGTCGAGGTGTGCGAGTCGCCGCAGACGACGGTCAGGCCCGGCATGGTCAGGCCGAGCTGCGGGCCCACCTGGTGGACGATGCCCTGGTCGGCGTCGCCCAGGGAGTGGATGCGGACGCCGAACTCCCTGGCGTTGTTGCGCAGCGTGTCGATCTGTGTGCGGCTGGTGAGGTCCGCGATCGGCAGGTCGATGTCGAGCGTCGGGGTGTTGTGGTCCTCGGTCGCGATCGTGAGATCGGGACGGCGGACGGGGCGCCCGGCGAGCCGCAGCCCCTCGAACGCCTGCGGGCTCGTCACCTCGTGCACGAGGTGCAGGTCGATGTAGAGGAGGTCGGGCGCCCCGTCGCTGCCACGACGCACCAGGTGCGCCTCCCAGACCTTCTCTGCCAGCGTGCCGGCCATCATGTGCTCCTCGTCCGCCGCGTCCCCGCGGCCGTCGTGCGTGTGCTGTGTCTCGGTCGATCTCGTCGGCTGCCTCGCCGGGCGATACCGTCGTTCGGACCCCGGAGGGCCCGGCTCGTGAGACGGTTCCGTCCCGTGAGATGCGGTCCCCGACTTGCAATCTCAGTGACTGAGACGTCAATATCGTCCTATGGACGATACTAGCGGAGTCGGCGTACTCGACAAGGCCGCGTCCGTGCTGGGCGCTCTGGAGGCTGGTCCTGCCACTCTGGCGCAGCTGGTCTCCTCGACCGGGCTCGCCCGCCCCACGGCGCATCGCCTCGCCGTCGCCCTCGAGCACCACCGTCTCGTGGGCCGCGACATGCAGGGCCGGTTCGTGCTCGGACCGCGCCTCAACGAGCTCGCGACGGCGGCCGGCGAGGACCGGCTGCTCGCCGCGGCCAACCCCGTGCTCACGGCACTGCGCGACCACACGGGCGAGAGCGCACAGCTCTACCGCCGCCAGGGCGACCATCGCGTCTGCGTTGCCGCCGCCGAGCGGCCGGTCGGGCTGCGCGACTCGATCCCCGTCGGCGCCACCCTCACGATGCACGCGGGCTCCGCGGCGCAGATCCTCCTGGCCTGGGAGGAGCCGGACCGCCTGCACCGCGGCCTGCGCGAGGCCGTGTTCACCGCGACGATCCTCTCCGGCGTCCGACGCCGCGGGTGGGCGCAGTCGGTCTCCGAGCGTGAGCTCGGCGTCGCGTCCGTCTCGGCGCCGGTGCGCGGGCCCTCCGGCCGGGTCGTGGCGTCCGTGTCCGTCTCCGGGCCGGTCGAGCGCCTCACCCGCCAGCCGGGACGCCTGCACTCCGCCGCCGTCGTCTCCGCCGCCAACCGCCTGACCGAGGTGCTGCGCCGCGCCGGCGAGTGACGACGTCCTCCCTGACCACCGCCCCTCTCGGGGCCGACCGCCGGGCCCGGCCCGCCGCCACTCCACGCGGCGCGCCGGGCCCGGTGCTGTCGGGCCCCCGCCCAGGTCAGTACGCTCCTGGCTGACGGGGCAGCCCTGCCCTGCGACCCGAGAGGCGTGAGGACCTGATGCCCGCGAAGGCCAAGACACTGCTGATCTGGATCGTCGTGATCTTCCTGATCTACGCGATCGTGAGCAGCCCTGACCGTGCGGCGAACATCGTCACGGCGATCTGGGACTTCATCACCAACGCGTTCTCCAGCTTCGGGCAGTTCTTCGCGAACCTGACCGACTGACGACGGCCCGGAGAACCCCGTGATCACCGACGAGAGGCGCGAGCGCGACCGGGTGCGCGCGCACGCGCACCTGCGTCGGTACGTGCTCCCGAACGAGCGGGTGATCGTCGCGACGCGCCACCACTGGGCGCTGCTCCTCGAGCCGATCGCGACGACGGCCGCCGCGTTCCTGCTGATCGGCACCATCGTCATGTCGACGCCGGTCGACGTGCGCTCCACGGTGGGGTGGCTGTGGGTGGTGTGGTTCGTCGTCGCCGGTCGCCTCGCCTGGAAGTGGCTCGAGTGGCGCTACGAGTGGTTCGTCGCGACCGACAAGCGGCTCCTGCTGCTGTACGGGCTCGTCGTGCACAAGGTCGCGATGATGCCGATGAAGAAGGTCACCGACATGGGGTACTCGCGCAGCCCCACGGGCCAGGTCCTCGGCTACGGCCGCTTCGACATGGAGTCCGCCGGCCAGGACCAGGCCCTGCGCACGATCAGGTTCGTCCCGCGCCCGGACTCCACCTACCGCACCCTGTGCGACACCCTCTTCACGCCGGGCGGCCCGCGCCTGGACGACGACGACGATCTGGGCGGCGGGCCCACGCGGCCGCCGGACGGTGCCCCCGGCGGGACCCCCGGCGCACCGACCGTCGTGCCCGGCCGCGAGGCGTCGGAGGGCCCCCGCCCCACCACGCAGCCGATCGCCGTGCAGCCGTCGAACCCGGCGCCCCGCCCGCCCGAGGCGCAGCCCAGCGCCGGGGCGCACCCCGTGACCTGGAAGCCCACCGGTGCGAGCTACGACCACCCGCGCAGCGACGGCGCGATCGTGCCCGACCCGTTCCTCTGAGCCGGTTCCGTGCTGAGCCGGTTTCGTTCTGAGCCGTGGAACGACGAAGGCCCGGTCCGCGTGGACCGGGCCTTGCCTGTGAGATGCCTGCTGTGTACCCCCAGCGGGATTTGAACCCGCGTTACCGCCGTGAGAGGGCGGCGTCCTAGGCCGCTAGACGATGGGGGCCTGGAGCTGGTTCGGGTGTCGAGACCTGAACCGTGCGACCGCCCGTCGAGACGGACGACCTGCGTACCCCCAGCGGGATTTGAACCCGCGTTACCGCCGTGAGAGGGCGGCGTCCTAGGCCGCTAGACGATGGGGGCCTATGACTCGACGGTCTCGAGGACCTTCGTGCCGGTGAGAACTCTACACACCGCACCAGGCGGGCGAAGAGCACTGCGCTGGGGTACCAGGACTCGAACCTAGACTAAGAGAATCAGAATCTCTCGTGCTGCCAATTACACCATACCCCAATGGATCGAGCCTTCCGGGCAAATCCGACATGATCGGAGCGCCGGCGTCAGGCCCAACGTCGGAAAACATTACCGGACAGGTGGCCGTCGGCCAAAACGCGCGCGAGGTGCCGTACGTCACGCTCGGACGACGGCCGTGGCAGGCTCCCCGCATGGCCTCCTCGACTCCCCCGCCGCCCTCGCCCGCGCCCGCCTCCGCCGGGCACGACCCGCACGACCACGCCGACCGCGCGGCCTCGTTCGACCGGGACGCCGACGTGTACGCCCAGGTCAGGCCCACGTACCCGCGGGACGCCGTCGGGTGGATGCTCCCCGCGGGCGCACGGCGGGTCCTCGACCTCGCCGCCGGGACGGGCAAGCTCACCGAGGTCGTCGTCGACCTCGCCGGGGCGGGCACGGACGTCGTCGCCGTCGACCCGTCGCTGCCCATGCTCGCCGAGCTCTCCGCGCGCCTGCCGGGCGTCGCCACCCGCCAGGGCGCCGCCGAGCACCTCCCCCTCCCGGACGCGTCCGTCGACGCCGTCCTGGTCGCCCAGGCGTGGCACTGGTTCGACGCCGACGCCGCGGCGACGGAGATCGCCCGCGTCCTGCGGCCGGGCGGCACGCTCGGCGTCGTCTGGAACGACCGCGACGCCGAGGTCGACTGGGTCGCGCGGTTCGGCGAGATCCTGCACCGAGGCGACCGCCTCGAGCCCGCGGCCGGTCACGACGCCCTGACGGAGCTCGGCGACCGGTTCACGGCCGTCGAGGCCGGCACGTTCCGCTGGGTCGACCGCCTCCCGGCCGGCGCGCTGCGCACGCTCGCGGGGACGCGCAGCTATCTGCTGAGGCTCCCGGAGGCCGAGCGCGAGGCGCGCCTGGCCGAGGTCGACGCCCTGGAGGACACGCACCCCGACCTCGCCGGTCGCGCCGAGATCGAGCTGCCGTACGTCACCTACGCGTACCGCGCCCGGCGGCGCTGAGCGTCCGTCAGCGCGCGCCGGCGACGGCGGCGAGCCTCCGCGCCGGCGCGGACAGCGACGCGCCGTCGCGCCACACCACGCGCAGGCGGCGCGAGAGGTCGAGCTGGGCGATCGGGACGGTCACCAGGTGGCCTGCCGCCACGTCGTCCGCCACGGTCAGCGCGGACAGGACCGTCACACCGTCCCCGTGCCGCACGGCGGACTTCACGGCCGCCGTGGAGCCCAGCGCGGTGACGTGGGACGGCAGGCGGACGCCCGCCTGGCCGAGCGCGTCCTCCAGCACGTCGCGGGTGCCCGAGCCGACCTCGCGCAGCACGAGGTGCCCCGCGGCGAGTCCCGCGGGGCTGACGGACCGTCGTCGCGCCCACGGGTGCGCGGGGGCAACGACGGCCACCAGCTCGTCGTGGGCCACCGTGCGCGAGCGCAGCCCGCGGCGCACGGTCGGGCTCTCCACGAACCCGAGCTCGGCCGCGCCGTCGAGCACGAGCTCCATGACCTCGCGGGAGTTGCGCACGACGAGCTCGACGTCGGGCGCCGTTCCGGTCCGCTCGCGCTCGTCCCGCCCGAACGCCGCGAGCCAGCGCGGCGCCAGGTACTCGGCGATCGTGAGGCTCGCGGCCACGCGCAGCCCGGGGACGGGCGCGGAGCGCAGGGCGGCGGCCGCGGCCTCGAAGCGGTCCGTGGCGTCCACGACGCCGCGCGCCGCCTCCGCCACCTGGCGCCCGACGGCGGTGAGCGCCGTGCCGCGCGGCCCGCGGGACAGCAGCTCGAGGCCGAGGCGGCGCTCGAGGCGGTGCAAGCCAGCGGACGCGGTGGGCTGGGAGACGCCGGCCGCCCGGGCCGCGGCGGAGATCGAGCCGTGGGCGTCGAGGGCGACCAGCAGCTCGAGTGCGGCCAGCGGGGGACGTTCTGCCATAGCGTCAGTCTATGGATCGATCGGCACCTGGCGCTTCCGGGTCGTCGCGCGGGTCGCGAGCCTGGTCACGTGCCTCCAGCTCAGCCCTCGGCCCCGACCGTGGACCAGACCACGTACCGGACCTCCCGCGGCGCCTCCCGCCTCGGTCCGGGCCTCGCGCTGGCCGCCGTGGCGACCGTGGTCCTGCTCGGCGTCAGCCGGCTCGTCGCCCCGCTGACGAACGGTGCGCTGTCGCCCCTGGTCCTGGCCCTCGTGGCCGGCGCCGTGCTCGGCTCCGCGCTGGGGCGTCTCGTGCCGCGGGGCGCCCGCGCCGCGAGGTTCGCGGAGCAGGTCGGGCCGGGCACCGACTGGACGGCGCGCACGGTGCTGCGCGCCGGCGTGGTGCTGCTCGGCCTGCAGCTCTCGATCCCCGACGTCCTCGCGCTCGGCTGGCGCGGGATCGCCGTCGTGGTGATCACCGTGACGGGGACGTTCGCAGCGATCCTCGGCCTCGGCCGGCTGCTGCGGGTGCCCCGCGCCACCGCGCTGCTCGTCGCCACCGGGTTCTCGATCTGCGGCGCCGCGGCGGTCTCCGCGATGACGAGCGTGCTCGAGCGCGACCCGCGCGCGGGATCTGCGCCCGCTCGGCTGCGGGACGACGTGGCCGCCGCGCTC
This sequence comes from Isoptericola nanjingensis, assembly GCF_050311635.1. NCBI lineage: Bacteria > Bacillati > Actinomycetota > Actinomycetes > Micrococcales > Promicromonosporaceae > Isoptericola > Isoptericola nanjingensis. Next base: position 80,446 of record NZ_JBNOZL010000004.1, on the reverse strand, counting down.
GCCCTCGTCACCGTCTACGGGACGGTCGCGATCTTCGTCCTGCCCGCCCTCGCCGGGGCGATCGGGCTCGACGACCACCAGGCGGGGCTCTGGATCGGCGCGAGCGTCCAGGAGGTGGCCCAGGTGGTCGCCGCCGCGGGCACCGTCTCGGCCGCCGCGCTGGCCACCGCGACCGTCACCAAGCTGGCCCGCGTGGTGCTGCTCGCGCCCCTGGTCGCCGGCGCCGGCGCGCTGCTCTCGCGGCGCGCGGCGCTCGCCGCCGCGCCAGGGGACGACCTCGTGCCCGAGTCTCCCGAGGGCGGCACAACGGCCCGCGGCCGACGCGCCCCGCTCGTCCCCGGCTTCGTGCTGGGCTTCCTCGTCGCGGTGCTGGTCCGCAGCACGGGACTGCTGCCCGACGTCGTCACCGACACCGCCCAGCAGCTCACGACGGTCCTGTTCGTCGCCGCGATGTTCGCCCTCGGCACCGGCGTCGACGTCCCGCGCCTGGCGCGCACCGCCCGCCGTCCGCTGCTGCTCGGCGCCCTGGGCACCGTCGTCGTCACGGGGATCGCGCTCACCGCCGTCCTGCTGCTCGCCCCCTGAGCGAGCTGTCAGAGGCCGAGGGCGGCGGGCAGCCCGGCGAGCCCGGGCAGCACGACGATGCCGTCGGCGCGCAGGGCGTCGGCGTCCACGTGGTGCTCGTCGTCGCGGCGGGCACCGGGCCGGTCCAGCCAGACGCCGACGAGGCCGGCGTCGCGAGCGGCGCGGGCGTCGGTCGTGGGCTCGTCGCCGACGTACGCGGTGCGCGCGACGTCGGTGCCGAGGCGGCGGGCGCCCTCGACGAAGACGTCGGGGTGCGGCTTGCCGTAGCCGAGCGTGTCCACGCCCACGAGCACGGGGACGCCCTCGAGGCCGGCGGCGCGCAGCTTGCGCTCCTGGAGCTCCGTGTACGCGTTCGTCACGACGCCGATCCGCACGCCGGCGGCACGCAGTGCGTCGAGGGCGGCCGCGGAGTCGTCGAACGGCGCCCACGACCGCTCGAACGTGCCCCAGAACAGGGCGTCCCAGTCGGCGAAGGAGTCCTCCGTGACCGGCTCGCCGCCGAAGGTGCGGTGCAGGAGGTCGGCGCGCAGCCGGCGCTGGGTGAGGGCGTCGGTCTCGCCGCGCGTGAAGCGCTTGTAGTAGCCGCCCGGGTCGGTGCGCCAGTGCGCCAGCAGCTCGGGGTAGCGGTCCGCCGGCACGTGCGGCAGGTACTCGACGGCGACCGCGGTGAGAGCCTGGGCGAACCCGCCCTTGGTGTCGACGAGCGTGTCGTCGACGTCGAGCAGGACGCCGTCGACCCTCACAGCTTCGCCAGCGCGGCGTCGACGCGGGCGAGGGTCCGTTCGCGGCCGAGCACCTCGAGCGACTCGAACAGCGGCAGGCCGATCGTGCGGCCCGTGACGGCGACGCGCACCGGCGCCTGCGCCTTGCCGAGCTTGAGCCCGTGCTTCTCCCCCACCGCCGTGACGAGGTCCTTGAGCGGCTCCGCCTCCCACGTCGCGAGGTCCGCGAGCGCCGCGCGGGCGTCGGCGAGCAGCTCGGCGGCGCCGTCCTTCATCGCCTTGGCCCACGAGCGCTCGTCGTCGACCGGCTCGTCGAGGAAGAGGAAGTCCACGTTGTCGGTGATGTCCGCCAGCAGGGCGACGCGCGACTGGGCGAGCGGAGCGACGCGTCCGAACGCGGCGGCGTCGTACTGCTCCTCGGTCCAGGGCGCCTTGGGGGCGTGCAGCCACGGGTCGACGGCGGCGACGAAGTCCTCGACCGACATCTTCCGGATGTACTCGCCGTTGAACGACAGCAGCTTCTTGACGTCGAAGAACGCCGAGGCGCTGTTGACGTCCTCGATGCGGAACCGCTCGACCAGCTCGTCGAACGGGAGGATCTCCTCGTCGTTGCCGGGCGCCCAGCCGAGCAGCATGAGGTAGTTGACCATCGCGTCGGGCAGGTAGCCCTCGGCGAGGTAGTCCTCGAGCGCGACCTTGTCCCGGCGCTTGGAGAGCTTCTGGCGCTTCTCGTTCACGATCACCGGCAGGTGCGCCCACGTCGGCGGCTGCGCGCCGAGCGCCTCCCACAGCAGCTGCTGCTTGGGCGTGTTCGGCAGGTGCTCCTCGCCGCGGATGACGTGGGTGATGCCCTCGTCGAGGTCGTCCACGACGTTCGCGAGCAGGAAGACGGGCGAGCCGTCCCCGCGCGCGACGACGAAGTCCTCCATCGCGGAGTTCGGGAACGTCGGGTTGCCGCGGATGAGGTCGACGACCTGGGTCTCGCCGTCGTCGGGGGTGCGGAAGCGCAGCGCCCGGCCCGGCTCGTAGGTGAGGCCGCGGTCGCGGCAGAAGCCGTCGTAGCCGGAGTGCGCGTTGCCGGTGCGGGCGGCGACGTCGTCGCGGGAGCAGTCGCAGTAGTACGCGCGGCCGGCCTCGTACAGGCGGGCCGACGCCTCGCGGTGCTTCTCGACGTTCTGCGACTGGAAGTACGGTCCCTCGAACGTCGGGTCCTCGGCGTGCATGCCGAGCGCCGCGAGAGCGTTCAGGATGCCGTCCACCCACTCGGGCTTGTTGCGCGCGGCGTCGGTGTCCTCGACCCGCAGCACGAACGTGCCGCCCTGCTGCTTGGCGACCGCCCAGTTGAACAGGGCGGAGCGGGCACCGCCCACGTGGAACATGCCCGTCGGGGACGGGGCGAAGCGGACACGGACGTCGGAGGAGCCGGCAGCGGGGATCACGGGGTCCAGCGTAGTTGTCCCGCCGCGGGCCGTCGGACGGTCGGTGTCAGGCGCCCCGTACCCGTGCGACAGCGAGCGCCACCGGCTCGGCGAGGTCCGGGTTCGGCAGGTCGTCGACGGGCCACCACCGCACGTCCAGCGACTCGTCGCTCACGGCGTGCCGTGCGCCGTCGGGCGCGACGGCGACGAAGCGCACGTCCAGGTGGTGCGCGTCGCCGCCCGGCCCGCAGAACGGCACGGCGTGCTCGTCGAGGTGCACGGGCACCGGGTCGAGGTCGACCTCCACCCCGGACTCCTCGACGGCCTCGCGGCGGGCAGCCGCGGCCAGCGTGGCGTCGCCGGGCTCGGCGTGCCCGCCGAGCTGGAACCAGCGGCCCGCCTTCGCGTGCAGGGTCAGCAGCACGCGCGAGGCGTCGCCCGACAGCACCACCGTGGACGCGGTGACGTGGTCCGGGCGGCACGCGCGCAGCACGCCGTCGGGGTGCGCGTCGAGGTGCGCGACGAACCGGTCGCGCAGCGCGGACTGCCCGGCGTCGGCGGCGGGCATCCGCCGCAGCACCGACCGTGCGTCGTCGCGCAGCGGCGCCTCAGTCACGCCGGAACACGGGGTTGGCGAGGACGCCGATGCCCTCGACCTCGCACTCCACGCGGTCGCCGTGGTCGATGCGGCCCACCCCCGCCGGCGTGCCGGTGAGGATGACGTCCCCGGGCAGCAGGGTCATCGCCTTGCTGATGTACGACACGAGGAACGGCACGTCGAAGACCATGTCCGCGGTACGGCCGTCCTGCTTGAGCTCGCCGTTGACGCGGGACCGCACGGCGACGTCCTCGGGGTTCAGGTCCGTGTCGATCCACGGGCCGAGCGGGCAGGAGGTGTCGAAGCCCTTGGCTCGCGCCCACTGGCCGTCGGTGCGCTGCGCGTCGCGGGCGGTGACGTCGTTGGCGACGGTGTAGCCGAGCACGTAGGAGCGCACGTTCTCCGGCTCGACGTCCTTGCACACCTTCGAGATGACGACGGCGAGCTCGGCCTCGTAGCTGACCTCGCGCGTGAACTCGGGCAGCACCACCGGGTCGTCGGGCCCGACGACGGCGGTGTTGGGCTTGAAGAACAGCAGCGGCGTGGCCGGCACCTCGCCGCCCATCTCCTTGGCGTGGTCGGCGTAGTTCTTGCCGACGGCGACCACCTTGGAGCGCGGGATCACCGGGGCGAGCAGCCGGACGCCGTCGCCCAGCTCGATCCGCTCCCCCGTCGGCATCGCCGGCATGTAGAGCGGGTCGCCGCCGAGGACGGCGAGGAACGTCTTGTCGCCCTCCTGCTGGACGAGGGCGAAGCGGGGGTCGTCTCCGGTGGTGAATCTCGCGATGCGCACGCGCCCAGGTTACGCGGGGCGCGTGCGCGGCAGCGTCAGCCGCACCGTCAGGCGCGGGCGAGCACCTCGCCGTGCAGGATGGCGAACCAGCCGTCGGGCGCCTGCGCCCACGCCTGCCAGTCCTGCGCGATCTGCTCGAGCGCGACGTCGTCGGCCAGGCCCGACTCCTTGGCCTGCACCGCGAAGTTGGACTCCACGCAGCGCTCGGCCCACAGCTCGCCCCACCACTGCCGGTCGGTCGGGGTGGCGTAGCACCACGACGACGCGGAGGGCACGATGCCCTCCAGCCCCGCCTCCTGCACCCACGACATGAGACGGCGGCCGGCGTCCGGCTCGAACCCGTAGGCGTGCGTGACCTCGTGGTACAGCTCGTTCCACTCCGTCAGGCCCGGGGTCTCGGGGTACCAGGCCATGCCCGCGTAGTCGGCGTCGCGCACCGCGACCATCCCGCCCGGCTTCGCGACGCGCTTCATCTCGCGCAGCGCGGCGACCGGGTCGGACAGGTGCTGCAGCAGCTGGTGCGCGTACACGACGTCGAAGGAGTCGTCCTCGAACGGCAGCTCGTAGGCGTTCGCCTGCTGGAAGCGGACGTTGCCGTACCCGAGGGCCGCGGCGTGCTCGCGCGCCGCCTCGAGCACCTTGGGGCTGGCGTCGACGCCCACGACCTCGCCGCCGGCGAGGATCCGGGCGAAGTCGGTGGTCACCGTGCCGGGGCCGCAGCCGACGTCGAGCAGGGACATGTCGTCGCGCAGGTGCGGCACCAGGAAGCCGGCCGAGTTCTGGGCCGTGCGGCTGCGGTGCGAGCGCAGCACGGACTCGTGGTGCCCGTGCGTGTACGACTCGGACTCCTTGCTGGGCACCGTGTGGTGGGTGCTGGGTGCCTCGATCGCGTCGTTGAGGTCGGCACCGGCGGGTTCGGGGTCGCCCTGGGGTGCGGGCTCCGCGCTGAGGTCACTCATGCTCCCACCGTAGTGACCGCGCGGCCTGCAGGCCGTGGCGTTCTCACGCACCGGGACGACGCGCACCACCCGCCGGTGGCATCATCACGCCATGACCGCGGCCACCGGCGCGCCGACCTCCCGTCTTCGTGCCGGGCTGCGCGCCGGCGCGCGCCGTCTCGCCGGCGGCCCGGGGCGCGTCCCGGGCGTCGACGTCGCCCGCGGGATCGCCGTCCTGGGCATGTTCACCGCCCACGCAGGCGTGACGACGCCCGACGCCGGACCCGCCTGGTGGCTGCTCGACCTCTCCCACGGCCACTCCTCGATCCTGTTCGCGCTGGTGGCGGGCGTCTCCGTCGCGATCGTCACCGGGGGGCCACACCTCCTCGACGGCGACCCGCTGCGACGGGCCCGCCTCCGCCTGCTCGTGCGCGCCGCGCTGCTGCTGGTGGTCGTCGCGCTGCTCGACCTCCTCGGCACGCGCGTCGCCCTCATCCTGGGCTTCTACGCCTGCTACTTCGCGCTCGCGCTGCCGTTCCTGCGCTGGCGGCCCCCGCGCCTCCTCGCGCTCGCCGCGGTGGTCGCCCTGGTGGGGCCGCTGCTCGCGTACTGGGGGCCGGAGGCGCTGCTGCGGGCCGGTCTGCGGCTGCCGCACGACGGTTCCGGCGCCGTCACGGACTTCGTGCTCACCGGCCACTACCCGGCGATCGTCTGGATGGCGTACGTGCTCGCGGGCATGGCGATCGGGCGCTGCGACCTGCGCTCGCCGCGGCTGCGCCGCGGGCTCCTGCTGGGCGGGCTGGCCGCGTGGGGCGCGTTCTCGTTCCTCTCCGGCGCGGTGGTGGGCGCCGCCGGCGGGGAGGAGGTCGTGCTGACCTCCCAGGTCATGGCGCGGCAGTCCGTCGACGGCGCGCCGTTCGCCTGGGGCGCCCCGTGGCCCGGCGTCGCGGGGCTCTTCCTCGACGGCCCGCACGACGACACGACGATCGAGGTGCTCGCGTCGGGCGGGTTCGCGGCGGCGGTCGTGGGCCTGTGCCTGTACGTCGGGCGGGTCGGACGGTGGGTGCTGGCCCCGCTCGCCGCGGTCGGGTCGATGGCGCTGACCGTGTACTCGCTGCAGATCGTCGCCATCTGGCACTGGGACCTGCTGGGGTCCACCACCAACGGCCCGCTGCTCGTGATGGTGCTGGTCACCCTCGCCACGGCGACGGCGTGGCGGTTCCTGCTCGGACGCGGGCCGCTGGAGCGGGCGGTGGGCGCGGTCGCCGACCGCGCTGCGCTGGCCGCCCCGCCGCAGGAGCCGCCCGAGAAGGCCCAGAGAGGGAGTCGCTCGTGACCGACCCGATGACGGTGCTGCTGACCCGCCTCCTCGCGTCGGGGATCTCCGACGTGGAGCACCTGTGCCCCGCGACCGGCGGGCTCGCCGCGACCGCCGCCCTGGCGCGGCGTGCCGACGGCACCGCAGTGTTCGTCAAGGGGTTCGAGGAGGCCCCGTCCGACGACGCCTTCGCCGCCGAGGCCGAGGGCCTGACGGCGCTGCGGGAGCTCGGCGGCGTCGTCACGCCGGCGGTGATCCTCGCCGACCCGGGCCTGCTCGTCCTCGAGGTGCTGTACCCACGCCCCCGGGACGAAGCGTTCTGGGAGCGGCTCGCGCACACGCTCGCCGAGCTGCACGCCACGACCCACGACCGCTTCGGCTGGCACCGGGACAACTGGCTGGGCCGCCGCCGGCAGGACAACACCTGGGAGGACGACGGGTTCGCCTTCTTCGCGCGGAGCCGCCTGCTGCGGTGGCTGGGCGAGCCACGGGTCGACGCCGCCCTGGGTCCCGCGGACCGGACGGCCCTGGAGCACCTGTGCGCCCGGCTCCCCGAGCTGCTCCCGGACCGCCCCGCGTGCCTGACGCACGGCGACCTGTGGGCGCAGAACGTCCTCGCGACCGCCGACGGGCGGCCCGCGCTGATCGACCCCGCCGTGTCCTACACGTGGGCCGAGGTCGACCTGGCCCACCTCTGGACGACGGCGCCGCCGCCCGAGTCCCGCGGGTTCTTCGATCTCTACGCCGAGCTCACCGGCCTCGATCGCGCGTGGCGCGACCGCATGCCGATCCTGCAGCTGCGCCAGCACCTCGCCGTCGTCGCGCAGTTCGACGACGACTGGGGGGCCGCCGAGCAGGTGCGGGCCACGCTCGCCCCGTTCCGCCGGGTCTGACGCGCCGGCCGCTCCGACCTCAGAGCGTCACGGTGCCCGCGATCGTCGTGACGGCCGCGCCCCCGACCCACACCTCGCCGGCGGCGTCGCGGCGCACGAGCACGCGCCCGCGGCGACCGAGGGCGGTGCCCTGCGAGGCGACGTACGACGCGGGCAGCAGGCCGCCCGCCAGCCACTGCCCCAGCCCGGCGTTGAGGCTGCCGGTGACCGGGTCCTCCGCGACGCCGATGTCGGGGACGAAGGCGCGCACCTCGACGGCGGCGTCCGACTCCCCCGGCGCGTAGGTGCCGACGACGCCGATCTTCAGGCCGCCGAACGCGGCGAGGTCCGGCTCGACGGCGAGCACTGCCGCGGCGTCGCGCAGGCGGGCCGCGACCCAGCCGGGGCCGTTGTCGACCCACGCCGCGTCCTCGATGTCCGCCACGCTCACGCGCAGGCCGCGCGCGAGCTGCGCGAGGTTCTCCGGCGCCACCGGGCCGGAGCGCCGCAGGGGCGGCGCGGCGAACGCGAGCCGGTCGCCGCTGGCGTCGGTGTCGCGCCGGACGGTGACGAGCCCGACGCCGCACTCCTGGACCACCTGCTCCGCGGAGCGGGGCACCCCGCCGGCCTCGAGCCACGCGTGCGCGGTGCCGAGCGTGGGGTGGCCGGCGAACGGCAGCTCGCCGCCGGGCGTCCAGATCCGCAGCCGGTAGTCGGCGTCGGGCGTGGTGGGGCGCAGCAGGAACGTGGTCTCGGACAGGTTGGTCCACCGCGCGAAGGCGGCCATCTGCGCGTCGTCGAGGTCGTCGGCGTCGTGCACCACGGCCACCGGGTTGCCGGTGAGGGGGCCCGTGGCGAAGACGTCGACCTGGCGGAACGCGTAGGTGTGCGGCACGACTCACACGCTAGTCCGGGCGGGGGCGTGCTCGCCGCGCTCGTACCCTGGTGGGATGCGCGCACCCATCCTCGACGACCCGGCGGCCCCCGCCGACGCCGTCGTGCCGCGCGACGCCTGGGAGCCGCGGGCCGCCGCGCACGCCGCCCGCGCGGACGCGCTGACCGCGGTGTGGCGCGAGGCCCGCGACCGCGGCGCGGAGCACGCGATCGAGAACTTCCTGTTCACCTACTACCCCACGCGCGTGAGCCACCTGCGCCGGTGGCACCCGGGCCCGGGCGTGGTCCTCGCGGACGCGGCCGAGCACGCCGGGTGGCGCTGGTACCGCGAGACGGCGCTCCCGGGCGAGGAGAGCGGTGCGTGCGGCACAGGGGCGACGCTCGACGTCGACGCCTTCGTCGCCGACCGCGGCGACACCGTCCGCTACGTCCGCGCGCTCGTGTCGGCCACCGCCGGGCGGCCCGGGACGTTCGGCTGCTTCGGCCTGCACGAGTGGGCGATGGTCTACCGCGACCGCACCGCGGGTCGCGACCACCGCCACCCGCTGCCGCTGCGGCTGGGCCACGACGGCACGGACGCCGTCGTCGAGTCGCACCGCATCGGCTGCTCGCACTTCGACGCCTACCGGTTCTTCACGCCCGAGGCCTCGGAGCGCAACCAGCTGCGCCCCACCCGCGAGCGCCAGCCGGCCATGGAGCAGCCGGGGTGCCTGCACGCCGGGATGGACCTCTACAAGTGGGCGCTCAAGCTCGGGCCCGCGGCACCCGGCGACCTGCTGCTGGACGCCTTCGAGCTCGCCCGCGACATCCGGTACACCGACATGGCCGCCGCCCCCTACGACGTCTCGTCGTACGGCGTCGAGGCCGTGCCGATCGAGACGGCGGAGGGCAAGGCGGAGTACGTGCGCCGCCAGCGCGGGTTCGCCGCGCGCGGCCAGGAGCTGCGCGCCCGCCTGGTCGACGTCTGCGACGCGCTCCTGGCGGGTGTCAGTCGGACACCATCCCGCTGACCAGCGCACGCCAGGTCACGGGCCCGACGACGCCGTCGACGAGGACGCCGAACGCCGACAGCGCGCGCTGGAACCCGCGCACCGCGCTCTCCGTCTTCGGCCCGAAGACCCCGTCGACCGCGAGGTCGAGCTCCGCGCGGACGTCGAGCTCGGACTGCGCCCCGCGGACGGCGTGGCCACGGCTCCCGAGGCGCACGGTGACGACGATCGCGCCCCAGGTCCTGGGCCCGACGACGCCGTCGACCTCGAGGCCGAAGTCGCGCTGGGTGGTGCGGACGGCGGCCTCGGTGAGCGGGCCGAACGTCTCGTCCACCTCGAGGTCGTGGCCGTGCTCGTTGAGCAGGTGCTGCAGCGCGCCGACGGGGTGGAACCGGTCACCGGGACGGACGACCGGCCAGGGGTCGAGGGCCTTGCTCGTCGTGACGGACATCGCCGCCTCCTTCGTGGGGCCGGGCCGGGCGGGTCGTCGCCCCGGGAAAGCCTGGCGCCCTCGCGGGGGAGGGAGCGCGGCGCTCACCTCCAGATACGTCGGCCGGAGACGTCGACGGCGTGCCCGGGCCGTCAGCCGGAGCGACGCGCCCGCAGCGCGGCCTGCGCGTTGCGGTTGGTGCACGCGGTGGAGCAGTAGCGCCGCGAGCGGTTGCGCGACAGGTCCAGCACCAGCCCCTGGCAGTCGGCGTCGGCGCACACGGCGAGGCGGGAGAGCTCGTCGTCGCGTATGACGTCGATCATCGCCATGGCGGTCTCGACGACGATCCGGGTGGCGAGCGGGGCGTCGTCGGCGGTCGCGTGCACGTGCCAGTCCTCCCCGGAGTGCCGTACCAGGCGCGGATGGACAGGCACGCCCGTGAGCAGCTCGTTGACCAGCCCGGCGGCCTCGTCGCGCTCGGCGAGGAGGAGGGCGCGCAGGCGGGGGCGCAGCGCGCGCACCTGGTCGAGCTCCTCCGCGGTGCCGTCGTGACGACCGGTGTACTCGTGCTCGCGGAAGAAGGCGTCGAGGTCGGCCGTGGTCCCGAGCGTCTCGGGCGGCTCGCCGGAGTTCACGAGGGCGACGGCCGACCGGAGCTCCGCCACGGTGTCATGAGCGAACGGCATGTTGACACGTTACTCCACCCGGTCGTAGCGTCATGAGCCATGGCAAGGATGACGCATGACACCGGCGCGACGGCGCGCACCGGCCTCGGCGCGGGCCTCTCCCTCGCGGTCGTCTCCGCCATCGCGTTCAGCCTCTCGGGCCCGCTCGCCGCCGGCCTCTTCGCCACCGGGTGGAGCCCGGGCGCCGTCGTCCTGGTGCGCGTCGCGGTCGGGGCGGTCGTCGTCCTGCCGTTCGGCGTCGTCGCCCTGCGCGGCGACTGGTCCCCCGTGCGCCGCAACCTGCGGCTGCTGCTCGCCTACGGCGCGCTCGGCGTCGCCGCCACGCAGTTCTGCTACTTCGCCGCCGTGCAGCACATGCAGGTGGGCCCCGCGCTGCTCATCGAGTACTCCTCCCCCGCCGCCGTCGTCGCGTGGCTGTGGCTGCGGCACGGGCAGCGGCCCGGACGGACGACGCTCGCCGGCATCGCGGTCGCCGCCGCGGGCCTCGTCCTGGTGCTCGACCTCGCCGGCGCCCGGCTCGACCCCGTCGGCGTGGCCTGGGCGCTCGGGGCGATGGTGGGCGTCTCCGCCTACTTCCTGCTCAACGCCCGCACCGACACCGGGCTGCCGCCCCTGAGCCTCGCGGCGGGCGGGCTCGTGGTCGGCGCCGTCCTCCTCGGCCTGCTCGGCGCCGTCGGCGTCATGCCGCTCACCGCGTCGGCAGACCCGGTCGCCCTCGCCGACGCCGTCGTGCCCGCGTGGGCGGCGCTCGCCGCGCTGGGGGTGGTGACGGCCGGCGTCGCCTACGTCACCGGCGTCGGCGCGGGGCGGCGCCTCGGCGCGCGGCCGGCGTCGTTCGTCGGGCTGCTCGAGGTGGTCAGCGCCGTGTTCTTCGCGTGGGTGTTCCTGGGCGAGCTGCCGCGCCCCGTGCAGCTCGTCGGCGGGCTGCTGGTGCTGGCCGGGGTCGTCGTCGTGCAGCAGGGCGAGGCCGCGATCCGTCGCACGCCACCCGCGATCGAACCGGCGGCCGCGCCGCACCCGACGATCGAGCCGACGGGAATGCCGTAGCCCGTCGCGGCGTGGAGATGTGACGATCTGGGCATGTCCCGCGCCCTCGCCGCCGCCCCGTCAGAGCCCGTCGTCGTGCCCGAGCGGGTGCGCCTGCTCGCCGGCGACGACGACGTCATGCCCGTGTGGCACAACGAGCTCGGCGGCCTCACGTTCCGGCTGACGGGGGCCTCGGGCGCCGAGCGCTACGTCAAGTGGGTCCCCGCCGGCACGCCCGAGCTGGACCTCGACGCCGAGGCCGAGCGCCTCGCCTGGGCGGGCCGCTTCACCCCCGTGCCGCGGGTGCTCGACCGCGGCGCCGACGGTGCGGGCGCCTGGCTGCTGACCGCGGGCATCCCGGGCCGGTCGGCGGTCGACCCGCGCTGGCTCGCGCACCCGGACACGGCGGCGCGCGCGATCGGCGCCGGTCTGCGGGCGCTGCACGACGCGCTCCCGGTCGACGACTGCCCCTTCTCGTGGGGCGTCGCCGACCGGACGGCACGCCTGTCCCCCGACGCCCGCGCCCGGGTCGGCGACGTGCCCGCCGTCGACCGGCTGGTCGTGTGCCACGGGGACCCGTGCGCCCCCAACACCCTCCTGGACGACGGCGGTCGCTGGACCGCCCACGTCGATCTCGACGCGCTCGGCGTCGCGGACCGCTGGGCCGACCTCGCGGTGGCCAGCTACAGCCTGGAGTGGAACTACGGCGACGGCCACGAGCCCGCCTTCTTCGAGGGCTACGGCATCGCGCCCGACGCCGGGCGCATCGCCTTCTACCGACACCTGTGGGACCTCGGCTGACGCCGGTCCGTCCTACGGGTAACCCCGTACGACCGGCCGGGCAGATCACGGTCAGATGACGCGGTTCCCCTGATGTGCGGTCCGGACCGACGCCGTAGCGTCGAATTTGTCCAGTTTCCTCACGAACACAGGAGAAGAGCAACGATGCGTCTTCGTCCCACTCTCGTCACCGCGGCCGTCGGGCTCGCCGCGCTCCTGGCTCCGCTCGCCGCCGCGCCCGCCGCGTCCGCCCACGGCTGGGTGACCAGCCCGCCGAGCCGCCAGGACCTGTGCGCCGGCGGTTCCCTGCCCTTCGACTGCGGCAGCATCAAGTACGAGCCGCAGAGCGTCGAGGCCCCCAAGGGCTCCACGCAGTGCTCCGGCGGCAGCGGCTTCGCCATCCTCGACGACGAGTCGAAGCCCTGGCCCCGCACGAAGATCGGCAACAGCGTCACGATGAAGTGGAAGCTCACCGCGCAGCACGCCACCTCGACGTGGGAGTACTTCGTCGACGGCACCCTGCACCGCACGTTCGACGACAAGGGCGCCAAGCCCGACGCCGTCGTGAGCCACACGCTCGAGAACCTGCCGCAGGGCGACCACACCATCCTCGCCCGCTGGAACGTGGCCGACACCGTCAACGCGTTCTACGCCTGCGTCGACGTGACCGTCGGAGAGGGCGGGACGGTCGAGCCGACCGACCCGCCGGTGGACCCGACCGACCCGCCGGTCGAGCCGGGCGACTGCGAGGACGCGGCCTGGAACCCGTCGTCCGCCTACACGGGTGGCACGAAGGTGTCCTACGAGGGCCGCGCGTACCAGGCCAAGTGGTGGACACAGGGCGACACCCCGTCCTCCTCCGCCGGCCAGTGGGCGGTCTGGACCGACCTCGGCGCCTGCTGACCCCGCCCGACGACAGCGTGCCGGCGCGGCCGGGGACGACGGCTCGGCGGGCCTGGGAGAATGTCCGCACCATGACTTCCCCCAGCTCCCCCGACGCCGCCCCCCGCCCCGCCGGCACGCTGCTGCCGTACCTGCCCGCCCCGACGGGCGGCGCGCCGGACCCCGACGTCCTCTTCGAGGGGTTCGGCGAGTGGGCCACCGGCACGGGCCGGCCGCTGTACCCGCACCAGGAGGAGGCGCTGCTCGAGCTCATGACGGGCTCGCACGTGGTGCTGGCCACGCCCACGGGGTCGGGCAAGTCGATGGTCGCGATGGGCGCGCAGTTCGCGGCGCTCGCGAACCGCCGGTCGGGCCGCGGCGGGCGCACGTTCTACACCGCGCCGCTCAAGGCGCTGGTGAGCGAGAAGTTCTTCGACCTCGTCGCCGCGTTCGGGTCGCGCAACGTCGGCATGATGACCGGCGACTCCGCGGTCAACGCCGACGCCCCGATCATCTGCTGCACCGCGGAGATCCTCGCCAACCTCGCCCTGCGGCGCCGGGCCGACGACGACGGCGTCGGCGCGGACGGCACGGCCGACGACGACGCCATCGCCCAGGTCGTCATGGACGAGTTCCACTTCTACGGCGACCGGCAGCGCGGCTGGGCGTGGCAGGTGCCGCTGCTGGAGCTGCCGCGCACGCAGTTCCTGCTGATGTCCGCCACCCTCGGCGACACCACCCGGCTGCGCGAGGACCTCGAGGAGCGCAGCGGCCGCCCCGTCGCGGAGGTCGCGGGTGCCGAGCGCCCGGTGCCGCTGACGTTCTCCTACGTCGTCGAGCCGCTGACCGACGTCATCGCAGAGCTCGTCACGACGCACCGCGCCCCCGTCTACGTCGTGCACTTCACGCAGAAGGACGCCGTCGAGCGCGCCCAGGCGCTCCTCTCCACGAGCCTCGCCTCCAAGGACGAGAAGGCCGCGATCGCGGCCGAGATCGGCGCGTTCCGGTTCGGCACGGGCTTCGGCAAGACGCTGAGCAAGTTCCTGCGCGCGGGCATCGGCGTGCACCACGCCGGGATGCTGCCGAAGTACCGCCGCCTCGTGGAGCGGCTCACGCAGCGCGGCCTGCTCAAGGTGGTCTGCGGCACCGACACCCTCGGCGTGGGCATCAACGTGCCGATCCGCACCGTCCTCCTGACGTCGCTCGTGAAGTACGACGGCGAGCGCATGCGCCACCTCACCGCACGCGAGTTCCACCAGATCTCCGGCCGCGCCGGTCGCGCGGGCTTCGACACCGTGGGCGAGGTGCTCGTCATGGCGCCCGAGCACGTCATCGAGAACCGCAAGCTGCTCGCCAAGGCCGGCGACGACCCGAAGAAGCTCAAGAAGGTGGTGCGCAAGAAGGCGCCCGCCGGCGCCGTGAACTGGACGGACTCCACGTTCGAGCGGCTGCGCGACGCCGACCCCGAGCCCCTGACCAGCCAGTTCCACGTCAACCACGCCATGGTGCTCAACGTGCTGGCGCGGGACTCCGCGGGCTCGGACGGCGACCCCGTCGAGGCCATGCGCCACCTGCTCACCGCCAACCACGACACCGAGGCGCAGCAGGCGAAGCACGTGCGCCAGACGTTCCGCATCTACCGGTCGCTGCGCGTCGCGGGCGTGGTGGAGAAGATCCGCGTGCCCGACCCGTCGCGCCCGGCCGGGTACCGGCCCAGCGTGCGGCTCGTCGTCGACCTGCCGCGCGACTTCGCGCTCAACGCACCGCTGTCGCCGTTCGCGCTCGCGGCCATGGACCTCCTGGACACCGAGAGCCCGACGCACGTGCTCGACGTCGTCTCCGTCATCGAGGCGACCCTCGACGACCCGCGCCAGATCCTCTACGCCCAGCAGTCCAAGGCGAAGGGCGAGGCCGTCGCGGCGATGAAGGCCGAGGGCATGGAGTACGAGGAGCGCATGGAGGCGCTCGAAGACGTCACGTGGCCGCGGCCGCTCGCGGACCTGCTCGAGCCCGCGTTCGCCACGTACAAGCGGTCGAACCCGTGGGTGGCCGACGCCGAGCTCGCGCCCAAGTCCGTGGTGCGCGACATGCTCGAGCAGGCCATGACGTTCGCCGAGCTGGTCAGCGTGTACGGGCTGGAGCGCACCGAGGGCGTCGTGCTGCGCTATCTCGCCGACGCCTACCGCGCGCTGCGCCAGGTGGTGCCGGAGGAGCACCGCACCGAGGAGGTGCAGGAGGTCGTCGAGTGGCTCGGCGAGCTGGTGCGCGGCGTCGACTCCTCGCTGCTGGACGAGTGGGAGCGGCTGCAGAACCCGGTCGACGACGACGCCGACCTCGTCGTCGAGGGCGAGCTCGCCGAGGCGGGCGCGGAGGCGCCCGCGCGGCCCGTCACCGGCAACCCGCGCGCGTTCCGCCGCCTCGTCCGCAACGCGACCTTCCGCCGCGTCGAGCTCGCCGCCCGCGAGGACTACGACGGGCTCGGGGCGCTCGACGGCGCGCACGGCTGGGACGGCGACGCCTGGGCCGCCGCGCTCGACCCCCTGTTCGAGGCGCAGGGCGACGACGCCGTCGGCATCGGCCCCGCCGCCCGCGCGGCCGGGCTGCTGACCATCCTCGAGCCGGGCGCCGAGCTGCCCGGCGGCGCGACCACGACCACCCGCGACGGCGTCGAGGTGGCCGAGGTGCCCGCCGGCACGTGGTGGGTGCGGCAGGTGCTCGACGACGCCGACGGCGACCACGACTGGGCGGTCACCGCCGTCGTCGACCTGGCGGCCAGCGACGAGGCCGGGGCCGTCGCGCTCACCGTGGTGGACGTCGGCCGGATCTGAGCGTCCGCGGGGGTTGCAAGCATCCGGGGTCGGTCGTGTGATCGATCCAGGGTGCCGCCCCCGGCGCCCCCGACGTCAGGAGTCCGCCATGGACACCACGACCATCGTCTGGATCGTCGTCGCCGTCGTCGTCGTGCTGCTGCTCGTGCTCGTCGCCGTGGCCCTCGCCCGCCGGTCGCGGGCCGCCGAGGAGCGCCGGCGCGAGGAACGGCGCGACGAGGCCGCAGAGCTGCGCCGGCAGGCGGAGCACGACCGGATCACGGTGCAGGAGCGCGAGGCGGCGTCCGCGAAGCTCGACGCCGAGGCCCGGATGTCCCAGGCCGAGGCCGACCAGAAGGCCGCCGAGGCGGCCCGGCTGCAGGAGGAGGCCCGGCGCCGCGACGCGAGCCTCGACGAGCATCGCGCCGACGTCGACGAGCGCCTGCGCCGCGCGGACGAGCTGGACCCCGACCGAGGGGACGCACCGGGTACGCCTGGGCGGCACGCTCCCGAGCACCGCGCGGACGGCCCGGCGGACGGGTCCGCCGACGTCCCGCGTCGTGACGAGGGCGACCGGCCGGTCTGAGCCCACCCCGCCTCAGCCGAGGTGCGCGAGCCCCTGGGCGAGGGTCGCGACGCCCCCGACGTACGCGAGCACGATCAGCCCGCGCCGGACCGCGACCGCGGGGACGCGCGGGGTGAGCCAGTCGCCGACGACGAGCCCCGCCACGATCGCGGCCAGGACGACGAGCCACTGCCAGGCGGAGAAGGGCGGGAAGGACGCGTCGGTGAGCGTGAGCTTGGCGACCAGCGCGGCGAGCGCGTTGGTCGCGAAGAACGGCTGCGCCGTCGCCGCGAAGCCGCGCGGGTCCCAGCCGCTGAGCACGGAGTAGATCGCCACGGGCGGGCCGCCGATGCCCGCGGCCACGCTCCCGACCCCGCTCGCGACGCCGGTCACGACCAGCGGGGCGCGCGCCTCGGGCCGGACGGGGTGGCGACCACCGCGGCGCAAGCGGGTCGTGACGACGGCCAGCGTCATCGCGACGACGACGAGGGCCCCGACGGCGACCTCGAGCGCCGCGCGGCTCGCGTCGCGCAGCAGCAGGGCGGCGGGGACCATGACGACCACCGACGTGACGGCGAGCCAGGCGTAGCGTCGCCAGTCCACGTCCCGCGCGACGCGTCCCAGGATGAGCGCGGACGCGATCGCGCCGGCCAGGTTCACGAACAGCACGCCCTCGAGCGGGCCCACCAGGAGCACGATGAACGGGCCGGCGACGAGCCCGAAGCCCATGCCGGTGACCCGTTGGAGTGCCCCTCCCACCAGGATCGCGAGGACGAGAAGGAGGAGCACCGCACCACCCTACTCAGGCACAATCGGCGGCGTGTCGAAGAAGAAGCCGCACGCCTCGCACGGGACGCCGGCCGTCGTCGCGCTGGACCGGGCCGGCGTCGCCTACGGGCTGCACACCTACGACCACGACCCGGCGTCGGACCTGAGCTACGGCCTGGAGGCGGCCGAGGCGCTCGGCGCCGACCCCGCGCAGGTCTTCAAGACGCTCCTGGCGGACGTCGACGGACGGCTCGTGGTCGGCATCGTGCCGGTGGACGGCAGCCTCGACCTCAAGGCGCTGGCCCGCGCCGTCGGCGGCAAGCGGGCCGCGATGGCGGACCCGGCGGCGGCGCAGCGCGCCACCGGTTACGTGGTGGGCGGCATCTCGCCGATCGGGCAGAAGCAGCGGCACGCGACCGTGCTCGACGAGTCCGCGACGGGCTTCGACGTCGTCTACGTGTCCGGCGGACGGCGCGGGCTGGACGTGTCGCTCGCCCCCGACGACCTGCTGCGCCTCACGGGCGGGACGGCGGCGCCGATCGGCCGCCCGTGAGGCCGGTCGCCGACGGGTCAGTGCTGGTACGTCGGGTACCGGGCGTCGCTGGGCACGATGTCCTTGCCGAGCGGCAGCAGCGAGACCGGGATCATCTTGAGGTTCGCGATCGCCAGCGGGATGCCGATGATCGTGATCGCCTGGGCGACCGCCGTCGTGATGTGCCCGATGGTGAGCCAGATGCCGGCGAAGACGATCCAGATGATGTTGCCCAGCACCGACCAGCCGCCGGCGCCCGGCTTGTCGACGACCGTGCGGCCGAACGGCCACAGCGCGTAGCCCGCGATGCGGAACGACGCGATGCCCCACGGGATCGCGACGATCGTGATGCAGCACAGGATGCCCGCCGCGGCGTAGCCGAGCGCGAGCCAGAAGCCGCCGAAGACGAGCCAGATGATGTTGAGCAGGGCTTTCACCCGACCATCCTCGCCCGCCGCGCGAGCGCGGCACCACCCGGGAACCCCCTGACGCGACCCTGGTCCGGCGCGACCCGCGTCGCGTCCCACGACCGCCGACGGCGTTCGTAGACTGGCCACCATGCCCACCGAGTGTCCCGGGATCCCCGCACGCCTGGCCGCCGTCCACGACCGCGTCGCGGCCGCCGCCCGCGCGGCGGGGCGCGACCCGCGCGAGGTCCGCGTGCTGCTGGCCACCAAGACGCAGGACGCCGCGACCGTGCTTGCGGGGGTGCGGGCCGCGCTGGACCTCGCCGCCGCGGAGGGCGACGACCGGCCGGTGCTGGTCGGCGAGAACCGGGTCCAGGAGCTGGTCGCGAAGGCGCCGGCCCTGGCGGACCTCGTCGCCGCGGGACGCGTCGAGGCGCACCTCATCGGTCACCTGCAGAAGAACAAGGTCAACCAGGTGCTCGGCGTCGCCGCCGCCGTCGACTCCGTGGACTCCCTCGCCCTCGCGCGCGCCCTGTCGGTGCGCTGTGAGCGCGACGGCCGCGCCCTGGACGTGCTCGTGCAGGTCAACGTCTCCGGCGAGGAGAGCAAGTCCGGCGTCGCGCCCGACGACGCGGCGGCGCTCGCGCTCGACGTCGCGGCCCTGCCGGGGCTGCGCCTGACGGGGTTCATGACGATCGGCGCCCGCCTGGGCGAGCGTCGCGACGAGGCGCTCGTGCGGGCCGGCTTCGCCCGGCTGCGCGCGGTCCGCGACGCCGTGCTCGCCAGCGGGGCTCCGGGGACGGGCGACGCCCGCGAGCTCTCCATGGGCATGACCGGCGACCTCGAGCTCGCCGTCGCCGAGGGCGCGACCGTCGTCCGCGTCGGCACCGCCGTCTTCGGCGCCCGCCCCACCCCCGCGAGGTAGTACCCATCGCGCCGAGGTAGTACGGCTACCGCCGAGGTAGTACGAACCGGGCCGAGGTAGTACCGAGAATGCACGACTTGTCCATATTGCCTGGACTACCTCGCGCACTCAGGTACTACCTCACGAGAATTCGTACTACCTCGCGGGTTCGGGTACTACCTCGCGGGTTCCGGTACTACCTCGGCGGGGCGGCGCCGAGACGCCCGAGGGCTCCGCGGACGCCGTCTTCCCCGGCGAGCGCGCCGCGCGCCGCCGCGGCGTCCACCCCCGCCAGCAGCATGACCAGCGCGACCTGCACCTCCCCGCCGGCGTCGGCGAGCACAGGCGCGCAGACCTCCGGCGCGAGGCCGGTCGCCTGGCTCAGCAGGCGCACGAGCCGGGCGCGGAGCTTGGCGTTGGACGCGCGGACGTCGACCATGAGGTTCGAGTACGTCTTGCCGAGCTGGATCATCGTGGCGGTCGAGAACGTGTTGAGCACGATCTTCTGCGCGGTGGCGGCCTTCATCCGGGTCGAGCCGGTCACGGCCTCGGGCCCCGTGTCGAGCAGGATCGCGACGTCCGCCCGGTCGGCCAGCGGCGCTGCCGGGTTGGCGCTGACGAGCGCGGTGCGCGCCCCGCGCTCGCGGGCCAGGTCGAGCGCCCCGCCCACGTACGGTGTGCGGCCGCTGGCCGCGAGCCCGACGACGAGGTCGTGCGGGCCGACGTGGTCCAGGTCGCGCCGGCCGGCGTCGGCGTCGTCCTCCGCACCCTCGACCGGGACGGTCATCGCGTCGGGACCGCCGGCGAGGTGCGCGTCGAACCACTCGGGGCCGACGCCGTAGGTCGGCAGCAGCTCGACGGCGTCCAGCACGCCGAGGCGGCCGGACGTGCCCGCACCCGCGTAGTGCACGCGCCCGCCGGCGTGGATCGCTTCGACCGCGAGCTCCACCGCCTGCGTGACCCGGAACCGCTCCGCGCGCACCACGCTGGCGACACCGGCGTCCTCGTCGAGGATGAGGCGGACCACGTCGGCCGGCGGGAGCAGGTCGATGTCGGTGGTGCGCGGGTTGCGCTCCTCCGTCGGCGAGACGAGCCGCGCGACGTCGAGCACGTCGTCCGGGGGGCCGGCGTCCGGAGGCACGGAGGGGTCGGGCACGGTCGCTCCGCTCATCGGGTGCTTCCTCTCGTCAGGTCGCGCGCAGTGGTCGGGACGCTCGGTGCCGTGGTGAGCGCGAGGCGCCGCACCGGGGTGCGGACCGCCTCCACGGGCAGCGGCGTGGGGGGCGTGAGCGACCCCAGGACTACCGGCCGGCGGGCCCCGGTGGCCTGCCGCCGGTGCGGGCCGGGCGCGGTGCCGGGCACCCCGTGCACGCCGAGAAAGCCGAGCAGCGCGAAGAGGTACGCCTCCTTGCCGTCCGCCGGCAGCCCGAGGTCGTCCGCGGTCTCGAGGGCGGTGCCGGCCGGGAGCAGCGCCCGCAGGCGGTCGCGGAGCACAGGGTTGCGGGCCCCGCCGCCGGAGATCACGACCCGCTCGACGCCCCCGCCCGGCGCGTGGTCGGCGAGCGACCGCGCCACGGTGGTCGCGGTGAGCTCCGTGAGCGTGGCGACCAGGTCGGGGGTGCTGAGCCGGTCCGCTCGCACCCCCGCGGCGCCGAGCCGCGTCGTCACGTACTCGCCGTCGTAGAGCTCCCGGCCGGTGGACCGCGGCACGGGCAGCGCGTAGTACGGCTCGTCCAGCAGCGCGTCCAGCGCCTCGTGGTCCACGACGCCGCTGGCAGCGAGCTCCCCGTCGCGGTCGAACGGCTGCCCGGTGAGCCTCTGCACCGCGGCGTCCAGCAGGCAGTTGCCGGGCCCGGTGTCCCAGCCGAGCACCGGCTCGTCGTGCGCGCCGACGACGGTGACGTTGGCGATGCCGCCCACGTTGAGCGCCGCGGAATATCTCGTGCCGGTAGGCCCGTCGTGCCCGAGCCACAGCGCGTCCAGCACGCTCACGAGCGGCGCGCCCTGCCCGCCGGCGGCGACGTCGGCGACCCGGAAGTCGCTGACCACCGGTCGTCGGGTGCGCTCCGCGATCCAGGCCGGGTTGCCGAGCTGCAGCGTGCCGCGGGCACGACCCGCCACCACCCAGTGGTGCAGGGTCTGCCCGTGCGACGCCACGAGGTCCGCGTCGCCCCCCGCGAGGTCGTCGACGGCGCGCCGGGCGGCGGCGCCCAGCTCCTGCCCGACGAGCGTGTCGAGCTGGCACACCTCGCCCAGGTCCGCGGTGGCCGGCGGCAGGGCCGCGAGGATGCGCCGCCGCAGGTGGTCGGGCCAGGCGTACTCGGCGTGCCCCAGCGGGCGCAGGGAGAGCGTGCCGTCGGGGCGCAGGTCGAGGTCGGCGGCCGCGGCGTCGATCGCGTCGACGCTGGTGCCGGACGAGATGCCGATGACGATCATCGCGCCACCTCCGGGGGTTCGGGGGCGAGCTCCCCGGCGAGGAGTGCCACGGCGGCCTCGGCGTTGGCCCGGCCGGTGCCGCAGGCCAGGACGGTCGCGGGCAGCCCGCCCGGGAGCTCGGCGAGCCACCGCTCCCCCGCGGCCGGCGCGCCCGTGTGCACGACGACGAGGTCCGGGCGCGCCCGCTGCAGCCGCGCCAGGCGCTCGTGCTCGTCGCCGCCGGGGACGGGTTCGCGGGTCACGACGACCAGCGGCCGCCCGGCCCCGGCGCGCTGCAGCGCGTCGACGGCGTCGTCGTCCGGGGCGGTGTGCACGAGGGCGCCCGGCCAGCGGGCGGCGACGGCGCGCTGCACGTGCTGCGCGGTGCGCCCGGCCGCGTGGTCGAGCCGCAGCCGCAGGTCGACGACGTCGGGCGCTCCCGCGAGCGCCGGCGACGGACCGACGACGCGCACGGCCCGGCGCGCCGCCTCGGCCCCCACGGCCGCGAGCGCGGTGAGCGCCTCCTCGGCCGGGGCCGGCATGGCGGCGACCCGCCGGGCGCGCAGCCGGCGCACCAGGGCGGCGGTGCGTCGCCGGGACGCGGCGAGCCGGTCCAGGCTCACCCGCCCGGTGCCGACCGCGGCCACGAGGGCGTCGGCGGCGGAGCGGAACAGCGCCTCGTCGTCCCGCCCGGTCGTCGTCCCCAGGCACAGCAGGTCCGCGCCGCCCTCGACCGCGCGCACCGCGGCCTCGCCGACGTCGGCGCCGTCGGACACGGCGCGCATGTCGAGGGCGTCGGTGACGATCGGCCCCTCGTGGCCGAGCTCGCGGGCGAGCGCCGCGACGGCGGGCTCGAGGGACGCCGGCGCGGGCCCGAGCGCGGGCACGACGACGTGCGCCGTCATGAGGGCGTCGGCCGCGGGACCCTCGTCGCCGGGGCCGCCCGCGAACGCCGCCGCGAACGGCACGAGGTCGCGGCCGCGCAGGGTCCGGGCGTCGGCCTCCACGACGGGCAGCGCGAGGTGCGAGTCGACGGTCGTGGAACCGTGCCCCGGGAAGTGCTTGGCGCACGTGCCGACGCCGCCGCGCTGCAGGCCCCGGGCGAACGCGACGCCGTGCCGCGCGACCGCCTCTGCGTCGGTGCCGAACGCCCGCACCCCGATGACCGGGTTGCCGGGCGTGTCGACGTCGAGCACGGGCGCGAGGTCGAGGTCGACGCCCGCAGCCGCGAGCAGGCGGCCCAGCGCCTCGCCCGCGGCCCCGGTGAGCCGCACGTCGTCCGCCGCTCCGAGCGCCGCGGCGCCGGGCAGCGACGACCCGGTCGCGGCCTCGAGCCGTGACACGTCGCCGCCCTCCTCGTCGGTCGCGACGAGCAGGTCGGGCTCGGCGTCGTGCAGGCGTGTCGCGAGCGCGGCCGTCGTCGCCACGTCGGGCGTGTTGTGCGCGAACAGCACCACCCCGGCCAGCCCGTCGCGCGCAGCGTGGAGCAGCCAGGCAGGGGGCGTCGTCCCGGTGAAGCCGGGCAGCAGCACCCCGTGCACGGCCCGC
The DNA here is from genome assembly GCF_050311635.1 of Isoptericola nanjingensis. NCBI lineage: Bacteria > Bacillati > Actinomycetota > Actinomycetes > Micrococcales > Promicromonosporaceae > Isoptericola > Isoptericola nanjingensis. The sequence goes on along the minus strand of NZ_JBNOZL010000004.1, from coordinate 57,569 downwards.
CGGACGTCGTTCACCCCTTCACCGCCCCGGACGTCAGCCCGGACGCGAGCCGGCGCTGGACGACGATGAAGAAGATCATCACGGGCACGGTGATGATCGTCGAGGCCGCCATGATCGCGCCCCAGTCGTTCGAGTGCTGCCCGAAGAACGAGCGCAGCCCGATGGCCACCGTGTAGTTCTGCGTCTCGCCGCCGAGCAGCGTCATCGCGAAGACGAACTCGTTCCACGCCGTGATGAAGCTGAAGATGCTCGTGGCCACGAGGCCGGGCGCGACGAGCGGCAGCAGGATGGACCGGAACATGCGGCCCCAGGTGGCACCGTCGAGGTAGGCGGCCTCCTCCAGCTCCACCGGCACGGCGGCGACGAAGCCGCGCAGCATCCAGATGCCGAAGGGCAGCGCGAGCGCCACGTACACCACGACCAGGCCGGTCAGCGTGCCGAGCAGGTCCAGGTTGCGCACCTGGACGAACAGCGGGATGACGAGCGCCTCGAGCGGGACCATCTGCACGATCAGCACGAGCATGAGCACCTGCGTGCGGAGCGTGAAGCGGAAGCGCGCCACCGCCACCGACGCCAGCAGGGCGAGCAGCGACGAGACGAGCACCGTCCCGAGCGCCACGAGCAGCGAGTTGCGCAGGAAGACGTCGAAGCCGCCGTCCGTGAGCACGAACTCGAAGTGCTCCAGCGTCGGGTCGGCGGGCACGAAGGACGACCCGCGCCCCGCCTTGCCGTCGAGCGCGCTGACGAGCATCCAGTAGGCCGGGAAGAGGGTGAACACCAGGAGCAGCGCGACGGCGACCCCCTTGCCCACCCGCGTCGCGGTCGTCGGCCGGCTCACAGCTCCTCCTCCTTCAGGATCGTGCGGACGTACACGACGGTGATGGCGAGCAGCAGCAGGGTCAGCAGCACCGCGATCGCGGCGCCGAAGCCGTACCGGTTCTGCCCGAACGACTCGGTGTACGACCAGACGCCCAGGTTGAGCACCTCGCGGTTGCTGCCGGCGCCGCCGGGCATGAGGTAGACCTGCGCGAAGACCTTGAAGTCCCAGATGGTCGACAGGATGATCACGACGGCGAAGATCTGCTTCAGCTGCGGCACGATCACCGAGAAGAACCGGCGCCACGGCCCGGCGCCGTCGATCTCCGCGGCCTCGAGCAGCTCCTTCGGCACGCCGAGCAGGCCCGCGAGCACGGTGATCGCGACGAACGGGAAGCCGTGGTGCACCACGTTGAGCAGCACGATCGCGTAGAACGACCAGCGATCGGTGAACCAGTTGACGGGTGCGTCCTGCAGCCCGAGCGCCTGCAGCACGTGGTTGAACACGCCGCGGTCGGCGTCGAAGATCCAGACCCAGACGTACGTGCCGGTGACGGCGGGCATCGCCCAGGCCGCCATGATCGCGCTGGACACGATGGTGCGCCAGACGCGGCCGAGCGACGCGAGCAGCACGGCCACGGCGGTGCCGAAGACCACCGTGAACGACACCGACAGCACGGCGAAGACCACCGTGTTGGGCAGCACCACGGCCCACAGCTGCTCGGACGTGAACACCTCGACGTAGTTGGCGAGGCCGATCCAGTTCGGCTCGCCGGAGACGATCTCCCGCAGCCCGTAGTCCTGGAGGGAGAACAGCCCGACCCGCACCAGCGGCCACAGGAGCAGCACCGCCAGCACGAGCAGCGCGGGCGTCAGCAGCATCCACGGCCGCACCCGCGCCAGGAGCGACTTGCCGAGCGGGCGGCGCCCGCCGGGCCCGGGCTGCTGCCCGGGCCCGGCGGGGACCGCGACGGGGAGGGTGCTCGTCATGCGTCAGCTGCCACCGTTGAGCAGCGACGTCATCTCGTCGGCCGCCTTCGTGCTGGCGGTCGGCACGTCCTCGCTCCCGGAGAGGATCGACTGCATCATCGTGCTCGTCGTGAGCTTGGCCTGCACGGCCCCGAAGTTCGGCGAGACCGGCACGGACGCGCCACCCTCGACGAACTGCTGCGCGAACGGGGCCACGAGCGGGTCGGTGCTCTTCAACGTCTCGTCCAGGAGCGACTTCTGCCCCGGGAAGTAGCCGGCCTGCTCGCCCCACTTCGTGGCGAACTCACCGGTCGTCATGAGCTCCACGAACGCGAACGCCAGGTCCTTGTCCTCCGCCGTCTCGAACACGGACAGGTGCGAGCCGCCGAGGACCGACGGCGACATCCCGCCGTCCTTGCCCGGGATCGGGACGGCGGCGAACTTGCCGTCCATGTCCTTGTTCGCCTCGACGATGGCGCCCGGCGTCCAGGAGCCCATGATCGCCATGCCGACGTCGCCCTGCGCGAAGGCGTCGAGCACGTCGGTCTCGCGCCAGGTGGTGGCGCCCGCCGACGAGTAGCCGTCCGCGGCGAGCCCGGTCCAGAAGCTCAGGCCCTCCTGCGCCTCGGGGCTGTCGAGCCCGGACGTCCAGGTGTCGCCGTCGAGCGTCGCGACCTCGCCTCCGGCGCCCCACACCCACGGGTACACCGTGAACTCGGCGTCGCCCGGCACCGCGATCGCGGTCTTCTTCGGGAACTTCTCCTTGATGGCCTTGGCCGCCGACTCGATCTCCGCCCAGGTCGTGGGCGGCTCGACGCCGGCCTCCTCGAAGATCTCCGTGTTGTACACGAGCGAGCGGACGCCGGCGTACCAGGGCATGCCGTACAGCTGCCCGTCGTAGGTGCCGGCCTCGACGAGACCGTCCACCAGATCGTCGCCCAGGCCGGCCTCCGCCACGTAGTCGTCGAGCGGCGCGAGCGCGCCGGCGTCGGCGAACTCCGGCGTCCAGGTGGTGCCGGTCTCCGCGACGTCGGGCATGGTCTGGCCCGCGATCGACGTGACGAACCGGTCGTGGGCGTCCGCCCACTCGACGAACTCGACGTTCAGCTCCGCGCCCGTCTCCTCCGTGAACGCGGTGCCGACCTCGTCGAAGAAGGCGTCGGCGCTGGGGTTCGTGCCCTGCATGATCCAGACGTCGAGGGTCTTGCCCTCGCCGTCGACCGTCCCGTCGCCGCCGCCGTCCCCGGAGCCGCCGCTCCCGCACGCGGCGACGCCGAGCGCCACCAGCGCCGCGGTGGCCACGGCCCCCACGTTCCTGCGGGTCCACATGTCTCGACGCATCGTCGTCCTCCCCCGGCGGCCGCTGGGCCGCCCTCCGTGGTGCGCGGCGCCGCCGTTGTCGCGGTCGCGCGCCGTTCTCGCGGTCATGTCCTGCCGACGTCCTCGTCGTCCGGCGTGACGTCGTCGTCTCGCTTGTCATGCTGATCGCCGTGGTGATCGCGAGCGCCGCCCCGGCTTGAAAGGAAGTTCCGGGGCATCGCTCCACGAGGAAGATAACTGACCGGCCGGGGATAACGAAAGCCCCCGCACCAATGCGTGACAGGACGGTGACCTCTCGGCGCGTCGCGGTCGGTGCGGGGGCGGCGCGCGGGCTGCGCGCGGGGTCGCTCAGGGCACGCGGTTGATCCAGGCCGGGTCGGCGAACTTCGTCCGGACCAGCTCCTCGGCGCGGTCCAGCTCGTCGGGACGCAGCGCGGAGTCCACGGTCCGGTGGTGGGCCTTGAAGTGTGCCTCGAACGCGTCGACGATCTCGTCGCGCGACATGCCGGTCTGCGAGCGCAGGGGGTCCACCCGCTTGTTGGCGCTGGTGGTGCCCTTGTCGGAGAGCTTCTCGCGGCCGATGCGCAGCACCTCGAGCATCTTGGCGTTGTCGATGTCGTACGCCATCGTCATGTGGTGCAGCACGGCGCCGCCGGCCAGGCGCTTCTGCGCCGAGCCCGCGAGCTTGCCCGCGGGCGACGCGACGTCGTTCATGCCGGAGAAGTACGCCTCGACGCCGACGTCGTGCAGCGCGCCCAGCACCCACGAGTCGAGGAACGCGTACGACTGCTCGAACGACAGGCCGTCGACGAGCGACGCCGGCACGACCAGCGAGAACGTCACGCAGTTGCCGGCCTCCATGAACATGGCGCCGCCGCCGGAGATACGGCGCACCACTGTGACGTCGTGATCGCGCACGCCCGCCGGGTCCACCTCGTTCCGCAGCGACTGGAACGACCCGATGAAGACGGCGCGCTCGTTCCAGTCCCAGAACCGCAGCGTGGGCCCTCGGCGCCCCTCGGCCAGCTCCTCGGTGAGCACCTGGTCCAGGGCGGCGAGCGTCGCGGGGGGCAGGGGGCCGGGGCGCAGCACCTCGAAGGTGTGGTCGTCCCACGTCGTGGCCAGCCCCAGCGCGCGGCGGACCGCGACCGCGACGGCCCAGGCGTCGAAGCCCACCATCGTCACGCTGCCGGTCACGCGGCCGTCCTGCTCGGCGATGCGCAGCCCGTCGTCGACGGCGCGCGCGAGCTCGCTCGTCGACGTCTCGCGCGGCAGCCCGACGAGTGCGGAGTCGATGACCTCGAGGGCGTCGTCCGGCTCGAGGAAGAAGTCGCCGCTGAGCCTGACGTCGGCGAGCAACCCGTCCCGCACGTCGAGGTCGACCGTCACGAGCTTGCCACCGGGAACCTTGTACTCACCATGCACGTCTCCACGGTAGCGGGGCCGGGACGCATCGTGGGTGAGATTCTTTTTGTGAGGTGCCCAACCTGAGAAAATCGCTGCCACACTGGGTCCCGTGACCGGCCCGGACGTCTCCCTCGTGCCCGAGCACGTCGTCGCCGTGGACGTCGGCGGCAGCGGCGCCCGCCTCGTCGCCGTGCCCGCGCGCGGCACCGACGGCACCGACGGTACCGCTGGCCCCGGCGGCACCCCGATCACGCTCACCGGCCGCCCGGTCCGCATCACCGCCTCCGGGAGCGACGCGGCCGACGTCGTCGCCGAGCTGGTGGACACCCTCGCCGTGCGGCAGCCGGGACTGCGCGTCGCCGCGGCCGCCGTGTCGGTCACCGGCCTCCCGTCGCTCGTCCCCGACCCCGGCGCCCTGCACGAGGTGCTGCAGGCCGCGGGCGCCCCGGCCACGGCGGTCGCCGCGGACGCGCTCGCCGCGCACCTCGGCGCCCTCGGCGGCCGGCCCGGCGCCGTCGCCGCGGTCGGCACGGGCGCGATCGTCCTCGCCACCGACCTGCGGCGCCGGTGGCACCGCGCGGACGGCTGGGGCCACCTGCTCGGCGACCTCGGCTCCGGGTCGTGGATCGGCGCGCACGGCCTGCGGGCCGCCGTCGCCACCCACGACGGGCGCCCGGGGCCCGCCTCCCCCACGCTGCTCGCCGCCGCGCTCGAGCGCTTCGGCCCGGTCGACGGCTGGCCCGCCGCGCTGTACGGGCGCCCCGACCGCGCGCACGTCCTCGCGTCCTTCACGCCGGCCGTCGCCGACGCCGCCGCCGCGGGCGACCTCGTCGCGAGCGGCATCCTGCACGACGCCGGGACCCACCTCGCGGAGAGCCTCGCCGCCGCGCTCCGCCCCGGGATCCCGCCGCTCGCGGCGGTCACGGGCGGCGTCCTGCAGATCGGCGCCCCCGTCACCACGCCGCTCAGGGCCCGCCTGTCCGCCCTGCGTCCCGACGTGCGGCTCGTCCCCGCCGACGGGAGCCCCCTCGACGGCGCGCTGCGCCTCGCCCGGTCCCTCGTCGACCCCCGCGACGGCGAGCTCGTGGAACCGCACGACACCTGGCTCACGGTCCGGGAAACCGCCCACCCGTCTCCGGCGTCCGCCGGGAAGGAGATCCGCGCATGAACGGTGACGTCCTCGTCCGGCTCCGCCAGGCGCTGCCCACGCTGCGCCCCGCGGAGGCGCGGATCGCCGCGGTCGTGCTCGACGACCCGCCCGGCGTCGTCGGCGCCACCATCACCGAGCTCGCCGCCCGCGCGGGGACCTCGCAAGCGACGGTCGTCCGGTTCTGCCGCGCCGTCGGCTACGCCGGCTACCCCGAGTTCCGCATCGACCTCGCGCAGGCCACGAGCCGGCGCGCCGTCGAGCTGGAGCGCTCCGGCATCGCCGAGGGCGAGATCAACCGGACCGACACCGCCACCGACGTCGTCTCCAAGATCGCCTTCCACGAGGCGCGGACGATCGAGGAGACGGCGCGCATGCTCGACCTCGACGCCCTGGAGCACGCCGTCGAAGCCGTGGCCTCCGCGCCCCGCGTGGACGTCTACGGCGCCGGGTCGAGCGGCCTCACGGCGCAGGACCTCGGCCAGAAGCTCACCCGCATCGGCATCGCCTGCTTCGCGCCCGTGGACCTGCACGGCCAGCTCCAGTCCGCGGCGCTCCTGGGCGAGGGCTGCGTGGCCGTCGCTGTCTCGCACACGGGCACCACCGTGGAGACCGTGCAGGCGCTCACGCTGGCACGCGACGCGGGCGCCACCACCGTGGCCGTCACGAACTTCCCGGCCTCACCCCTGGCGGAGCTCGCCGACGTCGTCCTCGCGACGACGGCGCGCGAGACCCAGTTCCGTTCGGGCGCCATGTCGAGCCGCATCGCCCAGCTCGCCGTCGTCGACTTCCTCTTCGTGCGCGTGGCGCAGCGCCGCTACGACCGGACCACGGCCGCCCTCAAGGCGACGTACGAGGCCGTCCGGCCGCACCGCCTGACGAACGGCCGCCCTCCGCGGTAGCCCCGCTCAGCGCGGTTCCACGCCCCCGTGCACGAGGCCGTAGACGTACGCGTCGATGAGCGACTCCCACGCGGCCTCGATGACGTTCGGGCCCACGCCCACCGTCGACCAGGAGTGCTGCCCGTCCGTGGTCTCGACCAGCACGCGCGTCGTGGCGTCGGTGCCCTGCTGCGCGTCGAGGATGCGCACCTTGAAGTCGATGAGCTCGAACTTCTCCATCTGCGGGTACACGCGCGTCAGCGCGCTGCGCAGCGCCTGGTCGAGCGCGTTCACGGGGCCGTTGCCCTCACCGGTCGCGACCACGCGCTCGCCGCCCGCGTGCAGCTTCACCGTCGCCTCGGCGACCGCGTCGGCCTCCCGGCTCGACGCGTCGTGCCCGGGCCCGCCGGCGACGGTCTCGACGATGGTCCGCCAGCTCTCGACGCGGAAGTACGTCTGCCGGGTGCCGGTGAGCTCCTCCCGCAGCAGCAGCTCGAACGACGCGTCGGCGGCGTCGAACGTGTAGCCCTGCGCCTCGGCGTCCTTGACCCGCGTCGTGACGCGGGTGAGCAGCTCGGCCTGGCCGCTGAGGTCGTAGCCCAGCTCGCGGCCCTTGAGCTCGATCGACGCCCGCCCGGCCATGTCGGACACGAGCATGCGCATGTCGTTGCCGACGGCGGTGGGGTCGATGTGCTGGTACAGGTCGGGGTCGACCTTGATCGCGCTCGCGTGCAGGCCCGCCTTGTGGGCGAAGGCGCTCGCCCCCACGTAGGGCTGGCGCGCGTACGGGGAGATGTTGGTGATCTCGGCGACCGCGTGCGCGATGCGGGTCGCGTCCTCGAGCCCCTCCCCGGCGAGGGTGCGCAGGCCGTGCTTGAGCTCGAGGTTCGCGACGACGGTGACGAGGTCCACGTTGCCCGTGCGCTCGCCGTAGCCGTTGACCGTGCCCTGCACGTGCCACGCGCCGGCGGCCACCGCCGCGAGCGTGTTCGCGACGGCGCAGCCCGAGTCGTTGTGGGCGTGCATGCCGAGCAGCCGGTCCCCGGCGACGGCGTCACGCCCGTGCGGCAGGCCCAGGGACTCCCGCACCTCGGTCACGACGTCGGTCACCCAGTGCGGCAGCATGCCGCCGTTCGTGTCGCACAGCGTGACCACCTCGGCGCCCGCCTCGAACGCCGCCTCCGCCGCCGCCCGGGACCACACCGGGTCGAACCGGTAGCCGTCGAAGAAGTGCTCGGCGTCCACCACGACGCGGCGGCCCTCTCCCACGAGGAACGCCACCGTGTCCGCGATCATCGCGAGGCCCTCGTCGGGAGTGGTGCGCAGCGCCCGCTCCACGTGCCGCACGTCCGACTTCGCCACCAGCGTCACGACCGGCGCCTCGGAGTCGAGCAGGGCCCGCACCTGCGGGTCGTCCCACGCGCGGGTGCCCGCCTTGCGGGTGGCGCCGAACGCCGCGAGCACGGCGTTCCTCAGCTCCAGCTCCTTCGCCGCCCGGCGGAAGAACTCGGTGTCCTTGGGCACGGCGCCCGGCCAACCGCCCTCGATGAAGCCGACCCCCAGCTCGTCCAGCAGCGGCGCGATGGCCAGCTTGTCCGCCACGGAGAGGTTCATGCCCTCCTGCTGCGCGCCGTCGCGCAGGGTGGTGTCGTACACGTGGAACGGGGTGGCGGTCATGCGGGACTCCCCACGTCGAGAAGCTCTGGGCGTTCTGGTCAACAAAAAAGACCCCCCGGGGTACGGAAGGTCTGCGCGTCCGGCGGGTGTGCCGGACGCGCTACCGAATGATGAGCGAGCGACGCTGGTGCGCGAGGCGTGTCATGGGCCACATGGTGCCACACCCGCGCGCAGGCCGGACAGGCCGTCCACGGCGTGGCACGGGACGTCCCGCCCGTGCGACCGCACCCGGGGTGTGGTCGGCTGGCACCGTCACCGAGGGCAGGAGGCAGAACCGATGACCGACACGCGGCCCCCAGGCGGCCCGACGAACCCGGGCGACCCGACGGCGTGGACGCCCGGCATGTCCCCAGGCGGCGTCACGCCGCCCCCGTCCGTGGTGCCCACGGCGGAGCCCGCGGACGCCTGGGACGCGCCGGCGGCGACGTCCCGCGGGCTGCTCGAGCTGGACCGCGGCCGCTTCTGGTCCGGCGCCGCCGTGACCGTCGTGGTCTGCGCCGTCCTGGGGCTCGCGGCGTCGGTGGTCTTCGACAGCGCGTTCGACGTCGGGCTGCTCGGCCCGTCCCGCCTGGTGCCCGGCGCCCCCGGGCTGGCGTGGGCGCTGACCGGTGCCCTGTTCGCCCTGCTCGCGGCCGTGGTGCTCCAGGCGCTCGTGCGCGTCGTGCCGCGGCCGCGGATGTTCTTCGGCTGGCTGGTCGCGCTGGTCACCGTGATCCTCGCCGCCCTCGCGTTCACGGGCCCCGGCGACGCGGCCTCGGCGCTCGTGACCGCCCTCGTGTGGATCGTCGTGGGCGTCGCCGTCTCGGCGATGCTCAACGGCGTGCTCGGCCGGACTCTCGTGCGGCCTCGGCCGCCCAGGTGACCTCGCGCTCGGGGGCGTCGGCCGCGGCAAGATCGAGCAGCGCGGCGGCCTCCGCCTCCACCTCGGTCCGGTGGTGCGCCCAGGCGTCGCCGGTGAAGGGCTCGACGTGCACGGTGGCACGGCGGGCGTCGACGTCCAGGGTCCACGTGCCGGCCACGCGGCCGTCCAACCAGAGGGTGGGGAGCACGTCCGCGTTGCGCCGGTAGACGAGCCCCGCGCGCTCGGCGTCGACGATCCGTGACCGCTCGTCCAGCGCCACGAGCAGCTGGTCCCAGCGCGGCAGGAGCCGCACCGGCGCGGGCACGTCCCCGGGCACGATCTCGGCGTCGGCCAGGTCGACCAGTTCGCGGCCGTCGGGCGCGGCGTACGTCCGCAGCTCCAGGAGCGCGAGCGCACGCTTCAGCGCCCCGACGCCGCGGATGCCGACGCCTCGGGCGACGTCGCGGGCGGACGCCGGCCCGAAGGCCCGCAGGTACTTCGCGACGACGCGGGCCCGCGCCTCGTCCGGGGCGGTCTCGGGCAGCGGGTGCGGCACGCGGTCGGCGAGCCAGCGCGCGCCGTCCTGGTAGCGCGCCGCGACGTGGGAGCCCCACAGCCCGCTCGGCGGCACGTGCACGAGGCCGCCGCCCGCGCTCGCGAGCCGCCACCACGCGCGGCTCACGCCGCCCGGGATCGCCGCGACGGCGTCGACTCCGGGGTACTGGTCGGCGGCGAACGCCTCCACCTCGTCCAGCGTGCGGGGCTCGGCGCAGTACGCGCGCACGGCGGCGTTGAGGCCCACGAGGTCGACGCCCGCCCGCCGGGCGCTCGCACGCCACGCCGCCAGCCGCTGCTCCGCGGAGACGGCGTCGAGCAGCGGCCAGTCCGCGCTGGGCACCACGTGCAGCGTGGACCGCATGACGGTCGCCTTCACGACCTCGCCGTCGGTCAGGGCCTCCTCGAGCACCCCGATCGTCTGCCCGGAGCGTCGCGCCCACAGGGCGATGTACGGCATGTCGGCGTGCTGCGCCTGCAGGCCGCCCACCCGCCCGACGACGGCGGGGACGTCGTCGTCGGAGCGGGTGAGCAGCTGCTGGCGCGCGAGCGTGGTCCGGTTGAGCGCGTCCGCCGTGATCGGGGTGGTGGGCATCGCGCGGGGGACCTCCCTGTCTGATCAGGCGAGCCGGCGCATCCAGCCGTGCCGGTCCGCGGCCCGACCGTACTGGATGTCGGTGAGCTCCTCGCGGATCGCCATGGTGAGCTCGCCGGGCTCGCCGCCCGAGACCTGCAGGTCGAACTCGTCGCCCGCGAGGCGGCCGACGGGGGTGATGACCGCCGCCGTGCCGCAGGCGAAGATCTCCCGCACGGTGCCGTCCCGGAGGCCGGTGACGACCTCGGCGAGCGGGATGCGCCGCTCCACGGCCTGGTGCCCGCGGTCGGCGGCGAGCTGCAGGATGGACGAGCGCGTGACGCCCTCGAGGAAGGTGCCGGTGAGCTCCGGCGTGTGCACCGAGCCGTCGGCCATGACGACGAAGACGTTCATGCCGCCCAGCTCCTCGAGCGACGTGTTCGTCACGGCGTCGAGGTAGCAGACCTGGTCGAAGCCCTTCTCCCCGGCGAGCCGCTGCGGCAGGAGGCTCGCCGCGTAGTTGCCGCCGTACTTCGCGTCGCCCGTCCCGCCGGGGCCGGAGCGGTGGTAGTGCTCGTCGATCCAGATCGACACCGGCTTCACGCCGCCCGCGAAGTACGGGCCGACGGGCGAGGCGATGACCAGGTACTCGGCCTCGTTCGTGGGACGCACCCCGAGGAACGCCTCCGACGCGAACGTGAAGGGCCGCAGGTAGAGGCTGAAGTCCTCACCGGACGGCACCCAGTCGATGTCGGTGCGCACCAGCGCCGCGATCGAGCCGATGAAGTCGTCCACCGACAACGCAGGCAGCGCCATGCGGTGCGCCGAGCGCGCGAACCGCGCCGCGTTGGCGTCGGGACGGAACGTCCAGACGGAGCCGTCCGCGTGCCGGTACGCCTTCATCCCCTCGAAGATCTCCTGCGCGTAGTGCAGGACGGCGGTCGCGGGGTCGATCTGCAGCGGCCCGTACTTCTCGACACGACGGTCGAGCCACCCGTCGCCCTGGCGCCAGCTGACGCGCGCCATGTGGTCCGTGAACACGGTGCCGAACTTCGGGGACCGCAGCGCGGCCTCGCGCTCGGCGTCCGGGGTGGGTGAGTCCGTGGCTCGCACGTCGAACAGGGCGACGAGGTCCTCGAGCTCGGCCGGGAGGATGCCCGACCCGCCGGTGCTCGGCGTAGCGCTCGCGGCGGACGGAGAGGTGCTGGAAGTGGTCATGATCGGGGGCCTTTCACCGGGTGACCCCTGTAGTTTTCCACGACCGTGCACCTCGTGGGCACCGGCGTCGCTCCGACCACAGCGGCCACCCGGACAGAAGTGGATGTCGGGTGGTCGACAGGGGATGACGGCCGGGGCGGGCGGTGGCTCGGACGACACGTCCGACGGCGCGGCGCGGGTGGCGCCGCGCCGTCCGGATGACGACGGTGGGGCTGTCGTCAGCCGTTGACGCGTGCGGCGAGGTCGCGCCCGACCTCGGCCGTCGTGCGTACTCGGTCGCCGCGCTCGACGAGGTCGGCCGCGACGGCCGCCTCCACGCGCTTGCTCTCCTCGGCGAGGCCGAGGTGGTCGAGCAGCAGCGAGACCGACAGGACCGTGGCGGTCGGGTCGGCCTTGCCCTGGCCCGCGATGTCCGGGGCCGAGCCGTGCACCGGCTCGAACATGGACGGCGCGGTGCGGTCGGGGTTGATGTTCGCCGACGCGGCGAGGCCGATACCGCCGGTGATGGCGGCGGCCTGGTCCGTGAGGATGTCGCCGAACAGGTTGTCGGTGACGATCACGTCGAACCTCGACGGGTTCGTCGTGAGGAAGATCGTGGCGGCGTCCACGTGCAGGTAGTCCGTGGTGACGTCGGGGAAGTCGGCGTTGACGGCCTCGACGGTACGGCGCCACAGGTGGCCGGCGTGCACCAGCACGTTGTGCTTGTGCACCAGCGTGAGGTGCTTGCGCGGGCGTGCCTGAGCACGGGCGAAGGCGTCGCGCACGACGCGCTCCACGCCGAACGCGGTGTTGACCGACACCTCGGTCGCGATCTCGTGGGGGGTGCCGACGCGCAGCGCTCCGCCGTTGCCCACGTACGGACCCTCGGTGCCCTCGCGCACGACGACGAAGTCGACGTCGCCGGGGTTGGCCAGCGGGCTGGTGACCCCGGGGTACAGCTTGCCGGGGCGCAGGTTCACGTAGTGGTCCAGCGAGAAGCGGAGCTTGAGCAGCAGGCCGCGCTCGAGCACGCCCGACGGCACGCTCGGGTCGCCGATGGCGCCCAGCAGGATCGCGTCGTGCTGCTTGATGGCTTCGAGGTCGGCGTCCGTGAGCGTCTCGCCGGTCGCGTGCCAGCGGCGCGCGCCCAGGTCGAACTCGGTGGTGGAGATCTTCACGTCCGAGCCGGCCACGGCCGCCTCGAGGACCGCCAGGCCCTGCTCCACGACTTCCGTGCCGATGCCGTCGCCGGCCACCACTGCCAGGTCGATGCTCCGCGTCATGGGCCGAGCCTAAGCCCGTCGAATCATGATGCGGACACGAATCTCATTTACTGGACACATCCGGCCGTGACCTCCCTGGTCATGGGTCCGCGGTGCCCGCGTCAGGCGCGGTAGAGCACCTTGAACCGCTCGCAGACCACGGGCATGGTCGGGTCGAACTCCCGACCGATCTGCGGGAGCGTGCGGCGCCAGTAGCGCTCGTGCCCGTCGCGCCAGTCCGCCAGGGTGCGATCGCCCTCGCCCTCGGCGGCGGCGTGCTCGGCGGTCACCTCGTCGAACGGGACCGTCTCGACCTCTGTCGTCCTGATGAGGAGGCGGGGCGCACCGGCGCCGTCGAGCACGATCGACAGGTCGCCCTTGCGCGGCAGCGGCTCGTCGGCGGCCTCGTACTCCCAGACCGCGGCGGCGGTGCCTGTCTTCACGCCGTCGAGCACCAGTCCGAGCAGCTCGTCGGCCAGCTCCGCCGAGTCGCCGAACGACCACGCGGGCGGCGGCACCACGTTCTCGGAGCGCTCCCCCACGGCTCCCCCGTGGCTCGTGCGGCCGGCGCTCGGGCGCGCGACGTCCCAGAACTGCGTGATGCTGTCGGCCTGCTCGGGATCCAGCCCAGGGTTCGCGTCGTCGCTCATGGGGTCCATCCTGCCAGGATGGCCAGCATGGACACCCGCGTCGCCGCCTACGCCCTGGTCGTCGAGGGCGACCGCATCCTCCTCCCCCACTGGTCCAGCGACGTCGGAGCGGGCTGGACCATGCCCGGGGGCGGCATCGACCCCGGCGAGCACCCGGAGGATGCAGCCGTCCGCGAGCTGCGAGAGGAGACCGGGTACGACGTCGCGCTCGACGGCCTGCTCGGCGTCGACAGCATCGTGATCCCGCCCGAGGACCGCGTCGTCGTGGACGGCACCGACCACACGGTGGCGCTACAAGGCATCCGCATCGTCTATCGCGCGCACGTCGTCGGCGGCGAGCTCACCATGGAGTCCGACGGCACCACCGACGCCGTCGCGTGGCACCGGTTGTCCGACGTGGACGCGCTCGACCGCGTGGGGCTCGTCGACGTCGTCCGGGGGTGGGCGGGGCTGCTCGACTGACCGGTACTACCTCGCCGTTCCTCGTACTACCTCGGCGCGGTTCGTACTACCTCGGCACGCCCCGGACTACCTCGCCTGGGCCCGGACGCACGTGCGGCCGCCGCCCCCGGGTGGGGGACGACGGCCGCGCGCGTCGCTGCTGACGGTGTGGGTCAGCGAGCGGCGCTGCCCTCCGTGTAGTCGGAGTCAGCGGGCTTGATCCACGAGAACATCTTCCGGAGCTCACGCCCGGTGGTCTCGATCGGGTGCGCCTCGCCCTTCTCGCGCAGCGCGGTGAACTCGGGCGCGCCCGCGTCCTGGTCCGCGATGAAGCGCTCGGCGAAGGCGCCGTTCTGGATGTCCGCGAGGACGGCCTTCATGTTCTCCTTGACGCGCGGGTCGATGACGCGCGGGCCGGAGACGTAGTCGCCGTACTCGGCCGTGTCGGAGACCGACCAGCGCTGCTTGGCGATGCCACCCTCGACCATGAGGTCGACGATCAGCTTCAGCTCGTGCAGCACCTCGAAGTACGCGACCTCGGGCTGGTAGCCCGCCTCGGTCAGCGTCTCGAAGCCGTACTGGACCAGCTGCGAGGCACCGCCGCACAGCACGGCCTGCTCGCCGAACAGGTCGGTCTCGGTCTCCTCGGTGAAGGTGGTCTTGATGCCGCCGGCGCGCAGGCCGCCGATGCCCTTCGCGTAGGACAGGGCCAGCTCCCAGGCGGAGCCCGACGCGTCCTGCTCGACGGCGACGATCACCGGCACGCCGCGGCCGTCGACGTACTCGCGGCGCACGAGGTGACCCGGGCCCTTGGGGGCGACCATGAGCACGTCGTGGCCGGCCTCGGGCTTGATGTAGCCGAAGCGGATGTTGAAGCCGTGCCCGAAGACGAGCGCCGCGCCCTCGTTGAGGTTCGGGGCGATCTCGTCGCGGTACACGTGCCGCTGCACCTGGTCCGGCGCGAGGATGACGACGACGTCCGCCTCCTTGACGGCGTCGGCGACGGTGAGCACGCGCAGGCCCTCGTCCTCGGCCTTCTTCGCGGAGCCGGAGCCCTCGCGCAGGCCGACGCGGACGTCGACGCCCGAGTCGCGCAGGTTCAGCGCGTGCGCGTGGCCCTGGCTCCCGTAGCCGATGACCGCGACCTTGCGCTGCTGGATGATGGACAGGTCGGCGTCGTCGTCGTAGAACAGCTCAGCCACGGTGATGCTCCTCGGTTCTCGGTACTGCGTTCGTCACTACAGGTCGGTATGTGGTCACCCGCGGGGATGACGGTACGCGAACGGCGTCAGGCCGTGCGCACGCGCTCCAGCGCTCGGTCGGTGATGGACCGCGAGCCGCGGCCCACGGCGAGCGTGCCGGACTTCACGATCTCGCGGACGCCGTACGGCTCGAGCGCGCCGAGCAGCGCGGACAGCTTGGCGGCGGTGCCGGTCGCCTCGATGACGACCGTGTCGGGGACGACGTCCACGACGTGGGCGCGGAAGAGGTCGACGACCTCGAGCACCCCCGCGCGGGTGGCCTGGTCGGCCCGCACCTTGACGAGCAGGAGCTCGCGCTGCACGGACGACTCGGGGTCGAGCTCGACGATCTTGATGACGTTGATCAGCTTGTTGAGCTGCTTCGTCACGTGCTCGAGCGGGTGCTCCTCGACGTCGACCACCACGGTGATGCGCGAGATCTCCTCGTGCTCCGTGGGCCCGACGGCCAGGGAGTGGATGTTGAACGCGCGGCGCGCGAACAGCGCGGTGACGCGGGTGAGGACGCCGGGCTTGTTCTCGACCAGCACGGACAGGGTGTGACGCGACATGGGTCTCAGTCCTCTCGGTCCCACGCCGGCGAGATGCCGCGCGCGTACTGGATGTCGTCGTTCGGCACGCCGGCGGCGACCATCGGCCACACCATGGCGTCGCGCGAGACCTGGAAGTCGATGACCACGGGGCGGTCGTCGATCTCCTGCGCCCGCTTGATCGCGGCGTCGACCTCGTCCTCACGCTCCACGCGGATGCCCTCGCACCCGTACGCGTCCGCGAGCTTCACGAAGTCCGGGATGCGGCGGGTGCCGTGGCCGGTGTGCAGGTCGGTGTTGGAGTAGCGCTCGTCGTAGAAGAGCGTCTGCCACTGCCGCACCATGCCGAGCGAGCTGTTGTTGATCAGCGCCACCTTGATGGGGATGTCGTTGATCGCGCAGGTCGCGAGCTCCTGGTTGGTCATCTGGAAGCAGCCGTCGCCGTCGATGGCCCACACCTCGCGGTCGGGCTCGCCGACCTTGGCGCCCATCGCGGCGGGCACCGCGAAGCCCATGGTGCCGAGGCCCGCGGAGTTCAGCCAGGTGCGGGGGCGCTCGTAGCGGATGAACTGCGCCGCCCACATCTGGTGCTGCCCCACGCCCGCGGCGTAGATCGCGTCCGGGCCGGCCAGCTCGCCCAGGCGGGAGATCACGTGCTGCGGGGACAGGTGGCCGTCGTCCGTGGGCGAGTAGCCCAGCGGGTACGTCTCGCGCCAGGTGTCGAGCTGGTGCCACCAGGCCGCCAGGTCGGGCTTGCCCCCCTTGGCGTGCTCGGCCTCGAGGGCCGGCACCAGGTCGGCGATGACCTCGCGCAGGTCGCCGACGATCGGCACGTCCACGGGGCGGTTCTTGCCGATCTCCGCGGGGTCGATGTCGGCGTGCACGACGGCGGCGCCCGGGGCGAAGCTCGACAGCCGGCCGGTGACGCGGTCGTCGAATCGGGCGCCGAGGGCCACCACGAGGTCCGCCTTCTGCAGCGCGGCCACGGCCGGGACGGTGCCGTGCATGCCGGGCATGCCCAGGTGCTGCGGGTGACTGTCCGGGACGGCGCCGCGGGCGGTGAGCGTCGTGACGACGGCCGCGCCCGAGGTGTCGACCAGCCGGCGCAGCGCCTCCGACGCGCCGGAACGGATGACACCGCCGCCCACGTACAGCACCGGGCGGCGGGCGGTGGCCAGCAGCTTCGCGGCCTCGCGGATCTGCTTGGCGTGCGGCTTGGTCACCGGGTGGTACCCGGGCAGCGCGAGGTCCTGTGGCCAGGAGAACTCGGTGGTGGCCTGCATCGCGGACTTCGCGATGTCGACCAGCACCGGGCCGGGCCGGCCCGTCGACGCGATGTGGAACGCCTCGGCGATGGTGCGCGGGATCTCCGCCGGGTCCGTGACCAGGTAGGAGTGCTTGGTGATCGGCATCGTGATGCCGACGATGTCCGCCTCCTGGAACCCGTCGGTGCCGATGAGCGACTGCGCCACCTGGCCGGTGATCGCGACCAGCGGGACGGAGTCCATGTGCGCGTCGGCCAACGGCGTCACGAGGTTGGTGGCACCGGGCCCCGACGTCGCCATCGTCACGCCGACCTTGCCGGTGGCGTGGGCGTAGCCCTGGGCCGCGTGCCCGCCGCCCTGCTCGTGCCGCACCAGGACGTGGCGGATCTGCTTCGAGTCCATGAGCGGGTCGTAGAGCGGAAGGATCGCGCCGCCCGGGATGCCGAAGACGTTCTCGACGCCGACCGACTCGAGCGAGCGGACGATCGACTCGGCGCCGGTGACCTCCTCACCGGACACGGTTCGGCCGGTGGCACCGTCGGCACTGCGGGACGCGGTGCGGGCGGCCACCTGGGCGGGGGTCGGGTTCGGCTGGACCATCGGTCTCTCCTGCCGGTCGGTCTTGCGGGCGAAGGGTCTGGCGAGGGGTGTCGCTGCAATGAAAAACCCCCCGGTCCCGGGATGACGGGACTGACGAGGGGTGAGCGCGCTGACGAAAGCCTGGTGCGTGGGCCTAGTCGGCGCGCCCGGGAAGAAGTACTACGAGGATCGTCTGCACGGATCGAACGTTACGCCCGCGTCTCCTCGATGTCACGTCGTGAGCCCGGTGTCCCATCATGCGGACAGCATGGGGGTCACCGGGCTCACGACCTGCGCCGCGACGGCGTCGGTCAGCTCACGTCGCGTCGCCGGAACACGAGCACCGCGAGCAGAGTGACGACGACGGCGAGCGCCGCCACGGTCAGCCCGCCCTGCGCGGTGGTCACGACGTGGTCCACCGGGACGCACTCGAACACGCCGTCGGCGCTCGGCGTGCACCGCTCCGTCTGGAACACGACCCCGCCCTGCAGCCAGGCCGAGAGCGCCGTCGTCGGTAGCCAGCGCTGCACGTCGCCGAACGAGTAGGCGAAGGCCACGCAGACCCAGGCGACCACGCCGACCAGGCCGACGGCGGCGGCCGCGTGCTTGAACAGCGTGCCCAGCGCCACGCCGAGCGCGGCGAGCACCGCCCCGGCCGCGACGAGGCGCCCGGTGAACGCGGCGACCTCGAGCCAGACGGCGCCGGTGACCTCCCCGAGCGTGCCGTACGAGGCGTACACGGCGTACGAGGCACCGACCAGGAGCGCGAACCCGACCAGCACCAGCGGGACGGTGCCGACCGCGGCGGCCACCGCCTTCGACCAGTACACCCGCTGCCGGCGCGGCTCGAACGTGAGCCACATCCCCAGCGACCCGCTGTTCATCTCGGCGGTCACGAAGCTCACCCCGACCACCAGCGCGACGAGGAGCAGAAGGACCGCGAGGTCGTCGAGCGACGCCAGGCCCGACCACCCGCTCCACACCGAGGCCTGGATGTCCGCCACGGCGGCCCGGGTCGCGTCGTCCTGCGCGTTGACCTCCGGCTCCCCGTAGAGCATCTCGTTCTGAGCCGGGTCGGGGACGAACGTCTGCGTCGGCGGCAGGTACCAGTCCAGGCGGGGGGCCATCTGGTCGCAACCCCATTCCTCCGGGGTGGCGCCCTCGTCCTCGGCCCCGGCCTCGCAGTCGGCGACCTGTTGCTCCCCGTCCTTCTCCCACTGCTCCTGGTCGGCGGCGAACATCTCCTGCGCGTCCGCGACCTCCCGGTCGCTCGGCGGCGGCGCCGACAGATACGTCGCCGCACCGCTCAGGGCGACCAGCACGAGAACTCCGACGCACGCCCAGCGCGTCACCTGACGCGCCCACAGCCGGCGCAGCTCGACCCGCAGGAGGCGGCTCATGCGTCCACCTCCGTCGTCCCGGTGCCGGCCCCGGTGCTCGCCGCCGCCGGCACCGGACCGCGTCCGCCACCACCGGGGACCTCCCCCGCGGTGAGGCCGAGGAACACCGACTCGAGGTCGGCCTGGAGCGGGGTGAGCTCGCGCACCCACACGCCACGCTCGCCGAGGGCGCGGTTCACCGCGGCGGGGTCGGCGGCGCCGTCGACGAGGAGCGCGTCGTGCTCGCGCCGCACGAGCAGCCCGCCGGTCTCGAGCACGCTGGTCGCGATGGTCAGGTCGGTCGGCGCGACGCGCAGCCGGACCGACCCGGTCGCGGAGCCGGCACCGATGAGGTCGGCCACCCGCCCCGCGGCGACGAGGCGGCCGCGGGCCACGATCGAGACCGTGTCGGCGATCTGCTCGACCTCGGCCAGGATGTGGCTGGACACCAGCACCGTCTTGCCCTGGTCGGCGAGGCCGCGCATGGTCTGCCGGATCTCGCGGATGCCCGCGGGGTCGAGGCCGTTCGTCGGTTCGTCGAAGATGAGCAGGTCGGGGTCCTTGAGCAGGGTCGCCGCGATGGCGAGCCGCTGCTTCATGCCGAGCGAGTAGCCCTTGTACCTGTCCTTGGCCCGCCCGGTGAGCCCGACCTCGTCGATGACGGCGTCCACCCGGCCCGCGGGCGCGCCGATCGCGTCCGCGAGCAGGCGCAGGTTGCGGCGCGCGCTGAACGCGGGGAAGAACTTGGGGCTCTCGACGATGGCGCCGACCCGGCCCACCACCTCGGGCAGCCGCTTCGGCACCTCGTGCCCGAAGATCGTCGCGGTCCCGCGGTCGGGCCGGACCAGGCCCAGGAGCATGCGGATCGTCGTCGTCTTCCCCGACCCGTTGGGCCCCAGGAAGCCGTGGACCCCGCCCACGGGCACCTGCAGGTCGAGACCTTCGACCCCGACCGATCTCCCTCGCGCGCTCCGGTACGTCTTGCGGAGCCCTCGCGTCTCGATCGCGAGCTCGCCACCACCTCGGGAACCGTCCAGCACGGCCACCGCCACCTCCTCGTGGCCGCGGCGCGGCCCGTCGGTCGCGCCCGTCGGACGACGGCGCTGCCAGGGAGGATAGAGCAGCCTTGACGTGGGCGAAAGGTCCCCGCTACCCGAGTTTGACCCGGCCGCGACGGCTCACGCGTCCGGCTCGCCCGCCCAGCGTTCCGCACGCCCCGGGATCACGGCGATGTCCACCTCGTTGCCCTCGGGATCGGCGACCGTCCGCCAGAACGGCGCCTCCGCGTCGCGCACGACCGTGCCGCCGGCGGCGACCGCCGCCGTGACCCGGGCGTCGGCGACGTCGGCAGGGACGAACACGTCCACGTGGATGCGGTTGCGCTGCACGCGCGGTTCGGCCATCTGCTGCAGGAACACCGAAGGGCCGCGCAGCAGCGGGTCGTACAGGTCCGTCGCCCCCCGCTCGAGGTACCCGAGCGCCGCGGCCCAGAACCGGCGCACCGCGTCGACGTCGAGCGCGTCGAACGTGAGCTGGACGTCGCGCAGGACGGCGGGCTCGGCGCGCAGCCCGAGGTCGCGCGCGGCGGCCTGCGCCCGCTGCGCCACCCCGAGCCGGGCGGGGCCGATCCAGCCGTCCTCGGGCGGCCCGACCCGCAAGGTGACGCCGGAGTACCGCAGGTCGGCGAACAGCGGCACGCCGGCCTCGTCCGCCGCGCGGGCCGCCCGGGCGACCAGCTCGACGCCCGCGTCGAAGCCGCCCGTCGCGTAGTACGCGCTGGCACCCTGGAGCACCCGCCAGTCCTCCACGCCGCCCGCCGCCCGGAACTCCTCGGGCGTGAGCAGGCCGTCGGCCAGGTCCTCCTCGAACCCCTCCCAGGCGATGACGTCCGCCTCGTTCCCCTCGGCGTCCGCGAGCGTCCACCACTGCGGCACGAACTCCTCGGTCGTGACGCGCCCGCCGGCCGCGAGCGCCGCGTCGACGCGTGCCTGCCGCACGTCGTCGGGCACGAAGACGTCGAGGTGCAGGCGGCCCCGCAGGGGGCGTGGCTCGTCCATCGCCTGGAACCAGACGCCCGGCCACCGCCGGTGGGGGTCCAGCAGATCCCCGCCCGAGCGGGAGTGCCCGAGGACGACGCCCCAGAAGGGCATGATCTGCTCGCGGTCGGCGGCGTCGACGGTCAGCTCCACGTCCTGCAGGGCCGCGGGGTCGGCGTCGAGCCCGAGGTCCGCCGCCGCGGCGGAGACCTCCCGTGCCAGGGCGACGTCGCGCTCGCTCAGGCCGTCGACGTCGTGCGACTGCACGCGCACGACGACGCCGCCGGGCCGGAGGTCGACGTCCGGGTGGTGGTTCGCCGCGTCCGCGAGCACGCGGACACGCTCGAGGAGGACGGCGCCCTCGCCGGCGGCGCGCGTGCGGAAGAGGGCGCTCGCGCCCCGGGCGAGGGCGCGCCAGTCACCGGTGCCCGACGCGGCCTCGAACCCGGCCGCTGTGATCTCGTCGGCCATGGCCTCCCCCGTCCGTCGGTGTCCCGCCACCTGCCCGGTCCACCCTGCCCCGCCGCCGCGCGTCTCGCGCGGTGGCGGGGCGAGGCCGGAGGGTCGTCGTCGGGAGGCTGCGGTGACGGCTGCGTTGACCGAGGGCGTCAGCTCCGCGACGTCTCGACCGGCAGCTCCAGCTCGGCGGCGGCGTCGCTGATCCGCCGGGCCAGGTCCACGTCGCGCGTCGTCAGGCCGCCGGCGTCGTGGGACGAGGTGCGGACCAGGACGGTGCCGTACCGCAGGTCCACGTCGGGGTGGTGGTTCACCGCGTCCGCGATCTCGGCGATCGCGTCCACGAACCGCGCCCCGGCCGCGAAGGACCCGGTGCGGAACACGGCCCAGGCGGAGCCCTCGTCCGCGTGCCAGTCGCCGACGCCGTCGGAGTGGGCGAACTGTCGCGGGGTGATCGAGTCGGTCATGCGCCCAGCATGGCCCGACCGGGCACCGTTCGCGCGGTGTCAGCCGGCGGGCAGGGGCGCTCAGCCCAGCACGGCGCCCTTGGACGCGGACTGCACCAGCTTCGTGTACTTGGCGAGCACGCCGCGCGTGTAGCCGTGCGGCACGGGGGTCCAGTCCGCCGTCCGGCGGGCGGCGAGCTCTGCGTCGTCGACCAGCAGGTCGAGCGTCTTGCTCGCGACGTCGAGGCGGATGCGGTCGCCGTCGCGCACGAACGCGATGGGCCCGGCGTCGACGGCCTCGGGCGCGATGTGCCCGACGCACAGCCCGGTCGTCCCGCCGGAGAACCGCCCGTCGGTGATGAGCAGGACGTCCTTGCCCAGGCCGGCACCCTTGATCGCGCCGGTGATGGCGAGCATCTCGCGCATCCCCGGCCCGCCCTTGGGGCCCTCGTAGCGGATGACGACGACGTCCCCCGCGGTGATCGTGCCGTCCTCCAGCGCGTCCAGGGCGCCGCGCTCGCGCTCGAAGACACGGGCGGTGCCCTCGAAGACGTCGGAGTCGAAGCCCGCCGACTTCACCACCGCGCCCTCGGGGGCCAGCGAGCCGTGCAGGATCGTGATGCCGCCCGTGGGGTGGATGGGCCGGTCGAGGGCCCGCAGGATCTTGCCGTCCGGGTCGGGCGGGGCGATGTCCGCGAGGTTCTCGGCGACCGTCCGCCCGGTGACGGTGAGCTGGTCTCCGTGCAGCAGCCCGGCGTCGAGCAGCGCCTTCATCACCACGGGGACGCCGCCGATGCGGTCGACGTCGTTCATCACGTACCGGCCGAACGGCTTGAGGTCGCCGAGGTGCGGCACGCGGTCGGCGACACGGGAGAAGTCGTCGAGGGTGAGCTCCACCTCGGCCTCGTGCGCGATGGCGAGCAGGTGCAGCACCGCGTTGGTGGAGCCGCCGAACGCCATCACCACGGAGATCGCGTTCTCGAAGGCCTCCTTGGTGAGGATCTGGCGTGCGGTGATCCCGCGCCGCAGCAGCTCGACGACGGCCTCGCCCGACGCCTGCGCGAAGGCGTCGCGCCGGCGGTCGGCGGACGGCGGCGCGGCCGACCCGGGCAGCGACATGCCCAGCGCCTCGGCCGCCGACGCCATCGTGTTCGCGGTGTACATGCCACCGCACGCGCCCTCGCCCGGGCAGATCGCGCGCTCGATGCGGCCGACGTCCTCCTCGCTCATCAGCCCCCGCGCGCAGGCCCCGACGGCCTCGAACGCGTCGATGATCGTGACGTCCTTCTCGGTGCCGTCGGACAGCTTCACCCAGCCGGGCATGATCGACCCGGCGTAGAGGAACACGCTCGCGAGGTCGAGGCGCGCGGCGGCCATGAGCATCCCGGGGAGCGACTTGTCGCACCCGGCGAGCAGCACGGAGCCGTCGAGCCGCTCCGCCTGCATGACCGTCTCCACGGAGTCGGCGATGACGTCGCGGGAGACGAGCGAGAAGTGCATCCCCTCGTGCCCCATGGAGATGCCGTCGGAGACGGAGATGGTGCCGAACTCGAGCGGGTAGCCGCCGCCCGCGTGCACGCCGTGCTTCACCGCCTGCGACAGCCGGTCGAGCGACAGGTTGCACGGCGTGATCTCGTTCCACGAGCTCGCGACGCCGATCTGCGGCTTGGCGAAGTCGTCGTCGCCCAGGCCGACGGCGCGCAGCATGCCGCGTGCGGCCGTGGCCTCCAGGCCGTCGGTGACCTGGCGGGAGCGGGGCTTGAGGTCCGGGGTGGCTGGGGCGTCGGCGCTCATGCCCCGAGCGTAGGGACGACGGCGCGCACGTGCGCGGCGGCCGCGCCGGCGAACGCGGCGCGCAGGGCGGCGAACCGCGCGACGCCCGCCGTCCCGGGCCAGTCCGGGGGCAGGACGGCGGTCGGCAGCCCGGGGTCGGCGTACGGCAGCGGGCGCCAGTCGTCGACGGCGCGCACCCAGCGGGCGAACGCCTCGCCCGGCGCGTGGACGGCTGTCTCCTCGCCCTCGTCCGGGTCCGGGTGCGCCGCGAGGAAGCCACGGTGCCGCGCGGCGAGGCCGTCGAGGTCCCACCAGCGGGCGGCGGCGTCCGCGAGGGACCCGGCGACGCGCGGCGTCCCCGCGACGAACACGGTCGCGGCGTCGCGCAGCCCCAGCCCGTCGAGGACCCCCTCGACCTCGTCGGTGAGGTGGCCGGGGCAGATCCACAGGCCGGTCGCGACCGTGCCGCAGCCGATGCCGGCCAGGTGCCGCCGCAGCTGGTGACGGGCGTCGCGGCGTTCCTCGGGGATGGAGAACGACACCAGGCACCAGGGGTCGTCGTCGCCCTGCTGCCGGTAGCCGAAGATCCGCCGGTCGCCGCGCTCGAGCATCGCGGCCGCGCCCGCCGCGAGCCGGTACCCGGCCCGGCCGTCGACCTCCTCGGCTTCGAGCAGGCCCTTGCCCTTGGCCCGCGACACGGCCGAGCGCGCGGCCCCCGACGCGACGCCGGCCGCGCCGAGCAGCGTGACGAGGTCGCCCGCCGCCATCCGGCCGCCGAGGCCGCGGGCGTACAGGCCGACGACCGTCCGCAGCAGCGACGTCGCGCTCCCGGGGCGGGCGTCGAGGTCGTCGAGGATCACGCGGCGTCGCGCCCCGTGACCTCGACCAGCGCGTCCCGCACCGCCTCGACGCCCAGGCGCACCTCGTCGAACGACGTCGACAGCGGCGAGAGGCCCAGGCGCAGGCCGTTCGGGCGGCGGAAGTCGGGGATCACGCCGCGCTCCCACAGCAGGGGCAGGGTGTCGGCGAACGCGTCGTGGTCGACGGTGACGTGGCTCCCCCGCCGCTCGTCGTCCCGCGGGGAGGCGACGCGCACGCCGAGCGGTACCAGGAGGTCGTCGACCAGCTCGAGCGCGAACCTCGTGAGCGCCACGGACTTCGCGCGGACGGCGCCGAGGCCTGCCTCGCCGACCAGGTCGAGCATGTCCTGCATCGCGAGCATCCCGACGATCGCCGGCGTGCCGGAGAGGAACCGTCGCACCCCGGCGTGCGGCGCGTAGGCGGGCCCCA
The DNA here is from genome assembly GCF_050311635.1 of Isoptericola nanjingensis. NCBI lineage: Bacteria > Bacillati > Actinomycetota > Actinomycetes > Micrococcales > Promicromonosporaceae > Isoptericola > Isoptericola nanjingensis. The sequence continues at coordinate 32,819 of NZ_JBNOZL010000004.1, read as the reverse complement.
TCTCGAACGGCCGGTCGCTGCCCATCCACCCCTGGATCGGCTGGACGAGCTCGCCCTGGAGGTCGGCCCGCACGTAGCCGAACGCGGGCGACCCGGGTCCCCCGTTGAGGTACTTGTAAGTGCAGCCGGCGGCGAGGTCCGCACCCCACGCGTCGAGCTCGACGGGTACCGCACCCGCGGAGTGGCACAGGTCCCAGAGCGCCAGGGCGCCGGCGTCGTGCGCGCGCCGCGTGATCTCCGCGGCGTCGCTCACGTACCCGGAGCGGTACGCGACGTGGCTCAGCACGACGAGCGCCGTCCGTTCGGACAGGAGCGCGGACACCTGCGCGGGCGTGACCCCGCCGTCGTGGTCCGGCGAGATCCAGCGCAGCGTGGCGCCGTGCTCGCGCGCCACGCCCTCGAGCACGAAGCGGTCGGTCGGGAAGTTGCCCGAGTCGAGGACGATCTCGTCGCGCCCGGCCACCCGCGGGGAGGACAGGGCCGCCCGCACCAGCTTGTAGAGGATGACGGTCGTGGAGTCCCCGACGAACGTCTGCCCCGGCGCCGCGCCCAGCGCGACCTCGCCGACCCGGTCGCCGAGGCGCAGCGGCAGCTCGTACCACTCCTCGTCCCAGCCGCGGATCAGCCGGGCGCCCCAGGCGTCGGTCGCGAAGCGGGCCAGGCGCTCCGCCGACGCCCGCGTGGGCCGGCCCAGCGAGTTGCCGTCCAGGTAGGCCGTCACCTCGTCCGAGCCGACGAACGCCGACCGGAACCGGGCCAGCGGGTCGGCGGCGTCCAGCGCGGCGGCGCGGTCGCGGCGGGTGGGGGCGTCGGTGGTCATGCGGGTCCTCCGGAGGGAGTCGCGGTCGGCGGGACGAAGTCGGGGTCGCTGAGGTCGCTCACGGCGAGCACCGTGGCGCGGGCGAGCCAGGCGGCGTGGACGGCGCCGGGGTCGGCCGGCGCGGGCGCGGGGCCCGGCACGAACGACACGAGGCCGGCGGGCGGCTCGTCGCCGACGAGCGCGACCAGCAGCGACCGCCGTCCGAGGCCGGCGGCCGCGAGCGCCGCCAGCTCCCTGGCATTGAGCCCCACCGGAAGGGGGCCGTTGCCGAGGTCGGTGCCGTACCGGACGCGCCCGCCCGCCGCGGCGAAGCGGCGCACGTTGTCGAGCGCGACCTCGAGCTCGGGCGTCGGGTCGCCCCAGCCGTGGATGTCGAGCGTGCTGAGCCACGTCGTGCCCCGCGCGGCCATGGCCACGAGCAGGTCGTCGTCGAGGCGCTCGCTGAACGGGGCGTGCGCCAGGCGGTCGACCCCGGCCGCGACCGCGCGGGCCCCCTGGCCGGCGCCCTCGGCGTGCGCGACGACGGCGCGGCCCCGCGCGTGGGCCCGCGCCACGACGGCGGCGAGCGTGGCGTCGTCGGGCGTCGGCCCGGCGTCGGCGTGCAGGGCGACCTTGACGAACGACGCCCCGGCCGCGACCTGACGGTCCACGGCGGCGACGGCGGACGTCGGGTCGGCGACCTCCTCGACCCAGGCCGCGGGGGCCCACGGCCGGTCGCTCGGGTACCCGCCGGGCGCGGTGAGGAACGCGCCCGCGTACGCGACGCGCGGAAGGGCCGGGTCGTCGGCCAGGGCCGCGACGTCGGCCGGGGTCCCGCCCAGGTCGTGCACCGCCGCGACGCCGCGGGCCCGCAGCGGCGCGGGGTCCACGAGGCCGAGGTGCACGTGCGTGTCGGTGAACGGCGGCAGCAGCGTGCCGGACTCCCCCAGCCGGCGCCGCACCTCCGGCGGGACGCCCGCGGGGAGGACGACCGGGGCGACGCCCGGGGGCACCACCAGAGCACCGGTCATGACCGGACCGTCGTCGAACTCGGGCCCGCGGGCGGGCCGAGCTCCGTGCGCACGGCGAAGAGCTCGGGGAAGAAGGTGAGGTCGAGCGCGCGCTGCAGGAAGCCGACGCCGCTGGAACCGCCGGTGCCGCGCTTGGTGCCGATGATGCGCAGCACGGTCTTCATGTGGCGGAAGCGCCAGAGCTGGAAGTTGTCCTCGAGGTCGACGAGCTCCTCGCACGTCTCGTACGCCGACCAGTCCGACTCCGGGTCCGCGTAGATGCGGCGGAACACCTCCACGAGGTCGTCGTCGAGCGTGTGGGCGGTCGTGACGTCGCGGTCGAGCACCCGCCGCGGCACGTCGTGGCCGTGCCGCGCGAGGTAGCGCAGGAACTCGTCGTACACGCTGGGCTCGGCGAGCAGCCGCGCGAGCTCCGCGCGCGCCGCGGGCTCGGCGTCGAACACCGCGAGCATCCGCGCGTTCTTGTTGCCGAGCAGGAACTCCACGGCGCGGTACTGCCAGGACTGGAACCCTGACGCGTTGCCGAGGGACCCGCGGAACTGGGCGTACTCGCTGGGCGTGAGCGTCGCGAGCACGGACCACTGCTCGGTGAGCGTGCGCTGCACGTGCTTGACGCGGGCGATGCGCTTGAGCGCCGCGCCGAGCTCGTCGGCCGCGAGCAGGTCGCGCGCGGAGACGAGCTCGTGCAGCACCAGCTTGAGCCACAGCTCGGTGGTCTGGTGCTGCACGATGAACAGCATCTCGTCGTGGTGCGCCGGCGCGCTGATCGGCTCCTGCGCCGCGAGCAGCGTGTCCAGGTGCAGGTACGAGCCGTACGTCATCCGCTCCCGCAGGTCGGTGACGATCTCCGGCTCGAGCTCGCGCTCGTTCGTCTCGGCGCGCGCGGCGGCGGGCCCGGGCTGGTCGACCATGCCCGGAGCCTATGTCACGAACGTGACGCCCGTCAGCGACGCGCGATGAGCGACACGTCGCGCACGGCGCCGCGGTCGGCCGACGTCGCCATCGCCGCGTACGCCTGCAGCGCCGGGGAGACGTAGCGGTCGCGGTTCAGCGGCTGCCACGGGTTCTCCCGCGCCTCCATCTTGGCCCGGCGCTCGGCGAGCACCTCGTCGGGCACGTTGACCCGGATGAGGCGGGTGTCGACGTCGATCTCGATCTCGTCGCCGTCCTCGATCAGGCCGATCGTGCCGCCCGCCGCGGCCTCGGGCGAGACGTGCCCCACCGAGATGCCGCTCGACCCGCCGGAGAACCGGCCGTCGGTGATGAGGGCGCAGACCTTGCCCAGGCCGCGGCCCTTGATGAACGACGTCGGGTAGAGCATCTCCTGCATGCCCGGGCCGCCGGACGGCCCCTCGTAGCGCACCACGACGACGTGGCCCGGCTGGACCTGCTTGGTGAGGATCTTCTCGACGGCGTCGTCCTGCGACTCGCAGACGAGGGCCTTCCCCACGAAGTGGAAGACGTCGGGGTCGACGCCCGCGGTCTTGAAGACCGCGCCGTCCTCGGCGAGGTTGCCGCGCAGCACGGCCAGGCCGCCCTCCACGGTGTACGCGTGCTCGAGGTCGCGGATGCAGCCGTTCGCGGCGTCGGTGTCGAGGCTCTCCCAGACGTTGGACGTCGAGAAGGCCTGGGTGGTGCGGACCCCGCCGGGGGCGGCGTGGAAGAGCTCCTGCGCCCGCTCGGTCGCCTTGCCGCCCCGCACGTCCCAGTCGTCCAGCCACGCGCGCAGCGTGGGCGTGTGCACGGACGTGACGTCGTGGTCGAGCAGCCCCGCACGGTCCAGCTCACCGAGCAGCGCGGGGATGCCGCCGGCGCGGTGCACGTCCTCCATGTGGAAGTCCGGGTGGTTCGGCGCGACCTTGCTCAGGCACGGCACGCGGCGGCTGATCGCCTCGATGTCCGTGAGGTCGAAGTCGACCTCGCCCTCCTGGGCCGCGGCCAGGATGTGCAGCACCGTGTTGGTGGAGCCGCCCATCGCGACGTCGAGCGCCATGGCGTTCGAGAACGCGGCCTTCGTGGCGATCGAGCGCGGGGCGGCCGAGTCGTCCTCGTCCTCGTAGTAGCGCTTCGCGAGGTCGACGATGGTGCGGCCCGCCTCGAGGAAGAGCTCCTTGCGGGCGGCGTGCGTGGCCAGCGTGGAGCCGTTGCCCGGGAGCGACAGCCCGAGCGCCTCCGTGAGGCAGTTCATCGAGTTGGCGGTGAACATGCCGGAGCAGGAGCCGCAGGTCGGGCAGGCGTTCTCCTCGACCTGGGCGAGCGCGGCGTCGGACACGTTGTCGTCGGCCGAGTAGTTGATCGCGTTGATGAGGTTCAGGGGCGTCCTCGCGACGCCGTCGGCGACGACCGCCTTGCCGGCCTCCATCGGCCCGCCCGACACGAAGATCACCGGGATGTTGAGGCGCAGCGCCGCGTTGAGCATGCCCGGCGTGATCTTGTCGCAGTTGGAGATGCACACGAGGGCGTCGGCGCAGTGCGCGTTGACCATGTACTCGACCGAGTCGGCGATGAGGTCGCGGCTCGGCAGCGAGTAGAGCATCCCGGCGTGGCCCATCGCGATGCCGTCGTCCACCGCGATGGTGTTGAACTCCTTGGAGACGCCGCCCGCCTCGCGGATCGCCGAGGCGACGAGGTCGCCCATGTCCTTGAGGTGGACGTGGCCGGGCACGAACTGCGTGTACGAGTTCGCGATCGCGACGATCGGCTTGCCGAAGTCCTCCGAGCCCATGCCGGTCGCGCGCCAGAGCGCGCGGGCACCGGACATGTTGCGGCCGTGGGTGGACGTCCGAGAGCGCAGGGGACGGCTCATGTCAGCTCCTTCGACGAGTTCTGCGGCGCGTCGCGGACGGCGCGCACGGGCACGCTACGCCCGCCGTCCCGCATCGCGGGCATCCGTCCGCCCACTGGTCGGTTTGTCGGGTGAAACGTTCCGAAGGTCACGGATCGGTTGCGGTGCCCCGGGCGACGTGTGCATGTTGTCCACGGTTCAACCGTTATCCGTTCAAACCGGACGAACCATCCCCACGCAGCGCACCACGATCAGGGAGCTCACTCATGACCGCGACCGCCGCAGGCAGCACGACCGGCACGACCGTCACCGACCGCGCCCGGAGCGGGGAGGACGCCGAGCACGTCGTCACCCGGCCCGGCGCCCGGCGCGCCCTCGCGCTGTGTCGCATCCTCCTGGCCGTGGTCTTCCTCTGGCCGGTGGCCGACAAGACCTTCGGCCTCGGGTACGCCACGCCGGACGAGCGGGCCTGGGTGGCGGGCAGCTCGCCGACGGAGGGCTACCTGAGCTCGATCGAGAGCCCGCTGGCCGGCGGGTTCGCCGCGCTGAGCGGTCCCGTCGTCGACTGGCTGTTCATGCTCGGGATGCTCGGGACGGGGCTCGCGCTCCTGCTCGGCATCGGGCTGCGCGCGGCCGCCGTGGCGGGCGGGCTGCTCATGCTCACGCTGTGGCTGTCGACCTGGCCCTTCGCCGCGGGCTCGCAGAACCCGCTGGTCGACCAGCACCTCGTCTTCACGGCGCTGCTGGCCGCCCTCGCGCTGACCCGCGCCGGCGACACCTGGGGCCTCGGCCGCGCCTGGGCGGCGTCGCCGGTCCCCGGCAGCGCGAGCTGGCTGCGCTGACGCGCCCGGCACCCCACGGCGCCGGCACGGTCAGGCCGCGCCGGCGCTGTGGGTGTGCTCCAGCTCGTCGGCGTGGCGGATGTGCCGCGTCACCCACGGGGCGAGCAGCAGCAGGATCCCCGCGAACACGAGCGCCACGAGGCCGATCCCGCCGAAGTACGCGGTGTCGGAGGCCCCCTCGGTCGCCTCGATCGTCTGCGCCGTGATCGCCTGGCCGGCGGCCGACGACAGGAACCACAGCGCCATCGCCTGGCCGCGGAAGGCGCGCGGCGCCAGCAGCGTCGTCGCCGCGATCCCCACCGGCGACAGGCAGAGCTCGCCGAGCGTCTGGATCACGTAGACCACGATGAGCACCCACGGTGGCGCGAGCTCGTCCGCGAACACCTCCGACATCCCCGCCAGGAACAGGAACGACAGGGCCGCGAGCGTCAGGCCGATGACGAACTTGTACGCCGTGGGCGGCCGGTCCCCCGTCTTCGTCCAGATCCACGCGAACACGGGCGCCAGGATGATGATCGACGCCGGGTTGACCGACTGGAAGAACGCCGGCGACAGGTCGATGCCGAACAGCTGCAGCTGGGTCCGGTCGGCGGCGAAGGCCGCGAGCGTCGTCGCCGCCTGCTCGAAGATCATCCAGAACAGCATCGCCGCGACGAAGAGCGGCACGTACGCCACGACGCGCGGCCGCTCGGCCGCCGTCACGCGCTTCGACCGGTACATCACGACGAGGAGCACGACCGGCGTCACGAGCGCGAGGTACGACACGGCGTCGATGAACGTCTCGACGGCCCAGCCGCCGGCGACGACGGCGGCCAGAGCGGCCGCCACCACGATGGCGCCGACCACGTAGAGCCCCAGCCGCACGACGGCGGGGCGGTCCTCGGGCGTGATCGGGTTCGGCACGTCCGTCCCGGCGGCGCCGAGGTAGCGGTAGCCGCCGACGAAGAACACGAGCGCGAACGCCATCCCGATCGCCGCCACCGCGAACCCCGCGTGGTAGCCCCACGCCTGCTCCACGACGCCCACGATCAGCGGGGAGAAGAACGACCCGATGTTGATCCCCATGTAGAAGATCGAGAAGGCGGGGTCCCGGCGCTCGTCGTCGCGCGAGTACAGCTCGCCCACCATCGACGACACGTTCGGCTTGAGCAGGCCGGTGCCGAACGCGACCAGGCCGATCCCCAGCATCGAGAAGCCGTAGGTGGGCAGCGTGAGCGACACGTGCCCGGCCGCGATGACGATCCCGCCGTACAGCACGGCGCGCCGCGCCCCGATCATCCGGTCGGCGAGCCAGCCCCCGACCACCGACAGCAGGTAGACCGACGTGCCGTAGATCGACACGAACGCCGCGCCGGTGGTGGCGTCCATCCCGAGGCCGCCGTTGGCCACCGTGTCGGTCAGGTAGTACAGCAGGATGGCGCGCATCCCGTAGTAGCTGAACCGCTCCCACAGCTCCGTGCCGGCCAGCGTCATGAGGCCGCGCGGGTGCCCGAAGAACGCGCGGTCGCCCTCGTGCTCCGGGTGCGACGGCGCCGCTGCCTGATCGGTCATGAAAAAACTGTCGCACCGGCGGAAGTCGACGGCGACCGGGAACACCGGAGCCACGTACGGTGACGGCATGGCGGCGAGCGTGATGTGGTTCCGGCGAGACCTGCGGCTGCACGACAACCCGGCGCTGCTCGCCGCGGTCGAGGAGGCGCGCGACGCGGGCGGGGACGTCGTCGGCCTCTACGTGCTCGACGACGCGCTGTGGCGGCGGGCCGGCGCGGCGCGCCTCGCCTACCTGGCGGACTCCCTGGCGAAGCTCGACGACGCGTGCGACGGCCGGCTCGTGGTGCGGCGCGGAGACCCGCGCGAGGTCGTCCCCCAGGTCGCGCGGTCGGTGGGCGCGCGCGGCGTGCACGTCGCGGCCGGGCACGAGCCGTACGGCCGCCGGCGCGACGGCGCGGTCGAGGAGAACCTGGCCGACGCGGGCGCCGTCCTGACCAGGACGGGCTCGGCGTACGCCGTCTCCCCCGGGCGGCTGCGCACCGGGCAGGGCTCGCCCTACCAGGTCTTCACCCCGTTCCGCGGTGCCTGGCTCGCCCACGGCTGGCGGGCCCCGGCGCCGCGGCCGCGCGAGGTCCCGTGGGCCCGGCTGCCGTCCGACGGCGTCCCCGCGGCCCCACCGTGCGACGCGCGCCTGCCGAGGGCGGGCGAGGCGGCGGCCCGGCGTCGCTGGCACGAGTTCGTCCGCGAGGGCCTGGCCGGTTACGCCGAGGGCCGCGACCGCCCCGACCTGGCGGGAACCTCGGAGATGTCGGCGCACCTGCGCTGGGGCGAGATCCACCCGCGGACGATGCTGGCCGACCTGGCGGCCGCCGAGGCCGCCGGCCTCCCGGCCGAGGCGGTCGCCACGTACCGCTCGGAGCTGGCGTGGCGGGAGTTCCACGCCGACGTCCTGCACCACCGGCCGGACGCCCGGCTCCGGTCGCTGCGCGCCGTCGTGCCCGACGACGCCTGGGCGACCGGAGCGGCGGAGCGGGACGCGTTCGACGCCTGGGCCGCCGGTCGCACCGGGTTCCCGCTCGTCGACGCCGGCATGCGCCAGCTGCTCGCCACCGGATGGATGCACAACCGGGTGCGGATGGTGGTGGCGTCGTTCCTCGTCAAGGACCTGCACGTGCGCTGGCAACGGGGCGCCGCGCACTTCATGGCGCACCTGGTCGACGGCGACGTCGCGCAGAACCAGCTCAACTGGCAGTGGGTGGCCGGCACCGGCCACGACGCCGCCCCCTACTTCCGGGTGTTCAACCCGGTGACGCAGGGCAAGAAGTTCGACCCGGACGGCGACTACGTGCGCCGCTGGGTGCCCGAGCTGCGCGGGGTCGAGGGCAAGCGCGTGCAGGAGCCCTGGCGCCTCGACCCGCCGCCGGAGGGCTACCCCGCGCCGATCGTCGACCACGCGCACGAGCGGCGCGTCGCGCTCGACGACTTCGAGCGCGCGCGCCGCTGAGCAGGACCGGGCGGGTCAGCGCCGGTCGAGCTTCACCTGCCGGTTGACGTCCTTGTACAGCAGGTAGCGGAACGGCTTCGGGCCGCCGGCGTAGCAGGCCTGCGGGCAGAAGGCGCGGAGCCACATGAAGTCGCCCTCCTGCACCTCGACCCAGTCTCCGTTGAGGCGGTAGACGGCCTTGCCCTCCAGCACGTACAGGCCGTGCTCCATGATGTGGGTCTCCGCGAACGGGATGGAGCCGCCGGGCTGGAACGTCACGATGTTGACGTGCATGTCGTGCGCCAGGTCGTCGGGGTCGACGAAGCGCGTCGTGGCCCAGGCGCCGTCGGTGTCCGGCATGGGGCGCGGCTCGATGTCCTGCTCGCGGGTGACGAAGGTCTTCGCCGCGTAGCCGTCGATGCGCTCGTAGACCTTGCGGACCCACTGGAACGCGGCCTTGGCGTCGGAGCGGTTGTGCAGCGACCACTGGTCGCCGGCGGCGAGGTAGGCGTAGCCGCCGGGCTCGAGGGTGTGCTCCTCTCCGCCGACCGTGAGGGTCAGCGTGCCCTCGGTGACGAAGACGACCGACTGGACGGTGTCCTCGATCTCGCCACGGTCGGTGCCGCCGCCCGGGGAGACCTCGACGACGTACTGCGCGAACGTGGTCGCGAAGCCCTCGACGGGGCGCGCGAGCACCCACAGGCGGGTCTTGTCCCAGCCGGGCAGGTTGGAGGTGACGATGTCGCGCAGCACGCCGCGCGGGATGACGGTGTACGCCTCCGTGACGATCGCCCGGTCGGTGAGCAGCTCTTCCTGCCCGGGCAGCCCGCCCTGCGGGGTGTAGTAGCGGGTGGTCTGGGGACCTGGCTGCGTCATCGGCACGCTCCTTGTGGTGATGGACGACTGAACACCTGTCTTTCGTGAGACGGAATTCAGTTTCTGCTATGTGAGATTAGTGCGGACGCCTCCCGGCGGTCAAGAGGCAGCCTCATCCTGCCCGCGCCCGCCGCGACCGACGACCCGTCGCCGCGCGCGACGGGCTTGACAAGCGGGTCGGCTCCACTCAAATTGGTATACCAACGCGCTACGGAAGCGCGCTTTCGCTCGACGAAATCCGCCCGTACGGCACCTGGAGGACGAACTCCATGAGCACCCTCGACCGGGCCGCGGCAGCGACGCCGCAGGCCCTGGCCGCACCGACGACGGTCGCGACCTCCCCCCGCGCCACGGCGACGACGCCGCCGCTCGGCCTCAGCCCCCGCCTCTACAACCACGACCTCGCCCCGACGCAGCGCGCCGGCCGCACCTGGCGGACGTACTCGATCTTCACGCTGTGGGCCAACGACGTGCACTCCCTCGGGAACTACGCCTTCGCCATCGGGCTCTTCGCCCTCGGGCTCGGCGGCTGGCAGATCCTCCTCGCCCTCGTGCTGGGCGGCGCCCTCCTCTTCGGCCTCCTCACCCTGTCGGGCTTCATGGGCGAGAAGACCGGCGTGCCGTTCCCGGTCATGAGCCGCATCGCGTTCGGCATCCGCGGCGCCCAGATCCCCGCCCTCGTCCGCGGCTCCGTCGCGGTCGCCTGGTTCGGCATCCAGACGTTCCTCGCCTCCGTGGTGCTGCGGATCCTGGTCGTCGCGCTGGTGCCCGCCGCCGCCGGCCTCGACCGGAACTCCGTCCTCGGCCTGTCGACGCTGGGCTGGATCACCTTCCTCGCCCTGTGGGGCGTGCAGCTGCTCATCGTCAGCTACGGGATGGAGATGATCCGCCGGTACGAGGCGTTCGCCGGGCCCGTCATCCTGGTGACGATGGCGGCCCTCGCCGTCTGGATGTTCCTCCAGGCCGACGGCACGATCGCCTGGAGCACCCCGGACACCAAGCACGGCGCGGACATGTGGCTCGCCGTCGTGGGAGGGGCGGCGATGTGGGTCGCCATCTACGGCACGTTCGTGCTGAACTTCTGCGACTTCACGCGCGGCGCCGTCTCGCGCCGGTCCATCGTGCGGGGCAACTTCCTCGGCATCCCGCTCAACATGGCCGTCTTCGGCGCGATCGTCGTGGTGCTCTCGGGCGCCCAGTTCGCCATCGACGGCACGATCATCGAGTCCCCGTCCGACGTGGTGCGGGCGATCCCCAGCACCCCGCTGCTCGTCCTCGCCTGCCTCGCCCTGCTCGTCCTCACCGTCGCGGTGAACCTCATGGCCAACTTCGTCGCGCCGATCTACGCGCTGACCAACCTCTTCCCGCGGAGGCTGAACTTCCGCCGCGCGGGCCTGCTGTCCGGCGCGCTCGGCCTCGTCATCCTGCCGTGGAACCTGTACGGCTCCCCCGCCGTGATCACGTACTTCCTCGGCGGCCTCGGCGCCCTGCTCGGCCCGCTGTTCGGCATCATCATGGCCGACTACTGGCTGCTGCGCCGGGCCCGTGTGCACGTGCCCGACCTGTACCGCGAGGACCCCGACGGCAGCTACCACTACGCCCGCGGGTTCAACCGCCGGGCCGTGCTCGCGCTGGTGCCGACCGCCCTCGTGGCCCTGCTGCTCGCCTTCGTCCCCGCGTTCGCCGTCGTCTCGGAGTTCTCGTGGTTCCTCGGCGCGGGTCTGGGGGCCGTCCTGTACCTCCTCGTCGCCGACCGGCGGCAGACCTTCCACGACGCGGACGGCGAGCACCTCGCCGTGCCGAGCACCCACTAGCCCCACCCGGAGACCCCGTGCGCATCCTCGTCGCCAACGTCAACACCACGTCGTCCATGACGGACGCGATCGCCGCCTCGGCGCGGTCCGTCGCCTCCCTCGGCACCGAGATCGTGGGGATCACCCCGCGGTTCGGCCCGGACTCCTGCGAGGGCAACTTCGAGAGCTATCTCGCCGCCCTCGCGGTGATGGACGCCGTGACCTCCTACCCGGAGCCGTTCGACGCCGTCGTCCAGGCCGGGTACGGGGAGCACGGGCGCGAGGGGCTGCAGGAGCTGCTCGACGTGCCAGTCGTCGACATCACCGAGGCGGCGGCGTCGACCGCGATGTACCTGGGGCACCGGTACTCCGTCGTCACGACGCTCGACCGCGCGGTCCCGCTGATCGAGGACCGGCTGCGCCTGGCGGGGCTCGACGCGCGGTGCGCCTCGGTGCGCGCGAGCGGGCTCGGCGTGCTGGAGCTCGAGGCCGACCCCGAGCGGGCCGTCGCCACGATCGTCGCGGAGGCCCGCCGCGCCGTCGAGGTGGACCGGGCCGAGGTGATCTGCCTCGGGTGCGGCGGGATGGCGGAGCTCGAGGAGCGCGTCGCGGCGGCCACCGGCGTGCCCGTCGTCGACGGCGTGCGCGCGGCGGTGGCGGTCGCCGAAGGCCTCGTGCGTCTCGGGCTGTCCACCTCGAAGGTGCGCACCTACGCGCCGCCGCGGCCCAAGGCCGTCGTCGGGTGGCCGTTCGCCGTGCCTCAGTCCGTGCCGGCCCCGGCGCGGAACTCGTCCTCGAGGATGCTCATGACGACGGCGTCCGCCCAGCCCTGCCCGTCGCGGAAGGCATCGCGCAGGCGCCCTTCCTCCCGGAAGCCGAGCGAGTCGTACAGCGCCCGCGCCCGCGGGTTGATGCTGATCACCGCGAGGCTCACGCGGTGGAGCCCCGGGCCGGCGCCGCCGTCGAAGGCGAAGCGGAGCACCTCCCCGATCGCCTCGCGCCCGTACCCGCGGCCCCGGTAGTCCGGCATCATCCGCAGGCGCAGGTTCGCCGACCGCAGCTCGAGGTCCACCCGGTCGAGGGAGATCTCGCCCAGCAGGTCGTCGCTGACGAGCTCCCCGTCCCGCACGGCGGCCGACGTGATCGCCCAGTCGTACCGGCCGGGCAGGTCGGCCGCGCTCGCGGCCCAGGCGTCCACCTCGGCCCGGGACGACGCGGCGTTCGTGCCCATGCCCGTGAGGCGCCCGCCCTCCGGGTCGCGCAACGACGCCCACAGCCGCTCGGCGTCCCGCGCCTCGACCGGGCGCAGGCGCACGAGCTCCCCGTGCAGGACGGGCGACCGCATCAGCCGATCCTCTCCAGCACCAGCTCGCGCACGCGCTTGGCGTCCGCCTGGCCCCGGGTGGCCTTCATGACCGAGCCGATGATGGCGCCGACCGGGCCCTGGTTGCCGCCGCGGACCTTCTCCACGATGTCGGGCTGCGCCGCGAGCGCCGCGTCGATGGCCTCGAGGAGCGGCCCGTCGTCGGAGACGACCTCCAGGCCGCGGGCCACGACGACCGCCTCCGGGTCGCCCTCGCCGGCGAGCACGCCGTCGAGCACCTGCCGGGCGATCTTGTCGTTGATGCGGCCGGAGTCGACGAGCCGCTGGAGCTCGCCGATCTGCGCGGGCGTGATCGCGAGGTCCGCGAGCTCGACCTCGTCCTGCTTGGCCCGGCGGGCCAGCTCGCCCATCCACCACTTGCGCGCGGCGGCCGGCGTGGCGCCGGCGGCGACGGTCGCCTCGATGAGGTCGAGCGCGCCGGCGTTGACGACGTCGCGCATCTCGGCGTCCGCGAAGCCCCACTCGTCGTGCAGGCGGCGGCGCCGGGCCTGCGGCAGCTCGGGCAGCGTCGCGCGGATCTCCTCGACCCACTCGCGCGACGGCGCGACGGGCACGAGGTCGGGCTCCGGGAAGTACCGGTAGTCCTCGGCGTCCGACTTCACGCGGCCGGGCGACGTCGAGCCGTCCTCCTCGTGGAAGTGGCGCGTCTCCTGGATCACGGTCTCGCCCGCGTCGAGGAGCGCGGCCTGGCGCGAGATCTCGTACCGCACCGCGCGCTCCACGGAGCGGAACGAGTTGACGTTCTTCGTCTCCGTGCGCGTGCCGAGCGGCGACTCGGGCGTCGCGCGCAGCGACAGGTTGACGTCGGCGCGGACGTTGCCGCGCTCCATGCGCGCCTCGGACACGTCGAGCACGCGGAAGATGTCGCGCAGGGCCTGCACGTACGCGCGGGCCACCTCGGGCGCCCGGTCCCCCGCGCCGGTGATCGGCTTGGTGACGATCTCCACCAGCGGCACGCCGGCGCGGTTGTAGTCGACCAGCGAGTACTCGGCGCCGTGGATGCGGCCGGCGGAGCCGCCGACGTGCGTGTTCTTGCCGGCGTCCTCCTCCATGTGCGCGCGCTCGATCTCGACGCGGTGCACTGTGCCGTCCTCGAGCTCGACGTCGAGCCAGCCCTCGAAGGCGATCGGCTCGTCGTACTGCGACGTCTGGAAGTTCTTCGGCACGTCCGGGTAGAAGTAGTTCTTCCGGGCGAACCGGCAGCTCTCCGCGATCTGGCAGTTGAGCGCCAGGCCGATGCGGATCGCGTACTCGACGGCGGTGCCGTTGACGACGGGCAGCGCGCCCGGCAGCCCGAGCGACACCGGCGTGGTCTGCGTGTTCGGCTCGGCGCCGAACGACTGCTCGGCCGGGCAGAACATCTTGGTGCGGGTGCCGAGCTCGACGTGCACCTCGATGCCGATCACCGGGTCGTAGCGGCGCACGGCGTCGTCGTAGGCGACGAGAGCAGGGGTCGTGGTGGTCACAGTGGTGTTCTCCTGTTCTCAGCCCAGCGTCTCGGAGTCCTCGCGGGTCCCCGCAGCGAAGCGAGGAGACCCGGGAGGCGAGAGCTCGGGGGCACGGGACAGCAGCGGGGCGCCCCACGTGGACTCGAGGGCCGACTCGAGCGCGGCACCGACGCGGTAGAGGCGGTCGTCCGCCTTCGCCGGCGCGAGGATCTGGAACCCGACGGGCAGGCCGTCGTCGGACAGGCCGTTGGGCACCGAGATGCCCGGCACGCCGGCGAGGTTGGCCGGGATGGTCGCGACGTCGTTGAGGTACATCGCGAGCGGGTCGTCCAGCTTCTCCCCCAGCTTGAACGCCGTGGTGGGCGCCGTGGGCGAGACCAGCACGTCCGCCTGCGCGAACGCGGCGGCGAAGTCGCGCTGGATGAGCGTGCGGACCTTCTGCGCGCTGCCGTAGTAGGCGTCGTAGTACCCGGCCGACAGGGCGTAGGTGCCGAGGACGACGCGGCGCTTGACCTCGTCGCCGAAGCCGGCGCCGCGGGTCGCGGCCATGACGCGCTCGGCCGTCACCGGGCCGTCGGTCGGCTCGACGCGCAGGCCGAAGCGCATGCCGTCGAACTTCGCGAGGTTGCTCGACGCCTCCGCCGGCATGATCAGGTAGTACGCGGCGAGCGCGTAGTCGAAGCTCGGGCAGGAGACCTCGACGACCTCGGCCCCGGCCTTGGTCAGCAGCTCGAGCGACTCGTGGAACCGCGCGAGCACGCCGGGCTGGTAGCCCTCGCCCTGCAGCTGCGTGACGACGCCGACCTTGAGGCCCGACAGGTCGCCCAGCGCGCCCTGGCGCGCGGCCTCGACCAGCGGCGGGAGCGGCTCGGGGATCGACGTCGAGTCGCGCGGGTCGTGGCCGCCGATGAGCTCGTGCAGCAGCGCCGAGTCGAGCACGGTGCGCGTCACGGGGCCGGCCTGGTCCAGCGAGGAGGCCATCGCGATGAGGCCGTAGCGCGAGACGCCGCCGTAGGTGGGCTTCACGCCGACGGTGCCGGTGACGGCGCCCGGCTGGCGGATCGAGCCGCCGGTGTCCGTGCCGATCGCGAGCGGCGCCTCGAAGGCAGCGACGGCCGCGGCGGAGCCGCCGCCCGAGCCGCCGGGGATGCGGTCGAGGTCCCACGGGTTGTGGGTGTTGCCGAACGCGGAGTGCTCGGTGGAGGAGCCCATCGCGAACTCGTCCATGTTCGTCTTGCCGAGGATCGGCAGGCCCGCGGCGCGGAGCTTCTCGACGAGGGTCGCGTCGTACGGCGGGATCCAGCCCTCGAGGATCTTCGAGCCCGCCGTGGACGGCAGGCCCTTCGTCACGACGACGTCCTTGACGGCGATCGGCACGCCGGCCAGCGGGTGCAGCTCCTCGCCGGCGGCGCGGCGCGCGTCGACGTCGGCGGCCGTGGCCAGCGCGTCGTCCTCGCTCACGTGCAGGAACGCGTGCACGTCGCCGTCGACGGCCGCGATGCGGTCCAGGTGGTCGCGCGTGGCCTCGACGCTGGAGGCCTCCCGGCGCGTGAGGGTCTCGGCGAGCTCCGCAGCGCTGAGGCGGGTCAGGTCCGTCATCTCACTCCTCCCCGAGGATCTGCGGGACGGCGAAGCGCCCGTCCTGCGCGTCGGGCGCGGCGGCCAGCACGTCGGCCACGGGCAGCGCCGGCTGGGGCACGTCCTCGCGGAACACGTTCGTCAGGGGCAGCGGGTGGCTGGTGGCCGGCACGTCGGGGGTCGCGACCTCGCGCACGCGGGCGATGGAGTCGACGATGACGTCGAGCTCGCCGGCGAGCCGGTCGACCTCGTCGTCGCGCAGGTCGATCCGGGCCAGGGCGGCGACGCGCGCGACCTCGTCTCGGGAGATGGTGGACATGGCCGCCAGTCTAGTGGGCGGCACGTGTCGGGGAGGTTGTCCCCGCATGACGGTGCGGGCGCACGAACGGCCGGGACCACGCCACACAGGACGTGGTCCCGGCCGTCACGCACCGGCGGTGCTCGGCGCCCCCGTCGCAGCCGAGCGGTGCCGGGTTCCTCAGTCCATCCGCTCGTAGGCGGCCGTCGTGAGGAAGTCGATGTACTCGTCGGCCACGGCGACCTCCATGAAGGTGGTCCGCGCCTCGTCGAAGGCGGCGGCGCCGCCCGGAAGCTTGGCCACCTCCTCCTCGACGATGCGGTCGACGAGCTCCCGCGTCACCTTCTCGCCGGTGTCGGCGAGGACGACGTCGTTGTGCAGCCACTGCCACACCTGGGAGCGGGAGATCTCCGCGGTCGCGGCGTCCTCCATGAGGCCGAAGATGGCGACGGCGCCGAGGCCGCCCAGCCAGGCCTGGAGGTACTGGATGCCGACGGAGACGTTGTTGCGCAGGCCGGCCTCGGTGACGGTGCCGGGCGTCTTGTCGACCGACAGCAGGTCGGCGGCCGTGACGCGCACGTCCTCGCGCGTACGGTCGATCTGGTTCGGCCGGTCGCCGAGCACCGCGGTGAACGCCTCCTTGCACGTGGCGACCATGCCGGGGTGCGCCACCCAGGAGCCGTCGAAGCCGTCGCCGGCCTCGCGCGCCTTGTCGGCGCTCACCTTGGCGTAGGCCTGCTCGTTGGCCGCGGCGTCCTTGCTCGGGATGAACGCCGCCATGCCGCCGATGGCGTGCGCGCCGCGCTTGTGGCAGGTGCGGACCAGCAGCTCGGTGTAGGCCCGCATGAACGGCACCGTCATGGTGATCTGGTTGCGGTCGGGCAGCAGGAACTCCGACCCGCGGGTGCGGAAGTTCTTCACCACGGAGAACAGGTAGTCCCAGCGGCCGGCGTTGAGGCCCGCGGAGTGCTCGCGCAGCTCGTAGAGGATCTCCTCCATCTCGAACGCGGCCGGGATGGTCTCGATGAGCACGGTCGCGCGGATGGTGCCGCGCGGGATGCCCAGCGCGTCCTGGGCGAGGACGAACGCGTCGTTCCAGAGCCGCGCCTCGAGGTGCGACTCCATCTTCGGCAGGTAGAAGTACGGCCCGAGGCCCTTGGCGATCTGCCGCAGGCCCGCGGTCGCGACGTAGAGCGCGAAGTCGACCAGGGAGCCGGAGGTCTCCTGGCCGTCGACGAGGACGTGCTTCTCGTTCATGTGCCACCCGCGGGGACGCATGATGATCGTGGCCAGCTCGTCGTCGGGCTTCAGCGCGTAGGACTTGCCGGCCTCGTTGGTGAAGTCGATCCGGCGCTCGATGGCGTCGAGGAGGTTGAGCTGGCCGCCCACCACGCTGCTCCACTGCGGCGTGTTCGCGTCCTCCTGGTCCGCGAGCCAGCACTTCGCGCCCGAGTTGAGCGCGTTGACGGTCATCTTGCGGTCGGTCGGGCCGGTGATCTCCACGCGGCGGTCGACGAGCCCGGGGGCGGGCTCGGCGACCTTCCAGGAGTCGTCGGCGCGGAGGTGCGCGGTCTCCGGGAGGAAGTCGAGGGTGCCGCCGTCGGCCAGCGCCTGGCGGCGACGCTGCCGCGCCTCCAGCAGCTCGAGGCGGCGGGCGCCCAGCTCGCGCTGCAGGGTCACGATGAGGTCGAGCGCGGCCGGGGTGAGCACCTCGGTGTCGCGCTCACCGATCTCGGCGGTGATGGTCAGGCCGTCGGGGAGCTCCACGACAGTCCCTCCTTGTTCTCGTTCTACGGGGGTGTGCTGCTGCCGTGCGGTCGTTGCACAGCGGAATTCGTATTACGCCTAGCGGAAACCTGCCAGACCGACCCTACCGGGTCGTGGGTGCTCAGGCACCCACCAGCTGCGCGCGCAGCGCGGCCACGTGCCCGGTGGCCTCGACGTCGTACTCGGCGGACCGCAGGGTCCCGTCCGGCTCGACGACGAAGGTGCAGCGGTGCACCCCGTCGAACGTCCGGTCGCCGATCGTCTTCGGGCCCCACGTGCCGTAGGCGTCGGCCACGGCATGGTCCGCGTCGCTCAGCAGGGGGAACGTCAGGTGCTCGGCCTCCACGAAGGCGCGGATGTCCTCCACCGGGTCGGCGGAGACGCCGACGACGGCGTACCCGGCTCCCGCGAGCGACGCGAGGTTGTCGCGGAAGTCGCAGGCCTCGGTGGTGCACCCGGGGGTGCCCGCCTTCGGGTAGAAGTACACGACCACGCCCTTGTCCGCCCCGGCGCGCACGTCCGCGAGGGACACCGGCGTGCCTGCGGAGTCGGGCAGGGTGAAGTCGGGAGCGGTGTCGCCCGGCTGGAGTCGCGTCATGTCAGTCGTCCTTCGTGGTCGTTCTCGTCGTCGTTCTCGTCGTCGTTCTCGTCAGCGTTCTCGTCGTCGGGCCCTGCTCAGGCCCCGCCGCGGCGCAGCAGGGTGCCGGTGGGCTCGTCGCCCACGGGACGCCCGCGCAGCAGCGTGCGCCGCACCGTTCCCGTGAGGTCACGACCGGCGTACGGCGTGACCGGGTTCTTGTGGTGGAGGCGGGCCGGGTCGACGACGAACGTCGCCTCGGGTGCGAAGACCGCGAGGTCCGCGTCCTTGCCCACCGCGATGCCGCCCTTGCGCTCCAGGCCGACCAGCGCGGCCGGGCCGGAGGACATCCAGCCGACGACCTCCGCGAGCGGCACCCCGCGGCGGCGCGCCTCGGTCCAGACGACGGCGAGGCCGAGCTGCAGCGACGCGACGCCGCCCCAGGCCTCGGCGAAGTCGCCCGAGGCCGGCTGCTTGAGCTCGGCGGTGGCCGGCGAGTGGTCGGTGACGACGACGTCGATCAGGCCGTCGCGCAGGCCCTGCCAGAGGCGGTCCTGGTTGTCGTGCTCGCGGATCGGCGGGCAGCACTTGTAGGCCGTCGCGCCGTCGGGCACGTGGTCGGCGTCCAGGGACAGGTAGTGCGGGCAGGTCTCGACGGTGAGGCGCAGGCCCTCCGCACGGGCGGCCGCGATCATCGGCAGCGAGTCGGCGTCGGACAGGTGCAGCACGTGCGCCCGCGCGCCGGTGGCGCGGGCCGCGTCGATGAGCGAGGCGATCGCCGTCGACTCGGCCTTGGCGGGCCGCGAGGCGAGGAAGTTCTTGTAGGTGGGGCCCGGCTCCTGCGGGGCGTCCTCGAGGGTGCCCGGGTCCTCCGCGTGCACGATCATCAGGGCGCCGAACGACGTCAGCTCCGCGAGGTCGGCGCGCAGCTCCGCGTCCTCGAGGTGGCCGAACTCCGGCACCCCGGAGTCGGCAAGGAAGCACTTGAAGCCGAACACGCCGGCATCGTGCAGAGGCTTGAGGTCCGCCGTGTTTCCCGGCACGGCGCCGCCCCAGAAGCCGACGTCGACGAACGCCTGGTCCACCGCGCGCTGCTTCTTGACCTCGAGGTTCGCGACCGAGGTCGTGGGGGGCAGCGAGTTGAGCGGCATGTCGACGATCGTCGTGACGCCGCCGGCCGCGGCGGCGCGCGTGGCGGTGGCGAAGCCCTCCCACTCGGTGCGGCCGGGCTCGTTGACGTGCACGTGCGAGTCGACGAGGCCGGGCAGCAGCACCTCGTCCTCGGCGAGCTCCAGCACCTCGGCACCGGCCAGGCCGGTGCCGAGCGGAACGACGGCGGCGATCCGGCCGTCGGTCACGCCCACCTCGACGGCGCGCTCCCCCTCGGGGGTGACGGCGCGGGCGGCGCGGACGACGAGGTCGTGGGTCATGCGATCTCCAGGGTGTTCAGGGACGGCAGGTGGTCGACGAGCCGCGCCGCGAGGGTCTCGAGCAGCGGGCCCGCCTCGGCGATGCAGCGGGCGACGTCCGGCTCGACGTCGGTGAGGGCGTGCACGTCGGTGAGGCCGGCGGCGGCCGCTCGTGCGGGGCTCAGGGTGGTGCGGCCGCACACCGCGACCGTGGGGACGCCGGCGACGGCCGCGGCGGCGGCCACGCCGACCGGCGTCTTGCCGTGCAGGGACTGCTCGTCGAGGCTGCCCTCCCCCGTGACGACCAGGTCGACGCCGGCGAGGCGGTCCGCGAAGCCCGTGAGGGCCAGCACCTCCTCGACACCGGGGCGACGCTCGGCGCCGAGCAGCAGGCAGGCGAAGCCCACGCCGCCCGCCGCGCCCGCGCCGGGCTGGGCGGCGTAGCCGCGGGCGCCCGTGACGCCGACGGTGGCCAGCACGTCGACCCAGGTCGCCAGGCCGAGCTCGAGCTGGGCCACCGTCGCCGGGTCGGCGCCCTTCTGCGGCCCGTACACGGCGGCCGCGCCCTGCTCGCCGAGCAGCGGGTTGTCCACGTCGCTCGCGAGCACGATCTCGGTGTCGGCGAGCGCGGGGTGCAGCCCCGCGAGGTCCACGTCGGTCAGCTCGTGCAGGTGGCCGCCGCCGTCGGCGACGTCCCCCGCCCCCGACGCGAGGCGCGCGCCGAGCGCGGCGAGCATGCCCGCCCCGCCGTCGGTGCTGGCGGAGCCGCCCACCCCGACGACGATCTCCCGTGCCCCCGCGTCGAGGGCGTGCGCGATGACCTCGCCGAGCCCCCGGGAGGTCGCGGCGAGAGCGGTGGCCGGCGTCGGGGTCACCTGGGCGAGGCCGGTGACCGCCGCCATCTCGACGACGGCGGTGGCGCCCCGGCGGGCGTACCGGGTGGCGACCGGTTCCCCGAGGGGGCCGGTCGCCACCAGGTCCACCGCGGTGTAGCCGGCGGCGAGGGCGGCCTCCAGGGTGCCCTCGCCTCCGTCTGCCACGGGGAGCTCGTCGACGACGACGCCGGGCACCGCCCGCCGCAGGCCGGCCGCCAGGTGGGCGGCCACCTCGCCGGCGGTCAGGGAGCCCTTGAACTTGTCCGGGGCGAGCAGCACGCGCGCCGCCGTCGGTCCCGTCGTCGTCACTGCCGCTCCACCCCCTCGTCCGTCGGTCCTGCCCGTCCTCGCCATCGTCTCTCCCGTCGCCGTCGTCGGGTACTGCTCAGCCTGTCGCGCTCAGTCGAGCAGCGCGATGGCCGTGGGCGAGTCCTCGGCCGAGATCGCCAGGTCCTCGAACTCGTTCACCCCGTTGAGCTCTGCTCCCATCGCGATGTTGGTGACGCGCTCGAGGATGACCTCGACCACCACGGGGACGCGGAACTCCGCGGTCATGGCCTGCGCCTTGGCGAACGCGGCGCCCAGGTCCTCCGGGTCCTTGACGCGGATCGCCTTGCAGCCCAGCGCCTCGGCGACCTTGACGTGGTCCACGCCGTAGCCCTCGGGCTCCCCGTCACCGTGCGACATGTTGATGTTGTCGAAGGCGAGGGACACGTGGTAGTCCATCTCGAACGCCCGCTGCGACTGACGGATCAGGCCCAGGTAGGCGTTGTTCACCACGACGTGCACGTAGGGCAGGTGGTGCTGCGCGCCCACGGCGAGCTCCTCCAGCATGAACTGGAAGTCGTAGTCGCCGGAGAGGGCGACGACGTTGCCCTCGGGCAGCGCCCGCGAGACGCCGAGCGCGGCCGGACCGGTCCAGCCCAGAGGGCCCGCCTGCCCGGCGTTGATCCAGTGCCGCGGGTGGTACGTGTGCAGCAGCTGCGCGCCGGCGATCTGCGAGAGGCCGATCGTGGTGACGTAGACCGTGTCGCGGCCGAAGGCCTTGTTCATCTCCTCGTACACGCGCTGCGGCTTGATCGGGATCTCGGTGAAGTGCGTCTTGCGCTGCAGCTTCCCCTTGCGCTCCTGGGCGGACGCGGCCCACGCGGAGTAGTCCTTCAGCTGCCCGGCGGCCCTGCGCTCCGCGGCGACCTCGAGCGCGGTGCGCAGGAAGGCGCCCGCGTCGGAGACCACGCCGTAGTCGGGCGCGAACACGCGGCCGACCTGCGTGGGCTCGATGTCGACGTGCACGAAGGTGCGGCCCTCGGTGTACGTCTTCAGGCCGCCGGTGTGGCGGTTGGCCCACCGGTTGCCGACGCCGATCACGAAGTCCGACTCCAGGAACGTCGCGTTGCCGTAGCGGTGCGACGTCTGGATGCCGACCATGCCCGCGGTCAGCGGGTGGTCGTCGGGGATCGCGCCCCAGCCCATCAGGGTCGGGACCACCGGCACGCCGAGGGTCTCCGCGAGCTCGACGAGCTCGGCCTCCGCGCCGGCGTTGATGATGCCGCCGCCGGCGACGATCAGGGGGCGCTCCGCGGCCAGCAGCATGTCGATCGCCCTGGCGACCTGCTCGCGGGTGGCCTCCGGTCGCTCCGGAGCCAGCGGCTGGTAGGTCTCCGGGTCGAACTCGATCTCCGTCATCTGCACGTCGATCGGCAGGTCGATGAGGACCGGGCCGGGACGGCCCGAGCGCATCAGCTGGAACGCGCGCTGGAAGACGCCCGGCACCTGCGACGCCTCGAGGACCGTCTTCGCCAGCTTGGTGACCGGCGCGGCGATCGACGCGATGTCGACGGCCTGGAAGTCCTCCTTGTCGAGCTTGGCCACCGGGGCCTGGCCCGTGATGCACAGCATCGGGATCGAGTCGGCCCACGCGGCGTACAGGCCGGTGATCATGTCGGTGCCCGCGGGGCCCGACGTGCCGATGCAGATGCCGATGTTGCCTCGCTCGGCGCGCGAGTAGCCGTCGGCCATGTGCGACGCGCCCTCGACGTGCCGGGCGAGCACGTGGTGGATGCCGCCGTGCTGGCGCATGGCGTCGTAGAACGGGTTGATGGCGGCGCCGGGGAGGCCGAAGGCCTCGGTGGCACCCTCCTTCGCCAGGATGGCGACCGCGGCGTCGACCGCGCGCATGCGGGGCATGGTGCTCTCCTTCGAGTCTTCGGGGATGTCGGGGCGGGCGCGAGGTCAGTCGCGACCGGACAGGCGCGCGATCGCCTGGAAGAGGCCGGAGTGGTCGAGCGACCCGTCGCCCTCGGCGCGGGCCGCGGCCATGAGCTGTGCGACGACGGCGCCGACGGGGGCGACGACGCCCTGCTCGCGCGCGGCGGTCGTGAAGATGCCCAGGTCCTTGTGGTGCAGGTCGATGCGGAAACCGGGGGCGAACTCACGGCCCAGCATCTTCTCGGCCTTCTGGTCGAGCACCGCGGAGCCGGCGAGGCCGCCGCCGAGGACCTTGACGGCCGCCTCCGTGTCGACGCCGAACGCCTCGAGGAAGACGACGGCCTCCGCGAGCAGCGCGATGTTGCCGGCGACGATGAGCTGGTTCGCGGCCTTGACGGTCTGGCCGGAGCCCGAGGGGCCGACGTGCACGACCGTCTTGCCGACGGCGTCGAACACGTCGGACGCTGCGGCGAAGTCCTCGGCGGAGCCGCCGACCATGATCGACAGGGCGGCGTTCTTCGCGCCCGCCTCGCCGCCGGAGACCGGCGCGTCGAGGTAGCGGAAGCCGGCGGCCGTCGCCTGCTCGGCCAGCGCGATGGTGACGTCCGGGCGGATCGACGAGAAGTCGACGATCAGCGTGCCCGGCTGCGCGTTCGCGAAGACGCCGTCGTCGCCGGTGAGGACCCCCTCGACGTCCGGGGAGTCCGGGACCATGACGGCCACGACGTCCGCGGCCTTCACGGCCTCTGCGACGGACGAGGCGGCGGTGCCGCCCGCCTCGACGAGGGGCTGGGCCTTGGCGGCCGTGCGGTTGAAGCCGACGACGGCGTGCCCGGCGTCCTGCAGGTGGACGGCCATCGGGCTGCCCATGATGCCGAGGCCGATGAAGGCGATGGTACTCATTGGTCGTGTCCTTCCGGGGAGGTCGAGGAGTCGCTGCAGCGCGGGGCACTCAGCGCGCGGAGCGCTCGGCGCGGGGCAGCCAGGCGAACGGGTCGGCGTCGGCCGTCTTGTACTCGAGGCCGACGGGGCCGGCGTAGCCGGCGGCGCGGAGGTCGCCGATCCAGCGCTGGATCGGCAGGTCCCCGCTGCCCGGGGCACCGCGGCCCGGGGCGTCGGCGATCTGGACGTGGGCGATGCGGTCGCCGTAGGTCTTGAGGTCGAGGTCCACGTCCGAGCCGTTGACCGACAGGTGGTAGACGTCGAACAGCAGGCCGAGGTTGGTCACGCCGTGCTCGTCGCGCACGCGGTCCAGGACGGCGACGGCGTCGGCCGAGGTCTTCAGCGGGTACGCGGGGGCGCCGGAGACCGGCTCCACCAGCACGGTGCCGCCGACGCGCTCGACGGCCTTCGCCGCGAGCGCGAGGTTCTCGGCGCCGAGCGCGTCCTGCGCGGCCGGGTCCTCGCCCTCGACGCGGTTGCCGTACAGCGCGTTGAACGCGCGGCAGCCGGTGCGCTCGCCGATGCGGGCGACGGCGTCGAGGTTGGCGCGCAGGTCGGCCGAGCGCTCCGGCCACGAGATCAGGCCGCGGTCGCCGCCCGGCATGTTGCCGGCGTCGAAGTTGAGGCCGGTGAGCTGCACGCCGGCGTCGGCCAGGGCCCCGACGAACGCGTCGATCTCGTCGGCGTCGGGGGTCGGCGTGGCGAAGGGCCACCAGAGCTCGACGCCGTCGAAGCCGGCCGCCTTCGCGGCCGCCGGACGCTCCAGGAGCGGCAGGTCCGTGAGGAGGATCGAGCAGTTCACGGTGTAGGGGATCTGGTCCGTCATCGCTGACTCGCTTTCGCCAGATGGAAGATTGGTTCCTTGTAGTGAAAACGCTACGCCGGGTCGGCGCGATCGGTCAACCCTTGCCCGGGGCCGTCCCGCAGTGCGGTCGTGACGCCGCGCACACGACGACGGCCCGGCGGGACGTCGTCCTGCCGGGCCGTCGTGGCCGTGCGCTGCGCCGATGCCCGGGCGTCAGCCCCCGAGCGGGCGCGTCACGATCGCCGTGAGCTCGTCCGGCCGCAGGCCGGTGCGCTCGACGATCTCGTCGACGCCCAGGGCTCCGCAGTCGACGCCGCGCTTGAGGTACCACGCGAGCGCCTTGGCGGTGGCGGGCTCGTCGAGCACCGCACCCTCCACCTCGTTCACGTAGTTCGACAGCCGCTCGGCCGCCGGCTCGAAGCCCTCGCGGTAGAACGCGTACGTCGCCGCGAACCGGCTCGGCAGCTGAACCGGGTGCAGGTCCCAGCCCTGGTAGAAGCCGCGCTCCAGCGAGCGCCGCACGAGACGCCCGTGGTTCGCCCACGCGGCGCGCACCTGCGCGTCGTCGCCGACCGGCAGCACGTTCGTCGACCCGTCGGACAGGCGGACGCCGGTGCCGGCGGCCGCGAGCTGCATGACCTCCTTGGCCAGGTCCGCCGCCGGGTGCTCCATCGACTGGTACGCCGCGGCGATGCCGAGCGCCGCCGAGTAGTCGTACGTGCCGTAGTGCAGGCCGCTCACGCGCCCCGCCCCCGCGTGGATCATCCGCGCCACGGTCGCCGTGCCCTCGGAGTCGAGGATCGACTGCGGCGTCTCCACCTGCACCTCGAAGCGCAGGCGCCCGGCCGGCAGGCCGTTCGCCTCCTCCAGCCGCTCGCAGACGGAGACCATCGCCTCGACCTGCACGACGCCGGTCACCTTCGGCAGGGTCAGCACGAGCCCGTCGGGGAGGTCGCCCGACGCCGCGAGCGTGCTGACGAACACGTCGAGCGTGCGCAGGCCGCGCGCCCGGGTGGGCCGCTCGAAGCACTTGAACCGGATGCCGACGAACGGCGTCGCTCCCCCGGCGTCCAGCTCGGCGCGCAGCGCGGCGGCCGCGGCGGCGGTCACCTCGTCCTCGTCGGCGTCGGGGTGGGTGCCGTACCCGTCCTCGAGGTCGATGCGCAGGTCCTCGATCGGCTCGGCGGCGAGCTTGCGCTCCACCTGGGCCGCGACCGCCTCGCGCAGGTCGTCCCGCACGCCGACGGCGTCCAGCAGCGCGTCCGTGCCCTGCGCCTCGACGGCCGCGAGCGCCTGTGCGCCCCAGTCCCTCGCGAGCCCGGCCGCGTACCGGTGCGCCGGCACGTACACGGTGTGCACGGGCTGGCGCGTGCCGTCGTCGCCCGGGTAGGCGCGCTCGAGGTGGGCGTCGTGCGCGGCGAGCCGCCGCTCGACGGCGTCGAGCGCGGCCTGGTCGAGGGACGCCTTCATCGGGCCACCGCCGCGCCCTCGGCCTGCAGTGCACGGCCCAGGTGCTGGGCCAGGTGCTCGGCGTCCCCGGCACGGTGCTCCGCCACCGGGACCTCCTTGAGGCCCTCGGCCCGGACGGCCTCCGCGACGGCCTCGGCGACGCGGCTGTCGAACACGCCCGGGATGACGAAGGCCGAGTTGAGCTCGTCCTCGCTCACCACCGACGAGATCGCGACCGCCGCCACGCGCAGCATCTCGTCCGTGATCTGCGTGGCGCCCGCGTCGAGCAGGCCGCGGAACAGGCCGGGGAACGCCAGCACGTTGTTGATCTGGTTCGGGTAGTCGCTGCGGCCGGTCGCCACGACGGCGGCCGTCTCGCCCGCGGCGATCGGGTCGACCTCGGGCGTCGGGTTCGCGAGGGCGAACACGATCGCGTCGTCGTTCATCGCCGCGACGTCCGCGCCCGTGAGGATGTTGCCCGCCGAGACGCCCACGAAGACGTCGGCGCCGACGAGCCCCTCCTTGAGGGTCCCGGTGAACCCGGACGGGTTGGTGTTCTCGACGATCCAGGCGCGGTTCGCGTCATCGCCGGCCGACTCGGGCGTGAGCGCCCCGTGCCGGTCGAAGCCGACGATGTCCCTCGCGCCCTGGGCGAGCAGGAGGCGGATGATGGCCGAGCCGGCGGCGCCGACGCCGGACACCGCGATGCGGACGTCCTCGATCTTCTTGTTCACGACCTTGAGCGCGTTGATGAGCGCCGCGAGCACCACGATGGCGGTGCCGTGCTGGTCGTCGTGGAAGACGGGGATGTCGAGCTCCTCGCGCAGGCGCTTCTCGATCTCGAAGCAGCGGGGCGCGGAGATGTCCTCGAGGTTCACGCCGCCGAAGCCCGGGGCGATCGCCTTGACGGTGCGGATGATCTCCTCCGTGTCCGTCGTGTCGAGGGCGATGGGCCACGCGTCGACGTCGGCGAACTGCTTGAACAGCGCCGCCTTGCCCTCCATGACCGGCATGGCGGCCTCGGGGCCGATGTCGCCGAGGCCGAGGACGGCGGTGCCGTCGGTGACGACCGCGACGGTGTTGCGCTTGATGGTGAGGCGGCGCGCGTCCTCGGGGCGGTCGGCGATCGCGAGGCAGACGCGGGCGACGCCCGGCGTGTAGGCGCGCGAGAGGTCGCGGCGCGTCTTGAGCGGCACCTTGGGGGTGACGGAGATCTTGCCGCCGAGGTGCATGAGGAAGGTCGAGTCGGACATCTTCAGCACGCGCACGCCGTCGAGGGCGTCGAGCGCCGCGACGATCCGCTCGCCGTGCTCGGCGTCGACCGTGTCGCAGGTGACGTCGACGACGATCGTGTCGGCGTGCGACTGGGCGATGTCGACGCCCATGACCGATCCGCCGGCCGTGGCGATCTCGTGGACGATCTCGCTCGTCGCGCGCTGCGAGGCCGGGGCCTCGACGCGGAGGGTGATCGTGTAGCTGGGGCTGGGCATCGCCATGGCCTGGGTTTCCTTTCGAGGTGCTGATGACATGAAGTTTCGAGATGTGGAAGGATGGTTTCTAGAACCGGGACCGGTTCGTGAGACTCAAAGGGGGACACGACCCATGGCGAACGGCACCGGAGTCCAGTCGGTGGACCGGGCGATCGACCTGCTCGAGATCATGACCGACCTCGGCGGCGACGCCGCGCTCAGCGAGCTGGCGGCCGCTGCCGGCCTCCCGCTCCCGACGATCCACCGGCTCATGCGGACGCTCGTCGGCCGCGGCTACGCCCGTCAGCTCCCGAACCGCCGGTACACCCTGGGACCGCGCCTCATCCGGCTGGGCGAGAGCGCCGGCCGCCAGCTCGGCGCCAGCGCCCGCCCGCACCTGGAGCGGCTCGCCCGCGAGCTCGGCGAGAGCGCCAACCTCGCGATGATCGACCGCGACATGGTGGTGTACGTCGCCCAGGCCTCGTCGTCCTACTCGATGCGGATGTTCACCGAGGTGGGACGGCGCGTCTACACGCACTGCACCGGCGTCGGCAAGATGGTGCTCGCCGAGCTGCCGGACCAGACGATCCGCGACATCGTCGGTCGCGTCGGGATGCCGCCCGCCACCGACCTGTCCATCACGGACGTCGACGACCTCCTCAAGGAGATCGGCACGATCCGCGAGCAGGGCTACGCCGTCGACGACGGCGAGCAGGAGATCGGCGTGCGGTGCTTCGCCGTCCCCGTGAAGGGCGCTCCCACCCCGACCGCGCTCTCGGTCTCCGGGCCCGCTGCCCGCGTGACCTACGAGTTCGGCGAGGCCGCGCTCCCCCTGCTGCACGAGATGGCCGACACCATCTCGAAGGAGCTGCTCTCCGCGGCCTGACGGCACGCGGCGACCCGACGCGGGGCGCGAGGCGGGGATCCCGCCTCGCGCCCTGCGTCGTGCCGGGGCGCGCATCGTGGTCACCCGTCCCCCGGCTCGGCGGCGCCCGCGTGCACCAGCTGCGGACGGGTGTCGTCCGCCGCCGCGTGAGCGCCGGGACGTCGACCGGCGACCGCGTCGCGCGCGCCCTCGCGGATCTGGAGCACGTCCGGCACGCCGTCCGCGTCCAGGTCGATGGCCGACACGCAGCCCGACCGGCGGCCGTGGCCGTGGCGCACCCGCGCCCGCACGTCCGCGTTGAGGCGGGCGCGGCGACGCTCCTCCTGACGCTCGGCGTCCAGGCGCGCGAAGTACTCCGCCCGGCGCTGCTCCTGCTCCTCCGTCACGACCAGTCGCGCCGAGGAGCCTGCGGTGAACACCGACGGGTCCTTGCTGCGCCGGCCCCAGCGGATCTCGTTGAACACGAGGTTGAGCAGGACGGCGACGACGGCTGCGGCCGCGATCCCGGAGTGGAAGATCATGCCCACCCAGGTCGGGAACTGGTCGTAGAAGTCCGGGACGGCGATCGGGATGATGCCGAAGCCCAACGCGACCGCGACGAGCGTGAGGTTGAGGTTGCCCTCGTACTCGACCCGCGACAGCGTGCGGATGCCGGACACGGCCACCGAGCCGAACAGGACGATGCCGGCGCCGCCCAGCACGGGCGACGGGATCGCCGCGACCACCTGTCCCAGCACCGGGAACAGCCCCAGGACGAACAGGACGCCGCCGCCCGCCGCCACGGCGAACCGCGAACGGATGCCGGTGATCGCGACCAGGCCGACGTTCTGCGCGAACGCCGAGGCCGGGAACGAGTTGAGGAACGGCGCGATGAGCGTCGCGGCCATGTCGGCCCGCAGGCCGTCCCCCACCCGCTTCGCGTCGACCTTGGTGTCGAGCACCTCGCCGATGGCGATGATGTCGGCGGTCGTCTCCGTCATGATGACGAGGATGACGATCGTCATCGAGATGATCGCGCCGATCTCGAACACCGGGGCGCCGAAGGCGAACAGCGTCGGCAGCGCGAACGGCGACCCCTCTCCGACCCCCGAGAAGTCCGCCAGCCCGAGCGGCACCGCCGCCACGGTCCCGAGGATGATGCCGAAGAGGATGGACAGGCGGGAGATCGTGCCCTGCAGGAAGCGGCTGAGCGCGAGCACCACGACCAGCGTGCCGAGCGCCAGCGCGATGTTGGGCACCGAGCCCCAGTCGGCCGCCTCCTCGTCGCCGCCCATCATCCAGCCGGCCGCCGTGGGCAGCAGCGAGATGCCGATGATCGTGATGATCGTGCCGGTCACGACCGGCGGGAAGAACCGCACGACCTGCGCGAAGAACGGGCTGATCGCCAGGCCGATCACGGCGGCCACGATGATGGCGCCGAAGACGGCGGGGAGCCCGCCGTCCCCGCTCGCCACCGCGACCATGGTGGACACGGTGGCGAACGAGATGCCCTGGACGAGCGGGAGCTGCGACCCGAAGAAGCGGATGCCGAGCGTCTGGAGCGCGGTGGCCAGACCGCTGACGAGCAGCGCGGCCGACACGAGGACGCCGATCTCCGCCCCGGTCAGGCCCGCCGCCTGCCCGACGATGATCGGCGGCGCGATCACGCCGCCGTACATCGTCATGATGTGCTGCAGGCCGTAGAGGAACGTCTTGCCGAGCGGGTAGCGCTCGTCCTCCGGTCGACCGCCCTGCGGCACGCCGGTCACGCCCGCCGCGTCGATGGTCGTCGTGCTCATCTCGATGCTCCTTCGAACCGACTGCACGGTGCCTCGCTGTTCAGGGGAAACCGGATCAGCAGAACCCCGTGACGGTGGCCCACGCGCGCGGCTCCTGGTCGGCGCCCTCCCGCTTCACCTCCGCCTCGATCTTTCCGTACGGGCGGTCGGCGACGTAGAAGACCTCGTTCGGGTTCTCCAGGCCGAAGGGCTCGAAGTCCACGACGAAGTGGTGCAGGTTCGGCATCGAGAACTTGATCTCGCCGATCTCCGGGTGCGCCTCGAGCACCCGCTTGCCCATCTGGTAGAGGGTCTGCTGCAGCGCGAACGAGTGCACGTCGGCGAACGTCTCGAGCAGGATGCGACGCACGTCGTCGTAGACGGCGTTGAAGTCGATGTCCAGCGACGTGTAGCGCCAGCGGGCGGTCACCGACGTCGCGAGGATGCGGTCGGTGGTCTCCTGCAGGGTGGTGTAGCGGTCCTTCGGGAAGCCGTGGAACTCGGAACCCGTGGACTTGAGCACCTTGAGGTCCTCGAGGCCGGAGACGACGAAGACCTCGTCGCCCTCGCGCTGGACGACGGTCGTGCGGGTCTCCGTGCCGCCCTTGACGAACGCGTGGTCGTGCTCGCCGTCGGTCACGTGGGAGGTGAGCGACGAGGGGATGTGCTCCCAGGTGTACTCCTTGGCCTCCCAGCGGCCGCCCTCGATCCAGTCGAAGCTCGAGACGAAGTGCTCACCCAGGCGGAGGGCGAACTCCTCCGGCGAGGGGATGCCGTCCTTGGCGAGCGCGAACACCGTGTTCTTCTGCGTGTCCGTGGGGACCACGCGGCCCTGGTCGCCGTCGATGTGCGCGGCGGAGAAGTCACCGCGGAGCTGCGAGGTCACCGAGAGCTCGGTGATCCGGTGGCGCGCCTGGTCACGGTCGACCTTCATGACGCGTACCTCGGCCTTGCCGTACTGGTTGTCGCCCAGCACGATCGTGCCCGTGGTGGCCTGGGCGTCGGTGGCGGTGGCGGTCATTGCTGACTCCTTCATCTGTTGTTGCGTTGTCGCGGGACCGCCCCGAGGGCGGCCCCCATACGTCTCCGATGACGATGACGCAGGCCGCGGCGTCTCTGCCGCGGCCGGTGATGCGGGCCTGGCGGCCCGTCAGCTCCCGCGGTACGTCGAGTACGCGAACGGGCTGAGCAGGCAGGGCACGTGGTAGTGGTCGCGCCCGGCCTCGACGGTGAAGTCGATGGTGATCGACGGGTAGAACGTCGCGACCCCCTGCGCGGCGAAGTAGTCGCCGGTCGCGAAGGTCACGCGGTAGGTGCCGGGCTCGAGGGACTTCGGGCCGAGGTCCTTGACCCGGCCGTCGGCGTCGGTCGTGGCGTCCGCGAGCCGCGCGGCGCTGTCCGCGCCGACGCTCCACAGGGAGACGGCCACACCGGCGGCCGGCAGGCCGGACACCGCGTCGAGCACGTGGGTGGTGATGTGCGAGGTCATGAGAGCTCTCCTTCCAGCCGCAGCACGGCGATCTCCCGCAGCTGCTGGCCGGCGATGCGTCGCTCGGTGGCGGGATCGTTCCCCAGGCGCTCCTCGAGCGCGGCGAGGATCTCGTCGGCGGTGCGGCCCGCGGCCCGGATGAGGAAGACGTGACCGAACCGCTCCTCGTAGGCACGGTTGCCCGCGCGCAGGCGCTCCTCCACCGAACCGGTCAGGTCGCCGAGCCCGGCCTGCTCCCGGCGCGAGTGCGCAGCGTCCGCGTCCTCCCCGGAGGCACGCTCGCCGATGCGCGGATGACGGGCGAGCGCGGAGTCGATCTCCTCCTCGCTCCACGGGTCCGCCACGACTCGCGCCGCCGCGAGTGCAGCCGCGGTGTCCGCGTACGGGCGGCCGGCGACCACCGCGTCAGCCCACCGGGTCACGGCCGCGCACGAGAGCACCCGGGCGCGTGCGGCGTCGATGTCCGCCGCGTTGAATGCCTCGAGACCTGCACTCGTCATCGAGCGACCCCCTTCGGACGATTCCACCCACCGGAAGTGGGTTTCCGTTCAGTGAAGTCTCGCTCTCGGCCCGGTGCCATGTCAAGTGAGTCTGCGCTCAGTAGGGACCTGCCGCACGGCACCAGCCGAGCACGCTCGCTGCGGCACATCATCACCCCAGGTCAGCAGCCTGAAACGGCCGCCCGGACACGCTCGTGAAGACCCTGAGAAGAGTGCAGAGGAGTCTCCGCGCCGGTCGGAGGACGCGGAAGCTCCCGCCAGCGCGCGCCGGCCCGCCCGCAGGTCCAGCGCGCCGACCTCGGGAGTTCCCCCGGAGCTCGGAGCACGCGGGCGCCGGCGCGCAGCGGAACGGGACGGTGTCGCGGCGCGCACGCCACGTCATCGTGTCGTCGGGCTCGCCACTGCCGCGCGCCCCGGACGGCGCGGGATGCCGTGTGCGCGACCACGGGCCGGCTCGCCGCCGAGCACGCCTGCGGGCACGACGGCCTGGTGGGGTGTTGCGGGTATGCGAAAGGCCCACCCCGGTGTGGGGTGGGCCTTTCGTGAATGGGTGTCCGGCGGCGTCCTACTCTCCCACCCCCTCGCGAGGGCAGTACCATCGGCGCTGAAGGGCTAAGCTTCCGGGTTCGGAATGGGACCGGGCGTTTCCCCGACGCTATGACCGCCGTAACAGTATCGAGTTTTCGGGGTGACCCCTTGCCTGCCACCAGGTTGGTGCTGGTGGTGGTGGGGGTGGTGCCCGTTTCTCGGGAACCGCACAGTGGACGCGAAGCAGTGTTATTGACCAAACAGTGTTTGGTAGGTGTGTGAAGTTGTTGGCTTATTAGTACCGGTCAGCTCCGACAGTCTTTAGTCCTGTCTTCCACATCCGGCCTATC